>JBFLYO010000034.1:0-42556 GCA_040756745.1 Bacteroidota bacterium
TGCGGTGTCTCAGGCTGGATATGGACTTGATGATTGGCACTTGTCCTCCTCCTATATGATGTGAACAAATTAGTACCAAATCAGGATATAGTCAAGCACAGCAGGGGGCGTCGCACTCTGCCTAACACCCGCAACCACGTCGCTGTCCCGACTTCGTCGGGATCGCTCAAGGCCTCGCTTCCCGATGTAGTCGGGACCAAAAAAGAAACAGCATTGGGCTCGGCCTTGCCCCGACAAAGTACGCCGGGATAAACGTGGTTGCGGGAGACGTTATGTGCAACGCGCCGCCACTGAAAGTAGAAACGGACATCACATATGAACCAGTCAACAAGAATTGAATCATTTGGACCCGTAGATCTGATGGGTGTCGTTCTCTATGGCAATCCGTCCAAGGTTCGCTTTCACGATGCCTGGGTGCATTTCGGGAAGGTCGCAGACGAACTTGCTTTGTCTCGAATTGACAAGAACCTTTACGGTCTTCAAGTGTATCCACCGACATTTCCCGCCGTATTTGAATTCACCTATATGGCATCCATTGAAACGAACCCCGGGATCACTGTGCCAATCAGAATGTTGACGAAAACTGTCCCCCGATGTACCTATGCCGTTCAGAAAGTCATCGGGGGTGTGGACGGGATCGACGAGGCGCTACAGTATCTGTACAGGGAGTACATTCCGGCGAAAGGGCTGAAGGTAGCAATGCCATTCGATTTTGAAAAATACTGCAACGTTAGAAGCCAAGATCACCTTCAGGGCGACATTGAGGTTTGGGTTCCCGTTGAGCAATAGATGCATCCCATGAGCGGTTCCAACGGACGAATACGGCGACGCCTTGCGCATAACAGCGCCACCTACGACACTCACGTCATTTGGTGAGGCGCAGGTGAAGCTTAGCTGGGCATGACATAAAGAGTTCGTTCATCGCCTCAGTCAATTGAAAGAGAAAGAGTTCGGCGGTGCGTGGTTGCAGGAGACGTTTGGCGAAATTGCAGCAGAGTTCATGAAGTATTGTTGCGCGCGCGTCCAATGAGTGCCGACCATTCATCACTTACGAGGGGTTCTATGAGAATGCTCACTGCGTTCACTTTTGTCACACTCAACGGTTTCTTCAAAGGTCCCGGAGAAGACACCACGTGGCATCATCACGGAAAAGAGGAAGCCAAGTTCTCCGAGCAATCTCTACGGCGAGGTAATATCCTCCTTTTCGGTCGAAAGACATACGAGATGATGGCAGCTTTTTGGCCAACCCCGATGGCAAAGGAGGCATTTCCGAAGGTTGCCGACGGAATGAACAAGGCCGAGAAGCTTGTCTTCTCGCGAACCATGAAGAATGCAGAGTGGCACAACACAAGGGTTGTAGGGAAGAATTTGATAGAGGCAGTGAGAGGACTCAAGCGGACCGCGAAAAAGGACATGACGATCCTTGGTAGTGGAAGCTTGGTTGCCCAACTTGCCCAAGAGGGGTTGATCGACGAGTACGAGATTCTGGTCGACCCAATCGCCATAGGCAACGGCACGCCTCTGTTCAAGGATATGACCAACAGATTGGATCTGAAGCTCAGTAGGTTGAAGCAATTCAAGAGCGGGGCCGTTCTTCTGCGGTTCCATCCGCTCACCGCGTCAGGCAAGAAGGTGCTCCACAAGACCTGAGTCAGTTGGGAGAATCATTAAACTGCTCGCGGGACAACAGTGTTGTTTGCCGAAACGCTAAGCGCAATCAAAGATTCAATTAATGAGGCGTTTTGCAGCACGTCTAATGTATCGAGACGACATACGATGAGGATTGGATCAATCGTGATCCATTGCTTTGAGTTCAAGCGAATGGTCGCATTCTGGCAGGAAGCTCTGCGCTACATTCCTCGGGAGCCAACGAGCAATGACTGGGTGGTTCTTTGTGATCCAAAAGGAAGGGGACCAAATCTCTCGTTCCAGGCACGCAGCGGACGTGCTGAGCACCGCAGTTGGCTCCACCTCGACCTATATACCAGCAGGCAGGGCGACGAAGTGGACCGGTTGGTCGCGCTGGGAGTTCGGCGCTACCCGTGGCGCTGTCCGGCAGGGGCAGATTTTGTAGTGTTGGAGGATCCGGACGGAAATCTTTTCTGTGTCGTTCAGAAACCAGACGAACAAAGAACCTAGGGGAGGAGAAGGGAAACATGAGTTGGGCATTACAACAAATGGGGGAGTGAACCGTGGCGCAACGACCAAAGAGCAATGAGCCGAAGGCAAAAGGCACGTCGCACGCCCGCAAGCCACGCAGGTCGGCGACCAAGTCGAAGTCCCCGCCGAAGGCAGTCACGAAGGCCAGGGCAGGTGCAAAAGCGGAGCACGCGACCGAGACGGCGGCCTCTCGTCTCATCGACGAGCGGATCCGTTCTCTCGGTGGCTGGCGCGCCGAGACCCTGGCGCAGGTCCGCCGCCTCATCCGCGAGGCTGACCCAGACATCATGGAGGAGTGCAAATGGGTCAAGCCCAGCAACCCATTGGGCGTGCCCGTGTGGTCCCGCGTTGGAATCGTCTGCACGGGAGAGGCCTACAACCAGGTGGTCAAGCTAACCTTCGCCCGAGGTGCCTCCTTGGAGGACCCTCGGGGGCTCTTCAACTCCAGCCTCGAGGGGAACACGCGTCGCGCCATCGACATCCGGGAGGGAGAGGTGCTCGATGCTGAGGCGTTCAAGGCCTTAGTCCAGGCCGCGGTCGCAGAGAATCTCCGCTCCAGCGCCCCCAAGTCCAAGTCCCCGCCGAAGGCAGACACCAAGACCAAGCCAGGTGCGGGTAGCCCAGGCCGATGAAACACCTTAGAGGCGGCAATCCACAAGTCGCGAAGGCCGACGGCGACGCCCCGGTGCAGGCGTACATCGCCGCGATGCCGGGCTGGAAGCGCGCGATTGGCAGGCGCCTCGACGCGCTCATCGTTCGCAACGCGCCCAACGTGCGCAAGGCCGTGAAGTGGAACTCGCCGTTCTACGGCATCGAGGGCCAGGGTTGGTTCCTCTCGTTCCACGTCTTCACCCACTACGTCAAGGTGACCTTCTTCCGAGGCACGTCACTGCGACCGGTTCCGCCCGGAGGCACGGGCAGGGACGCACGCTGGATCGACATCCACGCGGACGATCTCGATGAGGCGCAGGTGGCGACGTGGGTGAAGCAGGCGGCCGGGTTGCCCGGCTGGGCTCCGTAGCAAACCGTCCTGGGGCTCGTCGCCGCCCCAGCGCCGACGAGCCACCCGCGCCTGGGAAGACAGGTCCTCGTCCTGTGCTTTGCCGGCGAGGGGGACAGTTCCGAAGGAGATGAAGTGGCTTATCGGCTGGACGACAGTAGCTGCAGCGAACGACGGATCGACTTCTCATCAACCAGTCGATCGGTTACAAACTTGTGTAAGATGCTCGATATCAGCGTTTGATAGGGGATGCCTTCTTCCCGTGAGCGGCGCTTGAGCTGCTCCAACACCGACTCCGATATGCGAATATTCACGTTACGGGTCTTCCGAAGCTTGTCAAGGATCCCTTCGAGCTTTGCACGCTCCTTTTTTGAGAGTGAGCGATATATGTCCGCTTCTCGCTCAATCTCACGCTCATACTTGTCCAGTTTCACCTTCATGGCTTCTTCTCTCCAAATCTCTTGTGGAATTTCCGGCTGGGGAATGCCGTCTTGAGAATAACGTTTCCATCAGTATCGACAATAAACGGCACTACGTGGACGTAACCGTTGATCGGGATGACGAACATCCACTGTGCAGCGCGTTTCGGATGCTTGACGACATCCAAATACTTCTTCTCTAGGATGAGGACAGCGATTCCCTCAAACGAAATTCCGCGTTCGGCTCCAAGTTTGGTACTTTTGTCATCATCCCAGAGTATGTTCACGCCTCCAAGATATCACATTACGCATACAATGTCAATAGTTCATTCGTTCCGGGCGCCAGCTAACAACCGGCACGACGACGCCTGCCCTGTCGGTAGGCAGACGGTAGGCAGGTTGGAAATACCGCTGCGTTGTTGTGGCAGAAGTTGTGCGCTATGCCCAATGCTCATTACCAACGTGTGTCACAGCAAGGAGAGTCTCTATGATCCACATACCACACGTCTTATCGAGTCGATTGTGGCTACCTGCTTTCTTATGCATTCTCATTGGTGCCACAGCATGCCAACAAGAGAAACAGCAGCCCCAGGAGAATGTTGCCCAACAACAAGTGCAGTCACCACAAACGAGTCCGCCACAGCAACTGCAAGCTCAACAGTCTAATCACCAACAGCCACCCGACATGAAGGAGGATTTCGCCATGGCTTTCTACTTAACGAGGTTCAGCTATACGCCGGAGACTTGGGCTCGATTGATGAAGAACCCTGAAGACCGCCGCGATGCTGCACGCAAGTACATCGAGTCAGCCGGTGGAAAGCTGCACGGCTTCTGGTACGCGTTTGGCGCGTACGACGGCTACTGCCTCTGGGAAGCGCCTGACAACGTCTCGATGGCCGCAGTCGGGATTGCGATCACCGGCGGTGGTGCGTTGTCGAAATTCGAGACGACGCCGCTACTCACCGTCGAGGAGACCCTCGAGGCCCTTCGCCGGGCACAGAAGGTCGCCTACCGGCCGCCGGGCGCGAAGTAAACCGACAGGAGGGGGCACCGCGCACAACCAGCGTACGTACGATGCCTGCCTGACGGCAGGGCAGGCAGGCTCGACCGCCTCTTCGGAGTACCCTTCACGACGCGCAACTGGAATACCATCACCGCGATTGCCAGGGTGCTCGATACCGAAGGGACCTGATCAACGCTCAAGTATCCGAAGATCTTGTATAGGCGGGGTATTGGCCTGGGGATTGAGTCATTGAAACATTGAGTCACTGAGTCATTTGGTGCCCAGATCTCCGCCCAACGACCCAATGATCCGATGATGCAGTGATTCAATCCTCCACCTCTCACCTAGGTTCTGCCTTCCCCTCAGTCTGCCTCGGCCCTCCACCCTGCAGCTCCAACACCAATACTTCGTTCTTCCCGCGCTTCAGCCACGGCGCAGGCAGATAGAGCCGCTGCTGGGGTCCGATCGACCAGTACCGGCCCAGATTGTGCCCGTTCACCCACACAACTCCCTTCTGCCAGGCACTCATGTCCAGGAATGTGTCGCCCGGTTTATCGATCATGAAAGATCCGCGATAGAACGCAGGTCCGGTCGAGCTGTCGGGGAGGTCGTATGCGAGGCTCCTCAAGAAACCATGATCCAGCGGGAGAGGATAGACTGACCAGTTCATGAGCGTAACCCCCGCCAGTTCTACCCGGTCGGTGATCCCCTTCCGGTCCAGCATCCTCCCGCCGAAGTTGATCCGCCCCATGGCCTCGACCAGTATATCGAGCCGCGATTCAGGAGAATCGGGAGGAGGGAGGACTAGCGCCGTTTCTCCCCTGGCCCGGTCAATTGTGCCAATACGCTTCCCGTTGATGAAGACGATCGCGTAATCGTGCGGTTCGGTGATGACAAGTTTTCCTGAACGGGGCCCGATCAACTGAGTCCTGTAGAGAATCATCCCGAGGTTCTGTCCATACGATTCCATGCTCCGGGGCTGTACGCTCCCCACTGGACCGGCAAGATGCGCAAAAAGGTCGGCCTGAGCGTCCGGGAGGAATGCAGGGATCTCAATTGTCTGAGCGGATCCTGGAACCGCCGGCGGCGGCGTGCCCGACGAACGTGAGATGACCTCCCTGAGATTGAAATACTTTGCCGTCGGCCGCCCGGCTTCGTCGAGAGGCGCATCGTAGTCATAGCTCGTAATATCCGGCTCGTACCGGTCGCCGAAATTCGCCCCCGCCCAGAACCCGAAATTGGTCCCTCCATGAAACATGTAGAAGTTAAACGACTTCCCCGTATTCAGCATCCACTCGATATCCGCTCGTTGCTTCTCTATGTCAGCCCCACCAAACGATTGATCTCCCCAATGTGTGAACCAGCCGCACCAGAACTCTCCGCACATCGCGGGGATGCCGCTCCGGAACGATGCGAGATTCTCAAAGTGCCGCTGCGCCCCTCCTCCGAAATTCACAACCGGCAATGCGGAGGGGAGGGCGCCGGCCTCAAGCTGAGATAATCCCGATCCGTCGGATGTGTAGAGAGGTATTGTAAACCCGGCCTCCCGAAATAATTGCCCCAACTCGGCCAGATACACCTTGTCGTTCCCATAGCTCCCGTACTCGTTCTCCAGCTGCGCGAGGATGATCGGTCCGCCCCGGGTGATCTGCAGTCCCGCAATCTCCCGGCCGAGCCGAATCAGATAGCGACGCGATGCCTCCATGAATTCGTGTTCGTTGCATCGTATCCGTGCCTCCGGATCGCGCAACAGCCACGCCGGAAGCCCGCCGAAATCCCATTCCGTGCATACGTACGGACCTGGACGTATCATCACCCAGAGCCCAACTTCCTGTGCGGTCTTGATGAATGTCGCGACGTCGAGATCCCCCGAGAAGTCGAATGTCCCCGGCCGCGGCTCGTGCGCGTTCCAGAAGATGTAGGTGCAAATCGTGTTCAGCCCCATCGCCTTCGCCTTTATCATCCGGTCGCGCCAGTACTCCCGCGGAATGCGCGGGTAATGTATCTCCCCTGAAATGATCCTGAACGGCTTGCCATTGAGAAAGAACTGTCCCTTCTCGACGGCGAACGAGCCGGCATGGGCTGAAGGAGGGGAAACCGGAAGCGCCGAAAGAAGCGTGATAAGAAAGAGGGCCGGAGCTATGCGCTGATGTCTCATGGTGGGTTCTCCTGTGCAGGCCGGTCACATGATACTGCAATTCTCGATTCTGTGCAAAAAAGAAAAAAATCTGGAATCCGTTGCAAGTTTCCGTCAGGGGATGTATCATAGAAGCACAGAAAAACTGTTATTCGCAGGTTATGGCCAAGGATTACGACCCGCGCATGCACTCGGCGGAGCATATCCTCAATCAGACGATGGTGAGGATGTTTAACCGCGGGAGGTCGTTCAGTGCGCACATTGAGAAAAGAAAGTCGAAGTGCGACTACCATTTCGACCGTGACCTTTCGCCGGCGGAGGTTGCCGAGATCGAACGGAGAGTGAACGAGGTCGTTGCCGCCGACCTCCCGGTGCGCGAGGAGCATATGCGGCGGGAGGAGGCGTCGCGCCATTTCAACCTATCGCGACTTCCGGAAGAGGCGGGCGAGACCGTGCGCATCATCAGGATCGGCGACTACGATGCCTGTCCGTGCAGCGGTATGCATGTCGGCCGCTCGGGCGAGATCGGCGGATTCAAGATCATATCGACGGGCTTTGAAGAGGGAGTGTTGCGTATCAGGTTCAAACTCACGGATGATTCAACAGCAGGGGGGAGCAGGTCATGATGAAGCTCGCAGCCGGTGTGTGTTTCGTGGTGTTGATGATGGCTTCGTCGGCGCAGGGGCAGTCGCGCGGGTTCGGTGCGGGTATCATCCTCGGTGAGCCCACCGGCTTCAGTTTTAAGGGGTGGACCTCGTCGGCCAACGCGATCGATGCTGGAATATCGTGGTCGTTCCGCAGGTCAGGTTTCTTCCGGGTGCACGCTGACTATGTGTGGCACTTTATGAATGTGTTCCCGCGCGAGGACCGGCTGGTGCTCTACGCGGGGCCGGGGGCACGATTGGGTTTTTCGCGACATGAAAGCGTCCTGGGACTGCGGATCGTGGGAGGGATGGCGTATTGGATCCCGGGGGCGCCGCTCGAGGTCTTCCTCGAGTTCGCCCCCGTAATGGATCTCGCTCCTTCCACCGAAGCGACGGCGGAAGGGGGAATCGGGATCAGGTTCTTCTTCCCCTGATCATGACGGCTGTTGCGGAGTCTCTTGCGTCGGTTCGGGCGCCTTCTTCCTGAAGACGAAGAACCAGATCGCCGCGATGACGACAACGATGGCGACGAGGTAGAGGACGAGCGTGAGGTCGATTGTTTCCTTTGAGACTTCACTGACCAGCTTGTCCAGCGCGGCATACTCGGTCTTACCGAGCATGCTCTCCTTGGTCAGCGCGTCGCGCCATTCCCTGTCGATCCTCTGTTTCCAGACGATGTCGACAAAGGGGCCGGGGTCCTGCGTGCTCCCCTTCAGCGTTGCGACATAGGTGCGGATGCTGTTGGAGAATGACGGGCCGTCGTTGAACGGCGCCACGGCCACGCCCGCCGCGGTGAACTCCTTCTGAAGCCCGCCCCAGAAGTCCTTTGAGAGGCGGCTCTGCCACTCGTTCAGGACCGAGTCGACGTGCTCTGCCTGTGATGCAGCGCCGGCCGCAGCGGAGCGCATTTCTTTTCCCCCTCCCTTCATGGCCGGGCCCTTGGAGCCGCCCTTACCTACGGCGGGAACGACGGCACTGGTTGCTGCGACGTCTGCCATTTTCTCTTTCAGCCCGGACCAGCGCGATCGAAACGTCTGATACTGGTCGATCAGGTTTGCGTAGTCTCTCCCCTGAAGTTGAGTCACTTCAAGAAACTTGACGTTGTCCGACGCGATCTCGTACACGCGTGTGACGACGTTGGCCTTCTCCAGCTTCTGTCCGATCGCCTCCTTGTGCACGTCCGCCACCTGCTGGAGGTCTTTTCCATAGGGCACGAAGATCGAATCCACCAGCGCGAAGATCAGCCGGTCCTTCGCTTCCAGGTTGGCGGTGAGTCGCTTGACTGCCTCCCGGAGGGTACTCATCGATTTGCGGCTCTCCTGAAGCTCGCCGAAGAGCTGGTCACGCTGGGCAGTGAGCGAGTCGAGCCGGGTGGTCAGCGAGGCGACGCGCGCTTCAAGCTCACTCACTTTGAGCCCCTGTGTCGTAATCAGATATACCCGATCATACGTCAGCACCTGAATCGTCCGGAGTCTCGATATGCTCTCGAGGAACGTCGTTGGATAGAGCGCCTTGTCGAGGAATGCCTCGCGCGAGGAGTACTCTTCCCCAAGTTTCTGGATGGCGTTCCTGAGCGAATCGAGCTCCTCAAGGGTCGAAGCGGAATCGAGCCGATTCTCGATCGCTTTGTACCGTGCCTCGTATGACTTCTTGAGCGCAAGGTCGGATTGCTGGGCAGCCAGGGGGTATGCCGCGCAAAGGGCGGCGACAAGCATTGCGAGTGTGGTCTTCATTTTCTGGCCTCCACGATGTCGTCCGCGGTGAGCAGGCAGCGGAAGCCGTCGCCGTCGATCAGCTCAACGTACGGAGGGCGCTGGTTGAGCGCGGGGTCTTTCAACCCGTTCTCGGACACCAGGATCGCCGAGTTGAGTGTCAGGCTGTGTTCGCCGGCAGCAAAGACGTAGACATGCTTGAAGCGGGGACCGGTCAGGAAATAGTATCCTGCGCCGCTTCGGAGCAGCCGCACGTTTGTTCCGCGCAGGGCCGTCGAGTCCCGGAACTCTTCCATGGCAAGTCCTCCCACCCCTGCAATGACTCCGTAACGGACATCCTCAATCATACTGTTGTTGTCGACGGTGAGCATGCTCTCGACCGGCCAGCCAAAATCGACCCGGTCGAGCTTGAGGCCGGCACAGGAAGCCATCAGGACTACCACTGTGCCGACGAGGAGATGCTTCAAGAGGCGGTTCATGGGGGGTATTGATCTCCTGTAGTTGAGACAAAAAATCGCGATAATTTAAGGATAAATTATTCTTGACGCAAGAAGCGCCCCCTTCTGTGATGTCTCGTATTGCGTTCCATGATGCTTTTTCGTTCATTCCGTGGGTGCATGTGCAGCTTTGCATGATATGAACTGCGTCCCGACGTTGATTGACATAGCGTAAACCCGCTCCGCGCTCCGCGGGATTGATTCCCACAACGGTGCATCCACATGACGACGACTTCACGATCGGCGGGGAAGAAGGCGGTACTCATCGTCGAGGACAGCATGGACTTCTCCAACCTGCTGAAGTTCATTGTCGAGGACGATGGGTTCGAGGGCGTGCAGTTCCCGGTCCACAGCGACGACATCACGGGCTGGGCCAAGGAACACAACGCTGTGGTCATTCTCATGGATCTCGCGCTGGGGAGAAAAGGGGGGATGGATTTCATTGAGAGACTGAAAGACGATCCAGAGACGGTAAACATCCCGATCATTATCATCTCCGGCCGCGATCTCCCGTTCAAGGAGATCATGGCACTGCAAGCCCGTGGCGTCCGCTACCTGCGCAAGGGAAGGGTGGAGATGGACGAGATCCGCGAGACGATCAAGGAAGTCGTGGCTGCGACGCCGGCAGGAACGAAGGTGAAGAAAAAATGAAGGTCTATTGTTCGGGACTGTTGAGCGGCAAGTATTTTCCGAACAAGTACGCGCACCGGAACGTGGTGGGAGGGCAGAACATTTCACCGCCTGTCCAGTGGGGAGACGTGCCACAGGGGACGCGGTCTTTCGTGCTCTCGATGATCGACCGGCACCCGGCGGCAAAGAACTGGAATCACTGGTACGTCATCAATATCCCGCATACCCTCCGGGAGCTCACCGAACGGGCTTCAGGCACGCGCGAACGGATGCCCCCCGGTGCGATGGAGCTCCGCAATTCCTTTGGCGATCTCGGCTATGGCGGACCAAACCCACCGAAGAACTCCGGTCCGCACGAGTACGTCATCACGGTCATCGCGCTCAGCGTTGACTCGATTCCCGTCGGTCCTTATTCAACACCCGAGGAGTGCGAACTGGAGATGGAGGGATATGTCCTGGCGAGGGGATCGGTGACAGGGATCTTTCAGCGGTGACGCCAGCCAAATTTCTTTAGATCGACGACCCCGCCCGTAAACCTCACCCTTTCTTTCTCGAGCAGTCTCCGTTGCAGCGCATGGTTTCTGTGAGCGCGCGGGAATGAAATCGTTCCGCGGCTGTTGATCACCCGCTGCCACGGAATAGGAAACCCCGGCGGGATCGCATGGAGTGCATATCCCACCTGCCGCGCTCCGTTCGGGATGCCGGCGAGCCGGGCGATCTGGCCGTAGGTGGCGACCTTGCCGCGGGGAATCTTGGCAACGAGGCGATAGATCTTTTCGTACGTGTGGCTGACTGAAGACAAGGAGAAATCAGAAGTCAGTAGTCAGAAGTCAGAGAGCGAGAGGATGGGGCAAGAACGGGGAAAAAGCATTCACAAGCGGCTCCACCTCTCACGCCTTCATCGCCGCAAACAACTTGTTCAGACTCTCTTTCGCGTCTCCGAACAGCATCATGCATTTCGGATTGAAGTAGAGATCGTTATCCACGCCAGCGAACCCGGGCGCGAGGCTGCGTTTGAGGACGATGATCGACTTCGCCTTCTCCACGTCGAGGATCGGCATCCCGTACAACGGGCTATCTTTCTTGTTCCGTGCGGCGGGATTCGTGACGTCGTTGGCCCCCACTACCAGCGCAACATCGGCCTCATTGAAGTACGGATTGATCTGGTCCATTTCGTAGAGCTGGTCATACGGGACGTTCGCCTCAGCGAGAAGAACGTTCATGTGCCCCGGCATGCGCCCCGCGACAGGGTGGATTGCATACTTCACGTCGACCCCCTGCTTAATCAGCAGCTTGGCCAGCTCCGCGACACCGTGTTGAGCCTGGGCGACCGCCATGCCGTAGCCGGGGACAATAATCACCGACCGGGCACCGTCGAGCAGCCCGGGGACCTCATCGGGCTGGATGCTCCTGGTCGATCCTTTTTGTGCCGCGATTTCCGCTGCAGCCTCTTCCCGGACCTTGCCAAACGCGCCAAAGAGCACGTTGACCGCTGAGCGGTTCATCGCGCGGCACATCAGCATTGCGAGAAGGAATCCGGATGTCCCATCAAGTGAACCGGTGATGATCTGGATCTTGTTCATCAGCACGAATCCCATCGACGCATCGGCCAGCCCGCCGTAGGAATTCAACAGCGCTATCACGACCGGCATGTCCGCCGCACCGATCGGGATCACGAGGAGGAGCCCGAAGCAAAGCGACAGCCCCACCATGACGGAGAAGAGCGTCTGCTGCCCCGGGACGACGATCAGAGAGATCAGACTGACCACGATGACCGCTAGCAACGTCAGGTTGATGACGTTCTGCCCTTTATAGGTGATCGGATGTCCGGGGAGCAACCCCTGCAGCTTTGCCGCCGCCATCAGACTGCCGGTGAACGTCAGTCCGCCGACGATGACCTCGAAGCCGAGGGCGGTCATGATGACTTGCCCCATCTCGCCGTCGTGCCGGAAGTATTCTGAGACACCGACGAGACAGGCGGCCAACGCGCCCAGCGAATGGGAAAGCGCGGTACGCTGCGGGACCGCGGTCATGGGAATGCGAAGGCCCATCGTGCCGCCGATAATTGCTCCTATTGCCATCCCTATGAGTATCCAGGTGTAGCTAATGATCTCATGGTGGAAAAGGGTTCCCACGACGGCCAACAGCATGCCGAACTCGGCCGCAAACATACCCCGCCGAGCAAACCGCGGCGAGCTGAGCCCCTTGAGTCCCATGATGAACAGAGCCGCCGAGACGATGTAGAAGTACCTCAGCGCCTGGTCGGGAAGCGTCTCGGTGAAGAAGTATGCGGCATCCCGGCGGAGCTCTCCCGAAAAATAGAAAAGGAGGAGCATGCCTGCGACGAGGACCGGGATGCCGAGCATGAGCCGTGGATCAAACTGCCGTTTCTGCCGGACACGTGATTGCTCCTTCGTCGTCTTGAACATCTTGAGCATCCGGTCGGTGATGAGGAATCCTCCGACCACGTTCGTCGATGAGCAGGCAACGGCAATAAACCCAAGCACCGTGCTGAACGGCCCATAGTCCGAGCCGGCGACGACAACGGATCCGACAAGCGAAATCCCGGCGATGGCGTTGGTTGCCGACATCAGCGGCGTGTGAAGCAGAGGGGGCACCCGTGTAATAATATGATACCCGAGGAAGCCTGCCAGCATGAAGATGTAGAGTCCGATCTCCAGTTCGGATGTCATGGCGTCCCCGTGGGCTTGTTGGACACGGCAGCGGGCGGAGTCAGTGCCGGCAGACCAAGGACGGTGCGCATCTGGGGATTCACGATCACTCCCTGATGCGTCAGCAACGACTCACGAATGATCTGATCCTCGAGGTCGATCGTGATGCGCCCCTCCTTGATCAGGTTCTGCAGGAACGCTGCGATGTTGCGCGAATACATCTGGCTGGCGTGGAACGCGATCGTCGAGGGGAGGTTGATGGGACCGACGATCTTGATTCCGTTGAAGACGATGTTCTCGCCCGGTTTCGTGAGTTCGCAGTTTCCCCCTCCTTCGGCGGCCAGGTCGACGATCACCGAGCCGGGGCGCATCCGCTCCACCATTTCCTTTGTCACCAGCACCGGCGATTTCTTGCCAGGTATTGCAGCGGTAGTGATCACAGCATCGCTCTCCGCGACCACCTGGAGCATCATCTCGCGCTGGCGACGATAGAAGTCTTCGCCAAGGTCCTTGGCATATCCCCCGGCCGTCTCTGCTCCTTTCGTTTCGAGGGTCAATTCAACGAACTTCCCCCCGAGGCTTTCCACCTGTTCCTTGGCGATCGGACGGACGTCGTACGCCTGGACCACCGCGCCGAGGCGTCGTGCCGTCGCGATTGCCTGCAAGCCCGCCACGCCTGCGCCGACAACAAACACCTTCGCGGCGTTGATCGCCCCTGCGGCAGTGATGGTCATCGGGAATATCTTGTTGAGTTCGTGGGCGGCGATCAGAACACCCTTATAGCCGGCCAGGCTGGCCATTGACGTGAGGGCGTCCATGGACTGCGAGCGGGCGATGCGGGGGACAAATTCGAGGGCGAACGAAGTGACTTCCCGTTCGGCGAGTGTCTTAATTGCCTGGGGCGTATTGTACGGATTGAGAAGCCCGAGGACTACCTGGCCCGAGTGAACAAGGGGGAGATCTGAGTCGCCGTCCCTGAAGCCGTGCATCCGGACCAGGATGTCCGACTCGCTGAACAGCGCTGTCCGGTCGTCTGTGAACCGCACCCCCAGTTCTTCATAGCTGGATTTGGGGAATCCGGCGTCATCGCCGGCTCCCTTTTGCATCAGGACTGATGTGCCGATTTTTGTAAGGAGGGGAACAACGGAGGGAACGAGCGGAACGCGCCGCTCGTGCGGGTCGGTGTCGACAGGCACGCCTACGGTCATGTCATACCCTGGGTTCGTGACACATCAACCTGCAGCACGTATCGACCGGTCACACGTGACATCGGCAGCGAGCCTCCCCCTGGATCTCGAAGCGGAAGCCTCGCCAGGGGGGTGCAGTCAAAGAACAGTGACAACGACAGATATTACAGCAAGTCCAGGATTGAATCAACTGTTAAGTGCGAATTGTGAGCCGATTATCAGATTAACGGCGAACTACGAATTTTCAATGCACCATATTCCGCAATCCCTGCCCGCCTCAGAGAGTTCAGAGAGGCAGGCGGGCGCAATCCACAATCCGCAATCGGTCAGACCCATCCCCGCAGTTTTGCTGCCTCTGCCACCCGTGCAACGCCAACGACCATCGCTCCCAGTCGGGGGTGAACACGCTTCTCCTTCACCGCTTCCTGCACGGCATGATATGCGCGTGTCAACTTGGCGTCGAGTCGCTCATGAACGCGGTTTTCGTCCCAGAAGTAGGAGTAGTTGTCCTGGACCATTTCAAAGTAAGACACCGTCACGCCTCCCGCGCTGGCGAGAATATCCGGAATCACATGGATGCCGCGCGCGTTGAGAATGACGTCCGCCTCGGGCGTGGTCGGGCCGTTTGAAAGCTCGCAGATCACGCGCGCCCGGATCTTTGGCGCATTCTCCGCGGTGATGGTATTCTCCAGCGCCGCAGGATAGAGCACCTCGACTTCAAGTTCCAGGAGAGCTTCGTGCGGGATTGTCTTTGCGCCCGGGAAGCCAAGGACGGTGCCGGTTTTCAGCTTGTGCGTCACCAGTTCTTCGGGGTTCATCCCGCCGGCCTCGAAGATCGCTCCACGGGAGTCGCTGACTGCGACGAGCTTTCCTCCCCCTAGTAACTGACGGTGCAGCAGAGCCGCACGTTGCCCCGCATTTCCGAAGCCCTGAATGGCAAAAGACTTGTTCGGGTCAAAGCCGAGGAGCCTGCACGCCTCCCTGACCGTGATAACACCGCCGCGTGCCGTTGCGTCGCGCCGGCCTTCCGTCCCGCCGATCTGCTGCGGCTTGTCGGTCATGACCCCCGGCTGATGCCGCGAGGAGATGGTTTCGTATTCGTCCATCATCCAGGCCATTGTCTGCGGATTGGTGTACACATCCGGCGCGGGGACGTCTTTGTCGATGCCGATCATCGGTGCAATGGCGCGGATGTATTCGCGCGACAGGGCTTCGAGCTCGCGCTCGGAGAGCGTCTTGGGATCACAGCAGATTCCTCCCTTTGCACCCCCCAGTGGAAGGTCGACGACGGCGGTCTTCCAGGTCATCCATGATGCGAGCGCGCGGATTGTATCAACAGTTTCATCCGGATGAAACCGAATGCCCCCCTTCGCCGGGCCCCGTGCGTAATTGTACTGTATCCGGTATGCATGATAGACCGCGACACTCCCGCTGTCTCTGCGGACGTGGAGCGTGCACTTGAATTCCCGCTGGGGCCAGCAGAGCAGATCGACCGTTGCCTGGTCGAGGTTCAGCAGCTTCGCCGCCTCCAGCACCTGCTGCTGCGCGACGCGAAAGGAGTTATAAGAGTCCATTGGCATTTGTTAAGCGTGAGTAGGGGGGTATGGAGTAAGGAGCAGGGAGAGAGCAATTTTGAAAATTCCAATTCCAAAATTCAATCCACAATCCACAATCCACAATTGTCACCCCCTCTTCCCCTCTTCTCCTTGGTCAAACATGTCGATAATGATCCTGTACCAGCAATTCTTGCACATCAGAGCTCTGTCGACGCTCAATAGTACCTGCTGCCAGGGGCTGAGCTTCTGGCCGCAGTGAGGACAGGAATCCGGGACTCTGGAAGGATGTTCAGGCGCGGTCGGTTCCACGAGCGGTCTCCGGCTTGAGGATGACGCCTTTGTTCTCATGGCCGTTCATCCTGACGGTGAGAGGCGCGGCGAAACGTAGGTGCCGCGTGAAGGCTTTCTTCTCCACGGGTTCCTGGTTCAGGAGCCAAGCCCAGTCGAGGTGTCCCTGGTGTGCATGCTCATTGACCGTAAAGTATCCCACGAGAAACGACGTGATGTTCTGGAAGAAATGCGAGCCCTGCGACGGGGCGACGGACATTTCCTTGAAACCCGTCTCTACAATTGCTTTCGCGCCGGCGATCTGATCCCATGTCACGGGGATCCCGAGCCAGGGATCGAGCGTTCCCCAGCGGCCCACGCCGATCAGGAGGTAGGGGCGATTTGCCTCAATAAGCGCGGCGTTGAACGCGCTGACCTCCTGTGCAACTTCCCGGCTGCGGGAGCGGTCGAACAGGTGGTAGTCGACCAGCACTACGTCTCTGATATCCTCGATCAGACCGTTCCCCAGGACCTGATTGCTCCAGCACACCAATTCCTCCGGTTTGAAATGTTCCACGTCGAGCTCCTCCTGCTCCCGGTGGACAACCAGCGGACGCATTTGGAGCATGCCGAATTCCACACCGTTGGCGCCGGCATTGCCGACATTTCCCGCGAATTCGATCTCGACCGGCGTTCCCATTCCCCACGGTCCCATGTCGAGCAGCAGCTCAAGGATTTGAGGAAGTGGAAAAGACTTCTTCCTCAGGACCGGGGCAAATGTCACGACCCTGATGCCCGAGCGGGAGAGCCCATCCGAGATCGCGTCGTTTTCCGGCGAGTAGGTTGAGCCCGCGAACTGGAGCACGGCGTCCTCCTCCGCAACATCGAGGCCGTATTGTTTTGTCAGCAGATCGTGGGTTTCGATGCCGAAGTCCGAGCTGGCGTCAAGGTCGAGCGCGTAGAAGGTCCGCTGCGTGTTGTTGAGGGTCTCTTCCGTGGAATAGAACTGGATCAGGTCGTTCGGGTACTTGGGGCAGAACCGGATCGTGTTCCCGCCGTCCACGACGGTCTTGCCGAGGCCGAGGGCGAGCGACACGATTCCGTCGGACGATTTCTGCGGCGGGTGAGGATAAAAGTTGTGAGACCGTGCTACGCCCGAGAAGTCGGGGTAGAACCGGCTGCCATGAGGGGTCCCGACCATCTTCTGAATAATCACCGCCATCTTCTCCTCCTCCAGGCGGTACGAGGTGACCTTGATGTAGTCTTTCGCGCTCTGATAGAAGGTCGACGCGAATACCCGCTTGATCGCGGTCAGGAGGTCGTTCAGACGGACGAGGGGGTTGGGATGATTGTTGGGCAGCATGTACGTCTCGTACACGCCGGCGAACGGATGATACTGGGAATCCTCCAGCAGGCTTGAGGAACGGACGGCCAGCGGTGCCCGCAACAGGTCGAGAAATGCCGCGAGTTCACCGAGCACCTCTTCGGGGAACTTGCTTGCCTTGATGAAACGCCGGGTGATCTCGTGGTCGTCGGTGCAGGTGAATGCGAACTTCCTGAGTCCGTTCTCATCCACGAACTGGTCGAAAACGTCCGTGCCGATCACCACGGCAGGAGGGACCGAGATCAGGACGTTGGCAAATCGGTTCCGAAGGTCGTAATCGTTGATCAGGGTACTGACAAACCCGAGGCCGCGTGCTTTGCCGCCGAGCGAGCCTCCGCCGATACGGGCGAAGCTGCTTTCCGGATCGAATGTGTCTTTGGTGAAATCGGTGATGATGCCCCGCTGCCGGATGTTGCGGTAGTTATGGAGCGACTGCATAAGGTCGATCCGCAGCGCCTCGGGCGAGGGGTAGTCCGTAACCTTGCGCGGTCGGAGCTGATGGGCGAGCCAGAATTCGGTGCGCGCTTTCAACCAGTTGGAAAAGTGGTTTCGCTCGGCATGGTAGAGGATACTCTCCTCAGGCACCGTTTTCAGCAGTTCCTCCAGACTCCGCAGGTCGGTTGCACGACCAACTTCGATTCCCTCCCGGGTCCGAAAAACAAAGTCTCCGAAGCTGAAGAAGTGCACCATGAACTGGCGCAGCTCGTTGAGCAGCATCGGCGAGTCTTTGAGCACAAATGATGCGCCGGCCCGATGGGCTTCATCCTCGTTCTCAGGCATATTGGAAAGGAGGAGGATCGGGATGTCTTGCTGCCGTGCTTTGACGGCTGCTGCGAACTCGATCCCGGCACGGGGATCCTGCTTGCCGCCGCGGGGGAAGTCGATGTCCGAGATGACGCCGAGCACGAACTCCTGATACTCCTGGAAGTAGTTCCAACCTTCCTCGTATGTGGAGCAGAGGAGGATCTTTGGCCGAGCGCGCATCCGGAGGAACTTGTGGGTGAGGTTGATCCCCTCCGAGATCAATCGCTGCGACTGCTTGAGAATTTCGGTATAGATGATAGGGAGGATGGATGAATAGTACCTCGGACTGTCTTCGATGACGATGACGGTCTGCACCCCGACCATGCGGGTGTCGTGGTCGACGTTCAGCCGGTCTTCGATCGACTTGATGATGGCGATGATGATCCGGAAATCTCCCTGCCAGATGAAGACCTTGTCGAAGACCGACATGTCCTGTGTGAGGAGGAGATACTTGAGCTCCCGGTTGTCGTGCGCGAGCAGGACAACCGGGATCTTCAAGCCGGACTCCCGCACCAGCCGGGCGAACTGCAGTGCGGGCATATCGTCGATATGAAGCGTGGTGATGATGAGGTCGAACCGGCCCTCTTCCCTGGCCAGAGCAATCGCCTCGTTCCCGCTGGAGACCCTGGTCAGCTCAGGGGAGTGGCTCAGGTTGAATCCCTGGTACTCGTTCCGGATGAGCTCGTAGAGACGCCCGTCCTCTTCGAAGAGATAGAGGTCGTACAGACTGGACACCAGCAGGACGTCCCGGATCCGGAGCCGCATGAGGTTCTGGAACCCCTGGAACCGGTTGCCGTACCCGTGCTCGACGAGGAGCGTGTCGAGTGTTTTGGTGATATCGTCTGTATGCTGGTCCACGTGCCTGATCTCACTTGAGGCGGGGCAGGGGGAGCCCCGCACTTGTCAGACGACCCCCTGGTCCATCATTGCGTCGGCGACCTTAAGAAAGCCGCCGATGTTCGCCCCGTTCACGTAATTACCAGGTGTGCCGAACCGCTCCGCCACCTGCACGCAGGTCTGATGGATATCCTTCATGATCATCCTGAGGCGGTTGTCCACTTCGTCGCGCGTCCAGGGGAGCCGCATGCTGTTCTGCGCCATTTCGAGGCCGGAGACGGCGACGCCGCCGGCATTGGCCGCCTTGCCCGGGCCGTACAGGATTTTCGTATCGAGAAATACCTTGACGCCGTCAAGCGTGGTCGGCATGTTGGCCCCCTCTGCGACAAGATAGACCCCGTTGCGGAGCAGGTTCTGTGCATCCTTGCCGTTGATCTCGTTCTGCGTGGCGCTGGGAAACGCGCAGTCGGCCTTGTGGTTCCAGAGCGGGTTGTAGTCATGCTTGGGATCCACCGGAGTGTACACCGAGCCCTTGAACTTCTGCGCATACACGCTGATGCGTTCGCGCCGGACGTTCTTCAGGTCCATCAGGTACGCAAGCTTGGTCGCATCGATCCCCGCCTCATCGAAGATGTATCCGTCGGAGTCCGATGCCGTGATGACCTTCCCCCCGAGCTGAAGGATCTTCTCGATCGTATACTGGGCGACATTGCCGCTTCCGGAGACGAGGCACGTCTTTCCCTCGAGAGTCTTCCCCCGCGTTGCGAGCATCTCCGATGCGAAGTAGACAGCCCCGTAACCCGTTGCCTCTGGACGGATGAGCGACCCGCCCCAGTTCAATCCCTTGCCGGTGAGCACGCCGGTAAACTCGTTCCGCAGTTTCTTGTATTGTCCGAAGAGGTAACCGATCTCACGTCCACCGACGCCGATATCCCCCGCCGGGACGTCCGTGTCCGGACCGATATGCCGGAACAGCTCGCTCATAAACGCCTGGCAGAATCGCATGATCTTCAGGTCGCTCTTCCCCTTGGGATCGAAATCCGATCCCCCTTTACCGCCTCCCATAGGGAGGGTCGTCAGACTGTTCTTGAACACCTGTTCGAAGGCGAGAAACTTGAGGATGCCGAGGGTTACGGAAGGGTGGAAGCGCAATCCTCCTTTGTAGGGACCGATCGCGCTGTTCATCTCGATGCGATAACCCCGGTTGATCTGCACATCTCCCTGGTCGTCAACCCAGGGGACGCGGAAGATGATCACACGTTCCGGCTCGATGATGCGCTCGAGGACTCGCGCCGTCCGGTATTCCGGATGGCGCTCAAGAACAATGGAGAGAGAAGTGGCAACTTCCTCGACAGCCTGATGAAACTCCGGCTGGGCCGGGTTCTTGGCCTTTACTTCGGCCATAAGATCCTTCACGTACTCGGACATGCATTCCTCCTGTGGATGAAGTACATGGTGGATGGTGCCGTCGGCGCACACGACAGTCTACATCGTCACCTCCCCGGTTTCACGATGATGCCTTTGTTTTTTCGCCCGTTGATCTTTGCAACAATGGGAGCATCAGTGCGCAGATGGCGAGTGAACCGGAGCTCTTCTTCGGCCGGCTGTTCGTTCAGCCATGCCCAGTCGATGAAGTCTCCCTCGTTGAGCGAACTCACCGTAAAATACCCCACACGGAACGACGTAATGTTCTGAAAGAAATGAGAGCCCTGCGAGGGTGTGACATTGAAATCCTTGAATCCCGACTCAATAATGACGGAGGCGCCGGCGATCTGGTCCCACGTGACCGGAATCCCCAGCCAGGGATCCAGACTCCCCCAGCGGCCGACGCCGATAAGAATGTAGGGGCGCTTCGCCTCCACGAGCTTGGCGTTCAACGCGCTGACTTCTGCCGCCGCGATACCGCTGCTCGAGCGCTCGTAGCGCTCGATATCGACGACGATGATGTCCTGGATGTCCTTGACGACCCCGTTGCCAAGCACCTGCCCGCTCTGACAGATGAGGTCAGAGCGTTCGACCCTGTCAACGTCCAGCTCTTCCATTTCAAGGCTGAGCACGAGGGGCCGGATCTGGAGCAGGGCGAATTCCTTCGGTCTGTCTTCAGGGACGTTCATGTTTACGGCGAATTCGATTTCCACCTGCGTCCCCATTCCCCACGTCCCCATCTCGAGGATCAGGTCGAGGATTTCCGCAAGCGGGAAGATGCCATGCTTGAGAACGGGTGCGAACGTGACGATCCTCTTTCCGGGACGCGATACGCCGTCGTAGACAGATTCGTTCTCGGGGGAGTACGTCGAACCGACGTAGTATAACGTCTGGTCTTCTTCCGACTGGTGCAGGTCGTACCGTTCGACGAACGATTCCGGACGCGGGATCCCGTCGACCGACAAGCCGAGCGAGAGGTTCAGTGCTAGAAAATCCTGCTGGGCGTTGCGGATCGTCTCGAGTGTGGAAAAGAACTGCAGAAGGTGCCTCGGATATTTCGGAGAGAACCGGACCGCGTTCCCCCCGTCAACGACGGTCTTGCCGAGCCCCAGCGCGACGTGGACGATCCCGTCGGTCGACTTCTGCGGGGGGACCGGGTAGAAATTGTATGACTTTGCTACACCTGCGAAGTTCGGGTAAAACCGGTCATGGTGCTGTGATCCGACCACTTTCTGAATGATCACGGCCATCTTCTCCTCCTCCAGGCGGTAGGAGGTGACCTTCATGTAATCCTTTGCCCGCTTTGCGAACGTGGAAGCATAGACCAGCTTGATGCTCTGATGCAGCTCCTTGAGGCGTACCTCGATGTCGGGGTGGTTATTTGGAATCATGTAGGTCTGGTAGACCCCCGCAAACGGCTGGTATTGCGAGTCCTCGAGGATGCTGGATGAGCGGACGGCGAGGGGTTCGTGCACGATCTCCAGAAACTCCCGGAGCCGGAGGAGGATATCCTCGGGGAATCGCGGCGCGTCCAGGAACCGTCGCTGCAACTCCTCGTCGTCCGTCGCCCCGAGGGCAAATGATTCAAGCTGGTTCTCCGCAAGGAACCGGTCGAACACGTCGGTCGCAACGACGATGGCCGAGGGGACGGTGATCGTCACACCGGGGAATTTATTCCTGAGGCCATAGCTGCTGATGAGAGTGTTGACGAATCCGAGTCCGCGCGCCTTGCCGCCGAGCGATCCGCCCCCGATGCGGGCAAAGCTGTTCCTCGGGTCGAACGATTCCCTGGTGAATTCCGTGATCACTCCTCTCTGGCGAACCTCCTGGTACTGCCGGAGCGAGGTGATGAGTTCTCGTCGCAGGTCCGCGACGGAAGCGAAGTCGGAGACTTTCCGCGGCCGCAGACGGTGGGCCAGCCAGAATTCGGTCCGCGCCTTCAGCCAGTTCGAAAAATGATTTCGCTCGGCATGAAAGAGGATGCTTTCATCGGGGACATGGTGCAGTTGCTCTTCGAGCGCCTTGAGATTGCTCGCGCGTCCCACCTCCTGTCCGCCGGCGGTGCGGAACACGAAATCGCCGAATCCGAAATTATGCATCAAGAATTCCCGCAGCTCGTGCAGGAGTCGGGGAGAGCCCTTCAGGAGGAACGACGCGCCGATTCCTTTCGCTGGCTCCGCGAATTCGGGGTTGCTGGACTGGAGGAGGATGGGGATATCCACGTGTTGCGAGCGGACCATCCGGGCAAACGTGAATCCTCCTTCGGGATCCTTGACCCCCTTGTGCTTGAAATTGACGTCGGAGATAATTCCCAGAATGAAGTCCTGATACCTTTCGTAATACTCGAGGGCCTCCTCGTAGCTGGTGCAGAGGAGGATTTTCGGGCGGGCGCGCATCCGCAGAAACCGATGGGAAACGTTCAGCCCCTCGGAGATCAGTCGCTGCGACTGATCGAGGATTTCCGTGTAAATGATCGGGAGATACGACGAGTAGAAATTGACATTGTCCTCGATCAGAATGATCGACTGGACGCCGACGGTGCGCGTGTCGTTCTCGACGTTACAGCGGTCTTCGATAAGCTTGATGATGGCGATGAGGAGCCGGTAGTCCCCCTGCCAGATGAAGACCCGTTCGAAGATCGAGGTGTCGTAGTGTGTGACAAGATCGCGCCGTTCCCGGTTGTCGTATGCGAGCAGGACGACAGGGAGCTCGAATCCCGCCTCGCGCACGGATCGGGCAAACCTGATCACGTGCATATCCTCGATGTGGAGCGTGGTGATGATCAGGTCAAAGTGTTCGCCGCCGTTCAGCAGCTCAATCGCTTCGCGCGCGCTGGTGACGTGCGTGATCTCGGGGGGATGACTCAGGTTGAGGACCTGGAATTCCTGGCGGATGAGCTCGTACAGCCGTCCGTCTTCCTCGAACAGGTAGTTGTCATAGAGACTGGCGACGAGGAGGATGTCGCGGATCTTGAAGCGCATGAGCCGCTGCAGCGAAGACATGCGGCTGCCATGGATATCCTCGATCCGGGCGTGGTCAATTCTGTCCATGCATCCCCATTCCGCGGTACAGACCAATTGACAATAGACGATTGACACTAGACAATTGACAACTCATTGTCAATGGTCAATCGTCCATTGTCAAGTGTCAATTGAGCTTCTCTCAGACGAGCCCCTGGTCAAGCATCGCATCGGCGACCTTCAGGAAGCCCGCGATGTTGGCGCCGTTCACATAATTCCCCGGCGTCCCGTACTTGGCCGCCGTGTCCACGCACGTGTGATGGATGTTTCGCATGATCTGCTGAAGCCGGTGATCCACTTCCTCCTTCGGCCAGGGGAGGCGCATGCTGTTCTGCGCCATCTCGAGACCGGAGGTCGCAACCCCGCCGGCGTTCGAGGCCTTGCCGGGTGAATAGAGGATTCCGGCATCGAGGATCACCTTCACTCCTGCAAGAGTCGTCGGCATGTTTGCCCCCTCACATACGCACTTGCAGCCGTTTTTCACCAGCTCCCGCGCATCGTCCTCATCCAGCTCGTTCTGTATTGCGCAGGGGAGCGCGACGTCCACAGGCACCCCCCAGGGGCGTTTCCCCGGATGGAACGGGACGTGAAATTTATCCGCGTAATCCTTCACTGCATCCCGCGCGCTTGCGCGCATCTTCAGCATGTAATGGATTTTCTCACCGCTGATTCCATCCTTGTCGTGGATGAACCCGTCGGGCCCGGAGAGCGTAATGACCTTACCGCCAAGTTGCGTGACCTTTTCTACTGCCCCCCAGGCCACGTTCCCAAAACCCGAGACGGCCACCGTTGCCCCCTCGAATGAAAGTCCCTTTGTCTTGAGCATTTCCTGGGCGAAATAGACCACGCCGTATCCCGTCGCCTCCGGCCGGATCAGCGAACCGCCCCAGTTGATCCCCTTGCCGGTGAGGACGCCCGAAAACTCTCTTGTAAGCCGTTTGTACTGGCCGAACAGGAATCCGATCTCCCGTCCACCCACGCCGATGTCGCCCGCGGGGACATCGATCTCGGGCCCGATATGCCTGAAGAGCTCCGTCATGAAACTCTGACAGAACCTCATCACCTCGCTGTCGCTTTTCCCTTTCGGGTCAAAATCCGATCCACCTTTTCCTCCCCCCATCGGAAGCGACGTGAGGCTGTTCTTGAACACCTGTTCGAACGCGAGGAACTTCAGGATGCCGAGGTGCACGGAAGGGTGGAACCGAAGCCCGCCTTTGTAGGGGCCAATGGCGCTGTTCATCTGCACCCTGAACCCTCGGTTGATGTGAATCTCCCCCTGGTCGTCCACCCACGGAACACGGAACATGACGACCCGCTCCGGCTCGACCATCCGCTCCAGGATCTTCGCATGGCGGTACTCGGGGTGGCGCTCCAGGACGACTTCGAGCGATTCCGCCACCTCCTGGACTGCCTGGTGGAATTCCGGTTCATTAGGATTCTTGGCTTTTACCTGCGCAAGCAGGCCATTGACATACTCAGACATACGTTCCTCGTGAAAGGGTTCGTGTAGTGAAGTGGCGTGGGGAAGGGAACTGCAAAAATATCAAGTTTTTGACGAACAGTCAAGAAAACAGGATCCGCGCGACCCCGGGCGCTCATGAACTGCTGTGGTTCAAGCACGCATTCAACGTGCCAAAAAAACTCGTCGATTCATCCACCACACGGCAGGTTCACTTCGCGTTTAAACGTCGCAACGCCAGCAGTTGACTTCCTCGCGCCAGGGACATGCACACCAATTGAGTGTTTGACAATTACCACTTCCCAGAAGTGGCAATCGCACTGGCGCACCATTCGTCAATGCAGAGGGAAAAACCTGTAAGTCTGTCAATCCGTCGGAACATCGAGCATTGCCACTGCGTTGAGATTCTCCACATCGCTGCTGAATTCTTCCTCAACATCATAACCCATAGTGACTCAGTGTATTGACCCGTCCATCGCTACTGCTTGCGTGATGGGCCGTTGAGAAATTCAACCGTTGTTCTCCGAACCGCTTTCCTGTGCCGCCGGTACTCTTCCCCAGCGACTCCTGTAGCCTGTTGAAAGTTCACGTGTTGGCGCGCCGCAAATATCAACAGGGTCAAGTGTGTCGCTGTGGCACACTATCTGGAAATAAGGAGAGGCAGACGGATCACCGCAGAACGTAGAAGGAAAGGAGTCGGTCATGTCGGTATTGCTTGCTCTGACGGCTGTCATCGTGCTGATCCTGATCGATGTGTGGCGCCGCTCGCGGAAGCCGGTGAAGGTGGAGACTTCAGTTCTGATCAAACGGTATGTCCATCCAGGACACACCTGGCTGCGCGAGACGGAGGATGGAGATGTGTTCGTGGGAATGGACGATTTCGCACAATCTCTGATCGGGAGCATAGATGGCGTAGAACTCCCTCGCCTCCTCCACAAGGTGCGGCAGGGCGCAGTGGCTTGGCGCGTACGCCACGAAAACAGGGTCGTGCCGATGCTCAGCCCTGTTACTGGAAGGGTTGTGGAAAAGAATGAGATGGTCCTCACCAATCCCCGTTTGATCAACACATCCCCGTTTGGCGATGCCTGGTTGCTCCGCGTCAGGCCAACCAGGCTTCCCGATCAACTTCACAATCTGATGACCGGCAAGCAGATACAGCCCTGGATTGACGCGGTCAAGTCCCGCCTGAATCGCGTCTTCTCGGGGACGCCAGCTCTCCTGTACCAGGACGGGGGTGTGTTGATGACGAATCTGGCCGACCGCTGTTCGGACGATGAGTGGGCGCAACTGGTGAAGGAGCTATTCCTCATAGATGAGCATTGACAAGGACAAGACGTGGAGCACATTATGGGCATCGGATCAACCGACCGTCGCAGTTTTCTGAAGAGTGCGGCTATAGCCGGAACCGGACTGCTGGGCGCATCGGGTTCGAGGGCGCAGGCAGGGCCCAAGAATGTCCTCTCAACCGATCGGATGGGAGTCCTCGTGGACACTACGGTCTGTGTTGGATGCCGCTCATGTGAGTGGGCCTGCAAGACCGCTCATGGGATCCCCACCGAGCCGTTGCCGTCGTATGAAGACCGGTCGGCTCTTGCTCACGGGCGCCGTCCCAATCCCTCCGCCCTTACTGTCGTGAACGAGTATGCTCCGGCGAAAGAGGGGGGGCTGCCGATCGACGTCAAAGTCCAGTGCATGCATTGCGATTATCCGGCGTGCGTGTCTGCGTGTATCGTCGGGGCGTTCTCAAAGGAGGAAGACGGGTCGGTCCTCTGGGATACGGAGAAGTGCATTGGATGCCGCTACTGCATGGTTGCGTGTCCCTTCCAGGTCCCCACATTCGAGTATAAAGAGGCCTTCCGGCCCGACATCGCGAAGTGTGATTTCTGCTCCACGCGAACGCGCGCCGGGGAGCTGCCCGCGTGCGTCGAGATTTGTCCAATGGAGGCACTCACCTATGGGCCGCGCAACGACCTCCTGGTCCTCGCACGGCAGAGAATGGCGAGGGATCCTCAACGATACATCCCCCGCATTTTTGGTGAGCACGATGCCGGCGGAACGGCCTGGCTCTACCTGGCTGCAAGGCAGTTCTCAGATCTGGGCTTCCCGGAAGTTGGAACGCGGCCGTTGCCGGGAACCGCGGAGTCCATTCAACACGGGATATTTGCCTACTTCATGCCCCCGGTGATGCTCTACGCATTGCTCGGCGCGCTGATGTGGATCACGAAGAAACGGCGTGAGATCGACCGGGAGGCCGAACAATGACAGAACACGTGAAACCGGTGCCGATGACACGACGGTACGTCACTCCCGGCGTCGTCGTCCTTCTTCTCCTTGCTGCGAACGGACTTGCGTTTCTTCTCGCCCGGTTCTTCTTCGGGATCGGTGCAGTCACAAATCTGAGCGACGAGTTTCCCTGGGGTATCTGGATCGGCGTCGATGTTGCCGGGGGCGTCGCCCTTGCTGCCGGCGGGTTCACCTCTGCGGCGCTGGGTCACGTGATGCATCGTGAAGAGTACCACGTCATCCTGCGCCCCGCTTTGTTGACCGCCCTGCTGGGCTACACATTCGTGGCGCTCGGAGTCTTCATCGACCTCGGCCGCTGGTACTACATCTGGCACCCTCTCATCATGTGGAACGGGACTTCCGCGCTGTTCGAGGTGGGCATGTGCGTGATGATCTACGCGGCGGTCCTTTACATCGAGTTTCTGCCCATTGTCACTGAGCGCTTCATCGGCCGGATCACGTTTGCCGGAAGGTTTGTCAGACTCAAGAAGACCGTCGACTGGATTTTGCGGAGACTCGACCGGGCACTCGGGAAGACCATGTTCATATTCGTCATTGCTGGCGTCGTTCTCTCCACCCTCCATCAGTCGTCCCTGGGGACGCTGATGGTGATCGCCGGCCCCAAAATGCACCCTCTCTGGCAGACGCCGATCCTCCCGTTGCTTTTCCTTCTGTCTGCGATCTCCGTCGGATATCCGATGGTCATTGTGGAGTCGATGGCCGCCGCGAGGTCGTTCGGATTGAAGCCGGAGATACATGTGTTGTCGCGGCTCGGATCTTTCATGGCACCGCTACTTGGGCTCTACCTTGCGTTCAAGCTCGGTGACATGTTCATCCGGGAAACCTTCGTCTATCTCGGCGGGTTCAACACCGCGAGCGTGATGTTCGGCATCGAGATCATCGTCGGCGTCGTCATTCCCCTCCGAATGTTCCTCTCACGGGCGGTGCTCCAATCGCAGCGGTGGCTCTTCGTCGCTTCGCTCCTGGTCGTGATCGGCGTTCTCTTGAATCGCATCAACAGCTTCCTTGTCGCTTACACGCCTCCGAATGCCACGGGGACGTATTTCCCTGCCATCGGGGAGCTTTCCGTCACCGTTGGGTTTGTCGCGATGATCATTCTGGCCTACCGGGCGCTTGCCATCTTTTTTCCCGTCATCAGTGTTCCGGATACACGACCGAGCTGGAAAGCGAAGTATGCACTCCGCGCCGAGCGGGCGGCAAAGACGGTTTCCGCAGGGGTTCTCCTCATCCTTCTTGCGGCGCAGCCGGCCCCCGGGCAGTCCAGGGAGAAATCGGCCCACGGCCTCGACGGCGTAACCTGCTCCACGTGTCACACGTGCGATGTTCCGACGAAGGAAAACCCATGCGTGCGAGAATGCCCGCGGTTGCGTCTGGTGACGGTGCATCATTCGCCGGCGGAGGGACCGGATGTGCTGACCATGCCTGTGAGCGAGAAGTCCTCGAGTCTCTTCCTGCCGGTAAAGTTCTCCCACCGCTGGCATGCCGAGATGGCCGAAATGTCGGGCGGCTGCGTGATGTGTCATCACTACAATCCGCCTGGGGGGATACTCGCGTGCAGCGACTGTCACTCGGCCGAGCGGAAACGCACGAACCTTGGCAGGCCCGACCTGAGGGGCGCATACCATCAGCAATGCATGGACTGCCACCGGAAGTGGGGCCATGAAACTGGATGTACCAGCTGTCATGAACTGCGAAATGCGCCGGTTCAATCGACGCACGGTGCCGCTGTCCGGGAGTATGAATCGCGACGGCATCCGCCGCTCAAGACACCGGAACGGATCGTCTATGAGACTGAGCTGCCGGTCGGTCCGAAGGTGACGTTTCACCATAAAGAGCATGTCGATCTCTACGGATACGAGTGCGCGGACTGTCATTCAAGCGAAAGTTGCGTTCGGTGTCATGATCGTCAAACGAGCGGCGTCGGCGGGGAGAAATCCTCCGGAAAGGGACACGACCTCTGCTCATCATGCCACGACACGGTGAGTCGGTGCGAGACCTGCCATGGAACCGCCGTGAAGAGCGGTTTCGATCATCAGAAACGGACCGGCTGGGCCCTCGGTCGCTTGCACGCGGCGCTGCCGTGTTCACGATGCCACGTCAAGAAAGGGTCGTTCGCAGGGCTCACTGCCTCCTGCCAGTCGTGCCATGGAGAGTGGCGGCCCGACACGTTTAACCACGCGGTGACGGGACTGAGGCTTGACACGACGCATCGGGAGCTGGAGTGCGCATTGTGCCATGGCGACGGTCCCATCTCCTGGACAACGAGTTGCGGCAACTGCCACGAGGGTTTCCAGTACCCCGACACGTCGCCGGGGAAGCCGGTCTCCCGTCGGGAAGGCTGATCGGAATGGGACGCCTCAAGGAATTCAATCATGTATAGGAAACTGGCATTCCGACTGATCCTGGTGGTGGGCGTGACCGCACTGCTCACCATCGGCATCTACTCTGCCTTCAGCACACGCGCCCAGAGCGAGAGAATGCAGGCAGAGGTCGAACGGCATGCCAGCCAGCTGAGCGAGACGGTGAAGAGAAGCACGCGCTACAGCATGCTCCTGAATCAACGCGAGCACGTGCACAAGATCATCAATGACGTGGGCGAAGACTCGACCATCCATGAGGTCCGGGTCCTGAACAAGGAGGGGAAGATCATCTTTTCGTCGCGCCCCGAGAATATTGGACAGATGGTGGACAAGAAGGCCGAAAGCTGCTTCGCCTGTCATGCTGCGGACCGGCCGCTGGAGCGCCTCTCGGTCCTGCAGCGTACGCGCGTCTTCCGGATTCATCCGGATTCAGCGAGGATCCTCGGAGTAATCGCACCGATCTACAACGAGAGGGCCTGCTGGGAGGCGGACTGCCACGCCCATTCCCAGTCTCTCTCCGTTCTTGGCGTCCTCGACATAACGACCTCGCTTGCCCAGGTAGACCAACAGATCGAGGGAAGCGAGAAGGCAAATGCGATCTTTGCAGTGTTTGCCGTCTTCGCACTGAGCATCATCATTGGATACTTCGTGCGCCGCTGGGTCGGCAACCCGGTGAACAATCTCATCGCGGCTACGCGGGAAGTGGGGGGGGGGAACCTGGCGTACCGCATCCCCCATCTCGGAGAGGACGACCTCGGAATGCTCGCACGTGCGTTCAACACCATGACCGAGAAACTCTCCGAAGCCCGGTTGCAGCTTTTTCAGTCCGACAAGATGGCGTCGCTGGGGCGCCTTGCGGCAGGCGTGGCACATGAACTCAACAACCCTCTCACCGGCGTCCTCACCTACAGCTCCTTTCTCCTCAACAGGGCGGGGGACAATCACGAAGCCCGTGCCGACCTCGAGGTCATCGTTCGCGAAGCAACCCGTAGCAGAGAGATCGTCAAGAGTCTCCTTGACTTTGCCCGACAGTCAGTCCCGAAGAAGTCGACCGCAAATCTCAACGAGATCATCGGACGATCGGTCGCCGTCCTTCAGAAACAGTTGGAAGTAAGGGGTGTGCAGGTGGCGAAATGCCTCGACGAGCACCTCCCCCCCGTCAGAGTCGACGCAAACCAGATACAACAGGTGATTGTAAACCTCCTTGTCAACGCGGCAGACGCCATCGGAGAAGAGGGAGGGTCCGTCACTGTCACAACGTCTTCCGTGACGCTCCCCCCGCAGGGTGTCGCCCATATCAAGCGTGCATTCTGCCCGAAGGGACACGATCTCATGGACAATGAGGTGAAGGTCGACGGGCTCGCTTCTGTAAAAGTTGCTGCGCGCTGGGGAGGTGGCAAGGGGGACGTCCTGCTCGACCCCGTCTACGGGAAGACCCGACACCGGTACGAAGTGGGTCTTGCCGAGGGGCACGCGGCTGAATTTGTCTGCCCCAGGTGCGGGGCATCACTCCTCGAGCCGGGACTGCGTTGCCCGGTGTGTTCTGCTCCCGGGTACGCGCTTCTCGTTCCTCCCCGCGGGACGATCCAGGGCTGCACGCGCAGAGGATGCCCGTGGCAATACTGGGAGGCCGTGGAGGCCGAGGGGTACCGCGAGTACATCGAAATGACGGTCGCCGATACCGGATCGGGAATTTCTCCGGATGACATGAACAAAGTGTTCGAACCGTTCTACACCACGAAAGAGCAACGGGGAACGGGGCTCGGTCTGGCGGTCGTCTGGGGAATTGTGGACAACCACAACGGGACGATCGGAGTTCGAAGTGAGCTGGGTAAAGGGACGATATTCACAATCCGCCTTCCCATTGACCACGAACGGTGAATCGCCCAATGAACAGAGAGTTCGACGTGATGATCATCGACGACGAGCAGGTCGTCCTGGAGGCTGTGGCCAAGGTCGGTACCGCGCATGCCTACAAAGTCGATGTCGTGGGTGACGGACCGACAGCCCTCCGGAGGCTGGACCACGGCCGATATCGGCTCGTCATCTGCGACATCATGATGCCCGATATCGATGGATTCCAGATCCTCGAAGCGGTCCGGTCACAACACCCGGAGACATCCGTGATCATGACGACCGGCTATGCCACGGTAGATCATGCGGTGCGATCTCTCCGGGGGGGCGCAGTAGGATATCTGGCCAAACCGTTCACCGAAGAAGAGCTCCTGAGCGCAATTCACCGTGGGCTCAGACACCCACGGAACGCAGAGGAGCGGCTCTTGCGCAAGGGGCCGCCCCGGACGGACCCCGCTGGCGGCCCGAGGGAGGAATCCGCCTGGTATCGCCTCGGGTGGATCAGCTGGGTCCGGATGGAACAGTGGGGCTCGGCGTTTGTCGGCGTCACAGATACTTTCTTGGAGACGGTTGGAGCAGTGCAACGCGTGCAGCTTGGCGAAGAGACCGAAGAGATCGTGCAGGGGACCTCCTGCGCGAGGGTCGTCAGCCAGGACGGCCTCTCTCATGATGTCCTCGGTCCAATCAGTGGAACCATCGTGGAAACGAACAGAAGTCTTGAGGCCGAAATCGTGAGGGTTCAGTCTGACCCTTGTGGGAAGGGTTGGTTTTACCGGGTGATCCCGGCGAATCCGGGCTACGAGTTGGAACAGCTGACGGAATGGTCGGCACACTCGACAGGCCCCGTTCATACACAGCAATAAGAACCGCTGGGCGCTGCGGAGGAGGGAACGCAGTCTCGCACTCTCCGCCCCGTCGTGCCGGCAAGAGGAGATGAATACCATGGCGCTGTTCATTCTTGCACTCGTGATCTTCATCGCGGCGGACTTTCTGCTCCGGTTTGTGATCAAAGCTTGGAAAGAAAAGAAACTCCGTGCTGAGCGGGAGGCAGCGCTTCACACAAGCCTGCGCCTCGATTTCACGCGCGAGGCAAAGACGCTGAAACGGGTGACGGTGCCCAACCCGAAAGCGCGCATCCTGAGTGTGGACGACGAGGACGTCGTGCTCGACAGCCTCAGGAAAATCCTCGTGGTGGACGGTTACTCCGTCGATACGGTGAAGACCGGCCAGGAAGCCCTGGGGCTCGTCCAGTCGCATCACTACGATTTTGTCTTCGTGGACCTCAAGATGCCCGAAATGAGCGGAGAAGACGTTGTGAAGAGCGTCAAGCACCTGCGCCCGGATATCGATGTCATTGTCATCACGGGCTATGCAACCGTAGAGTCCGCGGTGGAATGCATGAAGTACGGTGCCATGGACTATGTCCAGAAGCCCTTCACGGAAGATGAGCTCATCGACCTGACAAAGAAATTCCTGATCCGGCGGAAAGAGCGGATACGGATGGAACTTCGGCCGAGAGTCCTCGTCACCCGATTGCCTCTGCCGGAACACCTGCCGCCGGCGGAATTCACTATACCCGGCGGTGTCTTCATCTCCGAAGGCCATTGTTGGGCACGGATGGAGGAAGACGGAACGGTGAGGGTGGGGATGGACGACTTTGCCCGGAAATTGATCGGATCGATCGATGCCATTGAACCCCCAAACCTCGGGATGATGATCAAGAAAGGACAGACCGTTTTCTCTGTGAAGCAGGGGTACCGGTGGATCCAGTTTAGGGCACCCGTGAGCGGCCAGGTGGCACGAGTAAACACCCTGCTCAAGGGGGGGGTGGAAGCACTCGCGGACAATCCGTATGACCGCAGCTGGGTGTGCGCGATCGATGCAGAAGACCTGGACACGGAACTGCGGGATTTGAAGATTGGCAAATCGGCGGTCTCATTCTACCAGGACCAGTTGGACCAGGTCCGGACATACTTGAGACCACGCGGGGGGAACGGGCATGACGATTCAGTACGGTCGCCCGAGGATCTTGACCATCTTGGGACCATGGCGGAGCTCAACGACAGGCAGTGGGAAGAGATGGTGCGGGAGTTCTTCGACAAGTAGCTTGCACTGATGTTGCGTTACCAGAGGAAGCAACCATGAATCGACGGACATTTGCACGGACCCTTGGCGCGGCCGGGGTCTCCCTGTTGCCGATGCATCTTGCGCGAGGCGAAGGAGAAGGAGCGCGAACGGAATTTGTCGGGGTCCTGGTGGATACAACACGTTGCGTCGGATGCCGGAGTTGCGAGTTCGCATGCGCCGAAGCCCACGGCTTCCCCCCGCCGGACCCGGATGAGCGTGTGATCGAGAAGGAACGCGCGCCGACCGTGACTCAGTGGTCGATCGTCAATCAGTACTCGACCGATCGGGGCCCGGTGAGCATCAAGAAACAATGCATGCATTGTAACCAGCCTGCCTGCGCCTCGGCCTGTCTGACGAAGGCCATGCTGAAGACCGAGGAGGGCCCGGTGATCTGGCGGGAGCCAAAATGCATGGGGTGCAGGTTCTGTATGGTCTCCTGCCCCTTCGACATCCCGAAATTCGAGTATGACAGCCCGGTGCCGAAGATCCAGAAATGCACCCTCTGCTGGGAGCGGTTGCAGGAGGGTCGGATCCCTGCCTGTGTGGAGGCCTGTCCGGCGGACGCCCTTGCATTCGGGAAACGCGCCGACCTGATCAAGGAAGCATACAGGCGGATCTCGTCAAGTCCGGACCAGTACGTGTATCATGTCTACGGTGAACACGAAGCGGGCGGGACCGGTTATCTGTACCTCGCTGGGGTCCCTTTTGAGCAGCTCGGTTTCCCCCCGGGGGTCGAACGCATCGCGTATCCCGAATTCAGCAAGGATTATCTCTATGCCGTTCCAATCGTGCTGACGCTCTGGCCGGCGTTCCTCCTTGCACTGAGCAACGCCACGAAAAAGGAAACTGAACCTTCAGACTACGAGATGGGCCATGATGAGTAACCATGGATCGCGTGCGCTTCTTGCCGGCGAATCGCGGCGGTTCGTTCGGTTCATCCTGAGCGAGCTGAAGCCGAAAGGCAAGCTTCTGACACCGTTCAACATGATCGCGGCGGTCATCCTGTCGGTTGCCGCTGTTCTCCTCACCATCCGATTTGCCAGGGGTCTGAGCTCCACGACGAATCTCTCACAAGATTTCCCATGGGGGATCTGGATTGGATTCGACGTGATCACAGGCGTGGCATTTGCGGGCGGCGCCTATGTGATCACCTTTATGGTGTATGTGCTGAAACTGGAACAGTACCGACCGATTGTGAGGATCACCGTACTGAACGGCCTGCTTGCCTACGTGTTCTATGCCGGTGCCCTGTTGTTTGATCTCGGCCGGCCTTGGAATGTGATCAACCCGATCATCGGCAACTCTTTTGGCGTGAGCTCCGTGATGTTCCTTGTTGCGTGGCACTTCATGCTCTACATGATCACGGAATTCATCGAATTCTCTCCCGCCGTGGCGGAATGGCTCGGGTGGAAGCGCGTGCGCAAGATCCTTGCTTCGCTCACGCTCGGTGCGGTCATCTTCGGGATCACGCTTTCTACGCTCCATCAATCGGGGCTCGGCGCGCTCTTCCTCATGGCAAAGACAAAAATCCATCCGTTGTGGTATTCGGAGTTCATGCCGATTCTGTTCTTTGTCTCGAGTATCTTTGCGGGACTTTCCATGGTGATCATGGAGGGAAGCATCAGCCAGCGGGTCTTCAGGAATCAGATCACGCCGCACCATCGGGCATCGCACCGTGGCATTGTCCTGGGCCTTGCGCGTGTCTGCGCTGGGACGATGTACGTCTACTTCTTCCTTCATGTCCTCGTGTTCGTGCACGGGCAGCACTGGACGTATATTCCGACCCCCATGGGTTACTGGTACCTGGTGGAAATGATCGTCTTCGTGCTGATACCGGTCCGACTCTACACGCAGGCCGTTCGGTTCGAGAATATCCCGTTGATTCGCACGGCATCCATCCTCACGCTCATCGGTATCGTGCTGAATCGCCTCAATGTCTCCGTGATTGCATTCAAATGGTATGCGCCCGACCACTATGTCCCCAGCTGGATGGAGATCGAAATCACGTTGGCCATCATCGTGGCGGAGGTCATCGTCCTGCGCTGGATTGTGAACAGGATGCCGATCCTCCGTGGGCTTACAGAATGGCCGGCAGACGGGAAGGCGCTCACCCTCGTTACCAGAGAGGAGCAACGTCAATGGACAACTTCTATGTAGATATCTTTTCGACCAAAGCGCTGGAATACCTCCTGGTCATCATGTTTCTGGTTTCGTTGGTCCTCTACTGGCGAGCCCTTCACAAGCCGGGGAGGCCCGGCGTGCCGAACTCTCTGCCTGCCCCTCCCATTCCCCGTGCGGGGTGGTTTTCGCTTGCCGATGGGCTCTACTATCACCAGGGACACAGTTGGGTCAGTCCCGAAGGTGACGACCTTGCACGTATCGGTGTCGACGACTTCGCCCAGCGATTGCTGGGAAGGCCTGATGCCGTCCACCTCCCTGATGTCGGAACGTCGCTGGAGCAGGGGGGGAGAGGGTGGATGTTCCATTTTGGCCCCGATGCAATCGAACTCCTGTCGCCCGTCGGGGGGACCGTGGTGGCGGTGAACAACGACATCCTGTCACTGCCCGGCCTCATCAACGATGATCCCTATGGCAGGGGATGGATACTGAAGGTTCGGGCGCCGAAACTTCGGATGAATCTCAGGAATCTCCTCAGCGGGAACCTGGCATCGTCCTGGATGGAAGAGACCGTCACCAGGCTGCGACAGAGGATTTCACCACAGGGTGCTGCTGTCCTTCAGGACGGGGGAGTCCCGACCACCGGTTTTGCTCGAAACGTCTCCCCCGAACATTGGACCGACTTGGTAAGGGAGTTCCTCCCGTCATCGTAGTCGAGGAGGGACCCGTTCTTCTCATTTGTACGAATTTCGATCCATGTTTCGGAAACCACGAGCCACTCCTGAGCAGGTAAGCCCACATTGTTAAATTTTTCTACAATCGGGAGTGGCATGGGATGTGTGTCTCGAGCGGTCGGAACTACCAATTGTCCCTCCGGCAATGAACCTCAGAGCGCTCACGGGATCGCTCGCAATTCGGCTATTCCTACTGATTGCCTCCGTCCAGACCCTTATCCTCCTCGGCCTCACGTACGCGGTTGTTGAGGTACAGCGTTCCACCCACATGGCTCAGATCACGACCAGTGCCACACGGGTCAGCGACCTGATTGCCCGATCTACCCGCTACAGCATGTTGCTCAACAGGAAGGAAGATGTTCACAACATCATCATGTCGGTCGGTGGCGAGCCGGGGATAGAAGGGATCAGCATATACAACAAGCAGGGGGAGATCATCTTTGGAACGAGCCCCGCGGAGATCCACACGAAGGTGGACATCGACGCCGAGGCTTGCATCCGATGTCACAAGGAAGGCCTGGATCGGCCTGCCAGGGAAGCTGGGGCGGCAACCGACCGCATTTTTACGAACGTCGCCGGCCACAGGGTGCTCGGCCTCATCACCCCGATCCGCAACGAGGCGCAATGTGCAACGCCCGGGTGCCATGCCTCTCCGGAGAAGAAAACCATTCTCGGGGTCCTGGATGTCAAGATGTCGTTGGCACAGGTAGATCGCGATATCGAGGCAAGTCGTCAACAAATGCTGCTCCTCTCCGTGGGTGCCGTCCTGCTCGTCAGCCTCATCAGCGGCGCGTTCATCTGGGTGGTTGTTCGCAGGCCCGTCCAACGGCTGATGGCGGGGATGGAGATGGTCTCCACGGGACATCTCGACAGCCGGCTGTCGGCGTCGTCGAGCGACGAGTTGGGGCAACTTGCGCTGAGCTTTAACGCCATGACCGAGGAACTTTCGCACGCCCGGGCAGAGATCACCGCATGGTCAAGGACTCTCGAACAGAAAGTGCGCGAGAAGACCACCGATCTCGAACGGGCGCACAGGGAAATGGTTCGGGTCGAGAAAATGGCCTCGCTGGGCAACCTTGCCTCCAGCGTTGCCCATGAACTGAACAATCCCCTTGAAGGGATTGTCACGTTCGCTCGCCTCCTCATAAAGCGAACAGCAAAATCTTCGCTCCCCCCCGAAGAGACCGACGCGACGATTGCCGATCTCTCGCTCATGGCTGATGAAGCGCTGCGCTGCGGCACGATCGTCAAGAACCTTCTTGTCTTCGCCCGACAGAAGGGTGTCGCGTTCCAGACGGTGCCGCTAGGGCCGATCATCGAGCGCTGCGCTCTCCTGATGAATCACCATGCGAGAATGCACAACGTCGATCTTGTCACCTCCTGTGAGGATGTTGAGCTGGTCGAGTGCGATCCGAATCAGATTCAGCAGATGCTGATCGCGCTGATGGTGAACGCCATTGAGGCCATGGGAGCATCCGGGGACCGCCAGGAAGGCGGGACGCTCCGACTGGATGCGGGCAAGGATCCTGAGGGCCGTCGCGTGCGTATCAGTGTCAGCGATACCGGCGTCGGGATGAGCGATGAGACCAAAGGCCACATCTTCGAGCCGTTCTTCACGACCAAGCAGGAGGGAAAGGGCGTCGGTCTGGGGCTTGCGGTCGCCTACGGGATTATCCAGCGCCATCACGGATCGATCGACGTGGAATCTGCCCTGGCCCGGGGGACGACGTTCACAATTTACCTCCCCCTGCGCCAGCCGGCGAAGCCGGAAGAGGGAACCGCGGTGAATACTTCGGTTGAAGGAGTTTAGGAATGACAAAGAGTGATATCGGGATTCTCATTGTCGATGACGAGCTCATCGTCAGGGAGTCGCTCGGCAAATGGTTCCGCGAGGACGGCTACCGGGTGGATACGGCGGAGAACGCTGCCGCGGCGCTCCGGAAACTTCAGACCAGCCGGTGGAACCTGATGCTGGTTGACATTAAGATGCCGGGAATGGACGGTATTGAGCTGCTACAACGGGTGCGCGAGACGGATAAGAGCGTCACCGTCATCATCATCACTGCGTTTGCAACCGTGGACACGGCAGTGAAGGCGCTGAAAGAAGGGGCGTATGATTACATCACGAAACCGATCGATCCCGACTACCTGGACCACATGGTGGAAAAAGCCCTCGCGCAGCAATTACTCGCGATGGAGAATCAGAAGCTCAAGGACGCCGTGTGTGAGCTGTCGTCCGGCGGGGAGATCATCGGCGAATCGCCGGAAATGCGGAAGGTCATGGAGCTCGTCCAGACGGTGGCGCCCACCGACACCACGGTGATGATTCGCGGAGAGAGCGGGACAGGGAAGGAACTCGTCGCGCGTGCAATCCACGGAGGCAGCCCCCGCAAATACTTCCCCATCGTGACCGTCAACTGCGGAGCGATGACCGAGACCCTCCTCGAAAGCGAGCTCTTCGGGCATGAACGGGGAGCGTTCACCGGCGCCCAGTATCGCCGGAAAGGGAAGGTAGAGCTGGCCGACGGCGGGACGCTCTTCCTTGACGAGATCGGGAACATCGACGCGAAGACGCAGATGGACTTGCTCCGCGTGATCGAGACGCGGCAGTTCACCCGCGTGGGGGGGACCGAAGTGATCCATTCCGATTTCCGCGTGATCTGCGCGACCAACAAGGATCTCGAACAGGCGGTCAGGGACGGGACGTTTCGCGAAGACCTGTACTATCGCCTCAACGTGTTCACGATCGAGCTCCCTCCCCTGCGGGGCCGTCGCGGCGACATCGCCCGTCTCGCACACCACTTCCTCGAGAAGTTCGCGCGCCAGATGAACAAGAATGTCCGCGGCTTTTCTCCGGAAGCGATGCTTGCGCTGAAGGCCCATGACTGGCCCGGTAATGTGCGCGAGCTCGAGAACGCCGTCGAACGTGCCATGGTGGTGACCCAGGGGGAGGTCATCGAGCAGGAACATCTGCCGTTGCAGGGAGGGGGGCATTCGGTCAACGAGGGGAAACGACTTGAGGATATCGAGCAGCGGCACATCGAGCAAGTCCTGCGAGAGAACGGGTGGAACGTCAGCCGGAGCGCGGCGGTCCTGGACATCGACCGAGTGACGCTGTATCACAAGATCGAGAAGTACGGGTTGAAGCGTGTCCAATGAACGCGATCCATATTCTGCCGCTGGGAGGAGCAAGCCCCGGCCTGATCGATGGGATTCGTGCGCCATTGCGCGATGCGTTTCGCGCCTCCGTGGACGTCCGGTCGACGCCCTTTGCGCTTGACCGCTTCCTCGATGAATCGCGCGGCCAGTACAACTCCACGTCACTCCTCCTCCGGCTCAAGGAGGAGTACAGCGATCGGACTGTCGCTCCGCAGACAAGGGCGCTGGCCGTCGTGCCGTTTGATCTGTTCATTCCAATTCTGACGTACGTCTTCGGCGAGGCGGAGGTCGGCGGAAACGTCGCCGTCGTTTCCTACTACCGCCTTGCGCCTGAGCGGTACGGTCTCCCCTCCGACGAGTCCCTCCTGCGGGCGCGCCTTCTCAAAGAGGCCGTGCATGAACTGGGCCACGCCTACGCGCTTATTCACTGCTCCTCTCAAAAATGCGTCATGCATGCTTCCTCGTATGTCGAGGAAATCGACCTGAAGGGGGCGGAGTTCTGCACGGCATGCGCCTCGGCGCTCAAGCATCATGATGCAAGCACCAAATCCCAAGCATCAAATCTCAAACAAACACCAAGGCACCAATGATGAGATAACCAAAACGGCGAACGAGTGTTTCGGTCATTCGCGGTTTGGTTTTTGGGATTTGTCTGAGAATTGGTGCTTGTGCTTTGGTCATTCTGATACATGTTTTGTCGGGTTTGAGTATATTCGTGGGAGCCCGACATCATGAGACGAGCACCATGACCCCACTGACCCCCCGCACGGCGCTCTACCTCCTTCTTGATATTGTGCTGCTCGTCGTCTGCCTGTTTCATGCACCGTACCTGCTCGACCGTCCGCGACTCCCGCTCATTGCTGGTATGGCCAACAACCAGGTGGAGGCTTCAGCCATTCTCGATCAGCACGCCGCCGGGACGATAGAGCGCGGGGAGCGGATACTTCGATGGGGCAACGACTCCATCCGTGTCGATCATGACCTTGAGTTCCTGAGCGACTTTCAGGCCGTCGGTGACACGGTCATCCTCACTGTTGCCGGACATGACAACGACCGGCGTGTCGCCGTGACGATGATTCCGTTCTACGAATTGCGGTACGTCATCATTGCCCTCATGGTAGGTCTTGTGACCTGGGCTGTCGGTGTCTTCGTACTTCTCGCACGTCCCGGTGAGCGGGCAGCCGGGGCGCTCCAGTGGTCTCTGGTCTGCATGGGGGTAAGTGTGATGATCGCGTGGGGGAGGACTCCCCCTGGGGATTGGTTCTCAGAACTGACGCGCGGCACGTTTTTCATCGTGTACACGGGCGTGCCGGCCGGATTCCTGTTCTTCACGACGCTCTTCCCTCGCCCACGCTATGGGCCCCTTACACTCAACGCCGCCGCCATATTCGGCCCGGCCGCGGTCCTGACTGGTATTTTACTCTCCTATCATCTCGACGCCCTCGGAGGGCGTTCCCTCGATGCGTACAGGACGTTCCGCGACTGGTACGATGGTTTTCAGGTGATGAAGCTGGCGTTCGTCGGCGCGGGGCTGTACACTATTGTTCACGCATATCGCACAGCGGAATCGACCGCGGAGCGGAAGCGGATGCAGTGGATTCTCTGGGGGCTCTCCATCGGCCCGGCGCCGTTCCTTCTGCTCGTGACGGTTCCCGAGTTGTTTCTCCCAACCGGCCTCGTCGCCGAGGAGTTCACGCTCGTGTTCCTCGTGATGATACCGCTCACGTTCGCCATCTCGTTCGTCAAATACCGTATCCTGGACATCGAGCTGGTCATCAAGCGGACGACGGTGTACGCACTCGTGGTTGCAGTTGTGCTCGTTGTGTATGCCGCTCTGGTGAGTGCCGTGTCGGCATACATCGGCCCGATCGCGCGCGGAGCATCGGCGGTGGCGGCCGTGGTGGTCGCCCTCCTGTTCGAACCGGTCCGCCGGGCCGTTCAGCACTTTGTCGACCGTCGGTTCTTCCGTGTCGAGTATGACTTCAGGGAGGCCGGCAAGCGCTTCCTTGAAGAGATCGGTCGCGCAGTGGACGAGCGTCAGCTCGGGAGCTTGCTGGTGCGTCAGACGAACGATGTGATCCCGGTGGAACGTATCGGCGTCTTCGCTTTCCAGCCGCCTGGTGACCGGCTGATCCTCCTAGCCCACGACGGATTCTCCCTGCTCTCGGGGCGCACAACACACTTCTCATGGAACCAGTTGCACACACCGCTGGACCGTCCGGTGGCCCTTGCAGGGACAGTAGAGCCCGGGGTTGACGTCGCGGGCGCTGACCCGATAGTGTTTCGACGATGGGGGATGGCGGTGGTGTTCTCCATCAGGGATGAAAAGGACGCAGTACGGGGATTCCTGGTCCTCGGGCCAAGAAAATCAGGCACACGCTTCTCTGCCGAGGACATCGACCTCCTGAGCCAGGTTGCGGCCGAGAGCGGCATGGCGCTGGAACGGATCGTCCTCCAGAGGGAATTGCTGCTCGAGCAGGCTGAAACCCGGCGCCTGGACGAACTGAACAAACTCAAATCGGAATTCGTCTCCTACGTCTCCCATGAACTCCGCAGTCCTCTGACGTCGATCAAGCTGTTCACCGAGCTCCTCCGATCGCCCCGCCGGCATCTCGACAACAAGGGGAAAGAGTTCCTGCGCATCATCGAAGGAGAAGCCGACCGGCTTGGGCGGATGATCACAACGATTCTCGATTCGGCGAGGATTGAGCAGGGGCGAAAAGAGTATTCCTTCACCGCAGCCGACTGTTCCGTTCTGGTCCGTTCGGCAATGGAGGCAATGTCGTTCCAGCTCGCGCAAGGCGGATTCCGCGTCCGTGTGAGTACCCCTCGGTCAACGCTGACCATCAAAGCGGATCCCGATGCGGTGAAACAGGCCATCATCAACATCGTGTCGAACGCCATCAAATACTCCGGAGAGCGGCGAGTCGTCACGGTGCGGCTCGTCCGGAAAGACCGTGCAGCCCGTTGCAGCATCGCTGACAGGGGCCTGGGGATCCCCGCTGAGTCACTGCCGCATATTTTTGAACGGTTCTACCGCGACCAGTCAGTACAGAAGAAAGCGCAAGGGGTAGGACTCGGCCTGCC
>JBFLYO010000035.1:0-42104 GCA_040756745.1 Bacteroidota bacterium
GGCGGTCCTCGTCGCTTCTCCCGGGAACTTCGCGCTCACGGGCTCGGATGTCGCTCTCCGGGTGACGCGACTCATGAGCGCGGCACCGGCGAACTTCTCGCTCTCCGCTCAGGATGCCGCTCTTAAGGTTGGACGAAGGCTCACGGCTTCTGCAGGATCGTTCACGCTCGCAGGCTCGGATGCCGTTCTCCGGGTCACGCGGTTCATGAGCGCGGTGCCAGCGAACTTCTCGCTCTCCGCTCAGGATGCCGCTCTTAAGATCGGACGAAGGCTCACGGCTTCTGCAGGAAGTTTCACGCTCGCAGGATCGGATGCGATCCTTACCCGGACTTATGGGCTCGCCTGCGCCTCCAGTGCTTTCGACGTAGTGGGCAGCGCCTCGGGTCTTTATCTCGGCAGACTTCTCTCGGCTTCTGCTGGATTGTTCCCACTCGCCGGAATAGACGCACAGCTCGCTTTCTCTCATAAACTCTCGGCGTTCGCCGGCTCCTATTCCCTTGCAGGCATTGACGTCGGACTTCTTCGAGGGCTCCGTCTTCAAGCAATCGCCGGGTCGCTCACACTCTCAGGCCAGGCTTCAGGACTTCTCAAAGGATCGAGGCTCATTGCGGAGTCCGCCTCCTTCGCCGTTACAGGTTTCGATGCGAGTCTCGTCTATGGAGCTGGGGCGAAGATCCTCACGGCCGAAACGGGTGCGTTTCTCCTGACGGGTAGCGCGGCGGGCCTCTTCCAAGGTCATCGCCTGAGCGCCGGGACCGGATCGTTCGTCGCCACGGGCTCGGCTGCAGCCTTGAAGTTCGGTCGCCTGCTCTCTGCCGCATCCGGCACGTTCAGCCTCTCAGGCATAGATATCGGCCTTCGCCTTGGAAGCAAGCTCAATGCAGAAGCGGGCTCGTTCGTGGTTGGGGGTAGTGATGGAGTGCTCCTCGTCGGGCGAAAACTGGTCACCGAAGCGGGCGCTTACGTACTGACGGGAAATGATGCTGCTCTTATAGTTACCAGGCTTAATACACTGGTAGCGGAACCGGGGATATTCAGCCTTACCGGTTTTCCGATAAGTTTACGATACCAGCAGCCTATAATTCGTGTTGGGGCGACATCTCATACACCAAAAGCAGTCCTGTCCAGTTGGAGTGCGCCTCAGATACTGTATGCCATATCCATGCCGCGTCTCGGCATAACGCTCGGTACATCCGAATCCGAGCATATACTTTCCGTCCCAAATGTTGAAGCTGAATTCATCGACTAGGGGAGAGTAAGCAATGGCCACGAACGAAGTCCTGCAGAACAATACGGCGAAGATTGTTGCGACCTTCACGAATGAAGATGGCGCTGCGATCACCTCCCTTGACGCGCTCAAGATGACGCTTTATGATGTGAAGACGCACGCGATCATCAATTCGCGCGATGCAGTGGATATATTAGCCTCATTCTCCGCCGGCACGCTTACACTTATTTTGACGCCGGCCGACAATGCGATCGTGAACCCTGTCCAGGATGGTACAGAAGATCATATCCTATTGCTTGAGTATACCTACGGAACCACGAAGAAAGGATCGACCGAGATCCCGATCTCAGTCCAATACACGGAAAGGGCACATATATCATGACATTCCCGGCGCATAAGTTCTCCGGAGGGGCATTGCATCTGCTTCTTGGTGCTATGCTTCTCTGGATCATTTCGCTGCTCATAGGAGCGGTCGGGTATGGGATTCCGCTGCCGGTTATCATCGCAATCGCCTATCTCTCGTTTGCGTCAGGCTCTTATGTGGGTGGATTCCCGGATACGGAGGACTGGATCGTGGCGAATGTCGTCGGTGCGAGGCCCCGATGGGAGACGTATCACCGTGCCCACATTACGGACCTGAAGGAGCGTTATGGCTGGATGCCCGCATGGACACTCCATCTCTTTGCCGACACATTCGTGCACCAGCCAAAGAACCGGGATGGATCTGCCAAACCTCCCAAGTGGTGGGAGATGGACCCAGCATGGCGTGAGCGGGAACTTTTCCTGGGTCTCACGCTCTGGGATGTGCATTATTCCTACCGTGAGTTCGCGCTCTGGGTGATTGGCGCGCTCATGCTCTGGGCGGCCATCGGAATTCTCGTGGGATTAATCTGAACGGACTGATCTATGCACCGCGACCAAGTTTGGGAGTTATGCAAAACAATTGCGCCGCCCTACGCTTTTGAACCAATCCTCATCCTTGCAATCTGCGAACAGGAAAGCCGAGATCCACAGAATCCCCTTGAGTATCGTGATCGGGCTGCCAGATTGGAGCAGGGGTTCTATATCAATTACGTTGAGCGGGAGAATCTAGCGACCACAAGTGAGATCCTCTTGGCGAGCAGTTATGGGTTGACGCAGATGATGGGGTTGTCGCTGCGGGCTGTCGGCTATTTTGATTGGTGGTTCGCCGAGCAGACAGCGCCGATGCAAACCTTCCTCGGAAATCCCTTCAGTGAAATTGCCATCCCGAAGGCGATCAATGCCTACATGATCAATCCCCCGTGGCAGGTCGAGCGGGGCTGCATGTGGCTCAAGAAGAAGCGAGAAAAAACCGGTGGAGATGCAGTCAAAATGCTTCGATATTGGAACGGGGACATTTCTGGGGCAAAGCACTATGCAGAGGATGTCCTCGGCCGAAGGGATAAACTGCGAGGCATCTATTTGATGTAGCGCGATCTCTGCGCTGTAGCAGATTCGTTATAGATTTATACTCGGTCATGCCACATGGTGCCGCATGTAGCAAAACTGTACCGAGGGGCCCGAGGAAAACTTGATTTTTGCGGGAGGAATTGGTAGAATTGCAGTGGAATTCGCATCTCGGTTGGACTGAAAATCCTTGTGTCGGCGGTTCGATTCCGTCCCTGTCCACTCATTTTGGCCATTTTTCAAAACACTGTAGCAAATTTGTACCATCCCCATCTGTGATCAGCAACGTTGCGTCTCAGTCTTGGTCTACCTAGCTTAAATACCCACCCGTTAACCAGAGGGTCCTATGGCTGATATGTCGAAGATAACCATAACATTCCGGAAGGCCCCTGACTATAAGATCTATCCGGCGACCGGATGTTGGGGGGGGCCGACTCCTAACGGGGAAGTTCTCATGAACGTAGTCGTGGATCACGCCTCCCTCCCGAGTTACCAGACCCATACGGTTTCCGGCGAAACGGTGAATTTGGCTCAGGCCGAAGAAACCGTCTCCAGCGGTGATGGCGATAAAGAGATCCTGTGCGGAGTTCTCTTTACTGCTCGAGATGCGGTGAGCGTAGGTGATTGGCTCATGAAGCAGGGAAAACTTATGCTGGACAAATTGGGAGGCCAACCCCAATGACAGGAGATGCGGCTACTTATTCAGGGTCCGTCGAGACGATTGATAGAGATCTTCTGCCGATCGCGCATGCAGACTCGCGGGAGGATGGATTTCATATCGTCTATTCCAAGGAGCCGGTCAGCCTTGGGCGTCGGATCGACGTTTACTCCGGCAACCAGATTACATCACGGAAAATGGTTGCAACTACGGTTAATGACAAAGGGAAGATAGAACCGGTTGTCGTGCGCCAAGTGGAATACGAATACTCTCTCGAGCTACTGGGAGAGAGATTCCGCATTGAACATGTTGAGGAAGGATATTTCTTGCGACACCCAGAATGGCCTCTGATGGGGGAAGGAGCCGACATTGACGCCGCAAAACAAGATCTCATTGCTACGATTCGCGAAGTGCGAGCCGAGTTAATAAAGACCGAGACTTCTGCTTTGGATGCGAGTGCTTTTGCCTTTAGGGAATTCCTGACCGGTCTGAACGTCTGATAAGCGATTTAACCATGCCGATCGAGAGAGGAGCCATGGTGAGAAAATTGCTTTCAAGTGGGTTTCGGCATGAGTCGGGGAAGAAGCATGATCACTACTGGCTTTGGAGAGATGGATGCAGGACTCGTGTTCTAGTCTATATCTCGCGGAGCCCGGATTATAAAGTATACAGCGATGACCTAATTGGTCGACAAGCACATTTGCTGGGTATACGATTCCGCGATCTTTTTCCCTTTCTTTCATGCACAAAGGATATCGATTCTCTGATTGGAATTCTCAAAGCCGCCGATCGATACTAACGCTGTCTGTCTCTGCTCTTCTCTAACGCTCTCCTCATCTGTCCTTGGTCAAATGCTGTGTAATATTTGAGCGTCGTGGCGATTGATCGGTGCCTTGCCAGGTACATCACCTCGATCTGTGAGAGCCGCGACTTCACCAGGCGCGAAATGAAGTTTCTCCGGAGTGTGTGCACATTGAGCTCCGGATCGATCCCCGCCTTCTCCTCCTCGTTCAACTTCCGAATCAAGAGCCTCAGCTTCGTCGACACGGTCCACTTGCCCCGGTATTTGAAGACATACGGCTCGTAATCCCGGGGAAGCTTCTTCATCCAGGTCTCGAGTTCCCGGTCCATCGGGAAGACGTCCATCCGGTTTGCCTTCTTATTCTCCAGGTGAATCACCTTCTCTCGGAAGTCGACTGCGGACCATTTGAGCTTGATCCCTTCATCCAAGCGAAAGCCGGTGAGGAGAAAGAAGCGGAGCTGATCCCGGAGCGGCGCCGGGGCCGCCTCGAGGATGAGCTTGAGCTCATGATCTGAGTAGATCTTGATCGGGGGCGGTGTCGGGTTGAGTCTGGTATATTGCGTGAAGGGGTTTGCATCGATGTGGCCCTTGACTGCCGCCCATTTGAAGATCGGCGCTAGGGTCCTGACATATTTTGCTACGTTCTGATCGCCGGCTTTCGTCCGGACCCGGTCCCTCCATCTGAGGATATCCTCCTCCGTAATTGCCGCCGCGGGGATATCCCCGAAGTGCTCGATGAGCCGCTTCATCGTATACCGGTAGAGATCCTGCGTGGCCTTGCTCCGGTTCTTCCCATATCCCTCCATGAAGGCATCCCGGAGCTCCGAGAGCTTCAAGGGCTGGCTCCGGGATCCGTCCATCTTCCACATCCCGAGGGCGAGCCGCTCATCGAACTTCTTTTTCCAGGCGAGGACAGATTTCGGATAGATGATCCTATCCCCCCGACGTTCGATCTTGTCGAGTTTGAATTTGGTTGGAAGTTGCCGGCGGATCCGGAATCGGTCGGAGAAGGAGATCCAGACGCTATTACCGCGGAGATAGAGGCTGCTCATCGAATGATATTACCAACCTGTCCAGCCCACAAGAATCCCACCCATTACCTCACCAGCGGTGGAGCCTGTTAAACTGATCCCAAAGGAATCATTGAAAAGATAGCCGAGCGTTGCTGTACCAATCGGCTTTGTTTCAGCATCTTTAGACTTGTACCATTCCCAATATGTTGCGGTCGACCAGTAAACGTCGAACCGTTCTTGTGCTCCATATCCAAACGCTGCGCCCAAGAACAATCCCGTGGAGAACACAAAATCCAGGCTGCCAAGGAGCTGCACGCCGCGTTTTCGATATTCTGCCTTATAAACCCACCAGCTAAAGGCATTTCCATCGAAAGGAATGCCCGGGGGCTCGCCGCCGCCTGACCAGGTCATTCCTGCGGACAGACCTAGATAGAACGATCCAGCCGGACCTTGACTGATTTTGAATTTCGGCTCGAGAAGCCAACTTTTGGAGCCCAGCTTGGCTGCCAGAATTATCGGTGGGCGCGGACGTCCAAGCCCATGCCTTATTCGTTGTCGATTCTGTCTCCGTGCCGCCGCGATTCTCTCGGGATTGATTGGCTCAATGCATTGCGAACAGGGTTCGTAGCCCGCTGCGAGTGCATCATCGATGGAAGAAAAATGGATCAGGCTATCCAATTCGCTATTGCTTGGTGGAATGAGTAGACAACTGGATTGATGAAAGCTTACACCGAATCTGCGTCCTACGAGGATCTTACCATCTTTAACCTGCGAGGAAGATTGTGAAATGAATAAGAGGATGGCGATAATCGGAAGCACCGTCCATTTCATGTGGACCTCCGGGGAGATAATCAGATCGCGGGAAATCTGGAAAGAGCAGATTTGTAACTGGCGACCGCGAGAGGAATTTATGCCGCCGATCGCTTCAATTCAAAGTCAATTCGGATGCACGCTAGCCTGCGCGAGACGCTGTACCGTTCGACGATCATGTCAACTGTATCTCCTTCGCGCACAACTGGGATCTTGCAGAGCGCCGCGAAGAGATCTGCTGCTCGCTCCTCCCGTTTTGATGCTCGGCGGTCCTGACCGGCTGTTCCGCGGAGGATATGGTAGAGCTCGTGCCAAGCCCAGTCTCTGCGCTCATCATAGCTCAAACGCTCATTCACCACGATCACGCGCCGGGCATTGCTTGAGATGGAGAAGCCGTTCAAGCCATCCTCGAGCTTCGCCTTCGCTGCAATCACCCCCTCTTCTTCGCAGATCTTCTTGAAGCTCAGCACCCCGCCATAACGGTCCTTCAGCGATTCCACCAGGTCCACAACAGACCGCACCGTCGACCCCTTAATCCTTCTTCTTGCTCATTCCCTGGATGATTTTCAAGATTGCCTCTTTGTCACCGGAATCGAGCTTCGCTAGTGCCTCAACAATCTGTTTGATTTGCTCCCGCTGTTCCTCGCTGATATTGCCTGGCATGGAGAAGAAGACACCAGGCTGGTATGGCTGATGCGATTCTTGGACCATGGGTTGTTTCTCTTCAGCAAAGAAATCAACGATCTGGACCCCTAGAGCCTTCGCAATCCTAGTCAAGAGCTCTGTATCGGGATCGCTCTTACCCCTTTCGATTTTCGAGATATAGGTCACGTTTACGCCCACCTGCTCTGCCACGTATTCCTGAGAGAGATCCTTTTCCCTCCGGATCCGTCGAATTTTTTCCCCTATTGTCATGTCGCCAATGTAGTTAAGCGGGATTGGCAACGTAACGGCGGGAGAATATAAAATTTGCCCCATCATGGCATTTTATGAATCCAGTGCAAATTAGCCGATTATTGGGTCGAAGTGCTCAAATTCTTGGAATTTATCGGGCTTGCGGCATTTGCTTTTCTTGCCCTATGAGTCTATCTTTTGCCCACCCAAGGCATGATGAAAAGTGCACAAGACTTTCGCATTCCGGATCGATTCCCGCGTGGCTGAGCTCATCGAGGCCGATGCACGAGCACAATTCTCAGACGAGAGTGCCATCCTCCGGCAGATCGTGCACAAGCACTATGGGATCGCTGCAAGTGAACCGACTGCATCGCGCAGACGTCGCAAGCAAGATACGAAGCCCAACCCGATCGGTGCTGAATAATCGGAGTCTTGAATATGCCAGGCCAGAAGTCCGTGAACTCTCTAACGATAGCTGGTTCGCATTCTCAAAGGCGGTGGCGGAGGCTCATTGGTATTGGCCATAGTGAAGTTGCAGCGCGGGCACGCATATACTCTGTCGTGCTTTCCCTGGAGGATAGACTTCTGCTTCGCCTGCCAGCAATTTGGGCACAACCAGTGCACGGGCTCAACGGACTCCGCCGATTTCTTGTACACGTAAATGAAGATCTTCGGACAGATCTCGGTAAGGGCATAGTCAGCCTCTGTCTTCTTCCAGTTCTCAAACTCCATCAGCTTTTTGGAGAGCTCGCCTTTCTCTTCAATGAGCGTTTGATGCTCCGATTGCAGCGTAAGAGCGAAAGACTGCACGGAAAGGAGTCGGCTGAAGAGTTCGGAAAGCTCATCGTCGAGCTTCGCCTTGTCCATGACAGCTTTAAGTCCCTTCGCAAAGTCAACAGCGCCTTTAACGGCGGTTACAAGTGCCACGAGTTCACTTGCAGACATTAAAATGCCTCCAGTTAGGTTCGTGAAATGTTGGTTGCGCGCACAGCTGGCAAAGTAGCGAACCCTCTGGAGGTAAACAACTGACCCGATGCGCTCCTACAACCCGAAAGTCGACATACTCGCCCAGGAATTCAAAGACCGGATGATTCAGGCTCTGGGCGATAGCACACTCACCCAGGAAGCGATCGCGGATGCGCTCGCTACTACCCAGGGGACGATCTCCCGCTGGCTTAACTACACATCAGAAGTCCATACGCCCGCCTTCGCGCTCGCAGTCATTCCGAAAGAAATCTCTGTTCCTCTATTGCGCTTCCTCGCCCGCGCGCACGGATACGAGCTCAAAATGCAGACGGAAAAGGAGGAACTTGACGGGCGGCTCGATGATGAAGCGCTTGCGATCACGAAGGAACTTGGCTCGCTGATCGGTGATTTCCAGGAACATCCGGAGAAGAAGCCGGCGCTCTTGAGGCATCTGGACCGGATGGAAAGAGAGATCGTTCACGCCCGTTCGGAGATCGAATCACAATGAAGAAGATTTCAAACCCGCTGGAACTTGCCCCCGAGGCGCTCCTGTCCATGCGCCAGGCCGCGGTCGTTATGAACGTGAGCGAGAAGTACATGCGGAAGCTCGTCTCGGATGGCGAAGTCCGCTGCATCCACTGGGGCGAGTCTCAAGAGCCCAGGGTCCCCCGCTGGGCTCTCAAGGAATGGCAGGAGCGGGCGCTGAGAGGCCAGGGGCGCTCGATCGATGAGATGCTCTCATACCGGCCCCGGAGGAGAGCCTCATGACGCGCTTCATTGCTGAATACGTGGACAGGCAATCCCGGCGCCGCGCATGCTATGTCGACATCGATGAAGGGGAGAAGCCGGATGCGCGCGATAGTGCCGTCCGGAAGCAGATCGAGAAGCTCTCTCCGCACTTCATCCGCGTTGTGAAATACTACCGCGCGCCGGCGAACACGAGGGGAAAACTGTGACGAATCTAGAAGGAATCCTCTCAGTGATTGCAATTCAGGGTCTTGCCCTCGGTTGGCTCCTGCGCAAGTCTTGGTACGATGGCGTAAAGAGACATCGCGCACTGAGTATCATAGTCACCATCTGCATCCTCTGGACCGTCATATCAATCGCCGCCGATCTTTTGACCGGGCAACAACTCCTCCATCTCTTCAATTGAGAAATCCCATGTCAACTGTAATCGATGCTTATCTGGTGCTGCTTGGTTTCGTCGCCGGTTTCGCCCTGATCGGCTGGGCGACGTTTGGCAGGATGCGCCGCCGGCTGGATCGTGATGTGCCGAGGCCTCCAAAGATCGACCGGAATGTAAGGCCACTCACGGAGGAAGAGCACCGGGGGCTCGTAGGCGAGATCCTGCCGGGAGATATGCTGGATCACCTCCGGCGCGGTCCGGACTGTGGCGCACAGTCAACCTCCGAGGGCTCTCCGGCCGATAGCATCACTCACCGCATCGTCAGCCTGAACTGAAGCGCCTACTGCCGGGGGCCGTTCCGGCAGAGTGAAAGGGAGCCAGGCGATCCGGGGTTGGGCCGCCTGGCAACCTCCTTCCCGAACTGAGAGTGAATTGAACATGGGCTGGATCCAGACCTATCGAGGAAAGAGATTTGACCCTTTGACGCCCGACACCAACCTCGTCTCGATCATCGATATCGCCCATGCGTTATCAAACATCCCTCGTTTGGGCGGCCATGCCAAGCCCTTTTATTCCGTCGCACAACATTCAATCCTCGTTGCAGAGATCGTCCCGGAGTTCGGACTGCAGGCACTCCTGCATGATGCAACGGAAGCCTATCTCCTGGATATTCCTTCGCCGATCAAACACAGCCATGAATTCCTCGCCTACCGGAGGGCAGAGGAGAAACTGCACCGTGAGATCATGTGGCACTTTGGGCTCTCTGCGCTTCTCCCCGATGAAGTACGCGCGGCGGACCGGCTTGCCCTCAAGCTCGAAGCGAACTGGCACATGAGCCCCATGGATCCGGAGTTGGCGGAAGAACTCGCTCTCCTTCCCGGGACCATGACGGCATACGGCATGTTCCGCACACCGCTCGGGCCTCGTGAGGCTGAAACGCGCTTCCTCACCACATTTCATGACTACTGGAAGGACCATGCGGCATCTCTCCCAAATCCGGAGATGGTGCCATGAATCGGACCAATAGTACGACGGGGGCGATTATCCAATATCTCATGGCGAGGGGGCATCTCGCGCACCGGAACAACACAACAGGGATCTATGATCCTCGGACCGGTCGTTGGCGGAGTATCGCGCGCGGGTCCCGGGGCGTTGGCGATATCCTCTGCTGTGTGAAAGGCGGCTACTGGCTCGAGATCGAAGTGAAAACAGGCAAGGATAAGCCGAGCGTGTCGCAACTCCAGCGCCGGGAGCGCGTCGAAAGGACCCGCGGCGTATACCTTGTCGCTTCCTCGTTCGATGATTTCCTCGAGAAGTTTCTCAAGGCAGAATTTCGCTAGAAGACAAATGAAGCATGAACTGGAGATCGGCACGCTGATGAGCGGGGCGAAATTCACGCTCCCGCTTGATCTCGTCACGCGGACGCTTGCCATTATTGCGATCCGCGGCGCCGGCAAAACTATAGCCGCCACCGTGATCGCTGAAGAGTTCTGTGAGTGCGGAATGCCATGGGTGGCGCTGGACCCGGTGGGAGTGTGGTGGGGTCTCCGGTGCAATCCGGAAGGGGGCCCGGGGGGATATCCTGTTGTCGTCCTCGGGGGTGAGCACGCCGATATTCCGATCGAAAAGCATATCGGCGCCCGCGTCGCCGATGCGATTCTGCAGGAGAATGTCTCCTGTGTCGTCGACCTCAGTGGTGAATCGAAGAATACCTGGCGACAATTCGTGGCTGATTTCTGCGACCGGCTGATGGAGCTCCGGCCGGCGGTCCCGCGGCATATCTTCATCGAGGAGGCACCTGAGTTCGTGCCGCAGAAACCGATGGGAGAGCAGAAGAGATCCCTGGCTGCCGTCGATCGGCTGATCCGCCTCGGACGGAACCGTGGCTACGGTGCCACGCTGATCAGTCAGCGCTTCGCAACGATCCAGAAGGACGTGCTTACGCAATGTGAGAGTCTGCTTGCGCTTCGCTCGATCGGCAAGCCGGACCGCTCAGCTGTCCGCAACTGGATTGCTGAATGCATTACCGGTGCGCACGCCGAGCGGGATGCTGCGAAGTTTCTCGATTCCTTGGTGGGCCTTCCGGACGGCCAGGGATGGTTTTGGAGCCCACAGTGGTTGAAAATCTTCAGCCAGATCAGGATCCGCCGGCGGAAGACGTATCACCCGGGCGCGACGCGGACAGTAGGTGAGGCCCCAAAGCAGGTCCAGCTCTCTGACGTCAAGGAGTTCGTGGACCGGTTTGGCTCTGCACTCGCCAAGGAATCAGAGAAGAGAGAAGCAAGGAAGACGTCGACCGTATCCATGGATTCAGCTAGGGTGGTGCCAGTGGATCCAATGACGGAAGAGAATGCGCGTCTCCGTGCCCAGGTGGCAGACCTTCACCGGCAACTCGGTGAGGCGAAGGCGGCGCTCCAGGCAATCCGGAAAGTAATGGAGCCCGAATACCGGGCGATGCAGAAGCTGTTTTCCGAGATCGATTCGGCCGCTGCTGCAGTCGGGATCGATGCCGGGCGGTATGAGATTTGGAGGGCGCGGCTCAATTCGGGCGAATGGCAGCTTCTACAATTCTTCGTCGAAAAACGAACGCTCACGAAGCAACAGATGCAAATTCTTATGGGACGAAACCGCGAGACCGTCCGGCTCTACTGCGGCAAGCTCGTGCGCGCGGGCCTGGTTGCCAAAGAAGGCGATCACTGGATCCTCCAGGAGCTTCAATGAGAGAGAGGCCCGACCGGTTTTCCTCAAATGCTGCGCAGGCCCAACGGACCGCGCGGCATCTCTCGGACTTCATTCAAACGAATCTCCATCACTTGCGGAAAGTGGACAGGACGGGCAAGCTTGAAAAGGATGCTGCGAGTTTCCATGCGCGCCTTCAAAGGGGAGAGGAACTCACCGGAAACCAGCTCTCATATCTCGAAGCCCTGTATGAGAAGACGATGGCCGGGGCTGGCTTCCCCTCGGTCGACACACATCACGATAAGCGCCCCCGAAGTCTCAAATTCGGATGAGAGAATGCGTGAAAGTGGAAAGGCATGGAAAAGATTGCTGAGAATAGGGTTGTACCACGCTCGGAAGACGGGATCAGGTCCTTATATCGGGACCGGATCAGACTGCTCAGAAGGCGAATACGGCGCAAATCGATCCGGAGAGTTGCCGAGGATATGAAGTTGAGCCATACCACTTTGCGGAACATCCTGGCTGGCCGACGTGTCTCCCGGCGCACAATGGTCAGAATCATCCAGAAGACCACAGGCCGGAAACGCAGAGAGTTTCACCGCATTGTTGGGCACTGGATTCCGGATAGCATATAGAAAACCATTGAGGTACTACTCATGCCCAAGCCAAACGAGAGTGTAGTGCTGCTCAATATCCGCCGACTGCAGAAAGAGAACGACGAGATGCGTCGGCTGCTTGCCAGGAAGAGGGAGCTGCAGGATGAGCTGAAGGAAATCAACAAAATGATCGATGCGGCATTCGGGAAAATCTCGGAATGGATCGCCAAAGCAGATCAGGAGGAACTGAATCTTGACTGATACAACTGATTCGCTGACCCAGGTTAATCTCGCGGAACTCCAGGAGAGTCCGCTCAATCCCCGCCGAGGATTTGATAAGGCATCGATGGATGAGCGCACCGCGTCAATCCGGGAGCGGGGGATCTTAACTCCCCTCCTGGTCCGGCGGGTGAATTCGCATTTCGAGATCGTTGCCGGCGCCAGGCGTTTCCGGGCGGCCAAGACTGCAGGCCTCGAATCCGTGCCGGTGATCGTGAAGGAATTCACGGATGAAGAAGCTGCCGAGGTGATGCTGATCGACAATCTCCAGCGTCAGGATGTGCACCCGCTGGATGAGGCTGAGGGCTATCGGAGGCTCCTCAAGGCGAAGAACGGGGATGTCAAGGCTATCGCTGCCAAGGTGGGGAAGTCCACGAGCTACATTTACGGCCGACTTGCGCTGAACAATCTCACCGAGCACTCCAGGAAAGCATATCTCGGCGGCCGGATGGAACTGGGCCACGCTCTCCTTGTCGCGAAACTCCAGCCGGATGAGCAAAAACAGGTGGTGAATGAGGAAATCAGCCGCCAAGGCGCATCCATCGTGGACCTCAAACGGTTCATCGAGGAGGAATTGCTGCTCGATCTCTCCGGAGCCCCCTGGAAGAAGGATGATGAGACGCTCATCCCGAAGGCCGGGAGCTGCTTAATCTGCACGAAGCGAACTGGAATGAACCCTGAGCTCTTCCAGGACTTCGGCAAGGGGGACAAGTGTCTCGACGGGAAATGCTTTCATGCGAAAATGGACGCCTTCCTGGTTCGGAAACGCCTGGAACTCCAGAAGGTGGGTGAGAAAGTCCAGAACATCTCGCTCAACTTTTGGACCAACATCAAGGGTGTGCTCGGCCGCGATCATTATCGCGACTGGAAGGGCTGTGAGCATAGAGTGATCGGTCTTATAGTCGACGGCAAGGGGATCGGCTCAACGAAGAAGATCTGCCTCACGTCTGACTGCAAGAAATGCAATCCGGGCCGCCACATTGACGGCCACGATTTCGCCCGGCAAACTGGACCAGAGCGCTACAAGCGTCGAATGGAAATCCGGGAGAACAAGATCCAGCAGGAATACCGAGCAAGGCTGATGAAGGCGGTTGTTCCCCTAATCAAGGGAGACCTGCAGAGGATCCACCTGCTCGCGATAATCCGAGAGGTCTCCGACAATCGAGCATCCTTGGAAGCAGCTGCACAGATCATTGGGAAAAAGGTCAAGGATGATCTGGTATTTGAGATCGCAGAACTCGACAAGATCCTCCACGGCATCTCCGATCAGGACCTGAAGCGGATCGCCTTCGCGATGATGCTCCAGCGCGACATGGTGCAGGATCCATTCTTCTCCCTTCAGGATGACGAGCTCTTAAGTCCGCTCGTCAAGCTGCACGGATCCGGCAAGATCGACATGAAGGTGATTGAGGCCCAGGTCCGGACGGATCTCGAAACCAAGAAGCCGAAGCCGCCGAAGGATGTGCCTGGCAAAAAGCCCGGCAAGAAACGAGGCAAGAAAGCAAAGCCGAAAGCGAAGGGGAAGACGAAATGAAACGCAGAGAATTCCAGAAGTGCTGTGTATGCAAGTTGGGCGTCATGGTCAACAACGCCCCCACGTTCTTCCGCATCACCGTAGAGCCATTCATGATGGATGGGCGCGCCATTCAGCGTCGACACGGCATGGAGTTGATGATGGGGGGCGGCGTTGGCGGGGCAGTCCTTGCCGAGGTCATGGGAACGGATGAAGATCTGGCTGCACCGCTTAGGCCGGCAAAAACGCTTTTCATTTGTCGAGATTGCTCGATGCAGCCGATGCCGATAATGGCTCTCGCAGAGCATGAACCGATTCCAACATAGGAGAACGCAGCATGCCACGCTCACCGCGCTACAAAGCCACCGAGGAGGGCTCGCTCCTTGACACGAGGACCGGAAAAATGATCGAGGTTGCCGAGTTCGAAGTCGTCAAGAGCGGCCGGATGCCGGTTGTGAAGATCACCCCTGTGGAAGGGAAGAAGATCAAGATCGCGCGCTACATGATCGATGAGGCGGTCTTCCAGTTCGGGCCAAAAGACGACACCCCCCCCCCAGCCGCCGCAAAGCGCCGTGGCGGTCCGGTCGAAAGCTCAGGTTGGCTCACCTATGCACGCCGGCAACGGTTCCCGGCTCATCTCCCTCACCAGGGAGGAAGCTATCCAGCTCCTCAAGGCCACGCGGGCCACCTCGGACCTGCTCTTCACGCGGCTGATTGAGGATACGATCGAAAAAGGTTGAGGAAATGCAATGAGTCATTGCAAGAAGTGTGGCACCTCGATCCGTTGGATCATTACCGCAAAAGACAAATTTATGCCTGCGGATGCCGCAGCATTCGTTCGGGATGGCTCGGATCGACCGCCGGAGGGAAACTACATCGATGATGCGGGTACGCTTTACCAGGCGGCTGACGTGCCCTGCAAGATCCCGGTTTACCGCACCCATTGGCAGGATTGTGCGGCAGCCAAGCAGTTCAGGAGGAAGTGATGGCTGATTTCGAACAGGGACTTGACGTCCTTCGGATGATCCTCCGGCACCGGAAGGAGCAACCAATTAAGGGAGAGCAGATCGAGGAAATCACCGGCGTCCCTGCCCGGGAAGTTGCTGCGATCGTTGCCTCATGCACCAAGCGGGGATTTGCCGTCTGCTCTGGCTCCCACGGCTATTGGATGGCGGCAACACTGGCGGAATTCGAGGAGCACCTGGAGAAGGAGCGAAAGCGGGGCGTGGAGGTCCTACAGAAAGTCCATAAAGCGAAGAAGAACTATCTCAATCAAGTCACGCTATTCGATCAAGTTGCTGCATAATGACCGAACTCAATTTGGATGCCGACTACTTCTCTCATCCCAAGACGGTACGTCTCACTGGACTCCTGGGGAGGGGATCGGAAGTCTTGCCTATCAAGTTGTGGTGCTGGTGCGCCAAGTACCATGCTGAGAGCGGCTTGCTTGCCGGTTACTCTACCGACGAAGTGGAGGCGGCTGTTGGTTGGTGGGGAGAAGCCGGGAAATTCGTGGAAGCGATGCTCAAGGTGGGGCTCCTGGAGCGGAACGAGCTCGGTTTCTACGTCCACGATTTCACGGGCCGGAACGGGCACATTGCGGCATTCAAGGAGCGCGCCAAGAACGCTGCCGATGCCCGCTGGGACCGAATCAGGCGGCAGAAGGCCGAGGAGGCGGCCAAAGATGCCCCAAGCAATGCGCCAAGCACTGCTCAGCCGATGCTTGAGCATTGCTCTAACGACCTACCTAACGAACGATCTGAAAAGAAACTAGTCGTAGACGCGCCGCGGCGCGAGCCGGCGAACACACTTCGGGAGCTTAAAGACCAGGATTTCGTACTGCGGCTGCACGACAAGGAATTCACCGGCTGGATGGCCTCGATCAAACGGTTGATTGCAGTGGAAAACCAGGGACGGCCGCGAAATCCATTCAGCTGGACCCCTCAGACCGGCAGTTTTGAAAGCGATATGAAATCCTTGATTTACAAAGTCCCGGATGGTGTGAAGATCGATATTCTGACGGCCGCCGGTAACGTCCTAAGCGAGAAGCTGAACTGGCCCGATTACTGCGAGCTGGCGATCAAGTACACGATCCGGGCGAGCCAGCGGAAGCGGATTGCCACGCCGTATGGATTTTGCGTTGCGGCGCTCAAGAAACCCTACGAGATCGTCTCTGCCCGGACTGACGGAATACTCTCAGGAGCAAGGGCATGAGCGCTTCCCTTTCCCCCGAACTGAAATCCAGAGGCGTGTCGGAGGTCTTTTCCCGCCTTGCCACGATGGGCTGGCCCATTGCTGAGGTGATTCAGTTCACCCGGTCGCGGAGGATCACCTTCTCAGGCAAGGACCGCCCGACGCTCATCGTCGAGGATGCAACCTTGATTGATGCCCTTCTCTCCGCTGAGCGAGAGGCGAAGAAGTATCTGGAGACGGTAGAAACCCAGAGCGGTTGCGATTGTACCGACCGCACCTGCGAGCACTGCGTGAGGGAGGATGGGGATGCCATTTGACAAATCAAAATATCCAACAGACTGGAAAACTATCAGTAGGAACATTCGCGAACGATCCGGTGGGCGCTGTGAGTGTCACGGGGAGTGTGGACTTCACCATGAGCGGCGATGCCAGGAGCGAAATGGCGAAGCGGCAAAGTGGGCGAATGGAAAGGTTGTCTTGACGGTCGCGCATCTTAATCATGTTGAATCTGATTGCCGGCCGGAAAACCTGAAAGCCATGTGCCAGCGTTGCCATCTCAGGTATGATTCAAAGCATCACCAGGTAAACGCCAGACAGACCCGAACGCGGAAAAGGGCTGTCAGAGATTTATTCGACAGTTAATCGGAGGCTAAAGGAGGGAAGGGATGAGCGATACAACATTCGTTGAGCAGAAGACAATCCTCTCCATTCGGCACCAGAAGCGGCCACGGATATTCCTGCGCTGCGGTCATCAGTTGCGCATCGGGCAAAAGACCTGTATCATCTGCAAGATGATGAGGCTGAAGCCGGTCCGGACGGAGGAACGGAAAGATCTCCCCTTTTATGTGAGGCCATGAGATGAGACTGATGATCGAAACGCGGACCAGCGATAGCCTTCAGAAGCTCGCGGAACGGTTTCCTAAAGCGGCCGTTTCCGCGCTGAATAAGACGGGGGCGCGGCTGAAGACAGAAGCCTCCCGCATTGTACGCAAGGAATACCGCGCAAAGAAGAGCGGCGTGGACAAGACATTCAAAGTCTCAAAGGCTACACGCGATCGGCCTGTCGTTGTCTTCCGGTCCACTGGCCGTCGGCTGAGTCTCACGGATTTCGGTGCGCGGCAAACACGGACCGGAGTGACTGTCGCAATGAAGCGAGGGATCAGAATCAAATATCCTCATGCCTTCATCGCAACGATGCCAAGCGGTCATACGGGAGTGTTCATCAGGTCCGACATATCATCTGAGCAATTCAAGAAACGGAAGAGCAAGAGTTCAATGCGCCATGGGCTTCCTATTATCCAGATCACCGGACCAAGTGTACCCACCATCCTCGGAAGTCAAAAGACACGGGAGCGCCTCACGCAATTCGTGAAAGATACATTACCTGCGTTGTTGAGGCACGAAATTGAATTCTTCGGGAGATGATTCATGCCACGCATTGATATCGAGAGTGAGCGTCAGGGCATTGGCCGCATTGACAGTAAACAGCCACGCAACGTAGAGGTCTTCGGTCACGTCCCATCTGAAGGCGCAGTATATCATTTTTGGATGACACGCGAACAAGCGGTCAAGCTGGCAGAGGAGTTGCTCGACCTATACAAGCCCGAGCATGTCGATGATGAAGAAGGATGGCTGCCGTATTACTCAATACGGGCAGCAAAGGGCAGGAATGCGGCACAATAAGATGCAAACGGCTCGCAAGTCTTAGCGGGTCCTGGTCCGACCCTCTACTGCGGGTCGCAGGCTACGCGGTATTTCTCTACGTTTTTGGCCACGTTTGGCCGCTTTATTTGGAGTGATACAGGACATGCCAAATCCGAACAGAATTCGCCGCGAATTTGAGGGCACCGCGAAATTTGAACAATGACTCCGGTCCTATGCGCAACAGAGGATCTCATGCAGGCGTTTTCGGTTTCCCGGCAGACGATCTCCAACTGGGTCGACCAGGGGATGCCGAAGATCAAGGAGAATCAGTTCGATCTAGTCGCCTGCTTTCAGTGGCGGCTGCACGATTACGAGGCAAGGTGGGAAACGAGCAAGGAAAAACTCGATCTCGCGAAAGAGGAAGCGCGATACAGAAGAATCCAGGGCGATCTCAAAGAGCTCGAGCTCGCAGAAAAGCGGGGAGATCTGATCCCGCTCGTTCTCGTTCGAGCGGAATGGGACCGGCTCGTCTCGGCTGCCAAGACTCAGCTGCTCGCCATCCCGACTCGACTGGCTGCCAAACTGCCGGCGCCGGCCGAAACCAAGGTGAAGCTCAAAGAGATCGCCGAACTGGAGGTGACGCAGACACTCAATGAGCTCAGTTCCAGCGACGGTATACCAAATTCCCGACGCGAGCCTGGACCTGGCAGTCCGGGGTCTCAGACAACACTGGGGAAAGCTGATCACCCCTCCGCCAAGGATGACGGTAAGCCAGTGGGCCGACGAAAGAAGATTCATCCCTCCCGAAGAAAACCCCGAGTCTCCCGGAAAGTGGTGGACGTCCCGGGCTGAATACCAGCGCGGCATGATGGATGCCTTCTCCGATTCGAGGGTGGAAGAGGTAATCCTCTTCACATCTTCGGGAGTGGGGAAGACATCACTCTTGGAGAATGTGCTCGGATACTACATCGATTACGATCCCTGCCCGATTCTCTTTGTTGAGCCAACGGACGGCGATGCACAGCGCTGGAGCAAAGACCATCTGGCGACAACGATCCGAGACACACCTTGTTTGGCCGGGAGGGTCTACGAAGCTAAGGGTCGGCGCGGTGACAATACGATCACACACAAGAAATTCCCTGGCGGATATCTCTCTGTTGTGGGCGCGAATTCGCCTCGCGGTTTCCGGCGCATGACGGCACGGGTAGTTCTCCTTGATGAGGTCGATGGTTATCCGCCGACCGCCGGTCCCGAAGGGGATCCGCTGGAACTCGCGCGCCGGCGGACCAGAAATCTCTGGAACAAGAAGATCGGCATCGTCTCGACGCCGACAATGAAGGGCTTCTCCCGGATCGAGACTGCCTGGCTGAACTCAGACCAGCGTCATTATTTCGTTCCATGCCCGCGCTGCCGCACCTATCAGATCCTCATCTTCGGTCCGTCGTCACAGTTCGCCTCCCTCAGTAAAGGGTATTTGAGGATTGACCAGGAGAATCCGGCCCGGTCCTGCTATATCTGCGAACATTGCGGCAAGGAACTCCGCGAGTCGGACAAGTTCAAGATGATCGCCCGCGGCGAGTGGCGCGCGACAAATTCCACCGTCCGTTCGATGACCGGAAGCATCATCGCCGGCTTCCACCTAAGCGAACTCTACTCGACTTTCTCTTCCTGGGAATCGATCGCGCGCAAATGGCTCGTGATGAAGAAGCACCGGGAATCACTCCGGGTATATATCAACACGATCCTGGGGGAAACCTGGGAGGAACCCGACGCTTTGACAACGACTGCGGAAGCTCTCGAAGCACGAAAAGAGAAATATGCCGGTTGCCCCGCCGGGGTGATCCTCTTGACTGCTGCGGTCGACATCCAGGTCGACCGCCTCGAATGCGTGGTGAAGGGCTGGGGCTTAAATGACGAATCCTGGCTCATCGACGTGAAGCGATTCTATTTCGCAACGCCAGGCGGGAAGGAGGCATGGCAGCTCCTGGATGATTACCTCAAGAATCGCTTTCCGGTTATGGATACAAACGGCCGGGAGACTGGCGTCACGCTCCCCATCGTGCGTACGTTCGTCGACTCCGGATACCGGGCGACAGATGTCTATGCCTGGACTGCTCCGCGGCGGGCCCGTGGGATCTTCGCAATTAAGGGCGTCGCCGGCGAGCGGGATCCCTTGATCGGGAAGATCAGTCGGACACAGGCCGCGCGCAAGGGTGCCATCCTGATCCCGATCGGTGTCCACATCGGGAAACGGATGGTCTATGACCGGCTCGATATCAAAGAGCCCGGCCCTGGGTATGTTCATCTCAATGAAGAGGCAACCGAAGACTACTTGAAGCAACTGACATCTGAGAAGCTCATCCCGCACTATACCCGTGACAGAATTCCGGTTCTCAGATGGGTTCGGAAAGTGGAAGGCGGCCGGAACGAGGCGCTTGATCTTGAAGTCTATAACCTTGCGGCATTCACATTCATCAACGCGAACATGACCGTGCTTGCCAAGCGTCTTGAGGCGCGGGTGTCGGCCGCACCGGAGAAGGCAAAGCAATCGCCGGCACGCGGTCAAGAGGAGACCGGACCAAAGCTGCCGGCCACTCGGCGTTCGGTCCGGAGATCGAGTTTCGTTTCCGGCTGGAGGAAGTGGTAGATGCACATTCAGCTCACGCCGCTCAATACGCAGAAGATGCTCATCGCTTCTCAGAAGCTCGACCGCTCCGTAGGCGATCTGGTGAATATGATCGTTGCGGCGATCGAAGAAGTCGAAATCTCGGAAAAACTGTGCATAACGGCCAAGGAATCTCCACAATTACCGCTTCCAAAACAGAAGCGCCAGGTGAGGAAGCAGGCAGTCTGGCGGACGGCGCTCTGAATTCTTGACATAAACTTGACAGTCAAACCTATTGACATAGAGTTGAAAACGCTGTAATTTCGCGCCGGATGATGGTGGGGGGCTGACGAGCTTCCTTCTGCAGGGGAGAAACATACGATGTTGATCTGAGAGCCATGACTGCATGCAGGCGGTCATGGCTCTCGTATTTCAGGGACCTCGGAATTGGATGAACCGCTGACAATCAGAGCCGGTCTGACAACGATCTGGACGAAATCTCTTCCGGATTATTCCTCAACTGATGGCTGGATGCTCAAGTACCGGCTCGCCGGCTTGATCTCGCAATATACGGTGTCCGCGGCCGGTAGTGGAACTGCCTGGACTGTGACGATCTCCTCGGCCGTTTCCAAAGATTGGGTTGCGGGTTCGTATACGCTCATCGGATATGTCGAAAAAGGGACGGGTGAGAACCTCGAACGACATGAGATCTTCAGCGGCACAATCACCCTTCTTCCGAATATCCCGGATGCGAGCGCTGCGAGCGATCTCCGGACACATGGGAGACGCGCGCTTGCCCTGATCGAGGCGGCGATCGAAAAGTGGATCGGCCGGCCGATCGAGCTCACAATCGATGGGAAGTCGAGGGTATATCAGAAGCTCGAGGAGCTCTACGCGGTGCGTGGGCGATATGCCGCCGAAGTGAAATCGGAAGAGAATGCCGAGCGGGTGGCCAATGGTCTCAAATCAAGCAAGAGCCTTAAAGTATCCTTCGGACCGCCGAGATGGTAGCGGAATTTAAACAGATCGTGCGCGAGATGTTCGGCTGGAAAGATCCGGCAATCCCACCTCAGAAGATGAGAGGGTATGCGGCCGCCCAGACCGGCCGGCTCGTATCCGATTTTGTGAGCAAACAGACGAGCCTCGAGTCTGACTGGGTCCGGTCGCTTGTCATCATCCGCGAACGCGCGCGCGACCTGGTAAAGAACGACGACTATGCAAAGAAAGCGGTTCTCCTTTTCCGCGCCAATGTCATCGGCTCCAAAGGGTTTAAGTTCCAGTCGAATGTCCGCGAGCTTGCGCTGAACGAGAAGGGGAACTGGATCTGGGTCTCGGACGCCATGGCGAACACGAAGATCGAAGAAGCGCTCGCCGATTGGTCTAAGCGAAATCATTGCTCGATCTCCGGAATGAATACCTTCCGGCAGATCCAGGATCTCGCAGGCCAGTACTGGTTCCGCGACGGAGAAGCATTCATCCGCGGCATGAAGGACCCGCTCGCGAAGTATGGATTCCGACTGCAGATGATCGAGCCCGAGGCCATTGACGAGACGCTCAATCAAGTTCTCCCGAATGGCAATGTCATCAAGATGGGCGTTGAGGTCGACAAGTGGCGGCGGCCGGTCAACTACTACATCAAGAAACCGACTGCACAATCCGAGCTCTACGGCCAGCTCATGTATACGCGGGAGTATGATGTAATCCCGGCGGGTGAGATGATTCATGTCTTTGACCAGGAGTTCGTCAATCAGACCCGCGGGATATCACTGCTCGTCCAGTCGATGATCCGGCTTCACATGCTCGGCCGCTACGAGGAAGCCGCGCTCATCAATGCCCGGGTCGCTGCGAACAAGGTCGGATGGTTCATGAATCCCGAGGGTGAGATTGTCGGCGATATCGAGCCAGATGCGGTAGAGGATGATGGGACGAAGATCATGTCGGCCGAGCCGGGCGAATTTCACGATATCGGCAACAAGCGCTTCGAATCTTTCTCCCCGGAATACCCGACGGCCCAGCACGAGATGTTCGTCAAGACGATTCTGCACGCCACATCGGCGGGCGTCGGAGTTGCCTATGCCTCACTCACGAATGACCTGGGTGATACGAGCTATTCCTCGGCAAGGGTAGGACTCCTGGAGGAGAGGGAGCTCTGGAAGCTCCGGCAACAGGTTTTTGTCGAGACGTTCCTCGAGCCGGTCTTCGAACGCTGGCTCCCGATGGCGATTCTCTCGGGCGCCCTCAAACTTCCGATGTCGAAGCTCGAGAAATTCACCGCTCCCGTCTGGATCGGACGGCGCTGGGCCTGGGTCGATCCGCTGAAAGATATCACGGCCATGGCGCTCGCGCGCAAGATCAAAATCGAAACGCTCACCCAGCAGCTCGCGGAGAAAGGGGAGGATCTCATTCAGACTCTTCAGGAGTTCGCCGAAGAGGAAGCCGAGGCTCAGAAGTGGGGGCTCTCGACGAAGATCGAGGATTCGAAGACGCCAGCCGAACCTGGCGCTACAGATTCCTCCGTGGAGCCGGCCGATGGTGGGAAGCCGGCGAAGCGTGATGAAGGAGACGAGCTCCTTAATCTCACCATGCGACTCATTGAATCGGGCGGCGATGCCCGTGCTACGGCAAGGCGTGAGTTTGCGCGGAAGGCGCTCGAGGTTGTGAAGTCAAACGGAAATCACGAGGACTGAAAGCCCATGAAACAGACACTTCGCGAGATCCTGCAGGGCCAGCTTACGATGCGTTCGATCGTTCCTGAGCCGCAGACTTACGACGAGAAAATGCACTCGGTTGAAGCCGTGATTGCAAGCGACGGTGGGGTCGATGTCTTCGATTGGCAGGAGCTCGCCGTCGTCCGGGAATATCTCATTATGGAGGGACTTCAGTTCCCGGCAAACGGCCAGATCCCACTGCTGGATTCTCATGACCGCTGGTCAATCGATTCTCTCCTGGGGAGTGCCCGGGACTTCACTCAAATCAGCGGCACGATGCGGGCGCGGCTTTTCTTCTCGAGCACGGAAGAGGGGGTGAATGCCGAGACGAAGGTCCGCGAAGGGCACCTGACGGATCTCTCGATCGGCTATCGTCCGATCGATTCAATCCGGATCGCTGACGGCGAAAAGGCTCTGATTGGAAGCAAGGAATATACCGGGCCCTGCAAGGTGACCCGCACGGCAATGGTCCGGGAAGTGAGCCTCACGCCCGTCGGTGCGGATGAAATGTCAAAGGCCAGGGCCATACGCACGGCACCGGAATTGAAAGAGCTTCTCATCGCGCGGGGGCTGGATCCCTCGGCCACGTTCGAGGAAATGATTGATTTCATCAAGCGCGAATTCACAAACAATCCACAACGAAAGGAGAGTCCAATGTTGACTCCCGAGGAACTTGCTGCACAGAAAAAGGCCGAGGAAGAGCGCAAAGCCGCGGAGCTGAAAGCCCTGGAAGAGGCGCGCGCGAAGGCCGAGACGGAAGCCCGCGAGCGGGTCGAATCCATCCTGGCAACGGCGGAGAAATTCCGCGCTGATGTGTCTGATATGGAAACGCTGAAGGACCAGGCGTTCAAGGAAAAGTGGTCCGCGGAGCGGTTCTATCGCGAGACGCTCGACCGGATCGCGAAGCCGAAACCGGCCAACCCGCCCAGCGCGCCGGCCTCACCGAGTGTCGGTCTCCGGGAATTCGTGAGACCCTGGCAACGCCGGGCGGTGAAGCTCCTCAATGCCAAGGTCTATGAGGCGCGGGGAAATGAGGAAATGGCGCGCCACTGGTACAAGAAGCTGGAGGAGGACGTGAAGGCAATGACCGACGTCCAGCGCAATGCGGAGGACGTCGAGGCCTGGGAGCGGATCTCGAAATCCGGTCTCGCGCCGGACCAGCAGTACCGGCTTGCATCGACGCTCTCCACGGGAGCGGGCCTGGCCCTCGTGCCGACCCCCTTGCTCGCCGAAATCTTCATCTTGATTGAGAAGTGGGGAACCGCCCGGCGCTATTTCCGCTCAGTCCCGATGTCGGCCGCGACCTTGAAGCTCGACAATCTGGTCACCGAAGCCGTGGCCTACTGGACGACCCAGGGCGCGAACATCACGGCCTCGGACCTCGTCTTCGGCCAGGGCGAGCTCTCCGTCGGCAAGATCGCCGGGATCAGTGCCTGGACGAGCGAGCTCGATGAGGACCAAGCGATCGCCTGGCTCCCGATCTTCTCCGAATCGATCGCGCGCGCGATCCGGAAGAAAGAGGACCTCGCCGGCTTTATCGGCGATGGGACGGCGACCTATGGGAGCTTCACGGGTCTCCTGAACGCCTCGACGAATATCGTCACGATGGATGCCGGGAAGACGGGCTTCTCCGACGCCGGTGCGGATGATTACAAGGCACTGCGGGATGCCGTCAACATCGACTTCCGCGAGGGAGCGATGTATTTCCTCTCCCCCGGCGAGGTCTCGAATCTCGAGGGGCTGAAGGATCTCCAGGGGCGGTACATCTACCGCGAGCCCGGTGCCGGGTTGCCGGCGATGCTCTGGGGCTATCCGATCGCGGATTCGGTCGGGATCAATGCGCTCACGCAGACGAGCGCGGCCGCGACGAAGTTCGCCGCTTTCGGCAATCCCCGCCACATGCTGATGGGGATGAAGCGGGAGCTCGAGCTGATTGTCTCGCGTGAAGGGGTCCTGCAGGCGGGCGACGGATCGATCTCCTACAATGCCCTCCAGGCAGACGGGGCGATTGTCCGGATGACCGAGCGGATCGGCTTCAAGATGATCCTGACGGGCGGCGTTGCGGTCCTCAAGACCGCTGCGGCCTGAGAGAGCGGCCAGCTCAATCTTGGGTGGGTCGCCTCGGGTACTTGACGAGGCGGCCCATTCTGATCCGGTTCATTCATCCGAAGGTATCCTCATGGAAAAGCAGATAGGCCCACCAAATCCGCCGCCGAAACCGGCTCCCCGTCCGAAAGCGAAGCTGCCGGTGGAACCGGGCGAGAAGGGCGGCTCGGTTAAGATCACCATGAAGAATTCAGGGAGTTTCACCGGAGCGGTGACGAAGGCCAAATACGTCTATTCGTCATACGCGGTTCTTGAAGTCTTCCCAGAGGATATCGCCCACATCGACAAGACGGATTACTGGCCCGGAATCGTCGACAAACCGACGCAGGAGTCGAAAAAAAAATAGTCTGGCAGATGCCAGTCCCTCTCAACCGCGCTTGACATAACAGGAGGCTCATCTCCATGAAACACATCTTGTTTGCCATGTTCATCACCCTGATCGGCTTGCTCTTCATCGCTCCCGCGGCCGAGGCGCAGCAGTTCACCACGCAAAATCCGAACGGGCTCCCGAGTGCCTTCCAGTATCCTGTCTGGAGCGCGAAGACCTATGCGGCCAGCCAGAACGATACTTCCGGGGTTTACAACCTGGGAGGCGTGAGTCAGCTCGAGGCATACATCGTCTACAACGATTCAGTGAACGTGATCACCGAATTCCAGTACCGCGCAAGCTCTTCCGCGGCCTGGGCATGGGTTTCTGGCGATACGCTCAACCATACGGGAGGCGGTGCGGTCACGGGCAGTACGATCCGGGAAAAGGTTTTGCGGAGTCCTACGGTGAGCTCATTCAACTTTGGCGGTCAACTCCGTGCCATTCAGCATTTCCAGGCGACCGTTATCGGCGTCACGACGCCGACATACTCAGTCACCTGGCGCTGGAAGCCCTGACGGGGCTTTGGGATGATCGACTTGGATGTCGATGAGTTCCTGGACCCCGATCTGACCATCGATGCCGTCTACACGCGGGGTACGATAACCAAGACGATCCCGGTAATCTTCGACCGGGAATATTCGCTCGCCACGATCGGAGACGTCCCGGTTCAGATGGCGGGCCCCAAGCTCTTGTGTAAGAGCGCGGATGTCACCGGGATCGATACGACGGCGACTTTTACGATTGACGGCGTAGTCTACAAGGTCACCGACCCACGACCTGATGTGAACGGATTCACCGAAGTTTTCCTCACGAGAGACTGATCGTGGCCAACAAACGGGCTGATATCGTTGCTGCGATCGTCACGAAGCTCGGCACGATTGCAACCACTGCGGACTACTTGACGAATATCGGGCTCAAGGCATCCGAATGGAGAACGATCCCGGTGGGGGAGACGGATCAGTTCCTGACCATAAGGGATACGACCGATGATCTTGGCGCGGAATCCCTCCATGGTGTCTACAACGAACAGATCCACGCGCTCACCATAGAGGTCCACATTGTCGCCACGGACCAGGGGACGAACGCTTCTGTCTTCATCCGGAAGGCGATTGCGGATATCTACAAGGCTGTGGGGGCCGACGACACGTTTGGCCTCAGTTATGTCATGAAGACCGACCCAGTCAAAGACGAATTTGATATAACGCAGGAAGAACGCAAAGCCGCGGGCGCCGTTGTCACGCTTGCGGTCCAGTATCGAACGACGAAATGGGAGAATTAAGTCATGGGCCTGGAACGTAATCACAGTTTGACGATCGGCATGGAGACGGTCTATGGCGACGGTGGGGCCACGCCGACGGCCATGCCGGTCTTCTATTCCGATGCACGGCCGAAGCTCGAGCTCACGAAGAATGAAAACCCCGTGTATGGGGGATCCCTCGGACGTAACAAGGTCTTCATGGGGAAGCGCTTTGTGACGCTCCCCGCGAAGTTTTTCCTGAAGGGCTCTGGCACGGCGGGGACACCGCCTGAGATCGCGAAGATCCTCAAGATGGCCGGGCTCGAAGAGGTCGATGGGCCTTCCGATGACGTCTACAAGCCTCGGAATACGGGCCATGAGTCAGGTGCGATCACGCTGAATCTGGACGGCGTGCAGTATGTCATCGCCGGGGCCCGGTGCGAGAAGCTCACGATCCCGATCGAAGCCGGGAATCCCGTGATCTGTGAGGCGCAGTTTGTCGGACTCTACGCTGCCCCGACCGCCGTCGCCCTTTCGGCTCCGACCTTCGCCGATGCGGCCGTGACACCGCCGATCGCGGAGAGTATGGCACTCACGATCGGCGGCAACACGCATATCATCCCAAAGTTCACGCTTGAGCTGGCGAATGTCCGGGGAATGCGTGAATCGATCAACAGTGCTACGGGTCTCAAACAGATCGACATCATCGGGAGAGACTGGGGCGGATCGTTCACGGTCGAGGTCGACGCGAACAACGACATCGAGTACTGGACGAATCTTCTTGCGGCGACGGAGATGGCGATCGCGTCAACAGGTTTCGGCGCTGCCGGCAATCGGATCGCAATTTCAACAAGTACGCTCCAGCTCGACGACATCACCCCGGCGGTCGCCGAGGGGATGAATCTCTATGAGGTGACGTTTAGGATCAATAAGCACGCGACGGCTGCGAGCGAGCTTTCGATTACCTTCACCTGATAGCATCATATAAGGCCACTATATGCTTGTAGCAGTTGACATCTCCGCGACAAGAGATTACACACTGAAAGCCGATGTGCGGCCGAAGAATCTCCCAGAAGGAGAACCCTGGCAAGCGACGGTCTTCGAGATCGGCGTCCTGGACGGGATCCTCGGACCAATGCTCCTTGACAAACACACGATCACTGCGAGGAAGAACAGGGACGCCACGGTCGATATGAAGCCGGGATCCTACATGCTTGATGTGGTCCGGTTCGGACTCAGGGGCTGGAGGAACTTCGCTGACAAAGACGGGAAGCCCGTCGAGTTCAAGCGTAGTCAGATGCAGGTCCCCGGGGTCGGTATGCGCTGGGTCGTCGACGATAGATGTATTGCGATGCTCGAAAGCGAGTGGATGAGTGAGCTCTCGGACGCAATCCTGAACGCGAACCAGCTCTCTGAGGACGACGCAAAAAACTCAGAGCCGCCTTCAGGGAAATAGCGCGGACGAAGGCGGGCGATAGCGCAGGTGAGGCGGCAGCAGCACTCGAGGCGGAGATTTTGCAGGAGCGCGTGGCTGGCTATGCGTCGATTATCACTCTGTGTTCCCTTCTTGAATCGCGCATGGTGCAGTTGAGCTTCTCCGATCTCGAACGAATCCCCGCTACGATCCTCACCTCGTGGTCAATTCTTAAAGAAGTGAAATCAGAAGCAACGCCATGAGTACGCAGACGCTTGAGTTCATTCTGAAAATGCGCGATGAGGCGACGGCGCACTGGAATCGCTTCAAGAACCGCATCGAGCGCGATACCTCCGCACTCGGCAGGATGATGTCTGGAATCGGTGGTATCCTTGCGGGCGTCGGAGCCCTTGCGGGCATGCGCGCTGCAATCACCGCTTCCAATGAACAGGAGCAGGCGACAACAAGGCTTTCGAGCGCGCTCCAGAATGCCGGCATCTGGAGCGCGAACCTGCAACACCAGATGGAACAACTCTCGACGAGCTACCAGAAGACGACAAGATTCTCCGACGAAACGGTGACGAGCGTACAGGCGATGCTCGTGGCAATGACGGGCCTTGCCGGTGATGCCGTCGCTCCGCTGGTGCAAGCCACACTCGATCTTGCAAGCGGCATGCAGATGGATGCGGAACAGGCGGCATCGATGGTCGGCCGGGCGATCGCTGGCGGAAGCGCTGTCGGCCGGATGGGGATCCAGTTCGACAAGAATGCGACATCGGCTGAGAAGGTGGCAAAAATCATTGAGGTGGTCAATCAGAGATTCGGGAATCTCGCGCAAAGGGAGGGGGCCGCTGCCTCGGGTCGGCTCGCAATACTGAATAACCAATTCGGTGAGCTTCTGGAGACAATGGGCGATCGCCTGAAGGAGATGGTCGTTCCGCTTTTCCCCGCCCTGAATGCAATAATCACGATCGCCGGGAAGGTCGTTAACATACTGGTCTTCGGTCTCTCGGCCGGCTTTGCCATGCTCTTCGGTCAGATCGCGTTTGTAGGCATGAATATCAGCGCGATGCTCGAAAAGATCGGTCTCTCGACGAAAGAAAAGACCGCCTGGTACCGGCACATGTGGGAATCGGGTACCACAAGGGCAAACGAGTACAGCCAGAAGCTCCTGGATGTCTTCAAGAGCGAAGAGGTGAGTACCTCGAAGATAAGTGCAAAAGGGAAAGCACTGAATGAGGCGGGCGATGCCGCTGATAAACTCGCCATCAAAATGGAGAAGCTGGCTGGACAGGAAATCGAATTCATCAATGAGGAACAGGCAGAGCGCTTCGAGAATGCGGCAAAGCGTGCTGAACATATTGCGAAATTTCTGGCGCAGTCTTTGGCCTTGCGGCGTGATTTGATTGCTGAAGATCTCGCGGCAACGGCCGCGAAGCCGATGGAGGGCGTAACACCGGTCGAGCCTGTGAGTACCGAAAGCGTGGCAAGACTAACCGAATTCGAAGAGAAGATGGTTAAGATTCAAGATCTCTCGAGCAACGCCGGCCGGATCATGATGAATGCGTTCGATAGCGGCGTGGATACAATGGTCGATGCGATGGTGAATGGAACGGAGGCTATGGGCGCGGCATTCTCGAAATTTGCCCGACGAGTGATTGCTGATCTTCTCGCCATGATTGCCAAGGCGGCAATCTGGAAACTCATCATGTTCGGGCTTGATGTACTCTCGGGCGGGACGGGATTCTTCACGCAATTCGGCAAAGCGGCGATTCCTACAGCCAATGAAGGCGCAGCTCCTATTGTCTCTCCGTCACTTGCCCGGGCAGGATTTGCGAGTGCTGGTGGACCCACCATGAATGTCAATCTAACGGTTCAAGCAATGGACGCGCGAAGTGTTCGGGAATGGCTCGGAAAGACTGATGTCCGGGCTTCCATCGTTCAGACTTTTCGCGATGCATGGGATAAGGAAAAGGCATGACAATCGGCGGCGTCAGCTGCGGAGAACGGTCGAACCAAGCCACGAGGAAATGGAAGGATTGGGTATCTATCGGCATTTCCACATCCGGAGCAGTGACGAGGACCGACTTCGGGAAGCGCGAGTATGACGTGGCCATCAATTTCAACTTACTGCCGACGGCCACCGTAACGAGTCTTGAAACGGCCCTTCAATCGGCGAAGAAGGGGGGAGTCGTAGCCGTGGTTCCTGATTCAGGCGACGACCTGGGGATCGGAGCAAGCGGCTCAACGAATCTCGTGTATATGGACTACCAGGCGCAGTATGTCCCGGTCGGATATTGGAACGTGACGATCCTTTTTAAGTATTACGCATGATCACCCTTCCATCGGCGTTCATAACGAATTTTGCGAACCGGTGCGTGTGGTTCATCCGTATCACTGTGCAGGACGTTGGAACGACGAAATACCTCTATATCAGTTCTCTCGACCTCTCGGCCTTCACGATCCAGTATGGAGGCAACACGGTCACGCCCAGGCACGACTATCTTGCTGCGCTTATTGCCGATGGAGCGGGAACCGCTGAGGCGCTCGGGTGGCTCGGAGAAACTGATGTCGCCCTGGCCGGCACCCAGTTCGGCATGCTCTCGGCAATCAATGAGACTGCGCTCATCCTGCTTAACCAGGGTGACTTCGCGGGATCCAATGCCTATGACATCGAAAACATGGCCGTTGAGATCTGGGAAGGTCGCCTGCCGGCGAGCGGAACGATCGAAATTACCACAGCCTTCACTCCTCGATTCAAGGGACTCTGCCGGAATGTCGGGAACTACGACTACCTGAAATGGCGCCTGGGCGCTGTCGACCGCCGGTATGCGGACAGTATCCCGTTGCCGTCTCGGGTGGTCTCGCTTGAGGAATTCCCCTACGCCGGGCTTGATGCGCCGGGGAAGGCACTCCCCACGATCTTCGGCGATTTCCAGACGGACAATACCTTTGGTCCTGGGATTCAGGATGTTACGCCGATGGTCTGCATCGATAAGAATATCGTGCAGTACCAGATTAGCGATCACCAGCTCTTTAGCTATGACAAGGCCTTCTATAAGGATTCCTCCGGACTGATCGGGACGCCATACAATACGGTCACGGTGACGAACGCAATAACTGGCGCTGACATCATCCTTGCCACAAACGTCGGCGACCGGAGGCGTGTGGACCTTGCGGCGGAAGCGCGGTTCTATGTCATGCCCGTCGGTTTTGGCGCCTTCTGTAACGGTTCAACGATTGATACCGGAAACTTCCGCAATGCGCTCGACCGGAATCCCTCGACAGGTTACAACATTGCCAACACCTCCGGTGTAACGGTGAGTGTTGCCTTCGCCCAGCAAAACTATGCCTTTCAGGGAGTGCTGAGGAGCTTCTCAGGGTATACCTACGAGATCCATATCGAGTGTGCGAACCGGATCGGGACGATTCAGGTCTGGTATGGAAGACGGAAGACCGCCGGCACGCAGCTCGTGGGTACACTGGATGCAGATAGCAAAGTGTTCCAGGTCAGTGTCGACGGCACGAATTATCCGACGTGGGGTTGGGACGAATTCTACGATACAGAGGTGATTCTGAATCTTGCCAACGGTGCTTCGCTTGATCTGAAGAGCATCTGGTGGGAGGTCGTGGCAAGGGTGCCGAACATCGGCGTTGGGTCGAATGTCGTGAGTTCATCGAGCGATGTCCGTCGGACTTTTGGCAACGTGAGGACTCCGCCCAATCCCGCAATCAGGACCAGCGCCTGGCAACCGTATGAGCCGAAGGTTGCGCAGACAAACTGGTTCATGAGCTGCAAGGGAGTGAAGACAACGGCTGCAATGGTCTCCGGGCGGTCCAACGGTTACGCTGCGGGCGATCTTATCAAAAACCCCGCCTATGCGATCGAATACATCCTCAGGGAGCGGATGAGCATCAGCGATATCGACGCGGCGAGCTTCGATCTTGTGGGGAATACGACCAACGGCCTCAGGAAGGATTGGGAGATTGCGGGCGTCGTAGCCGATAGGAGTGATGCTCTCGAGATCCTCCGGGCGATCTGTCAGGAGTTTGCTCTACAACTCATACTCACGGCCAGGGGCAGTTACCGTCTCGTTGCGATGGATTCGAGGACGGAGGACTACACGGTTCAGAGCTCTGATATTGCCCAGGATTCTTCGACCGGGCCGAAGATCAATGTGGACTTCACGCCGAACGACCAGATTCTGAACGATGTCTTTCTGGACTATAGGGAGAGCTACGTCGATGGGAATCCCGTGGCATCGATGTATCTCTCGGATACGGATGGCGACGGCGCGATCGAAACAAATCTTTCAGCTGACTCGGGCAATCCGCGAGGGACGTCGTATTCGACATGGTTTGGGGACAGTCGTTCGCGATATGGAGTTTCAAAGCCATTCCGTGTCGTACTGCGATTCATCCGGAAGGCCGCCACTGCGGAGCTCAGCCTGAAAAAGATAGCCGACTGGAATGCCTTCAAGCGGATGAAGGTGAATGCGACGCTCGTAAGGAACACGAGCACGATGCGGCTTGAGGTAGGTGACGTGGTGAAGGTCAATGATGATATCGTAACGGCGATCCACAAGAATGTCACCAAGTTCATGGTGGTCCGGGTAAACAATCCCGAAACGGCGGTCGTTGAGAGCGCCGACTGGATACATCTTCTTCTGGAAGAGATCCCAAATGCGAACACGGGGATTCCGGTCACTTCATCGCGCTGGATTTCCGCAGCTGATCTTGCAGTAGTTTAACCCATGACGCGAACGATCAATAGGGTGGTACTTAAGGTAGTGGCGGGCGTCTTCCAACCCGATACTGGCCTCACGGTTGAACTCAAAACCGATGAGGCGACGCCGGTCCTCATCGGCACTGCCGTGGAATCTCCTGCGGGAAGCGGACAGTACTATATCTCATTTGCTCATGTCAACAAATGGGGATACTGGTACGTCGGTGGCACGAGAAAGACCGAATGGGGTCAGTGGTGGCTCGGTGAAGAATCGACGCCGATCGGGGCAACGGGTTCGGCGAATCAGTTGATTGGAATGAACTCCGCCGCTGATGCCTTTGAATGGAAAAGTGTTTTCGGAACGAGCAATAGGGTCAGCGTCACGCATGGCGCCGGCACCATAACACTTTCCGCTCCGCAGGACATTCACACGGGTGCAAGTCCGACATTTCAGAATCTGACACTGAACGGGAACGACTTACTCATTCAACCGACATCAGGCACTGCGCTGGCGACTATTCAGGCGATCACAACTCAATACGCATTGGCCAAGTTCCGCTCTGGCGCAGTGCTCTATAATGTTGGGGTCAACGATAGCGTGTTCGGTGGCGACTGGTTCGTTGATTACAATGGCGCAGGCGCTCCGCAATTGCGGATCACGTCCGGTGGCGCCGCGACTCTCACTGGCAAGCTCACGGTAACATCTACGGGTGGGAGCGACGGCTTGAAAGTTAACGCCGCATCCGGCTACGCGCAGATCAGCATTGATGACTGGGCCGCCTATGTTGACACGGCTGAGCACGGGCTCCACTTCTATCGTGCTGGTGATAAACTCATGCTCGCGTCGACGGGCGACCTGACGACCACTGGTGATGTCATCGGCACCACGGCCAAGGCCATCCGCAACAGTTTCACGAGCGGGCAGTTCGGCTCCGGCTACCGCCTCGATCATAACTCATCGTTCACCGGCCAGTCTTTCATGGAGATCGATAACCTCGTGGTCAGGGGAGCCATGCGGGTCAACATCTTCGAGAAAGGAGTCATCAAAGCGGTAAGTGGTGGGGTCTATGTCTCCAGTGCTTCTTCAACGGTCGCGTTCGATCAGGCAATCGGTGGGCTATTCATGTTCGTTGCCGAGGATAACACGTTCGCCGAAAACGACATCCTCCAGTATAAGGACATCACCATCACTGGTGGCCTCGTCGTCGTAAGCGCCTTTCTCCAAGCGCTCACGCAGGCGGAGGTGGACATCGAGTTCCCCGGCCAGACGCAATTTGGCGCCACGGGTGGGGGCTATAAGGTCTATGTGAACACGCTTTCCGGCAGCGGGACCATGAGGACTGGTGGCACGGTGGTGCAGGTGGGTAACGCATCGAACACGACGAGGCAGGCGGGACTTTTCCTCACGGCAAATGATGGCACTTCTAACGTCCCGTACATCGACGTCTACAATGGGCGCAGTTCATACGTGACTGTCGCGCCGCTCGTCAGAATGGGAGCACTCGGTGGCATCACGACGACTATCTTCGGTACGCTCTCCGGCTATGGACTGTACGGCGAGAACGTATATCTAACGGGCAACGCCCAAATCTCAGGCACGCTCGCGGTCGGAGGAGGCTCCACCGTGGGCAATACCTTCTACGTCGGACAAGTGCAGACCAACCTCTGGAGGCCTGATTCGGAGACTGTGAGTACATGGGAGAAGATCGGGACGGGTTGGACGATCACGGATAATGCCGCGACCTCGCCGGACGGTCAAGTCACTTCAGGCACGATCATCGCCCCGACGACAACGGATTGGCTCGGTTATCCTGGCGATCTCCAGAACTTGAATGGTCAGACTGTTACAATAAGCTTCTGGGCAAAAATCAGCGCTGCAAATTCCTTGCGGGTCTTTGCCTACGACACGACGGAGCATTCTCTCGGGACGATTAACCTCACGACTTCATGGCAACGATTCACTCTCTCATATACGTTCGGCGCTGGAACGAACTCCGGCTTCTTCTTCCGATTTGACTCGACGACGGCGACTTATTACATCTGGGGGGTGCAGAAGAACTTGGGGGGCGCGCTCCTCTACCAGAAGAAAGCCAACTATGCGCCGACGGGCATTGGGTACGGCATGTGGGCGACAGCTGGCGGCTTCGGCGGGACGATGCAATCGCCGGTCGTCGCACTCTCCTCGATAGGTCTCAATGTTGCGCTGTCCGGCAGTTACTACGCAAGGATCGGGATAACGCCGGTGAGCTTCGCAAAGGGATTCTATATCGGCGACGGGACGAACCACCTTGTGCAGTTTCTCGACACAGGCGTGAACAAGATCGCCGGCTGGGACATCGGCTCTGCTTCGCTCGGCTGGTCGTCCGGTACGAAGGCGATGATTATGTACTCGGATGATGGCCTCACGGCGCACAATCCCCGGCTGAGCGTCGCGGGAAATACGAGCGGTGCCACATACATCACCCTCGGTGGTTCGGTCTATGACGGATCATGGCAGAATGACAAGTGGGGCATGGTGATTCGCGTTAACTCAGCCAATCTGTTCCGATGCTATAGCGCGGCGGATGGGACTGGATTGGTCGCTGACATTGCGGCCTGGGATTTTACGTCGACCTATGTGTGGAAGAAGACCAACCCGACTTCTGGCGTCTACTACTCGCTGGCGCTCAATTCGACGCTCTCGGCCATCGAGATGCACTTTTCCAGCACCGACTTCACGACGCCGCCCGCATCGCCCACCTGGCGGCTCCGGCAATACCATGTGCCCTCAAGTTCCGAGTTCTTTGGGAAGATCAATCCTGGGAACCTCCTCGTCGGGGACTTTCCGGTTGATTCGAATCTCTATGGCGCAATGATGCGGCCGAGGCGCGTCAGCGTCGAGAGGGCGAACAGCGAAAACCTTTCAGATCTTGCGCAGATCGGGATCGACGTAGCTAACCTAACTGGCATCGATTCAGGAGGACAGACACCGTACGTCGAGCTCACGAGATATGTGTCTGCATCGCCGAAGACGTGGTATTTTGCCCTCGATACGAGTGGGAATCTCGGAATCTATGAAGGTACCACAAGACGTGTCCATCTCAATCTCGGCTCTACAGCATGGGCCGCAAACTAAAAGGAGAATCAATGCCAACACAGCAAGACATCCCGGTCGCCCTCAAGATCGATATCATAGAGAGGGAATTGAATGGTTATCTGCAGGCGCGATATCAACTGGAACTCCGCCGCCGCGTGGCCGAGAGAGCGAAGGACGACCGCCTCAAGGAATCCGTTACGGCTGATCTTGTGAAGGTCGAAGCTGCCATCGATCAGCTCACGGAAGAACTCGAAGCACTCCGGGCCAAGAATGAGAAGCCGAATTAAAAGAAAGCCGACCACCGCAGAGCAGGTCAGCGCTCTCCAGGCGTCGTTCGAGCAGCACATCTCGATTGAGACTGGACAGTGGAGTAAGATCGCTGAGGCGGTAGGCGATATGCAAGGCAAAGTTGATCGGATCATCAACGTGAAGATCAATGGCGCTGAGGGCTTCGAGAATGTTGTTCATCATCTGTGGGAGGCGACGTCGGGGCCCAGATGGCGCATGTGGGCGCGGGAAAAGACGCGCCGGTGGTTCGAGGCGCATCCGACGGTCAAGAGTATTCTCGTTTGGCTGCTGAAAAAGTTCCTCTGGACGGCGCTCTTCATCACGGGCGTGATTCTCGCGCAATACCTCGGGCTCGGCCAGATGATCGAGCGACTCATCAACATCATCAAGTAGGGGGTCCAAATGGACATGAAGCAACTGCTCGATATTCTTCAATGGGTACCGGTGCCGATTGTGATCGTCGTCTTCGGTGGCACCTATGCGGCGAGGCGCATCATCACTCAGCCGGTCGCACCAGGTGAGAAGCCACAGAAGGCGCCGCGTTGGTTCGTGCTCATGCCGTTCGGCCTGGCCTTCGCGTTTGCGTTCCTGTACTACTTCAACTTCACCGATCCGGAGGAGCTCCGCGCGCTGCCGCCGTACCTGCGGATCGTACGGCCACTGTACCAGGGCGTCTTCTCGGGGTTCGCGTCGATCCTTGTGTGGGAGGTCGGATGGAAGCGCTGGCTCAGAAAACAGAAGAACGGCGCGGGCGATCCACCGACCATTCCGCCGGGCACATGAGCCATGAAAGAGAAGTTCATCTCGTTCGCCATCGGCGTCGTCCTGCTCGGCCTCGCTGCCCTGGCCGGCGTCGGCGTCTGGCATCTCACCGTGGAGCGCCGGGGCGTGGAGCGTGTTGTGACGCGCTGGTATCCCGACACGCTGGATCTCCACGGCGCGGAGCTCGTGATCGATTCGCTCAAGGGTCGGATCACATCGGTCGCCGTTCTGCTCTCGCGCGAGAGAAGGGCGCGTTTCCGAGCCGAGGAGCAGGCCGGTCGGCTCGCAGCGCTCCTCGACGTCCTCTCGGATACATCGTCGGACGACCTGCCGGTCAATCTTCCGATCGCGCAGATGCCGGAGACGACCGTCACGCTCCGCGCCGAAGCTGATAGCGCAGATGCGACGATGAGGCTCCACGTCGGCGTTTCGTACGACATCGCGCGCGACCTCTGGCGAGATTTCCACGCGAGCGTAGATACGCTCACTGTCCGTTATCTCAGGGCCTACACCACGAGGACCGTCTCGGAACCGTACATCGCCTGGGGCTGGGTCGTTCCCATTGCCGCGGTGATCGCGGCGCTCACGCTCGTCATCACAAAATAGGAGGTCACGTGAAACGCATTGCACTCGTTCTCCTGCTTGCTGCTGAAGTTGCCTCAGCAGGTGGGATCATCGTCTCGACCCGCTCGCAGATTCAGGCGCGGATCGTACCCGGCGGCATGTTTGCCGGTGACACGCTCTGGATCAGGGGCGGGACGTACAACATGCTTCTTGAATGCTATGCCAACGGTACTCAGGCGAACCACGTCGTCATCCGTTCCTATCCCGGCGAACTCGCCGTGATCGACAACGCGGGAACCGGTGAAGCGCACTACGTCAAGGGGAACTACCAAGAGTGGCGTGATCTGATGTTCACGAACACCAATCCGAACGTCACGCGAAGCGAGGCGGGGATCAATGCGGGCGGTTCGGAGGGCTTCCGGCTTATCAACTGCTACCTGACCAACTCCGGCGCGACGGCGTTCAATCCCTATTGGGAGGCGAAGAACACTCTCCTCTACGGCTCCGTGGTTATGTACTATGGCCGGTTCGACGATCCTGAACGGAACAACGGCTATGGCGTTTACGGGCAGAACATTCTGCCTTCGAAGAAGCGTGTCGAGGATAACGTCATCGCTCGTGGGTTTGGTATATGGTTCACGCATGTCGCAGGTAGTTCAGCCTCGAAGCTGGATGGCTTCGAGTTCATCGGTAACAGTTTCTTTGGTCACGACCTCTACGAGGAGAAGAACCCGTTCACCCTCATCGGACATTTCGAGGTCGGAGCGGGCAAGGCCGCTGAGGACGTTTTTTCAGAGAACATGCTCTACCGGGCAAGCCACATCGCGGGCTACAACGGCGACGGCCTCACGCGCTACACGCATACGAACAACTATTACTATAAGGGCAGCTACGTCCCGACGAACGTGGACTATCTCGCGAACACGGGCAACACGTTCACGACGAACGGCAACCGTGTTTTTGTTCGTCCGAACAAGTGGAAGGACAAGTACACGCGCAACCGGGGCCACGTGATCGTCTTCAACGGCGCGAATGCCGATGCAGTATCATTCACCGTTCCCTCAGCGATGCTCTCACAGGGAGAGCACTACGACGTGATCGACGTACAGAACTACGCTGGAACTCCGGTTGTGACCGGCACGTACTCCGGCGGCGCAATCACCGTGCCGATGACTTCGGTGGCGATCACTCAGCCCTCATCGATCCCAGCACGCAGGCAAGGCAACTCGATGCCGCGCCACACGGACAAGGAGTTCGGATGCTTCCTCATTCTTGGTCAGCTGGGGACTGCCGCGCCGCCTCTGCCTCCTCAAGCTCCCTCCGGGACGTTCGACGTCGCGCCGCTCTCACTTTCAGGTCCGGGGTCGGTCACGGCCACGTGGACGAGCCAGAACGCCACAAGCGCGACGCTCAACGCGGCAGTATTCCCGGTGAGCGGAACGGCGAACTTCTCCGTGAATGCCACTCAGATCTTCACACTTGTCTTGACTGGCCCGGGAGGTTCAACGAGCTATTCACGTACCGTGACAGTGACGCCGGTAGTCCCTCCGCCACCGCCTCCTCCTGTATCATATTACGATGCGGTGACTGTGCTTGGTGTGACATTCCAGATCCGCAAGGCATGCACCGACACAACGATCTTTGTGCCGGTGAGGATTCAAAAAGGGCAATGAAAGGAGAAACCAATGGCAACATTCAATAAATTCACGTCGTTCGCGACCGAGGTCGGTCTCAAGTCGCATAACCTCAACACGGAAACGATCAAGGCCGCGCTCACGAACATGGCGCCCTCGGCCGGGCAGACGGTTTTCGACCCGGTGACGAATCATCCGCCGCCGGCCGCGGCCAACGGCTACACGGCCGGCGGTCACGACACACAGAACGCCTGGTCGGCCGGGAAACTCACCGGGACAGATATCGTCATCACGGCGACGGCCGGAGGCATCGGTCCGTTCCGTTACGTCGTGCTCTACAATGACGACAATGCGACTGACATGCTCGTCGGTTGGTACGATTATGGTTCGTCGATCACGCTCGCCTCGGGCGAGACATTCACGATCGATTTCGATGGGACGAACGGGATCCTCACGATCACCTGACGAGAGGCAGAAATCATGACGAGGATCGAGGTGAAGTTGCTCATTGATCTCGACGAGCATAACGGGCTCGTCACGGCGGTGAACGTCCAGGCGCCGCTTCCCATGCTCTCAAACAAGTTCCTCTGCTATGCCGTGTTAGAAGCTGCGAAGGACGCGGTGCGCGATTACAGGCCGCCGCAGGTTCAGCCGGCATCGGGTGCTGAGCTTGAACTCCTCAAGAAACGAAACGGAGGTGCGTGAATGTCACGTCAATTCTGGATGGAACCGCTCGCCTGGGCTACGGCATCAGGCACGGCGATTGCAAATACGGCCACGGAGACGATCATCTTCCCGAACGTGACGATCCCGGCGAACTACCTGCAGGATGGTCGCTTCCTGAATCTGCGCCTTCAGGGCCAACATTCGACGACGGCGACACCGACCCTGATCTTCCGCGTCCGGTGGGGCGGCGTGGCGGGGACCTTGATTTGCCTCTCGCCGACCTTCACGACGGGCTCAGGCGTGACGGCGAATCTCTGGGAGGTGGACGTCATCATCCAGACGCGCCTGAATGGATCAAGCGGTACGGTCGTCGCGATCGGATGCGCGACCGTTCAGGGTGCGTCCGTCCCGAGTCAGCTCATGTGTGTTGGCGGTGGGGCGACACCCGCGGCGACGACGGTTGATCTCACGGCCGATACGGCGCTCTCTGTGACAGCGCAGTGGGGCACGGCATCGGCCTCCAATACGCTCACGGGCTGGAACTATCAGGTGCTCTCATCCAACTGATGAGCGATGATCGTTCGCGTCGGACAGATTGCAGCTGAGTCTGCGACGGTCGTCATCCCGACAGGGCATCAGGCTGGGGACCTGCTCTTGGTCTTCGCCTTCCGCGACGGGTCGGTGACGAACCCGAGTCTGCCGGTTGGCTGGACAAACCTCCTCACGCCCGATGGGACAAGTTGCTCGGTCAGGGTCGCATACAGGATCGCGGCTTCGTCTGCGGAATCGAATGCCGTGTTCACGAATGCCACGGCGACGATCTGCCACGTCTACAGAAGCGTGAAGTCGGACGGAGTGCCGGTCGGGACGCCGGTCGCAGCCGCGGGGACGACCTCCCCTTCAACCTACTCGGCCGTGACGCAGAAGGGGACCACCTCCTGGTTCGCGGCCTTCCAGGGACACAGATCCGTGGACACGACGACGCTCACAAATCCGCCGACCGGGATGGCCCTCGCGGCCTCGAATCTGGGAGCGACGTGTGACGTGGCATCGTTCGACACGGGGAGATCGTATTCCGGCTCATATCCGTCAAATACTGTTGCTCCTGGCGGTACGGCCTCCGGCTGGCAGACGGTCGTGATCGAGATTCGCACGGCAGAATTTCTCCTGAATAACTATCAATTTCCCCGCGTGGGTGACGGCATGGCGACGACCGAGAGGATCAGGTAATGCCGACTGTTGAGAACCAGGCGATCACGGTACCGGCGTCGAGCGTCGCCTCTAGGACGATCTCGTCCTTCGCCGTAGGGAACAACCTGAACCGGTTGCTCTTGGCCGGCCTGGCGAGCTACAGCCCGTCGGCACCGCATGAGACGCATGACTCAATCGTCTTCAACACGTCGGAGTCCTTCGTAAAGGTCGCCGACGTCATCACGGGGAGCGACCCGAACGGCGACTACCGGCTCACGCTCTGGCGCTTAATTGCCCCTTCGGTCGCGACCGCGGACATTGTCGGGACCTGCAGCGCAGTGGTTGGGAGTCTTGCGATGCTCGCAATCTCGATCTACGACGTTCATCAAACGACGCCGCTCGGCACGGCCGTGACGGCGACTGCGACGACGGGAGAGCCATCCGTGACCTTCGATAGCGCTTTAGGTGAACTCGGCATCAATCTCTCATTGTCAGAATACGGCGTGAGCTCCCATGGCGGAAGCCAAACCGAGATCGTCTTGGATAATACGGGGTGGGGCTTCACCGCAACTAGAAAAGATGGTGCAGCTCCGAACATCACGATGACGGAGGTCCTCACCGGGACGACGGCCTCCTGGGAGACAATCGGCGTGAGCATCAAGCCAGCCGTGATCGATCAATCGGTCGGCATCAACATCAACATCTTGAGGCCGCGCATTTTCGCGCCGGGGTTGGCCAGATGAGCTTCCCGAAACTCGGATGGAGCAGGTGGAATCCTCTCGCGACGTCGGCCGCCGCCGCGGCGGTCCTCGTCGCTTCTCCCGGGAACTTCGCGCTCACGGGCTCGGATGTCGCTCTCCGGGTGACGCGACTCATGAGCGCGGCACCGGCGAACTTCTCGCTCTCCGCTCAGGATGCCGCTCTTAAG
>JBFLYO010000036.1:0-39795 GCA_040756745.1 Bacteroidota bacterium
GAACACGGCGAGAAAGGGTACCACGAACTCGGCTGATCAGCACTTCCACCATATCATTCACCGAAGGGACACCTTATGGCAAAAAGCTCGGCAACGCATCTGGCCCGCGTCTTCAAGATGATCAAGGACGAAGGGGTCACGATGATCGACTTCAAGTTCATGGATTTTCCGGGACAGTGGCAGCATTTCTCGGTCCCAGTGAGCAAGCTCGAGGAAGACTCCTTTGAGGAGGGGTTTGGGTTCGACGGGTCGAGCATTCGCGGCTGGAAGGCCATCAACGAGAGCGACATGCTCATCATTCCGGACGCCGCCACCGCATTCATCGACCGCTTCATCGAGGCGAAGACGCTCAGCCTGATCTGTGACGTCTACGATCCGCTCACGAAGGAGAAATATGAGCGCTGCCCGCGGTCGATCGCGCAGAAGGCGGAAGCGTATCTCAAGTCGACGGGGATCGCCGATACCGCCTACTTCGGTGCGGAAGCGGAGTTCTTCATCTTCGACGACGTCCGGTTCGACACGACCGAGCACAGCAGCTACCATTACGTCGACTCCGTGGAGGGACGCTGGAACTCTGGCCGCGACGAAATGCCGAACCTCGCGTACAAGCCGCGCTACAAGGAGGGATACTTCCCGGTTCCGCCGACAGACCACTTACAGGACCTCCGCAATGAGATGACGGCCAACCTTATCGCTGCAGGTCTCGATGTCGAGGCCCAGCATCACGAGGTGGCAACGGCCGGACAATCCGAAATCGACCTGAAGTTCGAACCTTTGCTGCGAAGCGCCGACGACCTGCTCCTGTTTAAATACGTCATCAAGAATACCGCGCGGCTGCGGGGGCGGACCGTGACGTTCATGCCGAAACCGATTTTCGGGGACAATGGCTCGGGGATGCACGTTCATCAGAGTCTCTGGAAAGACGCAAAGCCGCTGTTCTACGGGCAAGGCTATGCAAACCTGAGCGAGCTGGCCCTGTACTACGTCGGCGGGCTGCTCAGGCATGCCCCGGCACTCTGTGCGATCACCAATCCCACCACGAACTCCTACAAGCGCCTGGTGCCGGGGTTCGAGGCGCCCGTGAACCTTGCCTACTCGCAGCGCAACCGCAGCGCCTCCATCCGCATCCCGATGTACTCGACGAGTCCAAAGGCGAAGCGCATCGAGTTCCGCTGCCCCGACCCTGCATGCAATCCATACCTTGCGTTTTCGGCGATGATGATGGCGGGGCTGGACGGTATCATGAACAAGATCGACCCGGGCGAGCCGCTTGACAAGGACATCTACGATCTCGCGCCGGAAGAGTTGAAGAACGTACCGTCGACCCCCGGCTCGCTGCAGGAAGCACTCCAGGCGCTGGAGCGCGACCACGACTTCCTCCTGCGCGGCGACGTGTTCACCGAAGACGTGATCGACACGTGGATCTCGTACAAGATGGACAAAGAGGTCAAGCCGATGGCGCTCCGGCCGCATCCATACGAATTCGGGCTCTACTACGATGTATAGCGCAGGGTTGCGGAATGCGGAATGCGGAGTGCGAAACGTTCTCGATTGCGGAATGCAGAGTGAGTACGTCAGCTCTTTCAAGTCCGCAATCCGAAATTCGCGTTCCGAACACCTGGTGACTCCAAGCGCATCATAGTTGTAAGTTGCACTCGGGAGTCGTGAGCACTCGCGTCCTCCGGCCGTGTGGTCGGGGGACGCTGCGTTTCTGGCGACCGCTCAGCTTGTTTTTGCTCCAACTAATCGCTATGTTGCATCACATGGAGCACACCAGGATTTCATACGCTGCGGCTGAACGGCGCGCCGTGATCACGCTGCAGCGTCCCGACAAACGGAATGCGCTCGACGATGTAATGGTCGCAGAACTGACCGGCGCATTCACCGCAGCGGGGAGAGATCCAGGAGTAAAGGCCATCGTGCTGAAAGGGGAGGGACCCGCCTTCTGTGCGGGCGCCGACCTCGAATACCTTCAACGGATATCGACGTTCGACCTCGAAGAACACCGGACGGATTCGAAACGTCTGGCCTCCCTGTTCCGCCTGATCTATGAAATCCGCAAACCCGTTGTGGCGGTCGTCCACGGCCCGGCACTTGCCGGCGGCTGCGGTCTGGCTGGCGTGTGCGATTTCGTCATCGCCTCGCAGGAGCACGCCCGGTTCGGGTACCCGGAGGTGAGGATCGGCTTCATCCCCGCCGTGGTCATGGTGTTCCTTGTGAAACGGATCGGCGAAGGGAAGGCGCGCGAGCTGGTGTTGCGCGGACATGTGGTGGATGCAGACGAGGCGCTGCGCATCGGTCTTGTAACGATGGCAGTCCCACACGCGGCGTTGGGGTCGTCGGAGGCGGCACTGCTCGACGAGTTGCTTGCCGCGAACAGCCTGACGTCGATGGGGCTGTGCAAGGAGATGCTGGCCAAACTGCAGGGGATGAACTTCCTGGACGCTCTGGAGTTCGCGGCAAACATGAACGCCGCAGCGCGCATGACCGCCGATTGCAGGCAGGGCATCGAGGGATTCCTGGCAAAGAAGAAGAACGTCTGGTAGCATGACCGACTATCCCGATCTGCTCGAAAAAATCCGCACGGTTCCCGACTTCCCGAAGAAAGGGATCATGTTCCGTGACATCACCACCCTGCTGAAAGACGGCACGGCGTTCGCGCGGGCGGTAGACCTCCTGTACGGACAGTACCGCCGCACCCCTGTCGACAAGGTGGTCAGCGTGGAGTCGCGCGGCTTCATTCTGGGGGCGCCTCTGGCCTGCCGGCTGGGAGCGGGGTTCGTTCCTGTGCGGAAGCCGGGAAAACTCCCCGCGGCCGTCGCCCGCGAGGAATACCAGCTGGAGTACGGGACCGACGCTGTGGAGATGCATCAGGACGCGCTGCGCCCGGGAGAACGAGTCCTTCTGCACGACGACTTGCTTGCGACCGGCGGCACAATGCTGGCGGTATGCCGCCTCGTCCAACGGCTCGGCGGCACGATCGTCGGGATATCGTTCCTCATTGAGTTGGCGTTCTTGAAGGGCAGGGAACGGCTGACCCCGCACCAGGTGTTCGCCCTGCTCACGTACGACAGCGAGTAGTAGCTCCTCCAAAGCTTTCCCCTCGCTCTGTTCTTTCCCTGGGAGCCTGCCTCCCGCAACCCATGATTCCGCAATGGTACGTTCGTACACGATACGTGCATACGTTGGTGCCCTCCTGTCTTCGATGGTGCTGGGATTCTCCGCCTCCGGAGCCCAGTCGCGCGTCCCCCGCGTGCTGTCGCTTGAAGAAGCAGTGGCCGTTGCGTTACGCGAGAATCATGAGCTTGCCGCCGCCCGCCTCGAGGTGGAGAAGGCGGATGCACGCGTGCACGAGGCGTGGGGCTTCGCCCTGCCGCGCCTGGACCTGAACGCCCGCTACAGCAGGGCACTGAAAAAGCCGGTCTTCTTTCTTCCCGATTTCAACGACCTTTCCAGCGGGAGAGTCATGCCGATCGAGATCGGGTCGACGAATTCGGTGGACATGACGTTCTCGGCCAGCCAGGTGCTGTTCAACACTGCGGTGTTCACAGGCGTGGGGACCGCGAGGGTGTACTCGCAGGCTGCACGGGACGTATGCCGCGCGCGGGAAGTAGACGTCGTGACCGGCGTGCGCAAGGCGTTCTATGGGGCAATGCTCGCTGCGGAGATCCTCTCCGTTGCTCAACAGAATCTCAGCAACGCGGAAGCAAACCTGCGCAATGTCACACTCCTTGCCTCGCAGGGCCTCGTTGCCGAATACGACCGGCTGCGGGCGTCCGTCGGCGTTGAAAACCTCCGTCCGGAAATCACCAGGGCGGAAAACGGACTGACTCTCGCGCTCAACGGCCTGAAACTCTCCATGGGCCTAGCCATCAATGAGCCGGTCGAGGTCAAAGGAAGCATCGCGTACGTAGCGGTAGATTCGACCATCCTGGCGACGGCGGGACAGGAAGTCCTTGCCTCAAATCCGTCGCTCTCCGCCCTCCGGCATCAGGAGGAGGTGGGAGGTGCGATCGTCGCCGTGGAGCGGTCGAACTATCTGCCGTCGCTTGCTGCGTTCGGAACTTATGAGCTCCAGGGGCAAAAGAACGACCTGCGGATATCGACTCGCGACCTGGTGAGCAGCGCACTGGTCGGCGTCACTCTGTCGGTGAACTTGTTCAACGGCCTGCAGACGAATGCGCGCGTCGAACAGGCTCAGCTCGATATGCGGAAGATTCAACAACAGATCCGGGGACTGGAGCTCCAGCTCACCACCGGCGTATCGTCGGCGCTGCTTCAGCTCAGCCGGATCCGGCAGCGCATCGCCGCGCAGGAGGAAACCATTAAGAGCGCGGAGCGGGGCCATGCCATCGCCTCGACCCGCTACAACAGCGGCTCCGCAACCCTGCTCGAGGTCAATGACGCCCGGCTGGCGCTTAACCAGGCCAGGCTGAACCTCGTGCAGACCCACTACGACTACATGATCGCGGCCGCGGAGCTTGACCAGCTTCTCGGACGACTTCCCCCGTACGTCCGGGAGGCGGCGGCCAGCGACTGAATCATCTGACGATGAGGAACACACTTGCATGAACGGTGAACGCGTGAAGCAGTTCGTGGTGCTCCCACAGCTGGCGGTGCTTGCCCTGGCGTGCGGAAGATCCGACGATCCTCAACTACAGCCCTCAGCAGAATCCACCCTCCGTCCGGTCAACGTGAACGTCACGACTATCGCCTTGACTCCCTTCGTCCGCACGATAAACATCGCGGGGACAGTCAAAGCTCTGGAGGACGTCATGGTGAGCCCGGAAGAAGGGGGGGTGCTCGCAGCCTGGAAGGTGGAACGGGGGGCGCACGTCCGTCGGGGGACGGTCATCGGGCTGTTGAACGATGACGTCATCAAGGCGAGCAGTGACGCGGCGACGGCGCAGTTCCGCATCGCCGAGTTGAACTTCCAGAAGCAGGAGAAGGTGTACGCCGAGCAGGGGATCAGCGAATTGCAGTACAAGAGCTCCGGCTATTCGCGGGATGCCGCCAAAGCACAGGCCGACCTGATGCAAGCGCGACTCAGGCATACCCGATTGACGAGTCCAATCGATGGTATTCTCGATGATCGATTCGTGGACGAGGGGGAGATGGCAGCACCGGGCGTCCCCGTTGCGCGCATCGTGAACATTGCAACGGTGAAGATCCAGGCGAGCGTCCCCGAGCGTCACGCCGGCGCGGTTCAGCGGGGTGCAAGAGTCACCTTCCGCGCAGCGGCCCTGCCCGGCCGCGAGTTTTTGGGAAAGGTCAGTTTCATCGGTGCAACCCTCTCCGCGGACAACAAAACGTTTCTCGTGGAGGCCCTCGTTCCCAATCCTGGCGCCCTGCTGAAACCCGAAATGGTCGGACACGCGGCCATCCTCCGGGCTGCGCGGGGGGAGGCGATTCTGATCCCCGAGGAAACCGTGCTGCAGGTCGATAAGGATCGGCTCGTGGTCTTCGTGGAAGAACACGGGAAGGCCCGCGAACGTGTTGTCCTGGTCGGGGAACGTGAGGGATCGCTGCTGGAAATCATCTCCGGCCTTTCGGCAGGGGAACGTTTGATCACTGCCGGGTTCCGGGGGCTCGTGGACGGCCAGCCAGTCATCCCAGCGCAATGAGGGAGCCCGCGGCATGCGAATTTCCGATTGGGCGGTCGATAATAGAGTCGCAATCTACATCCTGATCCTGATCATCGTGATCATGGGGTACGTCTCGTACTTGGGACTCCCACGCGAGGCGGCACCCGACATCACGATTCCCCTTGTCATCGTCTCCACGCCCTACATCGGCGTCTCCCCGGCCGATATCGAAGGGCTCGTCACCCAGCCGCTCGAACGCAATCTCAAGGGTCTCAAGGATCTCAAACAGATCACTTCCGCCTCCAAGGAAGGAGTGTCCACGATCCGAGTCGAGTTCAACACGGGCGTGGACATCGATGAAGCGCTCCGACGCGTCCGCGACAAGGTCAACTCAACACGTCCGGAACTTCCCGCCGACATCCTTGATCCGGTGGTCTCCGAGATCAATTTCAGCGAGTTCCCGATTATGTACATCAATGTCGGCGGGACCCTCGGCCTGGCTCGTCTGCGGCAGGCAGCAGAGGACATTCAGGACCGCATCGAGAGCATACCCGGTGTGCTCCGGGCGGATCTGAGCGGCGGCCTCATGCACGAAGTGCAGGTGAACTGCGACGTCAATCTCCTGAACGGTTACCGGATCAGTTTCGACGATGTGGTGAACGCCATCAAGGCGGAAAACGTCTCTGTCCCCGGCGGCGTCATCGACAACGGGAGAATGGCATATTCCGTCCGCGTCCCCGGTGAATACAAAACCGTGCGCCCAATCGAGGATATCATCGTCAAACTGCACAACAGCAAGCCCGTCTACGTGCGCGACGTCGCAGACGTCCGGCTTTCCTTTGAGGACCGGAAGACGTACGCCCGGCTGGGGGGGACGGAGGTGGTGACGCTTGCTGTCCGGAAGAGGGCGGGGGAGAACCTCATTCGGATTGCCAACGACGTAAGGGCTGCCCTCGAGGAGCTTCGCCCATCCCTCCCGCAATCAGTGACGATAGCGATATCGAATGATCAGTCGGTGACGATCAGCCGCATGGTCCGAGAGCTGGAAAACAGCATCATGACGGGAATGACGCTCGTCGTCCTGGTGCTCTTCATGTTTTTCGGCTTCAAGAATTCGCTGCTGATCTCTACGGCGATCCCCCTCTCGATGTTCATCGGCTTCATTGTTCTCTCCCTGGCCAACATTACCCTGAACTTCGTCGTACTGTTCAGCCTCGTGCTTGTCCTGGGTATCCTGGTGGATGACGCAATCGTCGTGGTGGAGAACATTTATCGGCACCAGCAGACCTTCAACAAGAGTCCGCTCCAGGCGGCAAAGGACGCGACGGCCGAAGTGACGGTGCCCGTCGCCACATCCACGCTGACAACCCTTTCGGCGTTCATTCCGCTGCTCTTCTGGCCGGGCGTCGTCGGCGACTTCATGTCGTTTCTGCCGATCACCCTGATTTGCACACTGGGAGCGTCGCTGTTCGTCGCCTTCGTCATCAGCCCCGTGCAGGGTGCGCAGTGGATCAACTACCAGCGTGAGATTCTGAAGGCGCGCGAGAACCTCGAGCATCCCCACTGGTACAAAAAATTCAACCCGATCACGATCGTGTACCACAAGGTGGACGAACGGTTCTTTCCATGGATGCAGCATGTGTACGTCAGGACGCTTCGTTGGTCGCTGCAGAGGGCGGGACGTACGCTTGCAGGTGCGGTGGGCCTCCTTCTGCTCATCAGCGTCATCTTCGCGCTGTTCAGTAAAGGAGTCGAGTTCTTCCCGAACACCCAGCCGAATCTCGTGAACGTGAGCGTGGAAGCCCCACCCGGCACCGCACTCGATGCGACCAATGCCATTACCCGGTCGCTCGAATCGAGGATCGAAGGCGTCGCCGGGAGGACGGACATGGAGTTCGTTGTAACGACGGTCGGTGTGTCGGACAATCCGTTCGATTTCGGCGGACAGGGGACGGCCAACAAGGGAGGGATTGCCATCAATTTCTTCGAGAAGGCGAAGCGTAACCAGAGTTCTTTCACCTCACTTGAAGAGGTGCGCAGTGCAGTTGCCGGGGTGCCGGGAGCCGACATCAAGGTGTCGAAGCAGGCCATGGGGCCTCCGGTGGGGGCGCCCGTGAGCGTCGAGATTTCCGGGGAGGATTACGATCAACTGGCCTTCCTGAGCGCCCGGGCCCAGGCCCTGATCAAGGATATCGCCGGCCTGGTGGATCTGAAGGACAATTACAACACGGGGAAGCCGGAGGTGACCGTGGTGGTTGACCGAGAGAAAGCTGCGCTGTTGTGGATGAACACCGGCCAGATTGCGTCCACAGTGCGCGCCGCGGTGAACGGTGCCGAGGCAACGAAGTACAGGGTAGGGGAGGATGAATACAAGATCCGCGTACGGCTCCGGGAAGACCAGAGGAATTCAGTGCAGGCGCTCGAGCAGCTCAATATCACGTTCATGAACCGGATGGGGCGACAGCTGTCGGTGCCGCTGGTGTCCGTGGCCGAGATCAGGACAACGTCCTCCTTTGCGGATATCCAGCGGAAGGACCAGAAGCGCGTGATCACGCTGACCGGCGAGGTGCAGGGGCGGCTCTCGAATGAAGTTCTCAGAGAGGTCAAGACGCGTCTCGCCCAACTGCAACTCCCGCTGGGATATGGGTTGAGGTACTCGGGCGAGGAGGAGGAACAAAACAAGGCGCGGGATTTTCTTGCGAAAGCGTTCGTCGCTACCCTCCTGCTCGTCTTCCTCGTGGTCGTGACGGAGTTCAACTCAATCCGCGTCCCGTTGATCATCATGTTTTCCGTCCCCCTCTCGCTGATTGGAGTATTTCTTGGACTGCTCTTAACCAGGACTCCCTTCAGCATTATCATGACAGGCGTCGGCGTGGTCTCGCTGGCCGGTATCGTGGTCAGGAATGCGATCGTCCTCCTCGATTTCATGAAACACCTCAAAGGAGAGGGAATGCCGACGGAAGAAGCTCTTGTGGAGGCGGGGCGAATCCGGCTCAGACCGGTTCTCCTGACGGCCGCCACGGCCATCCTGGGCGTCATGCCCCTGGCAACGGGAGTGGATTTTGACTGGCAGGAAATGCATTTTGTCATCGGAGCGGAGAGTGCCGACTTCTGGCGCCCTCTGGGGATTGCGTTCATCTTTGGGCTCGCGGTATCGACATTTCTCACGCTTGTTGTGATTCCCACGTTCTACCTCCTGCTGGAGAAGTGGATCGCACACGCAGTCGTATGGTTGTGTCGTATGTTCCGGATCGGCAGGACGGCCGGCGGCAATGAAGCCACCTGAACCCGGGAGGCAGCAGATCACTCTGAAACAGCCATGAAGACCATCATCGAGCCGTTTAAGATCAAGTCGGTCGAGCCGATCAGGTTCACCACGCAGCAAGAGCGCGAGGAGGTGCTTCGCCGCGGCTGGTACAATCTGTTCATGGTTCCGGCAGAGGATGTGCTGATCGATCTCCTGACCGACAGCGGGACGGCCGCGATGAGCGCAGATCAATGGGCCGGCATGATGCGCGGGGATGAATCGTATGCCGGGGCGCGGAGCTTCTACCGCTTTGAAGCGGCGGTGAGGGAGTTGACGGGGATGAAACATATCATCCCGACGCACCAGGGAAGGGCAGCCGAAAAGATCCTCTTCACGCTCGTCGGAGGCAAAGGGAAGGTTGTGCCGAATAATGCGCACTTCGACACGACGCGAGCCAACGTGGAGTATTCCGAAGCGGAGGCCGTCGATCTTCCCACCGCAGAAGGGCGCGACCCCGACGTCGTCGCCGACTTCAAAGGGAACATGGACGTCGATGCGCTCGACGCGCTCATCCGGAAAGTCGGGGCTGCGAACATTCCGCTCTGCATGGTCACCATCACAAACAATTCCGGAGGGGGGCAGCCGGTGTCCATGCAGAATCTCCGGGACACAAAGGCGGTCTGCGCTCGGTACGGCATACCGTTGTTCCTCGATGCATGCCGGTTTGCCGAGAATGCCTACTTCATCAAGAAGCGAGAAAAGGGGTACACAGACAAGCTGGCAAAGGAAATTGCGAAGGAAATGTTCTCATACGCCGATGGCGCAACAATGAGCGCCAAGAAAGACGCCATCGTGAATATGGGAGGATTTCTCGCTCTGAACGACGACGGGCTGGCCGCTCGCGCCCGCAACCTCCTGATCGTCACCGAGGGGTTTCCAACGTACGGCGGTCTTGCGGGGCGCGACCTGGAGGCGATTGCGCAGGGGCTCCACGAGGTTCTCGATGAACACTATCTGATGTACCGGATCCGCTCTGTGGAATATCTCGGCGAGCGTCTCATGCGCGCGGGGGTCCCCATCCTTCAACCCCCAGGTGGGCACGCCATTTATCTGAATGCCAAACGCTTCCTTCCTCACATCCCCCCGGAGCAGTTTCCCGGGCAATCGCTGGTGGTCGAGCTCTTCCGCGTCGGCGGCATTCGTTCCGTCGAGATCGGCAGTGTCATGTTTGGCCGCACGGATGCTGCGGGCAGATTCGTCCCGGCTCGCATGGAGCTGGTGCGCCTGGCGATCCCCCGCCGGGTCTATACGCAGAGCCATATTGATTATGTCATTGAAGTCGTCGAGGAGTGCTATCACCATCGTGATGCTTTCAAGGGGTATCGAATCGTCGAAGAGCCCCCAATGCTCCGACACTTTACAGCAAAATTCGCACCTCTGGCATAGCCTCATTCCATCCCACGCCGAGCTTCTCGCAATTTCTCATTGCGTCACTCCCAAAAAAGTGGTATACTTGTAATTAATTGAAATCTCGCGGGTTACCACGGGCATGATCACCTGTACGGTGTGCGGGGCGGAAAACGATGCGCTGGCCGTCGTATGCACGTCGTGCAAGAGCTACCTGCAGGGAAAGGTCGATACTCTCAATCTGTTTGAGACCCTCTGGGGGTTGATGGAGACCCCGGAAAAGACCTTTCACCGGATCGCGCTCGCACGGTACAAGAACTACACTATTCTCCTCAACAGTCTGTTCGGATGCGCGCTGGTCTTTGGAGTGATCTGGTCTAAGACCCTCGGGAGCGCGTTTGCGAATCTTGCGACTCTCTTGGGAACGGGGATTGTCCTCGGCCCTCCGGCAGGCGTCATCGTTGCAGCGCTGCTGGCGGTTTTCGCAAGGGGCGCCGGACGTGCCATGGGAGGACATGGGACGATTCGGAATGTCTACGCGGTGATCGCGTATGCGGCTGCCCCCGTTGCCTACTCACTCGTGCTGGTATTCCCCGTCGAAATTGCCGTGTTCGGGATGTACCTGTTCGGCAACAACCCCTCCCCCATGGTCATCAACCCGGCGTTGTATATTGTGTTGATTGGTCTTGATGGGGCCGCTGTTATCTGGTCCTGGTTTCTCCTCGGGGTGGGAGTCCGCGTCGCCCTTGCCCTGTCGAAGGGGAAGGGGTATGTCGTGTCGACCGCCATGGTCACGCTCGTTGCGGCGGTGACATTTGCTCTTCAGGCACTTTGAAACATGGAGCGGGATGAGTTCGAGAGGATTGCGGAGGCGACGTTTGACGCGTTGCCCCAAGCGTTTCGAGGCGCCATCGACAATGTGCGGATTGTGGTGGAGGATGTGCCGGACGAGCAACACGCGCGGCTGAGGGGCTACCGGCCGGGGACTCTACTCCTCGGACTCTACGAGGGTGTCCCGCTCCCAAAGCGGGGGACTGATTACGGGATGTATCCGGTCGTCCCGGACACGATCACGTTGTATCACAGGAACATCGAAGCAGTCGCCGCGCGACCGGAGGAGATCCCGGCGATCATCCGAGATACGTTGATCCATGAGATCGGGCACTATTTCGGGATGAGCGAGCAACAGATCCGAGCGGCTGGTTACTAGCGGTGAATTTCATTACTGAAAGGACACAACGCAATGCCCAGAGTGATGTTCACGATAACTTATGGCATCAAACCGGAGCACCGCGAAGAGTATCTGGAACTCGCCCGAAAGATGAAGGAGCATTTCACGACCGTAGGGAAGAAAAACTACTCGGTGTACGAAGCGAAGGGGCGTAAGAACCAGTTCACGGAAGTGTTCATCACCAGCAGCGTCGAGGAGTATGATGCTCTGGAGGACAACCAGGACGAAACGACGGAATCGCTGGTCCGGAAACTGGAAGAGTACATTGACGAGGGGGGAATGAAGTACACCACGGTAATCGAAGCAGTGTAAAGGTGTCCGGTGACGGCAAGGCATGGTTCCGAAACGCCATATCGATCCGATCGCCCGCTTCATGCAGGAGCATGACGAGGCGCTCGTACAGCTGGCAGCTCTGAACAAATCAACCCGCTCGCTCGCGGAACAGGGGTTCAGCATGGAGGCGTACCGGAGAGTATTGAAAGCTGTGGAATTCATAGAGGAGGAGGTCAGCGTTCACAACCGCAGCGAGGAGGAGGCCTTGTTCCCGGTCCTCGAGCGGTACGTCGAGGGGCCGACGAAGCTGATGCGTGAGGATCACAAGGTGTTGAAGAAGGAATTCCGACGGCTGCGCAAGGCGGTTGATGCGGTGGGAGCACGACGGAAGGACGGCCAGGCTGCAGCGGAGCTTGCGGCGATCTCGAAGGTGATTGTCCAGCTCTTCGTGAACCATATTCACAAGGAGAATCACATCCTTTTTCCTCTTGTGCAGAAGTTTCTCACCAAGGACGCTCTTCGCGAAGTGGCGCGTCGGATGGTTCCGAGCTGAGTGGAACCATCGATTTCCTTTCAGCGTACCAGAGTCAACCCAAACGTAGCCAAAGGGTTATCCCTCCTGAAGTGAATCCGAATCTCGATTATCAACAACTCCGCGCTCTGCTTCAGACGGTCTTCGGTCTTGGCGACCGTGAGAACGATTGCCTGATCCTTATCGACCTTCCGGGCGGGAAGCGCAGGGATAATCCCGCGTGGTCGGACCGGAGAACCATCGCACGTGAGTGGTTTCAACACCTCGCCTCGCATTCTGCGAATCTGCCGTTTAGAGCAATCCGCCTGGGGATGTATGCGAATGTTGGAACCAATAACGGAGACCTTCCAGAACGCCTCGAGTCGCTGCAGACTATATCACAGGATGGAGGGAGCACGTGGACAGGTCAGGATCCGCTCCGGGGAATCCTTGAGGCGTCGGGCGTTGTTCTTGCAATGACCGAGTTTTCGGCGACGGCGCCGCTGAAAATTCTGGCCAGGGACTTGGGTTTCCGGGGTGCAACACTTCCCGGGTTTAGCCGCGCGATGATGCCGTCGCTGGGACTGGATTACGAAGCGATCAACAAGCGAGTACTAGAGATCAAGGCACGAATGGATCGTGCCATATCGGCGGATATTGCGCTTCGTGCAGGAGGACAGCAATACCGCTTAGAGGTGGACCTTAGGTTCCGGCAAGGCCATGCAAGCGGTGGAATCCTGAAGGAGAGAGGGGCCGTAGGGAACCTACCATCGGGAGAGGCGTATATCGTTCCTTATGAAGGTGAAACGCCTGGGATCGAAAGCTCCACACACGGGCTCCTGCCGGTTCAATTCGACGAGGAAGTCGTGGTGTTTGGGGTCCGCGGGAATCGCGCCGAAGAGGTGACGAGCTCGGGGAGGCACTCAGACATCCAGCGGGAAAAACTGTCAGAAGAGCCGGCCTACGGAAATATTGCTGAGCTGGGCATCGGAGTCCTCGGCGAGTGGGGGGTTGAAGGCGTCGGGAGCACGCTTCTGGATGAAAAGTTGGGACTGCACATTGCATTCGGCAGGAGCGATCACTTTGGCGGTTCGACATCACCTGTAGCGTTCCGCAAACCTGAGAATGTCATTCACATCGATTGGGTGTACGTGCCTTCGGTCCAACCCAGGGTGTCGGCAGATGAGGTTGTGCTTCACTATGATGGCGGTGTGAATGAGACCGTGATGCGTTCAGGTCGGCTTATCGTGTGAGAGGAGGTTTCGTGCGCCTGCGAAGATTCACCCAGGAGAGCCGGGAGACGGTGGTGCTGACGTGGGACGACGGGCACGTCGGTCCCGTGTGGTTGCGGACGCTCAGGGACGCGTGCCCGTGCGCCGGGTGTCAAGGCGAGACCGTGTTGCTGGAGCACCACGCGGCCCCACGGGTTGACACGTCAATTCCAGGGCGGTACGAGCTTATAAGCGCTACGCCGGTCGGTAATTATGCGCTGCAGTTCCGATGGGGAGATGGACACGGAGAGGGGATATATACGTGGGAATTGCTCCGTGGCCTGTGCGAGTGTGAACAATGCCGGGCTGGGCGGAATAAGGAGGGAAGGAGGGAGGATGACCCGTGATTCAGCAGTGACGCGAGCTCTGAAGAAAATCCCCTACGGCCTGTACGTCGTCGGTTCGCTGAACAACGACGTCCCCGCAGTGATCATTGCGAACTGGGTCACTCAGGTGTCATTCTCACCTCCGTGCGTCGCCATTGCGGTGGAGAAGGAGTCGAAAATGCGTCGCCACATCGATCGGTCGGGGCTCTTCTGCGTCAACATCCTGCCGTCAGGGTCGACAAAGATGGCAAAGGTGTTCCTCAAGGGCCCGGAGGCGATCGATGCGACGATTGCCGGGAAGGACTTCACGCGCGGAATGAACGGCACTCCGTTCCTGAAAGACGCCAGTGCGTCATTCGAATGTCGCGTCCTTACCTCGGTGCAAACGGGAGATCACGTTCTGTTCGTCGGGACCGTCGTGGACGGGGCGGTCCCGCAGGAGGGGGAGGATGTCCTCACTCTTCGCGAGACCGGATGGAAGTACAGCAAGTGAACGAACACAGATACATCGACACTACCGTAACAACGACATGGCTGCCTGGGACACATTTACAGCGTTTATGCAGTCACTCACCGATCATGAGCGGGAATTGCTCGCCGATCTCATCGCCGCTGCACGCCAGGACCTCTTCGCCGCGCGGAGCGAAGAGGCCCGTGTCCACATCGTTGAGGACCTGATGCGCAGTGCGCGGGAAGCGTTTAGATCGGTACGCCGGTAGTCTAACGGCGCTTCTCCATTTGTGCAGTGAGGGTCAGAAGCTTTCCGTCACGCAACACCTCAACGGTGACCATGTCACCTGCCTTGAGCTCACCCAGCATCCCCATGTAGTCGTAGATGTTCATGATCTTCTTTCCTCCCATCTTCACGATGACGTCCCCAGCCTTCATGCCGGCCTTTTCAGCGGGGCCGCCAGGGCGCAGACCCCCGATCTTCATTCCCTCGGTTCCTTCCGCGTAGTCGGGCACAACGCCGAGGGTCACCCGGAATCCCCGCGTATCACCGCCCCCCGCCGGGGCCGTGCTCACCGCTTTCGTGAAGAGTGGTCGTTCCGCACCGGCATCGATGTCCCTCACAATGTCGCGCACATAACGAACGATTTGTTGCTCGGCCGGGGAGTTTATGCGATCCCACGTGTCGCTGGGCTTATGGTAGTCGTTGTGTGTTCCCGTGAAGAAGAAGAGGACAGGGATGTCTTTGGCATAGAATTGCGCATGATCGCTCGGCCCGAAGCCGTCGGGGACGAATTTCAAAACGAAGGTGGAGTCGGTATTGTGTTTCTCGAGCAGCGACCGCCAGCCAGGTGAGGTCCCCGTGCCATACACGGTCAGAGTGTGCTGGTCGAGGCGTCCAATCATGTCCATGTTCACCATGGCCGTCATGCCTGCGAGAGGAAAGGGAGGATGGTTGACGTAGTACTGGGATCCAAGCGTCCCGAGCTCTTCGCCTGAGAAGAACGTGAAGATGAGCCGTCGCTTCAGAGACTGTCGTTCTGCAGCGAATGCCTGCGCCAACTCCAGCAGACCCGCAGTCCCTGAAGCGTTGTCGTCCGCGCCGTGATGCACTGCGAGGGTGTCGGGCACCAGCGAGCCTGAGCCGGGTCCCCCGTAGCCGAGGTGGTCGAAATGAGCCCCAAGGACCACCGACTGAGCGTTAAGGGCGGGATCGGTACCCGGCAGCGTCCCGATGACGTTGGCAGTTTTCGCGCGAAGCTGGATCACCTCCGTCGTCAGCGCCACCTTGACGCCGGCGATGTCGAATGTCACGGGGCGCCGAGTCGCCTTGATTGAATCTTGGATGTCCTTAAGTGTACGGGTGGTGAAGAAGCCCTCGACGGCAGACCGTTTGATGCTGATGGCAGGGATGCCCGAGCTGGCGAAGGCCTGATCGAACGCGAGTTTAATCAGTTCATCTTCCTGCTCATCATTCGGCCCGGTGACAACGATGAGCGCCGCCGCCCCCTTGTCGCGGGCAATTCTTGCCTTATTGCGGAAAGAGCTGAACTGGTTCAACTCACCGTGCGGGTCGGCACCATCCGGACTGTAAAGGAGGACGAGCACCACCTTCCCGGTGACGTCGATGCCGCTGTAGTCGTCGTACGACTTGTCGGGGGCTGAGATGCCATACCCGGCAAACACCAGCGGTCCCGAGACCGTCGTGTTGGAGGTGAATCCGAAGGGGCGAAACTCGACGTCGGCCACGAGCGCTTTTGTCTTGCCCGCGGGAGGGCCTGTGAAGGTGAGAGCATTTCCGGATCCCAGACGGACAGCGGACACGAATTCAAACGACTGGTAATATGTCCCGCTGTCCCCGGCCGGCGCAATGCCGTAGCTCCGCAGCCGCTCGACGATGTACGAGGCCGCCAGAGTGTTGCCGCGAGTGCCGGAGCCCCGTCCTTCAAGGGAGTCGGAAGCAAGATACTTGATATGCGCGGTAAGTTCACCGGCGGTGATTTCGGGGGTCGAGTCCTGCGCCCGGAGCTGGAGAGGCGCGAGGAGGACAAAGACCAGTGCATGCCTGAAGGTGTGGTTCATGGATCGGCCCGTGTTAGTGAGTAATGCTCAGTCCTGCCACTCGGCCAGGAAGAGGTTGGTTTCTCCCCGTACCTTTGCGTTCCGGTTGGAGGCGAAGACGAGATGATTCCCGTCGTGCGTGAACATCGGAAAGCCGTCGAAGGTCTCATTGTACGTGATCCGTTCGAGCCCTGTACCGTCGGTGCGAATCATATAGAGGTCGAAGTTCCTCCCCTTCGGGTCCGCCATATTGGAGGCGAAGATGATGTGCTTGTTGTCGGGGTGGAAGAATGGAGCGAAATTTGCGGCGCCGTTATTGGTAATCTGCCGCTTGTTGCTTCCATCGGCGCTCATGACAAAGAGTTCCATCCGGGTCGGACGGACGAGGTTGTCCTTCAACAGGTCCCGGTAGGTCTCGGCTGAGGCACTATCCGTGTAGTGCCACGCGCGGTAGACAATCATTGATCCGTCCCGGGAGAAAAATGCGCCGCCGTCGTAGCCGAGCTCATTGGTGAGCCGGTGAATCCCTGTGCCGTCGAGATGCATGGAGTACAGGTCGAGATCCCCATTGCGCACGGAGGTAAAGACGATGCTGTTCCCAAGAGGTGAGATGGTTGCCTCGGCATCATACCCGGGGGTAAACGTGAGCTGCCGCAGGTTGCTCCCGTCGGTGCGTGCTGTGAAAATGTCGTATTCGGGATAGACCGCCCACGTGTACCCCTTCGAATAATCCGGGGGAGCAGGACAACCGGCGCGCAGGTGATGCGTCGAGGAGAACAGGATCGTGGAATCGCCGGGGAAGAAGTATCCGCAGGTGGTGCGGCCCCTCCCGGTGCTGACCATGTGCGTCCGCCTGCTTGCGAGATCCATCACGAACATCTGGTCGCACTTCAGCGTATCGCGGGTGGACTGGAGAATGAGTTTCGTCTCTCCGAAGGAAAAATACCCTTCGGCATTCTCGCCGCCAAAGGTTAACTGCCGGATGCCGCGAAAATGGATCTCCCCTTCACAAACGAGGGTCTCGGCAGGCTTGTCAGAGAATACTCCCGTTGCGGCGAGTACACACACGAGAAGGACGAGCGTCCTCATGGATGGCGTACCCCGCGGATCGTCTTGAGGGCGTTCCGTAGCATATCGAACGACTCGGAGGAGCCCGGTTTGTAAGCGAGGTCGACGTACGCTATTGCTCCCGTTTCGTCCACAACGTAGATTGTTCTGAGATTGTAGCCGCGGTCAGGGTTGTAGCTGTCATAACGTCGGGCGACTGCGTGGTCGTGGTCGCTCAGGAGGGCGAAGGGGAGGTCCAGCGCTTTTGCCCACTCTCGGTGGGAATGGACATAATCCCCGCTGATGCCGAGAACGGTCGCGCCCAGTTGACCAAGGTCTTTGAAATTGTCTCGCATGGTGCACATTTCTTTCGTGCATCCACCGCTCCAATCGGCCGGATAGAAAGCGAGGATCACGACCGCCTTTCCTGCGTAGTCCGAGAGACTGACAGGCGATGAGAGCAGGGAATCCTTGGTCGCGCCAGGCAGAGTGAAGTGGGGGGCAGGGTCGCCAACCGTAAGCTGCCCTCCGGCCGCTTCGGCTTGCTGAAAGAGCATCGCCGTGCTCATGAGCAATGCCGCGGGAATGGAACGCATGACTGCTCCGAACTGTTGATAATCATGTAATTTACAGCATCTTGTCTCAAACAGCAAGCGACGACATACGTCAAAAGGCTCCTCATGAACGAGAAGATAGCGGTGGTCACCGGCGGTCTCGGGGCGCTCGGCCTCGAGGTCTCCCGTCGTTTTCTTAGCGAGGGCGCTCGCGTGGCGATCCCCGTGAGAGCGGGCGCGGTTCCCGTTGTCCTCCCCGAGCTGTTGCGAAGCCACCAGGAACGACTCTTCCTTGCCCACGCCGATCTCACGAGCGAGGGCGATGTGCGTGCGTTCATCACATCTGTCAATGTGCGATTCGGGCAAGTCGATATTCTGATCAATGCCGCCGGAGGATATGCGGGGGGTGAATCCGTCGGGGAGGTTTCGCTGGAAACGCTGGATCACATGCTTTCACTCAACCTCAAAACCGCCTTTCTCATGTGCTCTGTGCTCATCCCGTCGATGCGCGAACGGCGGTTCGGTCGCATAATTTCCATGGCGGCGATGCCGGCCCTCCTTCCCTCTGCCGATCGTGCGGCGTACGCTATTGCCAAGCGTGGGGTCGTCACGTTGACGGAGACCATCGCAGTAGAGGTCAAAGGATCGGGTATCACGGCGAACGCGATTGCCCCCAGCATCATCAGGACCGAATCGAATGCGGCCTCAATGCCCAACGCAGACGCCTCGCGGTGGGTTCCCCCCGGGGATATTGCCGCACTGATGCTCTTTCTCTGCTCAGAGGAGGCCGGCTCGATCAGCGGAAACACCATCCGGGTGTTTGGCGGAGTTTGACTTTTTAGCAGGAAAGCCGTACTTTTTTGGCGTGCAACGGTCACGTGTGTCACAGTGCAAGGCGGGAGCGCGATTCGCTGATCCTGCCTTTTTCGTTTTTGGCGTGAGGAACAGGACATGACACTCAGGGAGCGCATCAGCAATGACCTGAAGACGGCAATGAAGTCCGGGGACAAAACGAGACTCGAAACCCTCCGGACGCTCCGAGCATTCCTTATGGAACGTGAGATTGAAAAGCGGGGTCCGGGGGGCGGGATGACGGAGGAAGATGAAGTGGCCGTGCTCCACAGTGCCGCAAAGAAACGGAAGGAATCGATCGAACAGTTCCGCCTTGGCGGACGCCCGGAGCTTGCCGATCAAGAGGAGAAGGAATTGTCGATCATCCAGGAATATCTGCCCAAGCAGATGTCGGCGGCCGAAATCGAAACTGTCATCGCAGGTGTGATTGGCACAACAGGTGCTGTCGGTGCGGCGGACTTCGGCAAGGTCATGCCGCAGGTGATGAAGCAGGTGAAGGGGAAGGCCGACGGGAGGCTCGTTCAGGACCTTGTGAAGAAAGCCCTTGGAGCAGCGCCGTGAGATTCGATTTCATCGATGTCTTTCTGATCGGCGGGCTCGGGCTTGGGGCGTATCTCGGCTATCGCGGCGGCCTGGCCAAGAAACTGTTTAACCTCCTGATGCTCCTCGTTGCGATCGTGGTTGCAGTTCGCTTCATGCATACCGTCGGAAGCTGGTTTACGGATGCTGGGATCATGGCTGAATCGGCTTCCTACGTTGTTGCCTTCCTGCTCTTGATGCTGGCAGTGATGATTCCCGCCCTGCTGCTGTACCGGAGATTTGGAAAAGCCGCTGGGAGCGTGAAGTCAGGCACGGCCGTCGTCGGCCTCGCCCTGGGGGTTCTGGAAGGCGCAATGATCAGCAGCTTCCTCCTCATGGGACTCAGAGTGTTTGATTTTCCTGACGAATCCACGCGCAAGGGTTCACTGTTGTACAGGCCGCTGGTACGCTTCGTGCCGAAGACCTTCGATACCCTCCGCCCGTATCTCCCCGGCGCGTCGGAGTTCAAAGAGGAGTTGACGCGACGGTTCCGGGACGTCGACCTGTTCGACACCGGGGCGGAGCCCGGGAAGCATCTATGAGCAGCTGGGACCAGGCTCTCGGAAAGCTTGAATTCGACAAGGTCCTGCAACGAATCGTCCGCTATGCTGCGTCCGATCCGGGGCGCGAGGCCGTCGCCCGAACGCGCGTGAGGACGAACGCCACCGATATCAGGCACGAACTGGCAATAGTGTCCGACATGAAGCGGCTCCTTGAGAGGGACGAGCCCCTCCCGCTTGAGGGGATCCACAACGTCCACGAACCGCTTGCCAGGGCAGCGGTCGACGGGATGACCCTCCAACCCCGGGAGCTGCTTCATATCCTCCTGACGCTGCGCGCCGCCCGGCTCGTCCGCTCCGCTGTCTCCCGCCGCCGCGAAGAGTTCCCCCGCATCTGGGAGCTCGCGGAGTGCCTGCACACAGACAAGGTCCTCGAGTTCAACATCGATCGGGCCATCGACGAGACGGGAGCTGTCCGTGCGAGTGCGTCGAAGGAGCTGCTCGCGATCCGCCGTGAGATTGCGGACCGTTACGAGGAACTGCGCAAACGGCTTGCCGCGATCCTGCGCACGGTGTCGGAGCTGGGGTTCAGCCAGGACGACATTATCACCACGCGAGAAGGGCGCATGGTCATTCCGGTGAAGGCCGAGCACAAGCTCAAGGTGCCGGGCTTCATCCACAGCGCCTCTGCGAGCGGCGCCACCGTGTTCATCGAGCCCACCGAGACGCTCGAGCTCAACAATGAAATCAGGGGACTCCAGTTCCGCGAACAACGGGAGATCGACAAGATCCTCAGGGATCTCACCGTGCAGGCAGGCGAACAGAAGGCGCAATTGCAGGCGAACCTGGGGATCCTCTCCGACATCGACGCGTATCAGGCAAAGGCGAAGTACTCCATCGAGATCCTCGGCGTTGAACCGGAGCTGACGGAGTCCGGAGCAGTCAGGCTCGTCGAGGCGCGCCATCCGCTCCTGCTTGCAACGCACGGCAGGGCGGCGACGGTGCCGCTCGATCTGGAGGTAGGGGGCAGCAGCGTGACGCTGTTGATCAGCGGCCCGAACGCGGGGGGGAAAAGTGTCGCGATGAAATGTGTCGGACTTCTCACCATCATGGCGCAGTGCGGACTGCATGTTCCCGCGCGAGAGGGGACGCGATTGCGTGCGTTCACATCCTGCTTCGTTGACATCGGCGACGAGCAATCGATCGAAAACGATCTGAGTACCTTCAGCTCTCACCTGGCCCATCTGAAGGCGATCGCGGCGGAGGCCGACAGCCACAGTCTCGTTCTCATCGACGAGATCGGCGCGGGAACCGATCCTTCGGAGGGAGGGGCAATCGCTGCCGCGCTCCTGGAGGACCTCACGGGAAGAAATGCCGTCACCATTGCGACCACCCACCAGGGGCAACTGAAGGTGTTCGCACACGAGACGCAAGGCGTTTCGAACGGAGCGATGGAATTCGATCAGGCGACGTTGACACCCACGTACCGTTTCCGGGCAGGCGTCCCGGGGAGCAGTTATGCGCTGGAGATGGCGTCCCGACTTGGGTTTGCTTCCGCGCTCATGGATCGTGCACGCACCATACTCGGTGCGGAGCATGCGCGACTGGACACCCTGATCGCCGAGCTGGAACAGGCCACGCAGGATGTCCGGCGCCAGCATGAATCGCTCAGCCAGGAACAGGAGCGGTTGTCGTCCCTGGCCAGTACATACGAGGAGAAGATCGGAAAGCTCTCAGCGGACGCGCGAGAAATGAAACGAAGAGCCGTTGAAGAGGCCGACGCGATCGTTGCCCGCGCGAACGCGCTCATCGAGAAGAGCATACGTGAAATTAGGGAACACCATGCCGACCGCGACACAATCCGCACGGCCCGGCGCGAAGTGGAGGATATGCGTCGTGAGATTGCCGCCGCGAGGCGAGAAGTTTCGGAGCCCGCCACCCCAACAGAGGGAATGATCGTCCCGGGGATGAGCGTTACCGTGGGGACGGGGTCCGACGCCGGGGACGTGGAGAGCATATCGCCGGATGGAAAATCGGCATCGGTGGTATTTGGTGCCGTTCGCATGCGGGTGCCCGTTGCGGATCTCCGTCCTTCGGGAGGTCGTTCTCCACGGACACAGTCCACGGTACACACGGAGTTCGACCTACAACGGCCGCTGCACCAGGATCTCGACGTGCGCGGGATGACGGGAGAAGAGGCGACACCGCTGATCGACAAGTTTATCGATGATGCCGTGTTGGCGGGGCTCCATCGGATCGATATTATTCACGGAAAGGGGACAGGAGCGCTGCGAAAAAAGGTCACCGAGTTCCTTTCGAACCACCCGCGCGTCAAGTCGTTTCGCATGGCGGAGTGGAACGAAGGCGGCGCCGGGGCGACCGTCGTTGAATTGACGGAGGGATTGTGACTCGCCGCAGGATCCGAAGCGTTCTTGTCGCCAACCGGGGTGAGATCGCCCTTCGTATCATCCGCACCTGTCGTGAGCTTGGCATCCGCACGATCGCCGTTTATTCCGAAGCCGATAGGGCCGCCTCCCATGTCATGGCGGCGGATGAAGCGTATTGCATCGGCCCGCCGCCATCCCGGGAAAGTTACCTTGCTGCCGGCACCATCATCGGCACTGCCAGGCGCGCGCGGGCGGACGCAATTCACCCGGGGTACGGATTCCTCGCCGAGAATCCATCCTTTGCACGCATGGTCCGTGACGCGGGGATCGTCTTCATTGGCCCGTCGCCCGAGTCCATCGCGGCAATGGGCGACAAAACCACCGCACGTCGGCTCGTGCAGAAGGCCGGCGTCCCCACCGTTCCGGGAACGATTGACGCACTGCGCGGCGTCAGCGGGGCCTCAGCATTTGCTGCCTCAGCCGGTTTTCCGGTCCTACTCAAAGCAGCGGCGGGCGGCGGCGGAAAGGGGATGCGGATCGTCCGCACGGACAATGAGCTTGCGGCAGCGTTCGCAGCGGCCCAATCGGAAGCCCGCGCGGCATTCGGCGACGACCGCGTCTATGTGGAAAAGTATCTCGATGGCCCACGGCATGTCGAGATTCAGGTGATTGCCGATGCGCAGGGACATACACTTCATCTCGGGGAGCGCGAGTGTACCATTCAGCGCCGCCATCAGAAGATCATCGAAGAATCTCCCTCGGTCATCGTGGACGATGGGATGCGCGAGGCGATGGGGGCCACTGCCGTGAAAGCGGCAATGTCGTGCGGCTACGAGAATGTGGGCACCGTCGAATTCCTGGTGGATCGTGACCGGTGCTTTTACTTTCTTGAAATGAACACGCGGCTCCAGGTCGAACACCCCGTAACCGAGATGCGGACCGGCCTCGACCTGGTCGCTCTCCAGATTGCCGTGGCTGAGGGAACACCGTTGCCGCTCGGCCAGGACGACGTTGCCTTCAATGGGCATGCCATCGAATGCAGGATTTGCGCCGAGGATGTGGAGAACGGTTTCCTGCCGGCAACAGGGCGCATCCTGCATCTCCGGACTCCGGGAGGTGCGGGGATTCGTGAGGACAGGGGAGTGGGCGAAGGAGGAGAGATACCGCTGTATTACGATTCGATGATCGCAAAGCTGATCGCCTGGGCGCCCGGACGGGCCGAGGCGATCGCACGCATGTCGCGCGCATTGGCCGAGTATGAACTGCTTGGCGTGAAATCGAACGTCGGACTCTGTCGCTTCGTGATCGACCACCCGCGGTTTAAAGCAGGGGATTTTACCACACACTTCCTGGAGGAAGAGTTCACTCCGGAGCGGCTTCGCACGTCCGATGCACGCACCGGCCAGGCGGCGGCAGCCGTGTGCGCGCTGCTTTCACAGGAGGGGGAGCTCGCCGGGGCGCCGGGGAGGAACGGACGTCCGGTTCTCGCCGGAAGTCGATGGAAGAAGGGGGGAAGGGACTTTACGGAGACATGAACAGGACGTACTACGTCACGGTGAACGGAAAGGATCATGTCGTCCGGATCGACGATGCGGGGCGGACTGCGGTTGATGATGGCACTGCGTTCAACGTGGCGCGCCTCTCGTCGACTGAATTTGTCGTGAGTACCGGCGATCAGGTGATTCGCGTCGTGGCAGCGGGGAACGGGGAAGAGTTCCAGGTGACCGCAGGAGGGCGCCAGGCCTCCGCCGTCGTGGAATCCGAGCGGAAACGGCTGCTCAGAACCTATGCGCGCGGGACCGGGGTCTCAGGTCATCGCCGGGAGATCCAGGCACCTATGCCCGCCCTGGTCGTGAAAATCGAGGTGGAGGTCGGGCAGGAGGTCCACGCCGGCCAGGGTCTTTTGATCCTTGAAGCAATGAAGATGGAAAATGAAATCCGTGCTCACCAACCCTGCAAGGTGAAATCCATTCACGCGGTTCAGGGGCGGGCCGTGGAGAAGGGGGAACTCCTCCTGGTGCTTGAATGAGAACGGACTCGCCGCGATGGTACCGGCTTCGTGACCGGTTGGTGCGGACGACCCTCGTTGCAGTTGTCGCAACGGCGGGGACGGCTGTCGCATTGAGCGGAGGGTTCCAGCTCGCCGAGCATTCGGCGCGCGGCACCGGGCTGGGCGGGGCGCTCGTGGCCTCGAAGGGGGACCCGACGGCACTCCACCTCAACCCTGCGAGTCTTGCATTTCTCTCCGGGACGGACTTCTCCTTCGGCACCACCGTGATCCTTCCGGAACAGCGTTTCAATGGAGTGATGCCTGACAATACCGAGACACGGATGCAGGCCCAGGTGCTGTTCCCTCCCAATGTGTACATCACACACTCGTTCGGGCGACAGTGGGGTCTGGGGGTCGCCCTCACGGTACCGTATGCGGTCCGGACAGAGTGGAACCCGGATTGGGTTGGGAAGCGGCTCGCAACGAAATCTGACCTGCGGGTTGCCATGCTCACACCCGGCTTCGCGGTCCGGGTTAGCGACCAGCTTTCGCTGGGCGCCGCGCTCAATTTCTCGTTTCCGAAGATTCTGTACGAGCAGCGAATCCCTGTCAGCGTCCCCGGCGATTCGACACGGTTTCCGGACGCGTATTCCACGCATGAAGCGGGGGGGTCGTTCGATGTGGGAGTACAGGTGGGTGCACTCTACGCTCCCTCCGACGGGGTCTCCATCGGCGCATCCTATCGATCGCCTGTCCGGCTTCGGCTGGACAACGGGAGCGTCAGCTACCGCGATATCCCGGCGGCCATTCTTCCGCAGTATGCGACAGGAAAATTCTCGACGTCGATTGCTCTCCCGTCACAGTTTCATGCCGGCGCGGCATGGCAGCCGGCACGCTGGTTGTACGCAGCCGCGGATGTTGAATACAGCCTCTGGTCAGAACTCTCATCGATTGAAATGGACTACACCGACCCGGTGCGGTCGACGTTGCTCATCGATCAACGGTGGCAGAACACTGTGAATGCTCGGTTTGGACTCGAGTTCAATTTCGCAAGCTTCTCGTTGCGGGGAGGATATCGCGTCGAGCAGGTTCCGATTCCCGACCGGGCGCTCACGCCGGGACTTCCAGACGCCGATGCAGTGGGGTATAGTCTTGGGTTCGGGTACCGGGCGGCCGACGGACTTCTGCTCGATTTTGCCTATCTGTTCCTCCGATACCAGGACCGTGTCGTCAGTGCGTCGGGCCAGCCGTACGACGGCACCGGCGCCGGGTTCAACGGACGCTACACTGCGCGGACCACATCCATCGCACTCAACGTGCGCTATTCATGGGAATGACACCAACCGACGTGAAGGACATCGCGGCAGAACCCACAGTGACGCTTGCGCTGGCGGTGAGCCACGGCCTGACGGAGGAGGAGTACGAAAAGATCCTCTCCGTTCTGGGCCGCGTGCCGACTTACACGGAGCTCGGAATCTACAGCGTGATGTGGAGCGAGCACTGCAGCTACAAGAATTCGATCGCAGTGCTGAAGACGCTCCCGCGATCGGGAGGGAAGCTGCTTGTTGGCGCCGGCGAAGAGAACGCAGGACTGGTCGATATCGGCGATGGACTTGCCGTCGCCTTCAAGATCGAAAGCCACAACCATCCCTCCGCCGTTGAACCGTATCAGGGCGCCGCGACGGGAGTTGGCGGCATCATGAGGGACATCTTCACCATGGGGGCGCGGCCGATCGCGGCGTTGAATTCGCTCCGCTTCGGCTCGCTCGATTCTCCACGGACGCGCGCACTCCTGAAAGGGGTGGTCAGGGGGATCGGAGATTATGGCAATAGCTTCGGTGTTCCGACGGTTGCGGGGGAGGTGTACTTCGATCCCTGCTACCAGGACAACCCGCTTGTGAATGCCATGGCTGTCGGCATCGTGCGACATGGGGAGTGGGCCAGTGCCATTGCCAAAGGTGCAGGGAATCCGGTCATGATCGTCGGCTCATCGACGGGGCGAGACGGGATCCACGGGGCCACGTTTGCCTCGGAAGAAATCTCTGAAGCGTCGGAAGCAAAGCGCCCATCGGTGCAGGTGGGAGACGCCTTCACGGAGAAACTGCTTCTGGAAGCGACGCTGGAGGCGATACGGTCGGGCTTCATCGTAGGCATCCAGGACATGGGGGCCGCAGGTATCACCTGTTCAACATCCGAAATGAGCGCAAAAGGACGGAGCGGCATGCGCATCGACCTGGACAAAGTTCCGATGCGCGAGACCGGGATGACCCCCTACGAGGTGATGCTCTCCGAATCTCAGGAGCGCATGCTCGTTGTCGTCCGCAAGGGGCACGAGTCCGCCGTTCAGGACATTTTCAGGAAGTGGGATGTCCATGCAGAAATTATCGGCGAAGTGACCGGAGGGTCAAGACTCGTTGTGACGCATGGGGGACGTGTTGCGGCCGACGTCCCGGCGGATTCGCTTGTTCTGGGTGGCGGTGCTCCCGTCTATATCCGTGCGGCCAGACGGCCTGCGTATCTGGATGCGATGCGGGCACTTGACGAATCGTCACTCCCTGAACCAGAGGATCTCGCGGACGTGCTGCTGAAGCTTCTCGCCTCGCCATCAGTCGCCAGTAAGCGCTGGGTGTACCGGCAGTATGACAGCATGGTGCGTACGAACAACGTAGTTTTAGCTGAAGGTGATGCGGCTGTAGTGCTTGTCAAGGGGACAGCTAAGGCGCTCTCCGTGAAGACCGATTGCAATAGCAGATATGTCTATCTGAACCCGCGGCTGGGCGGCATGATAGCGGTGGCGGAGTCGGCCAGAAACGTCGTTTGCACCGGGGCCACCCCGATTGCCATCACCAACTGTCTGAATTTCGGCAATCCGTATAAGCCTGAGGTCTACTGGCAATTCATAGAGGCTGTTGCGGGGATCGGAGACGCCTGCATAGCACTCGGGACTCCCGTGACAGGCGGCAACGTCAGCTTTTACAACGAGAGCCCGACGACAGCGGTGTACCCAACGCCTGTGATCGGGATGCTCGGACTCCTCGATGACGTGAGCTGTGCCGTCACGATGCCATTCCGCCGAGAAGGAGACGTGATCATACTCCTGGGAAAGAACCGGGGGCACATAGGTGGCTCTGAGTACCTTGCGTTGATCCATGGGAAGGTTGGTGGAGATGCTCCCGTGCTCGATCTCGCGTATGAGAAGAGGCTGCAGCGGGCGATTCTGGAAGCGGCATCGCAGAGGCTGGTACGCAGTGCACACGATTGCTCAGATGGAGGACTGGCTGTCGCGCTTGCGGAATGTTGCATTGGCGGAGAGTCGGAGCCGCTGGGAGCCAGGGTTGAGACGGGAAATACAGATCTCCGTGAAGACTTTCTGCTGTTTGGGGAGGACCAGTCGCGGGTAATTCTATCGGCGGCCCCTGAGCAGGGTCACAAGATACTCCAAATCGCACGAGCGAACTCGGTCAATGCTGTTGTCATAGGTCGTGTTGGTGGCCGATCGCTCGAGATTGACAGCAGGGTAGTGGTGCGCGTCGAACGGCTTGCAGATGCCTATGAGGAACTATCACGGACTATGGAGGATGAACTCTAATTTACATAATATATCTTATTTGAACATCCTTTTGACCTCAAACAGGTCCTCATGTTCCGCAATCCGCAATCCCCATCCCGCAATTCTCACCCCCCCTGCTCCCGGCGCTCACGTTGGTCCGCTTTCTTCCTGAGCCTGTTCACAAGGTAAATCCAGCCGACGCCCAACAATAAGGCCACTCCCAGCAACGTCAGCCGATCGATGACTCCGGGAAAATGGAGTGCGCCGTTTGGCTCCAATGCTCTCGCGTCGCCCCCTGTGATCAACAGACTGACGACAGCGGCCACAATCCGCCCGTACTTAGAAGCTCGTGTCGTCGTTCTATCCTGCATACGCAAGCCCGATCGTGATCACGATGTAGAGAATCGCTCCCAGGCCGATCGCCGTGAAGACCGGGCTCGGCCTCTCTCTTGCCGACCGCCTGTCGATAAACGGCACAGCAAGCCAGAAGACAATGAGCAGCCCAACAAGCGCATTGACCAGCATTTCTCCGTTCAGGGTGAAGATCTGTGCCGGGACCATCTTTAGCGTCTGATAGAGCGGCCAGAAATACCACTCAGGGCGAATGCCAGGGGGCGCGGAAGCGAACGGATCGGCTTTCTCGGCAAGTCCCCACGGGAGCATGCAAGCCAGGACGACGAGCGCAATGAACCCCAGCCCCCACGAGATAAAATCTCGGTAGAGAAAGTTCGGGAAAAACCGTATGGGCGGCTTTCGAACCTCCGTGCCAACAGGTATCGAGCTCCCAGAAAGTTGACTCAAGAGAAGATGAAAACTTACTACCATAATTGTAATTAATGGCAAGACGATAACGTGCATACTATACATACGGGCAAGCGTTCGCCCTCCAATCTCCTCCCCACCTTTGAGCAGTTCGACCCCCCAGGTACCAACTAACGGTAGAGACTTCGGAACTTCAGTTCCGATGAGCGTCGCGAAGTATGCAGTCGTATCCCATGGGAGCAGGTATCCCGTGAACCCGAAGCCAAGGACAAGGAGCAGAAGAACGGTCCCGGAGATCCACATCAGCTCCCGGGGGCGTCGATAGGCCTTCATCAGGAACCCGCTGAACATGTGGATGAAGAGCATCGCCACCATGAGATTGGCCGACCAGGAGTGCACGGAGCGTATGAACCAACCGTGCATTTGCTCATTCACGATGGAGACAACGCTTTCGTATGCGTGTTCAGGGGAAGGCTCATACGAGAGGGCCAGGAGAATACCCGAGACAACCTGGACGCTGAAAAAGAACAGCGTCAGGCCCCCAAAATAGTACCAGAAGGAGTGTTTATGGCGCGGAACCGATTTCCCCTCGGCGAATCTTCGGAGTGCATCAAGGGGCAGGCGGTCGGAACACCAGGTTGCGGCCTTCGAAAGCCATGGGTAGGTCGTCATGCCGGCCCGGTCAAACCTTTGTCAGATAAATCGAACTACCCTGCACATTCACCCGAAATGGAGAAAGCGGTCTGGGAGCTGGCCCGGCGATATTGCGGCCGTTCATGTCGAACTGGCTTCCGTGACAGTTGCACCCGAAATGTGGGACTGGTTCGGGCTGGAACTGAACGACACAACCGAGGTGCGTACAGCGGGCGGAGAAGGCCTTGAATTGCCCGGAGGGTGTATGGATGAGGGCGACCGGCTCCTTATTGAAGCGGACGATCTTCGTGCTCCCGACTCCAACTTCACCGACAGTTCCAACAACCAGCGTCTCGCGCGTGGATGATTCCGCCTTCCTGGGCGTAAGGAACTGCACAATCAGGCTCATCGCAGAGCTCACCGAGGCGAGGGCCCAGAACCCGATGGCCCTCCTGAGAAAATCCCTCCGTCCTGTTCCGGCCATCACGGCGCTATGCTTTTGGGGGAGCCAGTATCTTGAGGCACCGAGGCCTGATGCCGAGGGTAACAGTACTTACATTCTCACCCACGATCTCGCCGTCTGCATGAACGAAGAAACTGGCATCGGAGGAGACGGACAAGTGCCTTTCCCTGAAGAACTTTACACCAGGGACATTATGGTGTTTCCCGCGCATAACCTTTGGCATCAAGGTGAGGATTTCTGGAATCGTCTTCTCTCCGACGACGCAGATATCGAGGAGCCCGTCATCCACCTCGGCATCCGGCGTGAGATAAAATCCCCCTCCCGCACATTTACCATTGCCGACCGCGATGAGGAGATTACGCGAATGCTCCGTCGTGTGATCCATGGAAAGGGCAAAATCGGGCGGTTCATAACGTCCCAGAGTCTGGAGCACAGCGGTCACATACAAAGTTGTGCCGCTCAGATAACGGATCTGGCGCGTGCGCGCCGCAACAGCGGCATCGAAGCCGATCCCCACACCGTTAACAAACAGACGGGCGGGAGAGTTGCCTGGACCGGCTTTCCCCCCGCCGCAGGACACTTCGCCGGCATCCACCTCCCGGATCCTCCCTGCGAAGAGAATCTCGAGAGCAGCGCGAACGTTCGCCGGAATATTGACGGATTTGATGAAGTCGTTGCCGGAGCCTGCAGGGATGATGCCAAGTGCCTTGAGGGATCCGGCGATCCCGTTGGCGACTTCGTTCAGGGTTCCGTCGCCACCCACGGCAACCACAACCGGCGCCCCGCTGTCTCTGGCAGCCTGAGTGGCATGTCCGGGACCGGTGGTTACAACAAGCTCGTAATCGACCCCGCGCTTTTCGAATTCTTTCCGGATGGGATCGATCAGCTTCCTCCCTCCCCCCTTCCCTGCGATTGGATTCAGAATGACCGTGTATTGGCTCATGAACTATGCACGATGCGTGGAGGTTCGGTCTGATAGGTGAGTGTACCCGCGAAGAGCAGGTATGCGCTTCCCTCAAGAACAACGTGGGACCAGTTCCCCGCCGAGCCGCGGAAAGAGACGCTCAGTCTTTCGCCGCTCTTGACGAGGGTTTCCACGGGAGTGTTCATGGCAAAGCGATGTGCTGCGATGAGAGCGGAAGCGACGGTACCCGTGCCGCACGCAAGCGTTTCCGCTTCGACGCCGCGCTCGTAGGTGCGGATCTCAATGGCGGCCGGCCCGGTGCGTCGGACAAAATTCACATTCGTTCCACCGGGCTGGAACAGCGTGTCGCGCCGGATGGCCGCTCCGAGTGATCGGACATCCGTGCGCTCGACGTCGGCGTCGAATATCACCACATGGGGCGCACCCGTATCGAGGAAGGTCGCCTCGAGCGACTTCCCTCCGATGCTCAGACTCAGGCCATCCCTGAATCCGACCGGGTCCTTCATGTGGAGTCGAACGGCGCCGTCCCCGACTTCCGCCTGGTACAGGTGCCCGATCGCCTCGAACTTCTGTGTCGCGCCCGCGATTCCTTCTTCCTTGGCGAAGCGCGCGATGCACCGGCCGCCGTTGCCGCACATCCCTCCCCAGCTCCCGTCGGCATTGAAGTACTTCATGGCGAAGTCGGCCGTCTCGCTCCTTTCCAGGATCAGGAGTCCGTCGCCGCCGACGCCGAAGTGGCGGTCGCAGACCGCCCGTGCCAGCGCCGGGTAGTCGATGCGGAGTGCGCCATCAAAGTTGTTGACCAGGACAAAATCGTTGCCCGCGCCGGATGCCTTGGTAAACGCGATCTGCAGGTTCATCATGTGTAGATAACGACTTTAGGGGCGAGTTGCAATCAGTGAACCGGCGACAAACGGAAAAACGCCCTCCCGAGAATCAGGAGAGCGTTTCATGTGGAGATGGCGGGAGTCGAACCCGCGTCCGAAGAGAGGACCATCCGGATTACTCCATGCGTAGTCGGTCTTTTGAACCTCACCCCGCCGCAACCGAGCGACAGGTCGCTGGCGGAACTACCCCGGCATCCCGGACTTTCGCCCGGATTCACCTTCCGCTGCCGGGGGGCGCGGGAGGCTATCCTGCCTGAAGGCGTCGCCTCTTTGGAGCCCGGCAGGCGGGACTCCTCGAGACGGACAGCTTAGTTAATTAAGCTGCCAGTGCGTAGTTGTAGTCTGCACTTATTGGTTTCCGCTTTATTATCGTGCAACGCGGAGAGCACGGCATGCAATCCAGACCATCCCCATCCCCGTCGAATCCAAGTCATCCCCTCACCCGTCAATGTAGGCATCCCCCCCGCCAAACGCAAGCCGGGTGCTCAGCCAAGCGTTGTCTTCGCAGTCCCGTTCTTGCGAAGGTAGTTGGAGGTGAGAAAATCCCTCAGATAGCGGTAGGCCTCCTGCGGGGTGTCCAAGAAGCGGAACAGCTCAAGGTCATCGCGCGAGATCATCCCGTGGTTCAGGAGCTCATGAAAATCGATGATCTTGTTCCAGTACTCGGCGCCGTACATGATCACAGCCACCTTCTTCTTGATTTTGCTCGTCTGCAACAGCGTCAGCACCTCGAGCAGCTCGTCCATCGTGCCGAACCCCCCGGGGAATACCACAAGGGCTTTCGCCAGGTACACGAACCAGAACTTGCGCATGAAAAAGTAATGAAATTCGAAATTCAGCCCTTCCGAGATGTAGCCATTGGCAAACTGCTCGTACGGCAGACTGATGTTCAGGCCGATCGATTTTCCTTTGGCGAGGGCAGCTCCCTTGTTGGCAGCCTCCATGATCCCCGGACCGCCGCCGGAACAGATCACGAACCGACGCGGCGATGTCAGCCGTCTCGTCCATGCGGTGAGCAGCCGCGACAGTTCCACGCAGTCTTCGTAGTAACGGGACATCTCCACCTGGATCTCCGCGTCACGAAGCGCGCGCAGCTCGTGCTTCGCGGGGCGGCGTGATCTTCGGATCAATGCCTCAACCCTCCTGAGATCGGCCAGGGTTTCCGCCCGGGGCCGAACGCGCGCCGAGCCGAACATCACGATGGTGTCCCGAATATCGGCATGGCGAAACCTCCGTTGCGGCTCGAGGAATTCCGAGATCATCCTGACAATGCGCGCATCGGGACTGTTGAGGAATTCCAGGTCCTTATAGGCCTTCGGCGGTTTCCTTCGCTGGTTCCTCATGCTCCCCTTTCGGTCAGACAATAATATCGGTGGTCTTTTCCCTCCACATGAATCCCCGAGGTGACGACGCCGCTACGCACGAGCCGGCCGAGCGTGTGAAAGATGGCCTGGCGTTCCCACCGAAAGAGCCGGGCGATCGCCGGAACAGAGGCAACCAGCTGATTCCGGAAATACCGGGCAAGGATTCTCTCGCGGGCAGTTTCGGGAGAGATCCGACGCGCCTTGAGGATCTCGGTGCGGAACGCCTCCCGCAGCGGAGCCCAGACAAACGTGAACGGGTCGTCCAACTCGGCCACCTTCACAAGGAACATCTTTTCCTGCAGCTCAGCGATGGCCCGGTCAAAATGGAGGCGAGAACTTCTGCCGTGATTGCCGGTGGCCAGTTTCAGCCCCTTCGTCGTCTGCGGCGAAGAATCGGCCAGTGCATCCATGATGTCGCGGGCTGTGGCGGAAAGCCGGCCGCGCAGGAATTCCTTCTCATATTCGGCCTTCAGCCCCGTCCGGCGGGAGAGAACGTAGAAATATGGAAGGAACTCGAGGGAAACCATCATCGGGCGCCGCTTGAGCAGCTTGCCATAATAGATCTTTCCCTCGGCCGGGAGCACGTTCTTCATTTCCCAGACGAAGGAGATCGCGGGGTCTTGATGGGTGTGTTCCGGCATGACGGGGTCGCGGGCACCGCAGGCCGCATGCCAGAGGCAGGGAAGTTCGGAGTTTTCGGCCTTAAAGGCGAAGCAGAAACCGACGTCGTTGACGAATGCCAGAGCCTGTCGTTTCGTGGTGACAGCGCGTGAGGGATTGCGACGGTGGACCCTGTCCCGCCAACGCTCTACCTCTTCCCAGCTATAGCTGAGTTTCATGGGCTTCCGCCGATCATCGGAAAGCTGGCAAATGATCCTTCCGCACCCGTTGACGAAGTGACGACTCGCGTGTCAACGCTCGCAGCAGCGTCATCCACTACAGCAAGACCAAGATACTGTCCCCGCACCGGCTGGTGCATCGCACTGGTCATCACCCCGATTTCCCTCCCGCCACTGAGCAGCGACTGACCGGCCTCCCCCGGATCTTCTCCGCGGAAGACGATGCCCGCAAGATGCCGATGAGACTTCTTGTACGTGTCAAGTCGAGCAATGACTTCCTGGCCGATATAACACCCCTTGGTGAAACTGATCTCTTCTCGAAGACCGACATCGAGCGGCGTGAACTTCTCACACAGCTCATGCCCCCATGACGGTACCCCCAGGTTTATGCGGTAGGCCTCGTATGCCTTTGCTCCAATTGGTTGAACGCGGGAGCCTGTTCCCGATACTCTTCTCCACATTTCTGGAGCATTACGGAGATCTGTAATCAGGTAGGCGATCGTCTCGCGTAGATTTGTGTGGAGACCGATCGTAACTTCACCTGCCCCAAGAGGTACACTTTGCCAAGAGTTCTGTTGAGCAGGGATTCGGAAAAGTCGTGATACCGTAGAATCCACCTGACTCCCGACGACACAACATATTGAAGACTCAGATGTTATATCTCGGCTCGCAACATCTTCTGTAATGGTGAACTTGTCGATCCATTGCAGCACGTCCTGCGCCGCCCCCCGGGAGGTGAGCATTACGATCGCGGAATCCGCCACAAAGAGCAGTACACGATCGATGATCCTTCCCTTCTCCGTCAGGAAGACTGTCGGCCGAAGATCCCCCGGAGATGCTCCGCCGAGATCATTCGTGGAGAGTCGATGGATGAGATCAAGTCTGTCCGAACCGGTGATTTCGATCTTTCCAAGAGCTGAGAGGTCCACTGCGGTACTGCCGGTGAGAGTCTGGCCAAACTCCCGTTCGAGATCCTCGGGCACGTGAGATCCGGCCATGGGATGGGATTCACCCCCGCCTCCCCTCCGTCGAACTCCTTCCGAATCGCGTTGATGCATGACTCCCCCCCTCAAGTCGCACGAAACAGAAATGCCCAGGAGTGTCCCCGGGCATGCACCTCACCGGGCGCGGCGATTGCATCATTAAAGATAGCCACGGGCCAATTCAAAGTCAATAACGGCAGAAAGCGCAAAGACTTGCAAAGCCGCAAATTCTTAGACATATTGTAACCATTCATTGTTCAATCTGTGAGGGAGTCGTCCTGATGCGAACAACTTCTTTGATGTCTGCGGCCCTGGCCTTCCTGATCGGCGGATGCGCTACGTTCAAGGAACTCGAACCCAAACCCGAGCTCTCTCCCCTTGAACGTGGGTACATCGAGCTGAAGAATGACGAGGAGAATTTTCGCCTAGATAAGGACAAGCATTACTTCATCAGATTTCCCCGTCCAGCCAGAGACAACTTCGCACTGGTGCTGCGGATCAACGCGAAGCCCGCGCTGAGTTCCTATCTCACGCGCCAGTTCGACGATGGCAAGGAGCCCATTGTGAGGATTACCGACGAGGCGGGGCCGCGGGATTCGCTCAGCGTTTATCCGATCGATATGAGTGCCCCTGTGTACTACTGGGTTATCGATACGGTCCGTCAGGATCTTGATCTTGAAATGACCTACCGCTACGTTCCGCGCTGGCGATTCACGTTTGAGACGAAATACGCCGGCCTCAAGGCCACGCTCGCGGGGAACGTCGCCGACCGCTCCGTGTACAATGGCGCTCCCGGCGCGGCGTCGATCGACGCCGTCGATTTCGCATCGGAGCTTGACGCAGTGGAAAGCCGCACCGCCAGGCTTTCGGCCATGAACGAACAGCTGAAGGCGGTTGCCGGACTTTTCCCGCCGGACATCGCAGCCGCCCGTGATACAGCGTATCTGAATTACACCGCCTTGCGTTCCGCTGTCGAGGACGAGCTGCAGTTCCAGAAGAACTACGCCACTTCCCTGGGTGTCTTCCAGAAGGAGAAGAGTACCTGGGGAAACACCGGCGCTTTCCTCAGGGAAGCGGGCACCTTTGCCGAATTCCTTTCTCAGAGGGACCGGTATCCCTCACACATCATCGACAAGGCACGAAAGGCATTCTCAAGCCGGCTGACCGATGCCGTGCCGTTCTATGAACGGCAACTTCAACGGAAGCGCGATTCCAAACCTTTTGCTCCTTCCCCTTCCCTTGAGCCAGTGGCCGCCCTGTTCACGGCGATGGGAAGGACTCCGTCGGATTTCGAAGCACTTCGGGCGTTTGTTCAGCAGTTCAACCTCGAGGCGGATGGTCTGCAGAACGCCCTCGACCGGCTGAAGGAGATGAATGCGTCGATCGACAGGGCCGCAACCCCTCCCCCTGCAACGTTTTATGCGAACATGTCGGCGGCTGCACGAGACGTGCGAACCAGGATTCCCCAGCCGCAGGCCGTGACGCATGAACGGTACCGGGGGCTGGAAGCCGCTGGCATTCTTGCGCTGGATCTCGGGAAGGCGACTGAACTGGCGGACGACCTTCTGGCGTTGTTCACGGCCGGTGAGCGGATCGCCACAGACATCACCGACCGGGCATGGGGGTTTGCGGAAGCGAAAACGCGTGATCTGTATGAGGGGCGCGAAGGGCGGACATTCGTGAGCGCGGCGCGACAACGTGACAAATTCGTTCGCTGGTTCGAGGCCGATATTTTCGCGGGCGTGAAGAGGGCAACGCTGGAGCGGCTCGATGCATTCGTGAAGATCAATGAGTCGTCGTTTGACGATGTCGCCCGCCTGTACGCCGATTCCGCGTTCCTTCCCGTCCATGAACTCTCGTTCAGTTCGGGTGGTCCCGTCGAACTGGCCCGCAGGAAAGCCCAGATCGATGAGTACATCACCAGAGTCAGAAACTATCAGTTCCCGGAGGCCGCCATCAGGGCGATCTACAAAGACTTCACCAGAGATATGAACGCTCTGGGCGTGGAGCGCGCCCGCGCGATCGTGGAACACGGCAAATTGTACAAGGGGGCGGACAAGCAGATCGCGGCGATCATCCTGGAATGTGACCCGAACGCGGCCAAGTGGATCGTACGGCCAAAGGAATACCGGCGCATCCTGGCGCTGCCGGTGACCTCCAACCGGAAAGGCGTGAATGAATATATCTTTCGCCTCAGGCTCCAGATCCCCTCGGAAGCGCAATTCCCCGTGTTCGACGTGAACATCAAGCTTCCGAAGGAGCTTGCCGAATCCGCCGGTCACGAACAGTGGTACGATCAGATCACGATCAACAAGAACCCGATCAAGAACGAAGGAAGGTTCCGCATCACCTCGCCGACTGCGGACAACAATTACGAGTCGCAGATCACGCCTGTGCAGATGGACAAGGAGGGAACCAACATCCTTGAAGTGCGCTTCAAGAAGAACTCCTACAAGGTGTACGAGGTCAGCGCCATGGCGCAAGTCCCGATCATGAAGAAGAACTGAGGAACTCGATCCCATGAAAAACAAGAAGCTGATGTACGGGCTTTCCGGCGCGGGCGTCATCATCATTGCTGTTGCGCTGTACCTGATCTTCCATCGACCGGACCTGAGCGGCACCATCGTCCTCCCCTACATCGCACATCAGAAGCCCGCCATCGATCCGCATCTGCCGGGTCCAACCCCCCTGTCGGACAAGCTTGACGAGATCGAGTTCGACGGCCTGTTCGATCTTTCCGCCAACCCGAGCGGCATTGTCTATGAGGACGGCCTCGGGGAACTCATCGGCGTTGACCAGGACAACGTCGTGACGGTACGGCTCAAGCTGAACCGCCGCTGGAGCGACAGCTACCAGATCACGCAACAAGATGATGAGTTGAGGATTGGCCGGGGTCGCGATCATTTCTTCACGGCTGCCGACCTGCAGTTCACTATCCGCCGGATCATGGCTGTCGGTAGCCTTTCGCCCGATTTCATCCTGATCACGCAGGCGATGGAGAACCCGGGATTTGAGGGACCGAACGAGCAGGGGGAGATCCGATTCCGGTTCCGGCAGAACAGGATCTGGAAGGAATCCGACATCAAGGAAGTGCTGTCATTCAAGATCCTTCCCGAGAACTCTCCACTGAACGCCCTGAATTACACCGTTGGCACCGCTTCGTATATGCCCCTCCCCCCTGTCGAAGGAGTCTCCAATTACGTCAAGACGCCGGATGGGGTCGCGGTGACCCCGCAGATCAATCTCTCGCCGTTTATCGACAACAGCACATTTACCACTGAGCTTCGGAACGGTGCACTCAACGTCCTCCTCGAAACTCCGTTTGGCGCAGTCTCTCCCGTGCTTGACGATCGGGAGCGGTTCTTCGCCAAGTCCAATATCAGCACGGCATTTTTCGCGGTGGTGTTCAACGCCCAGCGGCTGACCCGGGCTCAGCGGGTCGAGCTGCGAAAACTGCTGGACAACCGGACGATCGAGAACCGCTTCTTCAAGGTTGGCACCCCGCAGCAGCGTCACCTGATCGATTATAAGGGGAACCGGGACAACTATGAGGACTACCTCAACTGGAGCATCTTTCCTTCGACGTCGTATTATATCGAAGAGAAGATCGTTGAACCAGTGCGCGGACAGGGGCCGCCGGATCTCTCGCAGCTCCCGGACACGGTCCGGATCAAGGCGTGCCTGAATTTCGGGTTCCGGGAGGAATACGCTGAATTGCTCGACATCCTGAACGATCCCTCCGTGTCACGGGGGAGACTGAAAGCGACCGCCGTGGGAAACGACGAGATCCAGCGGGGAGACTACGATGCACTTCTGATCGCCTTCACAGGGTACCGGAGCAATTTCCTGTTCGATATGTACGACGTGTTCCTGCGTCAGCCTGACCTACAGACGTACAAGATCAATCTGGAGACTGTTTCCGATCCGCGAGGCGTGCAGTCCGTCTCCCCCGGTTCTTTTCATGCAGGGGGCAATTTCTTTGGGCTGGACGCTTCGGCGGAGACCCCGGACAAGGCGGAGGTCAACCTTCTTCTTGAATACATTTATGGCTTCATGTCCACGCGCCAGATCGGCGACAAGCAGGAGTATGCCCGCCGCCTCGACCAGGTGGAACATTCGCTGTCCCTGGGTGCATGGCTCTTTTCCGTGCCATCGCTGGCCTACTTCAGCACGCAGTTTGACAGCACCAGCATTGATCTGTACGGTGTGGCGTCCCAACTCTCGACGATCAAGAGATGGCGGGAAGCGCCCGAGCGATAACGTTGCCCCTCGGCGGGGCGGCGTGTCTGATGTCCGTCGCCCTCGCGTGGGCTGCTCCCCCGCAGGACGTGATACTTGTCGGCCACCCGGGCCGGCTCGTGTGGTACAATGCCTATCAGCAGCGGATCCCTCCCGATGAGGTGGCGAGGTTTTCGCCGTATACACCCCTCGTGCTTATCCACGACAGGACTCTCCTTGGGGACGGGCTGACTCCCTGCATGCAGGTGGGTCACAATGGCACGAGCCTGTATATCCTGCTGGATCAGTCAGGGACACCGGCGGAACAGGAAGGATCTGCAGGACTGATGTATCTCAAGGACGTGCGACTCCTTGGTGACTCCATCGTCGTGCGCAGCCGATCGGGAGTCATCGTGCATGCGGCCGACGGTCAGAGCGTAGCGACGGTATCACCGGGCAAGACCCTTCTCCGGGTGTTCCAACATGGTGAGAGAACGTATGTCCAGGTCCCGGGGAGATCCCCCCGCTTCGGTTGGGTGACCCTGAACTCCCCGGGACCAACCACATGGGAGGAACGTCGGGCGCTGCGGGGGGGTGGGCCGCAACGGCAGCCGATTTCAGCAGAGCGGCTTCAGGTGATTCTCGACGACGCGAACGCAGCTCTGAGAAACGTCCATTCACAAATCGTCCACACTGAATCATCGCCTCAAACCGCTCCCTGGTTCACCGGGAGCGTTTCCGGAGACACGATCAGATGCGTTCTTCATCCCGGCCCGCGTGCACGATCGTACCAGGAAAGCCTTCAGATGCTGGGTGAGGCGATCACTCGCGTGTCGGGAGTGTCCCCTTTCCGCATCGTTGTCAGGGATTCCGTTCTCCTGATCCCCCTCCAGTGACCTC
>JBFLYO010000037.1:0-13119 GCA_040756745.1 Bacteroidota bacterium
GACGCTGGCACAGCATTCGTTCGCACACGAGCTCCAGGTGGCCGCCGATGCAGGCCTGCTCGGCAGCATCGACGCGAACCGGGGGGATTACCAGAACGGGTGGGACACCGACCAGTTTCCCATCGACCTGTATGAGTTGACGGAGGCGCTCCTGGTCATCCTGGAGGCGGGCGGACTGGGGAGCGGCGGCGTCAACTTCGACGCCAAGACCAGGCGCAACTCCACCGACCCGGAAGATCTGTTCATCGGGCACATCGCCGGCATGGATGTGATCGCCCGGGCGCTGCTGATCGCGGAGAAGGTCCGGACAACGACCCCCTATCTCCGCATGCGGAAGGAGCGGTACGCATCATTCGATACAGGCCCGGGTGCAGACTTCGAACAGGGGCGGCTCACACTTGAGGACCTTCGAGAGGTCGCCCGCAACGCCGGCGAGCCAGACCGGATCAGCGGCAAACAGGAGCTCCTGGAGATGTTGATCAATCAATGCATATGACGCGCATTACGACTATGGACACCGCAGGACGACTTGCCTGTGCCGCGCTGTTGTGGAGTCTTGCGCTTGTCGCATCGGGGTGCGGCGGGAAGGATGCACCGCCGCGAGGGTCGGCCACGGACACGGCTCATGTAACCGTCGGCTTCCTGATGGAGACGTATGACCTCGACCGATGGAAACGCGACGAAACCTATTTCGCCGATCAGGCGCGGGCGCTCGGCTTGTCGGTCCTCCGCACCGTGGCAGACGGGGACCAGGACAGGCAGAACAAGCAGGCGGACGCGCTTCTCACCCAGGGTGTCCAGGCTCTCGTAGTGGTTCCCAAGAACCTGAATACCGCCGCCCGGATCGTGATCAGCGCTCACGAAAAGGGGATTCCGGTTCTCGCATACGACCGGCTGATCCGGGACTGCGATCTGGACATCTACATCACATTCGATAACGAAAAGGTCGGCTTCCTGCAGGCCGATGGCGTGTTGCGCCAGGTCCCAGAGGGGAATTTCATCCTGATGGGGGGCGCTGCGAGCGATAACAATGCCCGCCTGCTCCGCCAGGGGCAGCTCCGGGCGATCGCCGAGCATCGGGCAGCCACCGGCAAGACAGTGCGGATCCTGGCTGATCCCTACCTTGACGACTGGGATCGTGAAGAGGCGCGTCGGCGCACGAGCAGCCTCCTGACGAAATTCCACGCCTCAGGCATCCCCGTCCATGCGATCATTGCCTCGAACGATGCCACGGCGGGAGGGGTCGTTGCAGCCCTGCAGTCGGAGAAGCTCGCCGGTACCGTGGCAGTGTCAGGGCAGGACGCGGAACTTCAGGCCTGCCAGCGAATCGTCGAGGGGACGCAAGCGGTGACAGTGTACAAGCCGGTCAAACGGCTGGCGGAAGTTTCGGCGCGCGTTGCGGCAATGCTCGCACGCAGAGAAGAACCGGAAACGATCATCGTTTCGCTCGGCTTCCCTGTCCGCTACCTCGACAACGGAATGAAGAGTGTCCCGTCGATCTTTCTTGAGCCGGTGTTCGTGACGAAAGAGAATATCGTGCAGACAGTCATCGCTGACGGCTGGCATTCCTTCGACCGGGTCTACGCCAACGTCCCGCACTCCGAACGGCCTCCTCATTGATTTCCGCTTCCTTTTCCGGCCCGCGCCGGGCCAACCTCCGTGTCCTCTCCATGATCGTCATCCTGATTGCGATGTGGGCGTTCTTCCGCGTCGTCGTCGGGGAATTTTACACGGGGGGAGAGAGCATCGCGAAGCTGACCCGCGACATGGCCAGCTGGACTATCCTCGCTGCAGGGATGACGCTGATCATCATCTCGGGCAACATCGATCTCTCCGTCGGATCCCTCCTTGCGCTGGTCGCCGCGGCATGTGCACTGCTGATGAGCCCGGAGTACGGCCCGGGGCTTCCTCCTCACGTGGCTGTTCCGATCGGACTCGCTGTCGGGCTGCTCCTTGGGCTGCTGCAGGGGGCGCTCACCGCCTATCTCAGGATACCGTCGTTCATCGTGACGCTTGGAGGACTGTTTGTTTTCCGCGGCATCACCCAGAAGTTGAGCGAGTTTGATCCGAGACTCCCCGGCGGAACCTGGGTCGTTTCTCTTGGATTCGACTATCTCTCCCCCGGGGCAGGCCTCGCCTTAGCCCTCGTTGCCAGCGGCGTGATTGCGTTGGCGCTGCTGCGCGGGCGGGCCGCGCGAAAGAAGTCGGGACTCCCCCGGCACTCTCTGGTCCTGACGATTGCGCTCATTGCCGGGGGCGCAGCGCTCCTCGTCGGCCTCACCGCCCGGATGAACGAGTACCGCGGCGTCCCTAACCAGACAGTCCTCATGGCTGTCATTCTAGTGCTGCTCGGCATCGTCAGCAGGCGGACCGTCTTTGGCCGACACCTGTACGCAATCGGCGGAAATATGGAAGCGGCTCGCCTCTCGGGAATCCGCGTCGAGCGAACCATCGTTGCAGCCTACGCGCTCATGGGTCTTCTTGCTGCCGTTGCGGGGGTCGTCTGGATGGCGCAGAATCAGGGGTCGACGAAAAACGCCGGGACATACTATGAGCTCTACGCGATCGCCGCAGCGGTGATCGGTGGGACAAGCATGATGGGGGGAAGGGGGACGATCATGGGAACGTTCCTCGGAGGTCTCGTGATGGCGACGGTGATCCAGGGGATGGATTACACAAACCTTGAAAACTGGCTGCAGCTTGTGGTCCGCGGTGGAGTCCTGGTTCTGGCTGTCGGGCTCGACATGATGTCGAAACGCGAACGGCGATGGCGGCATTTTCTGAGCCGCGGCAGCCGGACCGGGCCGACGCTGCACGAGAATCCCCTTTCGTGAGATTCGGACCAGACAGCGGAAACAACTTCAAACCCGCGTCCTTTTTACACGCCCCAGGGCAATTCTGCCCGCCATGCCCACCCTGACTGGTCTGACTCCCCGCGACTGTGACAGAGGGGCATCCTCGTATCGCTTTTGATTTCAATCTGTTATTGGGCCCATCCCGAGCGGTTTCTTTAAAGAGGGCTCCCGCCCAGTGTAACGTGCGGGGACCGATGGGCCGTGGCATGAGAATTGTGGAAAATTTCATCAGAATTGAACCATCTATTCAGGCGGGAGATGTGTGGTATGCGATTCGCTTGGGGAAAAGGAAGAGGTTTGTGGGCTTTTGCCGTGGCGGGCGTGGCGATCCCATCAGGTTTGTTGTTTGGTCAGCCGACACGCCCCGTGAGTCTTGAAGCGAGGCAGGGAGTTTACATTCGTGCCTATGACGGCAGGGACCACAGGGATTCTGCGTACTACAACGCCCTCTGCCGCGTCGTACTGAAGGAATTCGCCCTTCCGACCGATTCGCTTCCACCGGTGGATCTTGTGTTCGTCAACCGGGAGATACAGGAAAAAATTACAGCCGGGAATGCGGGGCGGTTTCCATCGCCGGAGTGGACTGGGGCGTTCATCCGCCCCTCTCTCATCATTATGGTGGGTGAGGAGGAGGCAGATGACACGTTTATGCATGAGTTCATGCACGTCCTGCAGCAGCATGGCAAGCTCTTCCGGAACGTGCCGTTCGCGGCCGTTCATCAGCTGATCGATCAGAATGAGGGTCTGCTTCTCGGCAGCAAGAGTTACCTTGAGTTTTTGAAGAAGAAAGGCCACTGATCGTCTTCCACTGACCTCTTGGCACTTGATTTTCTCCCGCCTCCCCTCTACCTTTCCCGCCGGGGAGCGGCGGCAATCTCACCTCCGATCTGCCCTCCTGGAAGACCGCCCCCCGACACGCCGCCCGTAATCCTCAGACGGGGACGGCTGATATTCACCATACCTGATCGCACCCACAGCTCTGCAGTCGCGGCGTGACTGTGACCGCGGCGGCCGAGCGTTTACCCACAATGGAGGACAAGCCATGAACACGGTACGAAGGCTGTTGCTGCTTGCCGTGGCGGCGTTGTGTTCCATCCCCGCATTCGTCCGGGCCGGCCCCGGGGAAGGGGGGACTCATGAAACCACGGCGCTTGCGAGAAAGCTCGTTGAGCAATGCGCGCGCATCCACGAAGGAGACATGGTGCTGATCTCCGGGGGAGTACGTGACTTGCGCCTGCTGGAAGACATTGCGGTCCATGTCCGCACACTCGGCGCCTCTCCCCTCCTGTCGATCGAGACCGAGCGCGTGGCGCTCCGCACGGTGGAGAACACGCCGGCGAGGTTCTTGAGCACTACGCCCGACCTTTCCCTCAAGCTTGCGGAGATCATAACAGCGCAGATCGACATCGATGCATCGGAGACCCAGGGGCTCTTTTCGCACATTCCACCCGAACGGATGCAGGCGATGACCAGGGCGTTTCAACCCGTTATGGACATGATGATGAAGAGGAGCGTACGCTTCGTCCATCTGGGAAACGGCCTGTACCCGACGAGTGCGCGGGCCCGCCAGTTCGGGATCAGCCTTGACGATCTCACACGCATGTTCTGGGAAGGGCTGAACGTCGACTATGCGAAGATGCAGGCAACGGGAGAGGCCGTTCGGAAAGTATTTGCGGCGGGACGCGTTGTCCGCCTGACGAATCCCAACGGGACCGATCTCACCGTCACCATCACAGGGAGGCCAGTGCAGGTCAGTGACGGAGTGATCTCCGACAACGATCTGGCTGCGGGCGGCCCGTCGTGCCAGGTCTGGCTGCCGGCGGGAGAGGTGTACCTTGCGCCTGTCTCCGGGACAGCCCAGGGGAAGGTCGTCGTCGACCACCTCTTCTATGAGGGAAGCGACGTCAAAGGACTGACCATGACCTTGGCAAGGGGGAAGGTCACGTCGCTCACCACTGCATCCGGGGGTGACGCGCTGCAGAAGGCGTACCGCATTGCGGGAGAAGGAAAGGATGAATTCGCCTTCATCGACGTGGGGATCAACCCGAACGTGCGGGCAATGCCCGGGACGAAGCTTCTCGCGTGGATGGCCAGCGGCATCGTCAGTGTCGGGATCGGTGGGAATACCTGGGCCGGCGGGAGCAACACCAGCGCATACTCACTTGCCGGATTCCTACCGGGGAGCACCATCAAGGTCGACGACGTGGTGGTTGTCGATCGGGGCAAACTGGTAGCGGGGGGCGAGATCGCAGAAATCCCGGTAACGACCAGGTCGGGAGAAGCCCGACAGAACTTCCTGAAGGGGAGGGAGTTGATGGAGGCGCTTCGAGCGCGTGAGGCCATGCCCTATCTCGAGAAGGCCATTACCGTCGACCCGGAGTTCGCCCTGGCACACTACTCCCTGGCGAGCGCGCGGGCAATCGCGGGCATGCCGTTCATGGAGGAGCTCAATCGTGCCGCAGCCGTTGCGGGAATGGTCTCAGACGGCGAACGCATGCTGATCGAAGCATGGCAGGCGGATGTCGCGGGAAATACGGCGAAGGGGATTGAACTGCTCCGCTCGGTCGTCGCACGGTACCCCGATGACGCACGTGCCCGAGCACTACTTTCGACCGCTCTCTGGTCGCGCCGCGACGCCGATGAGGCCATCGCGACGGTCCGGTCGGCCATCGCCATCGATCCCCAGTATGCCCCCGCGTATAACTGGCTCGGGTATCTCTGCACCTACACGGAACGTTTTCCCGAGGCCGAGCGGGCGTTCCAGCAATACATTGCGCTCCAGCCGAATGAACCAAATCCGCGTGATTCCTACGCGGAACTGCTGCTGAAGGAGGGGAAATTTGACGAGTCGATCGCGATGTACGAGAAGGTTCTTGCGCTGAACCCGCAATTCACTTCGGCGGTAATCGGCATCGCGAACAACTTTGCCCTCAAGGGGCTTCCCGCAGAAGCGCGCAAGCGGCTCCAGACACTCTATGACACCGCACCGGATGACGCGGTCCGCCGACAGGCATTGCGCGGGATGATGCTGGTGTCGCTCCACGAAGGAAAATTTGAGCGCGCACTTCAAGAAGCGCGACAGCGGCAGGCGCTGTCGGTAAAGACCAATGACCCGCTTGCCATCGCCGGGGATCTCACGACGATTGGCAGGATCGCCCTGGAGATGAGCACGGTGGACCTGAGCAAGGGAACATTCCTGAAAATGCGGACGCCGGAGGCCGCGAGGATCCAGGAGGCGGAGAAATGCTTCGAAGAGGCCTGGACGACGATTGAGGGGTCAACGATGAGCCAGGGCTTCAAGGACGCCGTTCGGCTGGAAACGGTTGCGGCGCGTGCCGAGATTGCGCTGAACAGCAACAACCTGACCGCGGCAAAACAGCTTGCCGAGGAGTGTCGGGTCGGAGCTGCGACGCGCAGCGATGCCTCCGCACTCCAACGGGCGCAGTATCTGCTCGGATGCATCGCGCAGACCGAACTGCGGCACGGTGAGGCGCTCGCGCACTTTACCGGCGCCGACGTGCGCAGCCCGCGCACGCTGCTGCGCCTTGCGGAAGTCCATGAGGCAATGGGGAACACCGCCAGAGCGAAGGAGTACAGGGAGAGGGTCGCCCACTTCAACGAGGACAATTTCGAGTTCGCGCTGGTGCGGGCTACGCTCCCGAAGTAACCACAGTCGCCGATTGATTTTTCTGAGAGCTTTTCCGTCATTCCACGGACACAGCGTCACCTGCCACTATGCCCGTCAGTTTTGCCGGAAAAGCTCTCTCGCTGTTCATCCTCCTCTCCGCCGCACCGCCGCACTCGGACGGGCAGGCTGTGGTGCTCATGTCCGACGGCGTCGCAGTACAGCGTGACAGTGTGACCGTGCGCGTGCATGTGTGCGCCGATCACATTCTCCGCTTTCCCGCCCGTTAGTTCTCCCCCCTCATTTGCGCAAATTGCGCAACCCCCTCAAAAACGTCCCAATTTGGCCCACCCGGAACTTGTTCAGCACAAAACGAAAGATTTAACTTGACAAAAGGACATCAATTGTGTTATAATCGCACAAACGATTGTGCTCCATGGTCATCTTCCATGGTGAGATGGCGGTAACGCTGAAGGACATAGCGAAGAAATCCGGACTCTCTGTCTCGATTGTCTCGCGGGTGCTCAACAAGAAGACGGTCAAGTATCGTATCAGCCGGGAGACGGAGAAGCTCGTCCTGAAGACCGCGCGGGAGCTCAATTACAGGCCGAACCAGCTCGCCCGCGGCCTCCGCCTCAAGAAGACCCACACGATCGGACTCGTTGCACCGGATCTCTCCAACCCGTTCTTTGCCTACATCATCAAGAGCGCACAGAGCACCGCACATTCGCTCGGTTACTCCCTGGTGGTCTGTGACACGGATGAAGACCTCCAGCTCGAGATCGAGCATGTGAATCTCCTCTGGAGCAAAGGTGTGGATGGGCTCATGGTAATGCCCGTCGGGCAGAAGAGCCAGCACCTGGACACTCTGCTGAAGAACGGCATGCCGCTCGTCCTCGTCGACCGGCCCTTCGAGGAGCTCCACTCGAGCACGGTCGTGATCGACAACCGTCTTGGCGCCTTCGAAGCAGTTCAGCACCTGATCGAGCATGGCCACAGGAGGATCGCCATAATTCAAGGGTTGGCAGATACTTACACGTCGCGCGGCCGGTTGCAGGGTTACATCGATGCCCTGGCAAAGCATGGGCTTCCGCTCGATGAGTCGCTCATTGTCGGGAAGGATTTCCGCAAGCAGAACGGTTATATTGAAACGAAGTTCCTGCTGCGTTCGAGCAATCCCCCCACGGCCCTGTTCACCACGAGCGACCTGATCACGCTCGGTGCGCTCGAGGCGATCTTTGAAGAGGGGCTCGAGATTCCGCGCGACATCTCTGTCGTTGCCTTCGACGACATTGAATCAGCGTCGCTCTTCCGCTGTCCCATCACGGCGGTGGCTCAGCCCAAGGAAAACATTGGAGAGATGGCGGTGAAACTGCTGACTGAGCAGATCAAGGGGCAGCGGTCGTTTGAACCGAAGCACATCGTTCTCAAGCCTACGCTGATCGTCCGTGATTCCGTTGCAGCGCCTTCGCGCCCGAAGGTTCCCGATCTCAGCGTGGCCTGATTTCATCTCTGTTCCTTGTCCTGATTCCGAACATTGGTGTCTCCGCTCGAGACGTCATGGGTTATTGTTCGCTTTTTCTGCACAAACGTTTGTGCAAAATGAAAACCAAGCTTCTCACTCTCCTGATTTTCCTCTCTCTTTTCGGTTGCTCCGGGAAGAAGGGTGGCGAGGAGGGGCGTGTGACGATTACGTTCTGGCACAGTTGCGTTTCCTCCACGGTGCCGGCCCTGAATGAGCTGATTGCACGGTTCGAACAGGAACATCCGGGCGTGCAGATCAAGGCCCAGTACGTTCCGACCGGCGATGCTCTGATCCACAAGCTTATCACGGCCGTGCAGAGCCGGAGCGCGCCGGACGTGTCATGGATCCACGCCGACTTCCTGCAAAATCTCGTTGAGGCCGATGCCATCTACAGGATCGACGAGGTCGCGGTCGGACCCGACAGTCTGCCACGCAGCGTCCTCAACGACATTTACCCGGCACTCCTGGAGCAGGCGAAGTGGCGCGGCACCCTCTACAGCATACCGATGGAGGCGACGGAGATCGGGCTGCTGTGCAACCGAGAATTGTTCCGCAATGCAGGGCTCGATCCGGACCGCCCGCCGCAGACATGGGACGAGCTCAGATCATACGCGCGGAAATTAACCGTCGATCGTGACGGCGACGGAAAGAACGAGCAGGCCGGCTTCTTCGTTCCAGTGTTTCCTGCGTCGGGGCAGTACAGCGGATGGATGGTGTGGCAATGGTATGCGTTTCTGTTCCAGGCGGGGGGCGACGCGATCACCGTCGATCAGACGCGCGTGTTGTACAACGGCGACGCCGGGGTGCAGGCGCTGACGCTCTGGAAGAACATCTACGAAGACCTCGGGCTGCGGTCGTTCACCATCGATTACGAGGTGGCGTTCGCCTCCAAACATCTTGCCATGGCGCTGGACGGACCCTGGAATATTCCCCGATGGGAGCAGATCCGCGGATTGGACTGGATGGTGGCTCCGCTCCCCGCGGGACCCGCGAAACGAGCCACCGTTGCGGGCGGCGAGTATCTGGCCCTCTTCAGGCAAAGCACACACCCGAAGGAGGCATGGACATTTATGACCTGGATGCTGCGTCCCGACATCCAGGCGATGTGGTCGATGAAATCGGGATACCTGCCGGTGCGTCGTGGGGTCCTTGCGATCCCCGACTATGTTGCGTTCCTGGATGCTCATCAGCCGCTCAAATCGTACGTCGAGCAGCTTGAGGTGGGACAGGCCCCGCGGCCTATCGATTACGGGGGGCTGAAGATCACCAGCCACATTGCCGAGGCGATCGAACAGGCCACGCTCGGGCGGAGTGACCCGAAGGCGGCGCTTGACGGCGCGGCGGCAAAGTCGAATCAGGTCCTGTCGACGGCACCGAGGGTAGAGCTGCCATGACCGCCCGAACGACAGCCGGCAGACGAGGGGAAGGGATCAGCGCACTGCTGTTCCTCTCGCCGACACTGCTGGTGTTCTCGGTCTTTGTCGCGTTCCCGGTGTTCTTCTCGCTCTACCTGAGCTTCCATACCTGGAACATGTTCGGCAGCGAGAGCACGTTCGTCGGCCTTGACAACTACACCCGCATCTTCCGAAGTCCGGAGTTCTGGGATGTGCTGAAGAACACAGCCGCCTACACCCTCGGAACGATCCCACTCAACATGCTGGCGGCGCTGGGAGTGGCGTACGTTCTCAACAAACGCATCGCGGGAAAGAAGCTGCTCCGCACGGCGTTCTTCGCCCCGGTGATCATGTCGTCCGTCGCCGCGGCGGTGATCTGGCGGTGGGTGTACGAGCCAAATTTCGGCCTCCTCAACTACTGCCTGAGCTGGGTGGGGATTCCGGCCGTTAACTGGCTGAACGATCCGACGGCAGCGATGTTCGCCCTGATCATGATGGGCGTGTGGAAGACGTTCGGCGTCAACATGGTCCTCTTCTCCGCCGGCCTGCAGGGGATCCCTGACCATTACTATGAGGCGGCGGAGATCGACGGCGCCGGCCGGTGGCACAGGTTCTGGCACATCACGCTCCCACTCCTCAGTCCCACGACCTTTTTCATCCTGGTTATGTCCGTCATCGGCTCATTCCAGGTGTTCGATACCGTGTACGTGTTGACCTCCGGTGGCCCCCTGGGGAGCACGAAGGTCATGGTCTTCTATCTCTATGAGAATGCGTTCAAGTTTTTTGATATGGGGTATGCGTCGGCCGTCGCGTACGTCTTGTTCGCGATCATCTTCGCGCTGACGTTGCTGCAGGTGAAGTACCTGAAAGCCCGTGTCCATTACGCCTGATCGTCGTGCAATGCGCCGGCCCATGCACATAGCGTCGAACGTGTTCCTGCACGTGCTCCTCTACGTCATGGCGCTGGTGACGGTGGCGCCGTTTCTCTGGACGGTGATGACATCGTTCAAGGATCTGGGGGACATTCTTACGTACCCGCCGCGCTGGTGGCCGAGTCGGCCGACGGTCGAGAATTTCGTGAACGCGTTTCAGGCCGCGCCGTTCGGGCGATATTACTTTAACAGCCTCTTTGTGGCCGTCGCCGTGACCCTCGGCCAGATCGTGACCTGCTCGCTGGCGGCCTATGCGTTCGCGCGGCTCCGGTTCCGGGGGCGGGACGTCCTCTTCTATCTATTCCTGGGGACGATGATGATCCCCGGACAGGTCACCATGATCCCGGGGTTCCTCGTCCTTCACTGGCTCGGCTGGATCGATACGTACGCCGCACTGATCGTGCCGGGACTCGCCTCGGCCTTCGGGACATTTCTGCTGCGCCAGTTCTTCCTGACGATTCCGCGGGAGCTGGAGGACGCCGCCAGCATCGACGGGTGTAGCCGGTTCGGCATCCTCTGGCGGATCATCCTCCCCCTCTCGCGGCCGGCGCTGGCGACGCTGGCGATCTTCACGTTCATGGGAGTCTTCAACGACTTCCTCTGGGCGTTGATCGTCGTCAGCTCCGACGAGATGCGGACGGTGCAGCTCGGTCTGGCGATCTTCCGCGACCGGTACCAGACCGACTGGGGACAGCTGATGGCGGCATCGACGGTCGCCACGCTGCCGATCCTGACGGTGTTCTTCTTTGCTCAGCGATACTTCATTCAGGGGATCACGCTCAGCGGCCTGAAGGACTGACCTGAGCGTGGACCTTCATCTTTGTGAGGTCTTCACATGACTACCAAGTCGACCCCGGCAATGAATCTCATGATCGGGATCGTGTCGGCGAACGCCCTTCTCTGCCAGGCGGGATGTACAAAGGATGAACTCCCGCTCGCCCCGTATGCTCCCGGCGTCATCACATTGTCGCAGCTCAGCATAGAAGACAGCGTATACACCCCACGTGTCTCCTGGAGCGGCGGCTATGTCTGCGCCGTCGGCGTCAACCGCGGGACGCTTGCGATACTTGATACGTCGCTCCAGTGGCTTATTCACCAGTCCGGGAACGGACTTCATTATCAGCAGAGATTCGGGGAAACGCCGGCCGGGGCGGAAAACCTAACGGCCACGTACGGTGGGCAGCCCGCGACGAGCCTCGTCGAAGACCAGGTCTACACGTTCTGGGTCGCACGCGACGACGTGTGGGGTATCCTTGCGGCTAACCCCGGCAAGGTCCTCAGACTGGACACCGCGGCAACCGTTGCCGCGCGCGTTGTCGCCGACACGGTCTTTCTCGCGGCAGCATCCTACTCCATCAAAGTTAACCCCATCAACCTCTGGATCGGTATACGGAACGTCTTTCCGGTTGGCCGCCTCGGAGTCATCGACGTGAAACAGACCAACACGAACAATGCGCCGATCATCTCGTTCAGGGTCACGCAGACGGGCGTGACTCCCCCCGACACGCTCCTCGCCGATCTTGGCATATGTTCCGGGGGGGCGTATGAAGCAGGCAGCGTCGTCTGGGAAGTGCTCGCGGTCGATTCGACAGTCTCCCCCGCTCAGTTCTGGACGCGGGACGTCATTGCCTCTCCCGTGACTGCCGGGCAATATATACCGGGGACGTACATATTCACGCCCTTTCCGACGACAGGTCTCACGCGAAACAAGACGTACTATGTTTGGATCGCCAACAAGAACTGGGACCAACGAAACCGCCTGCGTTCTACCTATAACTACGCTTCGGCCACGTTTGAAACGTATTGAGCCGGACCTTGTCACTGAAGCATCCACAATACAGGAACCTACAAAGGAGGTAAATATCCCACAGGACTCTTGACAGAGTATTGCGGTACAAGGCAACAAGGGAAGCGCGGTGGGTATCTCGTTCAACACAAACCAATCACTCATGGAGGTCACTATGAGGAGATTCACTGTTGTGGGACTGCTGACGGTCTGCCTCCTGCTCTCCGTCACGTCGTTGTTCGCGCAGAGGAAGGTGGTGGCAGTGCCGCATGTTGATCCCTCGGCGATCACAATTGACGGGGTGGCGAACGAAGCGGCGTGGAACGGAGCGGCGAAGGCGGACATTGTCACCACGGTCGGGTTTGAGGGGTGGTTCAACTACTACGGCCGGACGGTGATAGAGCCCGATTATCCTGAGATGTGGGGGAGGATGCTCTGGGCGCAGGATACGCTGTATGTGTTCGTGCATACGAAGGACATTGTGAACGACTCGTCGGGGCTGTACTTCCCGCCGGGGAACCAGTGGGCCGGGGATCAGCTGTTTGTGAGCATCTCGAGTCGGCTGGGGATACCGATGGGCGGAGGATACAACGGCAACGTGTATGCATCACCGGAGGGGCCGTATCACTTCCTGGTGCTGGGGACGCGGGTGACGCTCAACGACAGTTCGGACACGGGGATACCGCCGGAATGGCGGAAGGACACCTCGGTAACGCACAAGGTATTCAATGCGGCGGACATCTGCCGTTCGGCGGTCGTGATGGACACGCTGACCGGCCTGTGGGATGTGGAGATGGCGATCTATCAGCCGAGCGTCGCGGGTCAGGCGAACATCGGCTTCAACCTTGGCGGGAGCCAGGGGTCACGGGTGTACGGAGAGGCCAACAGCGATGCCTACGCATACTGGACGTGGCAGCCGTCCGTGCCGGACGACCCGTTTGCGGTGCCGCCGCTGCCGAGCGGTGCACCGGGAGATCCGGGCGGGTTCAACCTCATCAACTC
>JBFLYO010000037.1:13219-35885 GCA_040756745.1 Bacteroidota bacterium
TCAGATATCTGATATCAGATATCAGAATCTGAATTGAGACTTCTCAATTCAGCCTCGAGAGACAGCAAGTCAAGGAGACGCCCACGCGGTGAACAGCATGCGGGCCGCACTACTGGTGAAACCCGGAGAATTCAGGATCGAAGATCGCGCCATTCCGACGATCGGTCCGGACGAGCTGTTGGTGAAGACCAGCTATTGCGGTATCTGTACGTCTGAGATCGAAATCTGGCTGGGAAAGCTCAAGGGGCTCGAATACCCGCGGTTCATTGGCCACGAGCCGTCGGGAGTCGTGGTGGAGGTCGGGAGGGACGTTCAGGGATTCTCACCCGGCGATCACGTCTCGGTGTGGTCTGAGGGAAAGACGTATGCGGAGTATTTCTCCACGCCGGCAAACTACGCAGTGAAGTTGAAGCCGGATACCCCGTTGGCAGAGGCTATCGGTGAGCCGATCGCATGCTCAACGAACGGCGTGAGGAAGGCGGATCCGCAGTTGGGTGACAGCGCTGCAATCGTCGGATGCGGATTCATGGGGCTGATCATGCTTCAGGTTTTCCTGGCCCGAGGAGCGGGCATGGTGATCGCCGTGGATACGCGGAAGAGTATCCGAGACCTTGCACTGACGCTCGGCGCGACTCACGCCCTGAACCCCGCCGAAGTCGATGCCGTGGCTGCCGTGAAGGATCTCACGGGAGGCCGGGGGGTGGACATCGGTGTGGAGGCGGCCGGGATCCAGCAGACGCTTGACATGGCGGCGAATATGACGCGGATGGAGGGCAAACTTGAGGTGTTCGGCTTTCATGTCGGCGAGCCGCGTGCGGTTCCGTGGGGATTCTGGAACTGGATGGCGTTTCAGGTGATCAACGGCCATGTGCGGAGCGCACAGGTCTATGTCGATGGAATGCGTATCGGCCTCGCCCTGCTCGAAGCCGGAAGGCTTACGCTGAAGCCGCTTGTCACGCACGTCTTCCGGCTGGATGATATCAACGAAGGATTTGCGACAGCGGCAGCGAAGCGAGAAGGGTTTGTGAAAGGAGTCATTGGGTTCTCGGAAGGAGGGCGAAGTGCGTAAGTGTTTCTGCGATGAACTGGCAAGGAGGATGTCATGGCTTTTCGCTTGGTCCTAGAGCCGGACGGAGGTCCAACCGTTCGCATGGCGGCTGTGGTTATGCTTGCGATCGCGGTCGGCCTGCCGTCAGTTTGCGGCATTGCGGCGGGGACGACGGGAAAGATCTCGGGACACGTGACTGACGCCAAGACCAGAGAGCCTATGGTCGGTGTCAATGTTGTGCTGGTCGGCACGAGCCGAGGGGCCTCAACCGATCTCCAGGGCGAGTACTTTATCGCAAACGTCCCTCCGGGGGCCTACTCGCTGAAGGCGACGCAGGTCGGATTCAGGGACGCGGTGGTCAACGACGTCCGCGTTCATGTCGATGCCACCACGGAAATCAATTTTGCCATGGTGGAGACGGTGCTGGATGTTGGCCAGGAGGTCGTCGTCACCGCACAACGCCCTGTGGTAGAAAAGGACAATACCGCCACACGGGTCTTCTTGGAGTCCGCGGAGATCATCAGCAGGCCTGCGACGAGCGTGACCGAAGTCGTGAGCACGCTCCCGAGCATCAACATTGACAACGGCGTGATGTCGGTCCGCGGCGGCCTGCTCAATGAGGTCGCGTTCATCGTGGACGGCGCGAGGGCCCGGAATCCTCTGAATCAGGAAGCGTTCACCAACGTCAACCTGAGCTCCATACAGGAAATGGAAGTCATCACGGGCTCGTACAATGCCGAGTACGGTGAGGCCAGGTCAGGAGTCTTCAACGTCATTACGAAGGAGGGGGGAGACAACTACTGGATCTACGGCGACTTCCGCTACACCCCGCCTGGCGTGAAACACTGGGGGCCATCACTCTATGACCCGAACACACCCGTCTATTGGGAGAATACTCACGCGCGCCATCTCCAGTGGTGGATCGATCATCCCGACCAATGGGTGGATCCAACGGGACTGAAAGGGAGCGATCCACGCACCATCTGGACGCCTGAACAGGGGTATCAGAACTATTTGCAGACGCACCAGCCGTTGACCGACTATGACCGGGTTCCTGGGTATCAGGCGGAGATCAGCCTGGGCGGACCGGTCCCGTTTGTCTCCAACGCGACGGTCTTTCTCTCCGGGAAGTACACAGTGAAGCCGCCGCTCATGGGCAACGCTTTCGCGAAGCGGGGAAGGTATTTCGACGGAAATGCGAAGATCACCTATCGCCTCAGTCCGGGCATGAAACTCCAGCTTTCCGGATTCATAGGGAATTCCAACGACTCATGGGGCTACGAGAGCGTCCCCAACGTCTACTGGGCGATGGACTACGGCATGAGCGGCCGTTACGCATACTACGATCTGGAAGGGCTCCCGCGGTCCGAAACTGACGGCCAGACCCTGAAACTGACAGACGTGGTGAGTGACGCGACGATGTACGAAGTGAAACTCTCCCGCGTGTTTGCAGCCCGCTCCACGGACATTCTCCCCGGCGATCCCATCGGGTGGGACGCGAACGAAGCCACGACCGACAACCTCCGCGCGGAGGAGCCTGTCAAGGATGCCTCCGGGCGCGTCATCGGCGTGTTCTTCCCTCCCGGCGGGTACCGGAATATCGTAGGCTATCACACGCTGGGCTACTTCCACCGGTACGACGACAAGAACACGGATTGGACGCTGACGGGCTTCTACCAGAGTCAGGTCAATAAGCGGTGGCAGCTCAAAACCGGACTGGAGCTGACCTACTATCATCTGAATCACTTCAACCAGGCGAAGTCACCCGACCGGTTCGACAAGAACATCTATACGCCCTATCAGGGGGCGATTTACGAGCAGAACAAGCTCGAGTTCAGCGGCTTCATCATGAACGCCGGGTTACGGTTCGACTTCTACAACCCCAACGACTACGTCTATCAGGATGTCTTCAATCCCATGGAGGGGGCTAAGGAGAGAACGAAGCCCTTCACGCAGCTAAGTCCGCGACTTGGTATTTCACATCCGATCGATGAAAACACTGTCCTCCACTTCTCCTATGGCCATTTCTTTGAGCGCGGGTCGTTCGGAGATTACGGCGAGGGCACAGAGGACAACCAATCGTTGGGGAGTCTGACGACGTTTCTCGTGGACAAATCGACACCGCTGATCCCCTGGGTGCTCGGGAACCGGGCGGTGAAGCCCGAGCAGACCGTGGCCTATGAGCTTGCGATCGAACGCAACTTCTTCGACGAGCTCCTCCTCACCGTTACCGGGTATTACAAGGACATTCGGAACACCATCCGCGTGGTGACGGTCGTGTCTCCCTACGGGATCTATCGAACCAACGGCAATGCGGACTACGCGGACGTGCGTGGGCTTGAAATCTCACTTCGAAAACAGCCGAGCCGCTACTCCTGGGGCATGCTCTGGGGGTACGCGAACTTTACGACGCAGCTTGGCGTCAGAGGGAGCAGCGGCGCGCCGAGCAGGATCGAGCCCGACAGGATTCTCTATCCAACGACCACGGGGGACTACATTCAATACTCCCCCTCGCGGCTGAAGGCAGGACTGTACTACGAGTCGCCCGCAGCGACGGAATTCCTCGCCAGCGTGCTCGACAGGGTCAGCGTGACGATGGAGTACCAGGGGAGCTTCTACACGAAAGAGAATCTGGGCGACGCCGTAATTTACAACGGAGTTGCCTACCCACGCCCTGCGGACCACAACGTCAACCTCAAGGTCAGGAAGGACTTTGAGTTCGGCGCGGGGGGCCTGCGGCTCGGCGTCTATGCCGAGGTCCGGAATCTTCTCAACTTCAAATCTCTGAACCTCGATTTTCTTGGGACGGCGACGGATGCTGACGTCGAAAAGCTTGTTTCCAGCGGCTTTAAGGACGTCCCGACCGTCGACCAGAATGGCGTTCCGTATCTCGAGCTGGCGCAATACCGCAATCTGCCCCGATCGGTCGTCTTCGGGGTCACGATGGAAATGTAACGCAGAAGGCAGGCATGACCATGAACACTCGCGCATCTGTCATCCTTGCCGCCCTGGCCTGTGTGATCGGGACCGGGAGCGCGCAGGCGCAGACGAATACCGAGCTGCAGCATCGCAGAGGCCGGCTCTGGGAGAACGTGCAGAACGACGGGTGGATCGGGAGCTACGGGGCCTGGGATTACCTCACGCCCGCCCCCCTCGGTCTCTTCCCCGGATTCCCGGACTACAATCATCCGGTGGGGAACGAGGAGCTTGCCCTGGAACAGGGGTATGAGAACAGCAACTTCCACGATTTCCGCAGCGGGTGCTGGATCGTCGCAAAGGATCTCCTCACCCCCGGAGCTCCGCCGACAAATACGCCGCTGCTGACCGACTACGAATTCTACGCATCGGGATTGCAGGCAGGGACGCGTGGTATCGAGCCGACCCGGACGCCGCTGGACATGAAAAAGAACTATGCGGAGCGGTCCGGGTTCGACGCACGCCTCCCGGAGGAGATGATCACTGCCACGTGGAACACGAATATCGGCATCACGGTGATACGACGGAGCTACGTCTGGAGCTACCCCGGCTACGGTGATTTTATTGTGTACGATTACGTCTTCAAGAATACCGGGATCATGGTCTCAACGCTGAGCTCGCTCGTCGTGCCGGGCTTCCCGCAGCAGACGCTCCGGACGGTGTACTTTGTCTTCCACTCGGGCATATCGGTGTCGACTAAGAGCCAGATCAATTTTCATTCGACGCTGGAGGCGATCCAAGCGGGCGGGTTCGGATGGGGGGGTGGGAAGGGAGGCTATCCGTTTCACGATTACTATCACATCGAAGACGGGAGCACGCTTGTCTATTCGACCAATTACAACGGCGGCGCGGCTCCCCTTCCCCCAGCGCTGGACCCGTTTCCCACGAAACCCCTGAGTGAGATTCAGGTGCGGTTTGGACCCGAGTTGCAGAGCCCGGCCGCATTCGGCTGGCTCGCGCTGTATGCCAGCCCGCTGGTCAGGGGCGGACCTGAACGAGCGACGCCGAAGCCCGACATCCTGCGCGTGGATGACCACAAGCGCGGGACGTTGCAGGGAGCTGGACTCAACCTGGAGAACTTTGGCCCTCCCGGATTTAAACCCCGGAGCTTTTACCAGTTTGCGACATCGCCCGACACACAGGCCGCTCTGGGAAATCCCGGCAACAGGATGAACTTCTATACCTTCAGTTACGGTCCGTACAGCCTCGATCCGGGCGATTCCGTGAGGTTTATCGTCGCAGAGATCGCGGGTGTGATGGACTATAATGAGGTCGTCGCCGGAGATCCCGACCGCCACTTCCCAGACAGCACGATTGCAGCAATCCGGAGAAACGCACAACTTGCACGGAACGCCATCCGATGGGGGGTCGGGGGGAATGTCGACGGCATGCCTCTCGCGGCGCAAGTGCCCCCGCCCCCGCCACCCCCCCCTTGCGACGCGTTGAACGCTTCGCTAGGGCTTGACACGGCGGTCGTTGCTGTGACATGGACAAAAGTTGCAGAGTCGACATCGTTTACTGACGGTGCCGGCAACTCGTGGTTCGACGGCGCGACGGACGTCGACGGTTACCGCGTGTATCGGTCGCAGGATTTCCAGTATAGTGGCGAGGGAGTACTCCCGGCCTTCCGGGGTGCGGCCTGGACGTTGATCGCCGACATCCCGCGCGCACAGTTCTCCTCATTTTTCAATTCGACCGAAAGCAAATACCAGTTCTTTGACAAGAACGTGAAGTTCGGGCTGCGGTATGGGTATTACGTGTCTGCGTATTGGTCAAGCCCGAGGCCGTGGGTTTCCGCCAACGGGACAACGGTGAGCACGTTGCCGGAACTCGCCAGCAGCGAAGTCAACCGTTCTCTTCCCGTGACGCCGGCGCCCGGTCCGGTGAGCACGCTGAAAGTGTTTGCCGCGCCCAACCCCTACGTGTTCGGGGACGCGCGCCGGACGTTCGGCAGCAGCAATCCCTACGGCATCGAGTTCCGAAACCTTCCCGAGAAAGCCACGATACGGATCTACACGCTGGCGGGCGATCTCGTGCGCATCCTCGAGCATGCTCCCGATGCACGGGGAAATGTGTATGGGAGTGAGGTCTGGGATCAAAAGACGGACTCAGGTCTTCTTGTGGCGCCGGGACTGTACATCTATCACGTGGAACCGGACGTCCCGGGCATTACTGGGACGTTCACCGGGAAGCTCATCATTATCCGCTAACCCCATGGGTGGATCATGAAAACGCGATTGTCCTTCATCTGCGCCGCTCTCATCGTGCTGCTCCCGCCGACGGTGTCGGCGCAGACATTCAACAAAGCCGGCCGGGCTTCCCTCCAGTTCCTGAAGATCGGCGTCGGCGCGCGGCAGACGGGCATGGGTGAGTCAGGGATTTCCGTGATTCGTGACGTCAACTCGCTCTTCTGGAATCCTGCTGGCATCACGGGCATCAGCTCGGCCGAAGCGTCCTTTTCCTACAGCCGGTGGCTTGCTGACATGAATTATGTGGCAGGTGCGGCTGCAGTGCGTTGGGGCGACATTGGCACCGTCGGTGTGAGCTTTTCGCACCTGGGGTACGGCGACATTCCTGAAGCACTTGCCGTGGTGGAAAGCGGGTCCAGCGACACAAGAACCGGAAGCTTCTTCACCGGCTACGACATGCTGATCGGCCTCAGCTTTGCCCGGCAGTTCACCGACAATCTCTCCGTCGGAGTGACGGGGAAGTATCTGCACGAAAAACTCTTCGAGTACGCAGTCACCACATTCGCCTTCGATGTCGGTACGCTGTACGACACGCAGTTCAAGGGGATCCGGTTTGCGATGAGCGCGCAGAACTTCTCCGGTGCCGTGAAATATCTCGACGTCGGAAGCCGTAACGAAGGCTATGACATCCCCCTCCTTTTCACGATCGGTGCATCCGTCGACGTTGTCAACCCGGGTGACGCATTCATCAATGCGGGAGAATTTCACCGATTGACGCTCGCTCTCGAGACCGTAAACTCGAATGACTATGGCGAGCGGTGGCACGTGGGAGGCGAATATGCGTTTGATGATTTCCTCTTCCTGCGCGGCGGTTATCGATTTAACTACGAAGAGGGGAATATTTCTCTCGGAGCCGGTATACGGAAAACACTCGGTGATATCGATGTCCGCGTCGACTATTCCTACGTCAGCTACAAATTCCTGACTTCCCCCCAGCGCGTCACGCTTAGCGTGGGCTTCTAGGCGGCAGTCGACGCTCAGCAAGGACACGTGAGGACTACGAATGGCATATTCCAAATCCGTTCTTGAAGGATTTCCTCTTACCGCGGAAAACTTTGCAGACCCTCCCCTTGAGATGGGCATCCTCCCCTTCTGGTTCTGGAACGGGATGATGGACGAGCGGGAGATGGAATGGCAGCTCCGGCAGTACCACGCGAAGGGGATCAGGAGTCTCTTCATCCACGGCAGGTTCGGCCTCAAAGTCCCCTACGTCTCCGATGCGTGGTTCAGGAAGGTCAAGGTGGCAGTTGACCTTGCCCGCAGGATCGGGATCGACGCCTGGGTCTACGACGAGATGAACTGGCCCAGCGGCACGGCCGAACGAAAGGTGCCGAAGACGTATCCCCACCTTACACAGAAGTATCTCGAACTCGTCGCGCTGAACGTCGACGGCCCGCTCTTCACCTTTCTCGAAGCGACAGATAACCGTTACGTGAATACCGGCGACTCGTATCCGGTCGCTGCGTTCGGATGCACCGAAGAAGAATTTCAGACGGTCATCCGGAACCCCATCGACCTCACGCAGAACCTGTCGTTCGAGCGCGTCATCCCCTGGGAGGCGCCGCCGGGGAAATGGCGTCTGCTGTACTTCCTGCAGAAAGAGGTTCCCTACTACATCGATACCCTCAACCCGGAATCGACGCGGCGGTTCATTGAGTTCACGCACGACAGGTATAAGAAGGCCGTCGGGGAGCATTTCGGCAACGTCGTGCCCGGTTTCTATACGGATGAACCGGCAATGCACTACTATCACGTCGGGATCGACAATTACGTGATCCCCTGGACCTCCCGGATGTTCAAGATCTTTCGTGAGCGCCGCGGTTACGATCTGCGCCCCTGGCTCCCGGCCCTCTATCTGAATATGGGGAAGAAGACGGCGACGGTGCGGTATGACTTCTGGCGCACGCTCACCGAGCAGTACGCTGAGACCTATTACGGCCAGATCCGCGAGTGGTGTGAGAAAAACGGCGTGCTCTTCACGGGACATCTGCTGTTCGAAGAGTGGCTCCGCATGCACGCCCGGTGCGAAGGAAACCTGTTCCGGTACCTTGAGAAAATGCACGTGGTCGGCGTCGACCACCTTTATCCGAAGGTCGGCACGAAGCTCGAACCCGATCAGCATGTGGCGATCAAGGTGGCCAGCTCCGCAGCGCACCACTTCGGCAGCACCCGGCTGCTCTGCGAATCGATGGGGGGTTCCTACTGGGACTGCTCGCTCGAGCGGATGAAGTGGATCGCCAACTGGGAATACGTTCTGGGCGTCAACCTTTTCAACAACCACGGATACCACTACTCGATCGAAGGAGAGCGGAAACGGGACTGGCCTCCATCGCAATTCTACCACCACACCTGGTGGAAGTATTACGATCGTTTCACCACGTACATGGCGCGACTCAGCCACCTTCTCTCCGGAGGTCGTCACGTGGCAAGGGTAGCCGTCCTCTACCCGATCAACAGCATCTGGGCGAACTATGTGCCGCAACAGCGGACGGCGGTCGGCAATGCGACTGAATTCGACTTCAACTATCTGACCGATGCGCTGCTGCGTCTCCACTACGACTTCGACTACATCGACGAGGACGTGCTGGCCGGCGCATCGATCCGCGGCGGGAAAATCCGTGTGCGCGACGAGGAGTATTCGCTCCTGATTCTCCCCCCGGTCACGCACATCAAGCGATCAACCTATGAGGCCATTCGTGAGTTCACGCAAAGCGGCGGCACCGTCATCGGGGATACGCTGCTGCCGGTGGAGTTCCTGGAGTCGGGCGACGGGAGCGCGCAACGGAAGGTTCGCAGGCTGTTCGGGGTAGATCCGGATGGTCTGCTCCGGTCGTTCGAGAAGGGGGGCAACGAGCGTGTCCGGACGGTTCACAGGAATGGGAAAGGGGTCGTCTTCGTGCTCGAAGGGATGGGCCTGCATGGCGGATCGGGAGAAAAGGAGCTTGCGGGCGTGTTGCGGCGTTGCGTGACGCCGGACGTCACGGTGGGTGCGGAGGAGGTCTTCTACCTCCACCGCGTGAAGGACGGTCTCGACATCTATTTCTTTGCCAACACGAGCCAGAATTCACTCCCTGAGGTGGCGATCACGCTGGAATCCCGTGGCGTGCCGGAGCTGTGGGATGTCAACACCGGTGCCGCACGGCCTTTGCCAGTGTACACCGTGAAGGGGGGAAGGACGGCGTTCTCGCTCGATTTTCCTCCAGCGGAATCGCATGTGGTTGTCGTCCGCCCCACGCAGGAGAAATTCCGGATTGATTCGACCAACATGCGTGTCCGGTCGTTCGACGGCGCCACCGTCGTCGGATCTGCCGCAGTGAACGCATCCCGCGTGTATGCCGACGTGGTCGAACGTCGAAAGAAGACGCGCTGGAGCGCAAAGGCACGGCGCCCCCTTCGGCCGATCATCCTCCACGGACCATGGTCGTTTGTCCCGGAGGGGGACAATGCCCTCCTGATTGACCGCTTCCGGATGGCCATCGATGATGGTTCTTCTGCGATGCGCAAGGCGCACCTGCCCGAGGTCGATGACAATAAATGGCTGCGCGTCCTGCCGGGCGCATGGGAGATGCAGCTTCCACAGGAACGCGATGCAGCCACGTATCCTGTGCGCCTCTGGTTTCGCGCGGTGTTCGACGCGGCTGTCGTCCCGGCCTCGCTGCGACTACTGATTGACGGTTTCAGCGGGAGCGCGTACCGCCTGTACATGAATGGGGAAGAGATCAGGGAGAGGGGGACCCGCAGCACACTTGACGCCGAAATGAAGGAAGTGGCAATCGGCCGACATATTCGCCAGGGTCGCAATGTGATTGCAATCCAGCTCACCGCGGTCAGGAGGACCGACGGCATCCTCGATCCTCTCAAGCTTCTCGGCGACTTCGCCCTGGATGAATCGGCGGAAGGGCTCCGGATCATCCAGCGTTTGCAGCAGATCGCGCCCGCCGACTGGACCGGACAGGGCTATCCGTTCTTCTCCGGAACGGGAGTGTATGCGACAGAATTCACCCTTCCTGCGTCGCACGATGGCGGCTGCCTGACCTTTGAGGCAGAATGCGGTGAGGATGTCCTTGAGCTCTGGGTAAACGGGACGCAGGTTGCGGTTGCTCCCTGGCATCCATACAGGATCGACGTGTCGTCGCATCTCCACGCCGGGAACAATACCGTCGCTGTGAAGGTCACCAATACGCTGATCAACATTCTGGAAGGGGTGCGGAAGGCATCAGGCCTCCTCGCTCCCCCGATCGTCACACACGAGCATCTCTACGCGATCACGAAGCACCGGGGGAGGTAAGCGCGCCATGGACCGCAACGGTGTACTGGTGGTGGGAAGCGCCAACATGGACATGGTGGTGAAGACCCGCCGCTTTCCGGAGCCGGGAGAAACTGTCTTCGGCGACCACTTCGGAATGTTCCCGGGAGGAAAGGGGGCCAACCAGGCTGTCTGTTGTGCGAAGCTGGGGGGCAACGTCTACTTCATTGGAAAGATGGGGAACGACATCCTCCGGGAGAAACTGGCGAGGAGCATGAAGAGCGACGGGGTGCGGCTTGAGCACGTCTCCGTCGACCCCTCGGAATCCACCGGCATCGCCATGATTACCGTCGATGGTAGAGGGCAGAATGAGATTGTGGTGGTGTCGGGGAGCAACATGAAGCTGCTTCCCGCGGACATTGACCGGGAGACGTCGATTTTTTCCGCGGCAAAGATTGTTCTCCTGCAGCTGGAAATCCCGCTGCGCACGGTGATACGGACGGCGGAGCTTGCGCGCAGGCGTGCCGTCACGGTGATTCTGAACCCCGCTCCTGCCCGTCCTCTTCCCGGGCGACTCCTGAAGATGGTCGACTACCTGACGCCGAATGAAACAGAGTTAGAGCAGTTGAGCGGACTCCCGGTGCGGGGCATCCGGTCGGTGGAACGCGCAGCGCAGCTGCTGATCAGACGCGGCGTGAAGAATGTCCTTGTCACGCTCGGCCCGAAGGGGTGCCTCCTGGTAAACGACACCGCCACAAAACTCTTCCCTGGCCGGCAGGTGCGTGCGGTGGACACCACGGCGGCAGGCGACGCCTTCAACGGCGCGCTCGCGTTCTCCCTCGCGTCCGGCGAGAGTCTCATGGAGGCAATTCCCTTTGCCAATGCAGTCGCAGCGTTTTCGGTGACACGGATGGGGGCGCAAAGCTCGATGCCCACGATGCGCGAGCTGGAGTCCTTCATCGACTGAGGCCGCCACGTTCGGAGATTATGGGAGTCTATGATCCGGCGGATCGAACATACGACGATCACGGCGCGCGATCAGGAGCGATCGGTCGCATTCTACACGACGATGCTCGGGTTCCGGGTGGACCGCGAGATGTGGTTTCCCGAATCGGGGCTTCGCATCGTGTTTCTCCGCCTGGGCGGGACGGAACTCGAAATATTCGGGGTTCCCGCCCCGAAAGGGGAGCCGGCGCCTGACGACAACGAGGTCGTCGGCTACAAACATATCTGCCTCCTTGTGGACAGCGTCGATGAAGAGTACGCTCGCCTGTCGGCGGCCGGCGTCCCGTTCCGAATTGCGCCGGTGACGGTGCAGGGGCTCGTCCGGATCGCCTTCCTGAAGGACCCCGATGGTCTCGACGTGGAATTGCTGGAATACCCGAAGAAGGAGCATCAATGAAAAAGCATGGTGTCCTGAATTCTCATCTGTCACGGGTCATTGCCGGGCTTGGCCACTCCGACTACCTCGTTGTCTGTGATGCGGGACTGCCGATCCCGCATGGCGGTGAGGTCGTCGATCTTGCACTCACCCGCAACATCCCGCGCTTTCTTGACGTGGTGAACGCCATCCTCGAAGAGATGCAGGTGGAACGCGCCGTGATTGCGGAGGAGATGGAAGACGTCAACCGCTCGACGCACAACGAGCTGCTCCGGATGCTCGCAGGGACGGAGATCAGCAAGGTCGCACATGAGGAGTTCAAGCGGCTGACGCGAGAGAATGGTAATACAACGTTCGTCCGGACGGGTGAGGTGACGGCCTTCGCCAACGTGATCCTCGTCTCGGGCGTTAATTTCGATTGACCATGCGGTATAGAACGTTTGGTTCGCTCGGCTGGCGGGTGTCGGAGATCGGCTTCGGTGCCTGGGCCATCGGAGGGGATATGTGGGGGCCGCAGGATGACGCTGAATCGCTGCGGGCGCTCCATCGCGCGCTTGAGGCTGGCGTGAACTTCATCGACACGGCGCAGGGCTATGGCAAAGGCCACAGCGAGGAGCTGATCGGCAAGGTCCTGCAGGAGCGGCGTGAGGAGGTGTATGTCGCCACCAAGGTGCCTCCGGCGCCGGGAAACCCCTGGCCGCCTGCGGAATCCGCTGACGCCCGCGTTGTCTATCCTGCCTCCTATATCATCGAACAGTGCGAGCATTCTCTCCGGCGATTGAAGCGCGAAGCCATCGATGTCTATCAGTTCCATACCTGGGCCACCGCGTTTAATGTTGGAGACGAATGGTTCGAGGCGATCACCACGCTGAAACGTCAGGGGAAAATCCGGGCCGCGGGGGTCTCCGTCCCTGACACCACACCGGACAACGTGATTGGGGCACTGGCGCTTGGCAAAGTGGATGCAGTCCAGGTGATCTATAACCTCTTCGAGCAATATCCCCGGCTTAATCTCTTCCCCGTCTGCAAGCGCCTCGAGACGGCGGTGATCGTGCGCGTGCCGTTCGACGAGGGGGCGCTGACAGGCCGTCTCCGCGCCGATACGGTCTTTCCCGAGGGGGATGTGAGGCGGCATTACTTTCGCGGGGGCAACCTCCCGGCGGTCGTCCGGCGGGTCGAAGAAATCCGTGGGTTCAAGGATACGACCCATCCTGCGATGCCGATGGCGGAATATGCCCTCAGGTTCTGCCTGAGCCATCCGGATGTCTCAACGGTCATCCCCGGGATCCGCACGGTCGGTCAGGCGGATGCCAACGTCCGGGCGGGCGAAGGGGTATTGTTGGAAGAAGCGGAGCTCAAAGCACTTGAGCGGTTTGCGTGGCGCAAGGATTTCTGGCATGTCGAGTTCGATCCCGAGGGAATCCCCAAATCATAATCAGGAATACTCCGATGTCTCTCCGGCAATGTGCGACAATAGGCGTGTCACTCCTCCTGTTCGGGAGCACCGCGGCTGCCCAACGTCGGGCTGTCCCGTACGAGACGCTCTTCCGGCCGACGAGCGCAGAATACTATCACGTGCCCATCGGCCTCTGCGAAGATTACCCCGAAGAGAGCACAACCATGGAGATTATCCGCGGTGATATGGAACTGCTCAAGAGGTCGGGCATCGGGCTCCTTCGCATCTCCTTCGGATGGGACGGTATTGAAACCGAGCGCGGCAAGTACCAGTGGGGCTTCTGGGATGATTATGTCCGGCTCGCGGTCGATGAGTACGGCATCACGCTGATTCCGTATATCTGCTACACGCCGCCGTGGAATTCTACCGGGGATACGTCGAACTACTGGAATCATACTCCGGTGGACTACGAGGCCTTCGGCACCTTTGTGGAGACACTGGTGGGAAGGTACAAAGACAGGATCAAGACGTGGGAACTCTGGAACGAACCGGATATCAGGGAGTACTGGTCGGGGAACGCCGCCGACCTTGCCCGGCTCACGAAAATCGGTGCGACGGCCGTGCGGAAGGCTGATCCGACGGCGAAGGTTGTGCTGGCGGGACTTGCCGGCCATACGGAATTCACGCTTGCACTCTTTCGCGACTACGGCATCAGCCCCTACGTCGACGTGGTGAATTGTCACAGTTATTATGAGACGTGGAACGGCGATCCGCTTGAGACGGTGGTGGGTTACGTGAACACCCTCGCAGACATCATCCGGAGATATGGCAACCACCAGTCGCTCTGGATGGCGGAGGTCGGCTACAGCACCTTCCGCCGTCCCGATGGCTCGGTCTCGGCCTCATACCGGGCAACGTACGACTACGAGCACACCCCTGCATTCCAGGCCGTTGCCCTCTGGAGAACCCTCACGTTGCTCCTTTCAACCGGCAACATCGCGGCGATCGCCTGGTACGAGATCAAAGACCTTCCCTCGGGCGAGAACGTGATCGGCGACGTGAACAACCGGAACCTCGGCGTGGCATACGTCGGTCACACGCCGAAACCCACCGAGCATGCCCTCGCCTTCTTCAACAGGTTCTTTTCCCGCCCTTCCCGGTGCATCGACGATGAGACGGTCGTGACGCGGACGATCGGCACGGAGAGCGAAGTACATGCAATCCGGATGGACGACGGCACCGTCGCGATCGCCGCCTGGCTCAAGACCTTCGTCAAGGGGAGGACCCCGCCGCCTGCCGGCCTGATCAAGGACCCGCGCGAGGAACGCGTGCAACTGACGATACCCATGAAATCGTTTTCAGGCGCGGACAGCTTCGACGTGCTTGGCAACAGCACGCCGTTCAAGGAGGTGCGGATGGGGAAGGGGAAGGTCACCATCGGGGATCTCCCGCTCCGCGGCGGGGAGATCGTGATACTGAAACTTCATCCATAGGGAGAAGCGCCGTGACAATCCGTGCCAGACGAGCACGACCGGAGACATTTGCACCTTTCGGCAACGTCGTGAGCGGCCCCGCCGGTACACCGACGTCGCAGGCCGCTGAGTACAAATTCTGGTCTGACATTGCCGACTACCTGATCGACGGCAGGACGGAGATCGGTCTCTGCACTGTGTACAGGCAGAAAACGCCGGTAATCACCGGCATGGAACGGCATCTGCGCACGCCCGAGATCCTGATCCCGATTGACGCCCCGTTCGTTCTTCCGCTCCTGCTCGACGGGAGGGAGCCGGACGAGACGGCCGCCTTTCGCGTGAACCCGGGCGAGGCGGTCGTGATCAACAACGGCGTGTGGCACGGCGCATGCCTGCCGTACAAGAAAAAGCAATCGTCCTACTTTGTCATCTTCCGCCTCGGCACACCGCATGAGGATGTGGAGAAGAAGAGCCTTCCCCCTCTGGCGATCACTGCGGCATAGGAGAGAGGATGCCGGCCGCCACGCTCAGCAACGGGCGCCTCAGCGCGCGCTTCGGATCGAACCCGCTTGCCATCCGCTCGCTGAAGAATCTCTGCACCGGCGCTGAGTTCTGCGCGCACGGGACGCACTCACTGATCGTCCGTACCCCCGGTAAGATTTCCGATCCCGCGTTTCTGAACCGCGTTGACTCTGCGTCACGGGAAGGCGGAGCGCTGTTGCTTTGCCTCGTTGACGCCTCGGCGAAATACCGTGCAGAGCTCCGCATTGCAGAAGATTCCGACGGGCTCCGGTTCGACGCAACGGTGACTGCTCCTGAGCCCGTGTGGATGGCCGAGTGGAAGGTCAGCGGTCTTGACCTGACGAACATCATCATCCCCGCGCTCGGGGGACAATCGCTCGGCGCCGGCATGCCGGCAGGGACGACGCTCACCTACAAGTACCCATTCTGGTGGAACGCGCAGTTTGTGATCGGTGCGATGAAGGGGGGCGGTTGCTGGCTCAGGACGAAGGAGACCGACCCACGGTTCAAACTTGTCCGCATCAAGAAGGGAGCGGCAGGGTTTGATCTGAGCTACGGGTTTGAAGCAGATGCCCCGCTTACAGCCACCACGCTGAGCGCGACGTGGTATCTTGACTGTTACCGCGGTACCTGGAATGTGCCCGTCGAGACCCATCGCTCCTGGCTGGAACCGGCGTTCGGCCTCCATCCCCTCGCGCGTCATCCGCATTTCCCCCCCTGGGCAAGCGAAATCGACTTTGTCCTGGAGCTGTGGGGCATCGGCAAAGACCGGCCGGAGCCACTCCACACGTTCGCCGACATGGAACGGCGCCTCAGGTCGTGGGCACGGCTGCATGTGCCTGAGCGAACGCTCCTCTATCTGCCCGGATTCGCCGAACACGGCATTGATTCCCGCGCCCCCAGCTATGCGCCGAGCGAAGAGTTGGGCGGGAAGGCAGGGTTTCAACGACTCGTGGAAACGGCCCACCGGCGCGGTTATCGGGTGATGGTGCACACGAACGCGATCTGCATGACCTTCGAGCATCCCCAGTTTGAGCGGTTCAGGGATCATCAGGTCGTCGACGCCTTCGGACGGCTGCAGGGATGGGGACTGGACATCGACGGGGACTGGCTGTCGGAGCCGTATTTTGCGTACATTAACCCCGGCGTGAGAGAGTGGGGGGATCTGATGGAGGGTGTCATCGGAGACCTGATCCGGACGTACGGAGTCGATGCTGTCTTTCTTGATCAGACTCTGCTGGCGTTCAACGTCAGTCGGGGCCCGAACTTTGTTTCGGGGATGCGCGAGTTCGTCCGCGGGATGCAGGAGGCATTTCCCACGACGCTCTTCGCAGGTGAAGGGATTCATGAACAGGTGCTCGCGGCGCTTCCCATGGCGCAGATTCACGGTATCGACAGCATTGCCGAGGTGCACGGCATGGAGGGCCGGGCCCGGTGGCGCCAGGCGCACCCCGTCTCATCGCATCTCTTCAGCCCCTACACAAGGCTGACGGCGCACCTCCTGACGCGCCATCCGTCGCACCCCATGTTCGAACTGCAGGAATCCGCTTACAAGGCCCTGGGGGTGATTCCTGCGCTCTGTCTCTACAATGCATTGCAGCCCATGGACACTCCCGGGACCAGACGCATGATCCGGCGGGCGGCTCCGCTTCGGAGGAAATGAGATGAACACCATTCGTGCTGGAGTGATCGGGACTGGATTCATCGGCCCGGCGCACATCGAGGCGCTCCGGCGGACGCCGGGGGTCGATGTGGTTGCGATTGCGTCCAACGAGCCGGAACGGGCCCGCGCAATCGCCGACCGGTTCGGCATCACGCGCGTGTATGATTCGTGGCAGTCGGTCATGAGCGACCGGGAGGTCGAGGTGGTGCACAACTGCACCCCCAACCATCTGCACTTTGAGATCAACAAGGCCGCGGTCCTCGCCGGCAAGCACGTTGTGTCTGAAAAACCGCTGACACGCACGTCGAAGGAATCCGAAACTCTCCTTGCCCTTGCCCGAAAAAAAGGAATCGTCCATGCCATCAATTTCAATTACCGGTTCTATCCGCTGATCCAGCACGCCCGCGCGCTTGCGCGGCGGGGAGAGCTCGGGAAGATCTACCTCGTACACGGACATTACCTGCAGGACTGGCTGTTCTATGACACGGATTACAACTGGCGGCTTGATCCCGAGATCGGCGGAGCATCACGCGCCGTCGCCGATATCGGATCGCACTGGTGTGACCTCGTGCAGTTCGTGACGGGGCAGCGGATCACGAAGGTGTGCGCCGAATTGGTGACGTTTCACAAGACCAGGAGAAAGCCCGCGGCCGTCACGGAGACGTTCAAAGGGAAGGAGGCCGGATCCGCGAAGGGTATCGCCGTGCCTGTCACAACGGAAGATGCCGGCGTCATCCTGCTGAATTTCGATGGGGGAGCGCGGGGGGCTGTCACGGTCTCGCAGGTGAGTGCAGGAAGAAAGAACCGCGAATGGTTTGAGATCGACGGCAGTACGCAGGCAATCGCCTGGGACCAGGAAGATCCCAACCGGCTCTGGTTCGGCCGCCGCGATGGGGCAAACGAGGTCCTCATCAAGGACCCCTCGCTCCTCGATGAAAGTGCCCGCCGCTACGCCCATTACCCCGGAGGGCATCCCGAAGGGTACCCCGAGGGACCCAAGAACCTCTTTATGAACGTCTACGAGTTTATCAGGGCTGGGAAGAACCCGCTGAAGGACGAAATGGATTTCCCCACGTGGGCCGACGGGCACTGGGAGAACAGGATCGTCGAAGCGGTCGTGAAAAGCAGCAAATCCCGCAAATGGGTCGACGTCACCCTCTAGGACAAAGATCATGAAACTCGGATTCCTCACCGCCTGCCTGCCGCAGGCGACGCTTGAAGAGATACTGCGCTGGGCCTCCCGGCAGGGGTTCCAGACCATTGAATTGGCCGCATGGCCCGTCCGCTCGTTGCGCGATTACCAGGCAAGACAGATCGACGCGGCAAGGTTCACCCGCCCGGATGCGGAACGAGTAAAAGACCTCCTTGCGGGGTACAACCTGGCCATTTCCGCAATGGCGTACTACGACAATAACCTGGCCCCGGAACTGAGGAAGCGGAAACACTACATCGATCATCTGAAGAAAGTGATACGCGCTGCCTCGCTGCTCGAGGTCCCTCTCGTCGGTACCTTCGTCGGCGCTCGTCCCGACCGCCTCCCCGGGGAGAACATGAAAGAGATCGGCAGGGTGTTCCGGCCGCTGGTTCGCTTCGCGGAGGATCACGGAGTGCGCCTGATGATCGAGAATTGCCCGATGGAGAACTGGCAGAGGTTCGGACTCCCCGGGAATTTCGCCTACTCGCCTGAGCTCTGGGAGGCGCTGTTCCATGAGGTGCCGTCGAAGAGCTTCGGACTCAATTTCGATCCATCGCACCTCTACTGGCTGGGGATCGATTACCTCCGCGCGGCAAGGGAATTCGCATCGAAGATATTCCACGCTCATGCGAAGGACACGGAGGTCCTCGCGGATGGTGCATACCGCTACGGCCTCCTCGGCCGCCAGATCGACCCGGTCCCCTGGAAATCGGGCTGGTGGCGCTACAGGATTCCAGGACTTGGAGCAATCGACTGGGGAAAACTGATTGCCACGATGCAGGAAGCGGGTTACGACGGCGCGCTTTCGATCGAGCATGAGGACCCCGTCTGGGAAGGAAGCGAGGAGAAAGTCAAGCGAGGGCTCGCCCTCGGGCTCAAACACCTCTCGCACTTCGTCCTGCGGTAGCGAACAATGCGCCACCTTCTCAGCAAGGAGTATATCCCCTTCGGCACGCAGTACTACCGCGCCCCGTCCCCCGCAAAAGAGGAATGGGAAAAGGATCTTGCGGCCATCGCTGCGTTGGGCCTGAACACCGTGAAGTTCTGGGTGCAATGGCGGTGGAACAACCCGCGCGAGGGGGAGTATGATTTTGCCGATATCGATGCGCTCATGGACCTTGCGCAGTCGAACGGCTTGCGCGTCATGCTCAACACGATTGTGGACGTTGCGCCCGCGTGGATTTACCGGAAGTATCCGGACGCCTCGATGGTGACGCTCGACGGAAGGCGCATCGGGCCGCAGGTGCAGCCACACCGTCAGATCGGCGGGCTTGGCGTTTGTTTCAACCATCCTTCCGCGATGGAGCGGATGTTCGAGTTCCTCCGTGTCGCGATCCGCCGCTACCGGGAGCATCCCGCGCTCGAGATGTGGAACGTCGCCAGCGAGCCCGAGCTGACCAGCAGCATGGCAGAGCTCCGGTTGTATGCTGATAACGCGGAGCGGATGGGTGACATGCTCTGCTACTGCGCGCACTGTCGCGAGGCGTTCGTCCGCTGGCTGCAGAAGCGATACGTGACTATCGGCGCGCTCAACGTCTCGTGGAACAGGAACTACGCCGGATTCGAAGAGGTGGAACTGCCGGTCACGCGCAACAGCTTCAACGACATGATCGACTGGCGGATGTTCTTCGTGCACACGATCGGTGAACACGTCGGGCGCAGGTTTGCCGTTGCGCGTGACGAGGACGGGGGGAAGCATCCGTTGCTCTGCCATCATGTGTTTATCCAGGGGTTTCCCGTCACGTCCACTGCCAACGACCCCTGGAATGTCGCGCGGTACGGGGATCTTCACGGCATTACACAGATGGACGACCCGATGATGTGCGATGTCCTCAGGTCGTCGGCGAAAGGGAAGCCGGTCATCTCTGCCGAGATGCTGATGCTCTTCGGGTACACGCTCGACCTGCCGAAGCCGGTGGCAGCGGACGACGTCAAACGGTACGTCTTTAATGGCATCGCGGCGAACCTGAAGGGCTTCATCTTCTGGCAGTACCGGCCGGAGACCCTCGCGCGCGAGGCGCCCGCGTGGGGATTGACGCGGCTCGACGGTTCGCCGACACCGTGGCTTCGGACATTTGCTGAGGTCAATGCGGTGCTGCAAAAGAATGCCGCCTTTCTCCTCGACGCGCGTCCGCGCCAGGCGAAAGTGGCGCTCTTGTACTCCCCTGAAAACCAGGTTTTCGGCTGGGCAGCAACCGGGAACGAAAAGAACGTCACCGACAGCCTGCGTGGCATCCATGCCGCGCTCTACCGGAACAATTATGTCGTCGACTTCCTTCATAGTGCCGAAGTCGGGGCGGAAGGCCTGGCCCCATACAGGGTGGTGTTCGTCCCGTTTCCGTATTACCTCAGCAGGCAGGTCTGCGAAGCACTCGCCGCTTGGGTTGAGCGGGGGGGTGTGCTCATGGGCGAAGCCTATTTTGTCGGATGGGACACGGAACGGGGAAAGCACCAGACCACGGTGCCCGGCCATGGCCTTCACCGGATTTTCAAGGCGCACCAGGATACAGCCGCCCCTGCTGCCGATGAGGTGGTCGAGATTACGCTGACGGCCGATCTGCCGTTAATGAAAAAGGGGGAAAAGGTCCAGGGCGCGATGGTACGAGAAATGCTCATCGCGGAAGGAGCAGATGTCATTGCACGATTCCCTGACGGCGAAGCTGCAGTCACACATTCCCGTCACGGTGAAGGCCATGCCATCCTCATCGGAACATATCTCGGCCTGCAGTACCAGCGCACCGGCATGGAGGCCAACGCTCGCCTGATCGCCGGCTTGATCGAAAGTGCCGCAGACCTTTCGCATCCCTACGCGGCAGGAAACGCTCCGGTCCGTGTTGACATCCTCGCTGCGCCGGGAGGCGATCGTATGCTCATTGTTCGCAATCTCGCGAGCTCAGGGGTCGAAGCTCAGGTGACGCTGCCGGATTTCACGCCCGGCACCCTCACGGAGCAGTTCAGCGGCGAGACGCTTAAGGTTGTTCCGCATGACGGGAAGTCGCGAATGCGGGTCGGGCTACGGGCCGGCGAGGTCCGGGTCTTCCGTGACTGAGGCCCGGGAATGCGCATGAACCACCGCACAGATGCGGACAGATGGAATTTCTTCGCGAACGTGATGGACGGGGCGCTCTTTTCGTTCGGGATGAGCCTCGTGTCGCAGGCGACGGTGCTGCCCGTCTATGTACGGAGCATCGGCGGTGGGAATCTGGCCGTAGGCTTGATCCCGGCAATATGGACGTTCGGCTTCAACGGACCGCAGTTCTTCATTGCGCGGCATGCGCAGGCGGCGCCGAGCAAGAAAGCGCTCCTCTTGAAGACCGCAATCGGCCAGCGGATTCCCTGGCTGATCATGGCGGGAGCGACATTTCTGCTGGCCGGGGAAATGAGCACGGAGACGGGGCTTGCAGTCTTCTTTGCCATTTATGCCCTTGCGGCGGTTGGAGGAAGCCTTAACCTGCCGGTCTGGTTCGATCTGATCGCCACGCTGACCCCCGTCAGGCGACGCGGCGTCCTCTTCGGTATGCGGTCGATTTTGGGTTCGCTCCTCGGCATTCTGGGAGGAGCGATTGCAGCGTACGTTCTGCAAGAATTCCCCTCCTCATCCGGGTTCGCCCTGCTCATGCTGCTCGCGTTTCTCAGCATGACGGCATCGTACGGGTTCCTCATGACCCTGAAGGAAATGCTGGAGAGCCCGCTCAAGGGGGGACGATCGGGAGCAGGCGCATTCGGCGGGATACTGATCCATCTCCGCAGGGACAAGCGGATCAGGAATTTCGTCATCGCGGATGCCCTTCAGGTCAGCGCCGGCATGGGCCTCGCCTTCTACACGGTACACGCTGTGGAGAAATTCTCGCTTCCCGAATCTGCGGCGGGGGAATTTACCATGATCATGATGGCGGCGACGATGGCAGGGGGGCTCGTCTTCGGCGCAATAGCCGACCGGTTCGGTCATCGGGTGAACCTGATGGCGATGGCCGGGGCGACACTCGTGTCGTCGTTGACGGCGCTGTTCGCGAACGACGCAACGCTCTACGCGATCGTGTTTGTCTTTGCCGCGCTTTCCATCGTGCTCGGCATGATCTCACGGCTCCCGTTCCTTGCCGAACTTTCGTCGGAGGCGGAACGTCCTTCGGTGGTTGCCCTCGCAAACCTGATCACTTCTCCTTTTGTGTTCTGGGGTGTGGCCGGAGGACTCATCGCCGACGCCGCCGGCTATGATGCGGTTTTCTGCATCGCCGGGTTCTTTGCGCTTGCGGCGCTCCTCTGGCTCGGGCTCAAGGTGCATGAACCACGCCGGTCCGTCGTGGCACAGAATGTCAAATCTGCAACACCAGGTGCCGTATGATTCTTGTTCGTGCGTTGGCGATCCTTCTCTTTGCGCCGCTCGTGACTGGAACCGGGCGCGCACAGACGAATGTGCTCGATGCAACCCTTCCTCCCGATCCCAGAATGAAGGCGGACATTCTTCTGATTGTCGCTCACCCCGACGATGAAACCGCCGTGGGAAGCTACCTGGCAAAG
>JBFLYO010000038.1:0-32131 GCA_040756745.1 Bacteroidota bacterium
GGAAACTTTTCTGGACTCCAGGCGGTTAGTGCATGAGAAGCTTCTCGATCGTCTTGTCGAGAGTTCAGCACCAACCGAGAGTGCAGCGTAAATCACTGAACGTCAGATGAAGTCTTAGCGACTACACATTAACCAACGCCTCAACACAGCGCTTGTCGCCGATGTGGGCCAACGCCTCAACGGCCGCTGCCTGCATCTTGGTTGGTAGTCGCTCTTCCAGCAAGGAGAGCAATGCATCAACGGCACGAGGATCTCCAATCTCACCCAGTGCCTGCGCAGCCTCAGGGATCCAGCGACCCATATCGGGTGCAAGCGCTGCTATTAAGAGGTTTACCGAACCTCTGTCTCTGAGGCGTCCAAGTTGGATAGCGGCCGATTGGCGCTTCCAGAAATCTCCATACCCTTTTGACCTAAGCTGTTTACGGAGCCGTCGGACTTTCAACCAGCGCATAAGACCCTCCTCATTCGGGTTGTGCGCGTTTGGTCGATATCTCGTTGCAGTTCACAGTCAACTCGCCGAACTCTTGTTCACATGGTTTCCAGAGAAAAACCTCTTTCTGGATTGATTAGATGTACCGCAAGACGCCTTATCAAGATGTATCTTTGCTTGCGCCTGCCATGTGCAAATTCAATTTTGCGTGAGTGTGAGTAATGAACCCAGACCAGTTTACCCGCCGTCTTTTATGGCGGGCCTGCTATTCTCAGCCGAAGGTTTATGCGCCGTCCGCCGCCAATCCCGAAAGGTGTATGGTCCGCCACAGCGAAGACCAATCGATGAGCAACGGGCACAGGAGCGCCGGTTGGGTTGAGTCTCAATACAGCATCGTACACTGTGCGCGCCACTGTTGTGTGACGCAACGGGAGGCCTCTATGCTCTTGACATTCTCCTTCTTGAAGGTGTTACGCGCTGCGCGATTCTATTCTCATGCTATCCAGTGGCATTTTTCTGCAAAGTCGTATTGCGGCAAACCGTATTATTGTTAGCTTTAGTATGTAACACCATCAGAAAGGGGGCCTACAAATGTATGCAATCAACCATGCCGCGACTGCATTACTGTTAAAGAGGAAGTTTCCCACCGCCAAAATGATTTGGCTTCTCATCTCTGTCCAATTAATCGAGCTTCTCTGGGTAGCCTTCAATCTCCTCGGAATTGAATATTTCAGCGTACGCGATTCTGTTATTCACCTTGACTACCTTCCATGGTCGCACTCGGTTCTATCTACGGTTTCGTTAGCTCTAATTGCCTGGCTCATCGTAAGCAAGGGATTCAAAAACAAGCCGCTTGGAGTCGCGGTTGCCATTGGAATTCTTTCGCACGTCGTTTTGGACATTTTCATGCATGAGCCGGACATAGCCTTGACTCCCTTCGCTGGGTATGTTTTCGGGTTGAATATTCAAAGCTTTCCGCTCCTAACAATCATTGTTGAAACCGGCTACGGTGTCTTCTGTTGGTGGTATTTTAAGGGGAATCGGGCCCTTCTAATAGCCATTGTGGCATTGAACCTTGCCAACATCCCGACGATCTTCAACGTTTCTCCAGCTCTCAACGATTTCTTCGATAAAATGCCATTCATTCTTCCCACCGTCATCTTGGCACAAATCCTTTACACCTGGTATTTCGTTTGGCGGTTTAGCCGACAACCTGCCGAGGCGGCTGGGATGACCGCATGAGATTCACGAACTCCATTCTCATTCATCAACCGGTCGAAAAAGTCTTCTCGTTTGTGTCGAATTTTGAGAATTCTCCCAAATGGAACTATGCCGTCATCACGTGTGAACGATCCACGAGTGGCCCACTCGGCCTGGGCCACGTTTTCAACCACAAACGACAGTTTCTTGGCCGCGTTCTTGAAGAATCGTTCTCAATATCGCGGTTTGAGCACAACGCGCGAGTGACTATTGAGAGTCTTGAAGCCAGGTACCCCTTCATCATGGAATATTCCTTCGAACCCCGGGATAGCAACACACTTCTGATAAATCTGTTCGAGTTGCGTACAACCGGGCCTTTCAGACTTGCCGAGTTTCTACTAAGACCGAAGGTCAACAAAGCCGTCAACCACAACCTGCACGCCCTGAAAAGTCTATTGGAATCTAACCCTTAATGCATTCACAACGTGTTTTCCAAGCCAATGTTGTTTGCCGCAAAACGTGCGATGTATTGTGGGGCGACTGTACAACCTCTATGAATGAATCGCGTTGCGTGTTGCAATTGCGATACCGCTAGCCTCTATTCCTCCCAATTTCAAATGGAAGTCACACTGCGCAATTGTTGCCTCAATCCATCCGCCGCACCCTGCCCAAGATTGAGTCGAGGACATATGCAAAAATATTGGGAACCGGCCTCACATGCGCAGGATCGTACTACCAATCACTCCAAACGCCACAATCGTCACAACCTCCACCCCAAGACAAATCACCACAGCATCCGGAAAAAGCGGCACGCTCCCATACTTCATTGCCAGGTAGACCGCAAACCCGATCCCGATCGCCACGTCGAGGAAGTACGGCAGCGGGATCGGAACGAACGGGAGCACAATCCAAAGCGCAAGCGGCCCGCCCGCGATCAGCATCGAGGTCCAGTAAGAAACGCCCAGTTTCCTGAAACGGAACGCGGCCCAATACAAAAGGGATTTGAGAAGGAGCAGAATGGGGAGCGTAAATACTGCAAGTCCGAGTTTCATCGTCTCCGAACGTCAATCGGTACAATGAAGCTTCGCTCGCGGGGAACACACGCGAGCCGCCTCCAGCATCCCGAATTCAGATATCTGATATCAGATATCTGATATCTGAATTCGAAGCCACGAGCCTCAGGACCTGAAGTCGAGCCAAAGCAAAACGCCGTCCCGTACAGCTTGATCAAGCAGGGGGAGAGTCGTTTTAGGGTAACAGCATTATCGAAAGGACGTCACTTCACAGTCTCCACCGGCACAGGATGAATTGGCCGGGATTCATCCCGAAGACAGCCGGATGGGCCTGGAAGCGGATGTGATGGGGGCAATATTGCCACGATTCTTGGTAAAAGTCAAGTGCGTGGCTCTCGTCCTACGGTAGCGCTGAGGTGCGGGGAGTAAGGAGTACGGCGGTAGGGAGTAGGGAGAGGCCAGAATCCTGCCAAGAGTAAGCAGTAAGCAGAAGGCAGTAGGCAGAATGCGGCATGGAGAGAGCGGAAGTCAGTAGTCAGAAATCAGAAGTCAGAGAGCGGAAAGCGGTATGCCCGACGTCCACGACGCCTACTGCATCACCTCAATATCGCCGTACGTTGTCCAGACTTGAGGCGGGCGAATCACCGAGAAATAAAGACGGTAGAGCTTTGGCTCGAGTCCCGTAAGGGGAACGGAGAACTGATGTGTTCCAGGAGGTATTCTTCGCCTGGCAACCCAATCGATCGCGTGATCAGGACGATCGTTCAGTGTGATCACCACTGAATCCCAGCCCGGTATCGTAAACTGGAAGTTCGATCCCCCACTGGCCGGGTTGGGATACGCCGCTGCCACAAATACGCAACGCTGAAAATTGTAAATACTATCCGGCGGATCGCAGAGCGATATCTGCCTCCAGTCGTCTATATCAATCTTGCCAATCGGCTGCGGGCCGGAAGGGCCCGTTTCAGTGATCCCGGAAAAAAGGTCCGGCTCCGTTCCGAGGTCGGTACAGCAAAGTGAAACGACTGCCGGAAGGAGGAAACTCAAAGCCCGCGTCACCTGACTCGACCTCCGTCGTTGCATTGCACGTTCCCGGCTATTGCCTTTATGTTCTCCGGCCGCACTCGCAATGCGGAATGAAAGCATCTTCAAGGTCCACTTCCGATGAAGGGTTATTATCTGATAAGGACCAGGCGAAGAGTTTCAACGAAATCGTCCGCGCGCAGGCAACAAAAGTATGCGCCTGACGCACGGCCGGTGGCGTCCCAGGGGACGTTGTAGTCCCCGGCCTTCAGGTCTCCCTCGAATAAGGTCTGCAGAATCCGACCCTGGATGTCAATAATCTCCAGTGAGACGTGCGCACTCCTTGCAATTGTAAAAGAGATCGATGTCCTTGGATTGAACGGGTTCGGATAGTTCGATTTCAGACGCGCAATCCTTACTGCAGGTGAACGTTCGATCACTGCCTCCGACGGATCGCCGAGTGCATCAACCCTTGCATACGTGCTCCCGTAGAGATATCCGCTCGTCCAGGAATCCCGATACCGGCGCGAGAAGAAACCGACGACCGGAGATACGCTGACGGTATCGGCAAAACTCCCGTAGACACCAAACGCCGTTGTGTCTTTCCACGGCCAGATTCGTTTCTGCGTCCCCCCTTCCTCGTATCGATGCATCGGGTCGCGAATCGCATCCCGCAAATGTACAAGCGGAAACCTCCACACGACACCGGAACAGCTCAGCTCGTGCCGGCCCGTCAGGCACTCCTTCAACCGGAGTGCTACGGTATCCTTGACCAAATACGTTGTGTCCGAACCGGGGGGAAACGGCGGGTACGAGGCGCGGCGAAATGTATAATCCCGAATCTCGCGAACCGACCAGGCGATGGTTGTGTCATCCAAAGAGGTTGAATCCAGGATGACATAGCGCACTCGGCCCCGACGAGTGATGAAATCGCTGCCGTAGTACTCTGACGAAAAGGACGAATCCCAGAACTCGTACGAATACACCAGGTGCGGCTCCAGTGGAAAGACGTCGACCAGTGAATCCGCCAGTCCGAAGGCAAGTGGATGCGATGCTGCATCACTGCAGACGAGGAGAATGAAGAGCAACAATGTACGCCACGCCCTCATAAGCCCTTCTATTCCGTGGACGGTTTGATGCTCGTAGCTTGCCACTTCGGCTTCGCGACGGTGAATAACAGCGCGCGTCAATCCACAATGGTCAATCCACAATCGACAATCCACAACCATCTCTCCCCCTACTCCCTACTTCCCTACCCCTTACTCAACGAGCTGTCAAGCAAGTGTGCTTCATCCAAGGAGCAATAGCGGCACGTGTGCCACCGCCCAAACCGCATACCGCCACGCCACCGCCCTCCTCTCCCCCGGCACCAGAAACCCGAAGTAGACCCCCTTGACAACCGTGTTGCTCATCATCGCAATGAGCACCGCCGTCACGACAATATCCCCCAGAGAAGGGACCTGAATCATCGACAGAATGAATGGATCAATGTCGGACACGCCGACGAGCGCACCCAGGGCGTATAAGCCCGTGAGCCCCATCGACTCCCGTACCATCTCCGTCGCGACGAGCAGTACCACGAACAACACCGCAAACATCAAGGCCGGCGTGATCTCAAATGGGTTCTGTAACGACGGCGGGGGCTCGTGCTCTTCGCCCCCGTCCCGGGTCACGCGGAATGAGAGCGCCAGACCAACAACACTCAGCACAACAAGCTTCCACCAGAGCGGGTCGACAAAAATCGGACTCACAATCGCAACCAACACAAGAATGCGCAGATACATCACGCTCCCGGCAAGTATCGCCGCCTGCAACGCCCGCGCCCCACGCTGCGGAGACGTCTGCGCCAAGCGCCCTACCGCAATGGTCACCGCTGTGCTCGAAACAATCCCTCCTAGTAAACCCGACAACCACAACCCCACCCGCTCACCAAACTTCTTCGACAGGAAATACCCGACAAACCCGATCGACGAAACCAGAATCACGATCCGCCAGATGGCCGTGGGATTGAGCTCGAAGCGGGTAAAAGGCCGGTCGGGCAAGACCGGCAGTATGATCATCGTGACAAGGAGGAACTTGAGCGTGGCCAGGAATTCCACCTTGTTCAGATTCTCTACGTAAGTCTCAAGTCGCGCTTTCTCGGAGAGCAGTATGGTATTGAAGACCCCCAGCGCCATCGCGGCCCAGATGTCGACGAGTAGCGCCAGTGCCCCCGTGACAAACGTGAGCAGCGCGGAAACTTCGCTCGTCGATCCGTACCTCTCCGACTTGATCTTGGCGACGTACGCGATGCCTGTGAGCACTGTCATCGCTAGCATCCCTGCGGGCAGAAAGAATTCTGCCCCGACGTTATGAAGCCAAGCACAGCCGAATCCAAGCAACGAGATCAGCGGATGAGTCCGCACTCCGCCAAAGACCAGCTTCTGCTGCTCGATCTTTGTGCTCTCACGCTCGAGCCCAACAAGGAACCCGAGCGCAAGCGCAACCACAAACCTGAGCTGAACTGTCCATTCAATCGTGGTCATCGCGCTTTTGCCTCCCCGAGCAGTGTGCCGATCCGCGCAACGACCATGTCGATCGCAACGGCGTTCTCGGCCCCGCGCGGGATGATCACGTCGGCCCAGCGCTTGCTCGGCTCCACGAATTCAAGATGCATTGGCTTCACCGTTTCAATGTATTGGCTCATGACCGACTCCACCGACCGCCCCCGCTCCATGATGTCCCGCCTGACCCTCCGCACCAGCCGCTCGTCGGCGTCGGTATCGACGAATATCCTGATGTCCATCAGCTCCCGGAGCTGTCTCCCGACAAAGATCAAAATGCCGTCAAGAATAACGATCTCCTTCGGCTCCACCCTCCGCGTCGCCTCCGTCCGGCGGTGGGTCGTGAAATTATAGACGGGGATCTCGACTGCCCGCCCGCTTTTGAGCTCCTGGATGTGCCTGATCAGCAGATCGGTCTCGAGCGAGTCTGGATGATCGAAGTTGACCTCCGCCGGCGTCTTCCCGCCATAGGTGCCGATGTCTCTATAATAGGAGTCATGCTGGATCACCGCGACGCGGGTGTGGTCCAGCCGCTCAAGAATCTTGTTGGTAACCGTCGTCTTTCCCGATCCCGTCCCTCCGGCAATGCCGATGACGAGAGGAGTCATGTGAGAGCGATGAGGTGAGGATTCATGAGAGGCAGGAGGCAAGATATGATGCGCGTGGGCGAGATGCAAGGTTCTCTCACAGTGCTTCACGAAACCCACCCCCGGCCCCTCCCTTGAAAAGGGAGGGGGGGTTGCAGTCCAATCTCCCCTTCTCCTTTTCAAGGGGAAGAGGTTAGGGGGATAGGGTTACGAAAAGATCAATTGACGATGGACAATTGACCATTGACGATTGACAATTGACGGAGAACACGCCGCCGAACCTGGCAACAATCCCCCGTGTTCTTTATATTGAAGCATTGAAAAAACACATAACGCTCACAACCCATTTCGCAACACAATGAACACGACGAAAACATTCCTTTTAATGGCTCTCCTCACGGTACTGCTGGTGGTCGTGGGGAACTGGATCGGCGGACAGGGAGGAATGATGTTTGCCTTCCTGATCGCGGTGGCGATGAACTTCGGATCGTACTGGTTCAGCGATAAGATCATCCTGAAAATGTACCACGCCCGGGAGCTTACGCCGGCCGACCAGCCCGCGCTTACACAAACGGTCCAGGATCTGGCCGGACGCGCCGGTCTACCGATGCCGAAACTCTATCTCATCCCCGGCGACCAGCCGAATGCGTTCGCCACGGGGCGCAACCCAGAACATGCCGCAATCGCTGTTACTGAAGGAATCCTGAGAACTCTCTCTCAAGATGAACTGCGCGGGGTTCTCTCCCACGAGCTCGCGCATGTGAAGCACCGCGATATACTGATCGGGACTGTCGCCGCAACAATGGCCGGCGCGATCAGCATGATTGCAAATATGGCCCAGTGGGCGCTGATCTTCGGCGGAGGGAGAGGATCGGATGACCGCGATGGCGGAAGCCCGATCGGCGGGCTGGTAATGATCATCGTCGCACCCCTCGCGGCACTCCTGATCCAGATGGCGATCTCCCGGTCGCGCGAGTTCCTCGCCGACGAGGGGGGCGCGCAGATGTCGGGTAATCCGCTCTCGCTCGCCAACGCGCTCCGCAAACTGCAGTTGAAGTCGCAGCAGATCCCGATGCAGGCAAGCCCGGCCACGGCGCATATGTTCATCGTGAATCCGCTGCACGGCGGCGGACTGATGTCGCTCTTCAGCACACACCCGCCGATGGAGGAGCGGATCGCCCGACTCGAGGCCATGGTCTACGGCCAGGCGAAGTCGTAATGAAGAGAATCCTCCTCATCGTCGCCGCCGTGGTGGGGGTGGTGGTCCTGGCGGGAGCGGTGATCCTGTACGCGAATAAAGACCGGATCGCGGGCTACGCGATCGACAGGACGCTCGCCGCCGTGGAAACGCAGATCACCCGGCATGTGCCGGACGCGGCAGAACGTGATTCGGTGAAGGCGGAGTTCTCCCTCCTGCACAAACGACTGCAGGAGGGAAAGGTGAGCGTGAGCGAGGTGCGGGATTTTGCGGCGCTGTTTTACATGAGCACGAAGGACGAGACGCTGGATTCAGCAGAGGTGGGGAAATTGATGGAACGGTTGCATCGTCTGGCGGGGACCCCGCCCCAATTGGACCATTAATCGGAAATGGATGGGGCGACGTGACCTCGCCCCTACGGTTTTTTGACGGCCTGCGTCCACGCCCGCAATGCCTTCGCGACCTCGGCCGGCGAGGTCGACCCCTCCGATCTTTTCATTCCCACCGACCCTCTCGCCGTCAATAGATTCTTGACGTCATTGCCAAACGCCGGTGAATGACGCCTGTATTCCTCAATCGGCAATTCCCCCAGCGAACATTTGCGCTCCTTGCATAACGCAACAATGGCCCCCACGATGCCATGTGCTTCCCTGAATGGTAAACTCTTCCTGACCAGGTAGTCCGCCAACTCCGTTGCTAAAATCTCATCCCCCTCAATCTCAATCTTAATCTCAATCTCCCCCTTAACCTTATCCTTAACCTCATCCTTAACCTTATCCTTAACCTCAAACCTTTCCTTGTCAAACCTGACTGTCCCAAGCATCCTGGCCAGAATATCCAGGCTATCTGTCACTGTATCCGCGGCATCGAAGAGCGGTTCCTTATCCTCCTGCATATCCCGATTGTACGCCAGCGGCAATCCCTTCATCACCGTAAGCAGGGCCACCAGGTCGCCATACACCCGTCCGGTCTTTCCTCTCACCAGCTCGGCCATGTCGGGGTTCTTCTTCTGCGGCATGATGCTGCTGCCGGTTGTGAATGCATCCCCGATCTCCGCAAACCTCCATTCGCGGGTGGTCCAGAGGACCAACTCCTCGGACAGCCGGCTGGCGTGCATCATGGTGATGGCCGCCGAGGAAATGAACTCAATGAGAACGTCTCGGTCGCTGACTGCATCGATGCTGTTCACGATAAGGCCGTCGAACCCAAGCATCCGTGCAACCTTCCTCCGGTTGATCGGGAATGATGTCCCCGCCAGGGCCGCGGCGCCGAGCGGAGAACGGTTGACACGCTTGCGGCAATCCAAAAACCGCTCACGGTCCCGCTCGAGCATCTCGATATACGCAAGGAGGTGATGTGCCAGCAGGATGGGCTGGGCGCGCTGGAGGTGTGTGTATCCCGGCATGACCACGTCGCGGTACTCCGTGGCCTTCGCGAGCAGGGAGCGCTGGAGTCCTCGAATGGCGGCAATCGAGCGATCGATCGCTTTGCGCAGATAGAGCCGCTCGTCGAGCGCCACCTGGTCGTTCCTGCTCCGGGCCGTATGCAGGCGGGCGCCGGCATCTCCCGTGAGCGCGATCACCCGCCGCTCGATCGCCATGTGGATGTCCTCGGCGACGAACCTCCCGTCACCGTCACGCTCTCCGAGCCAGTCGGCCTTCCCCCCCGCGATCTCCTCCCGGATCTGCTTCAGCCCATGCGTGATCTTCCGGGCATCCGACCTGGGGATGATCCCCTGCGCGGCGAGCATCGCGACGTGGGCGAGGCTTCCCTCAATGTCCTCTTCGGCCAGCCGCCGATCGACAGATAACGATGAGGAGAATTCCAGCGCGGCCGGGTCGAGCGGCTCGCGGAATCCTCCCTTCCAACGGCTCATCGGACCGGGACAGTCTGCAGTTCTTCCTGCTCCTTCACCGGCGTCCCGTTCTCACCCGCGGCCGCGTTCTGCACCTGATGGAATGTCTTGACCGGAAGACCGTAGATCGTAATGAACCCCTTGGCGGCCTTGTGGTCAAACGTGTCTTCTTCGGTGTAGGTGGCAAGCTGTGTATTATAGAGTGAAAAGACCGACTGCCTCCCTGCAACGCCGACATTCCCCTTGAACAGCTTCACCCGCACCGTCCCCGTAACGGTCTTCTGCGTCTCACGAACGAACGCGTCCAGCGCATTCTTGAGCGGAGTGAACCAGAGCCCGTTATAGACAAGGTTAGCATACTCCATGGCAAGCTGGTTCTTCATGTGGAACACCGACTTCTCGAGTGTGAGCCGCTCGAGCTCGGTGTGAGCGAAATGCAGGACCGTCGCAGCGGGCGCTTCGTAGATCTCACGCGACTTGATGCCGACCAGCCGGTTTTCGACGAGATCAATCCTGCCGACGCCATGCATGCCGGCAATATCGTTGAGCGTGGCAACCAAAGCCACCGGATTGAGACCTCTGCCTCCGAGTCCGACCGGAATCCCCTCCTCGAATTCAATGTCGAGATACTCCGGCTTGTCGGGAGCCGCTTCGGGCGCAACGGTCCGCTGATAGGCATCGGCCGGCGGCTCAACCATCGGATCCTCCAGCACTCCGCACTCGATGCTTGTCCCCCAGATGTTCTCGTCAATCGAATAGGGATTGGCAACCGTCGCCGCGACGGGGATACCGTGTTTCCGTGCGTAGGCGATCTCTTCCTCACGCGATTTGAACTCCCACTCGCGTAAAGGCGCCAGGACTATGAGGTCGGGCGCAAGCGCCGCCACGGAGACCTCGAACCGCACCTGGTCGTTCCCTTTCCCGGTACAGCCGTGCGCGACATGCGTCGCCCCCTCCCGCCGCGCCACGTCGACGAGCAGCCGGGCAAGCAGCGGACGTCCGAGCGAAGTGGCCATGGGGTAGCTCTTTTCATAGAGCGCGCCCGCCTGCAGGGCCGGAAAAGCATAGTTGCGCAAGAATTCTTCACGGACGTCCTCGACGTACGCCGCGGTCGCCCCCGTGGCAAAGGCCTTCGCCTTCACGCCGGTGAGCTCCTTCTTCTGCCCCAGGTCGCCGGTCACGGTGACGATCTCGGCATCCATCCGTTCTTTGAGCCATTTGACCATTACCGACGTGTCGAGTCCGCCGGAATACGCCACCACAATCTTGGTCTTGCCCATTACTGTCCCTCAATGAGTTTGTGTTTGAGATAGTTCACAATCTGCCGCGTCTTCTTCTGCGAGCGCGGGATGACCAGAAGCGTGTTGTCCCCCGCGACGGTGCCGATGACGTCAGGATGTTTTTCGACGTCGATGAACTCTCCCACCGTGTTGGCGCAGCCCGGGAGAGTACGGACGACGATCATGGATTCGTTCGCGTCGATCGCAAGGACCTCCGCATTGACAAGCGGGCGGAGCGCTTTCACTTCACCCGCGGGCTGGAGAGCGTACCGCCCCCCATCGTGGGAGGTGATGCGCACCACTCCCAGCTCCGCCATGTCGCGCGAGAGGGTCGCCTGTGTGACCTCACAGCCCCGCTTCCTCAGCTCCCGCCGCAGTGCGTCCTGGCTGTCGATCTCCCCGCCGGCGACGATCTCCTTGATCGCAAAAAGTCGTTCGCGTTTGGTCATGTCCGATGCTGCATAATGCCTGTGGATTGCTCCGTGCGTCACACCGACACCGTCCGGTTGTCCAACCGCTTGATAAGCTCCGTCCCGATGCCGGCTTCGGTGAAGATCTCCAGCAACAGCGAATGCTTGATCCGGCCGTCGATGAGGTGTACCTTCGTTACCCCCGCATTTAAGGCGGTAAATGCGGAGCGGATCTTGGGGATCATGCCGTTACTGATCACCTTTGAGTCCATCAGCCGCTCGGCTTCGGCCTGATCCATGCTGTGCACAAGCTTCCCCCCCGCCATGACTCCCTCCACGTCGCTCAGGAAGACCAGCTTCTCCGACTGCAGTGCCGCCGCGATAGCCGAGGCCGCGACGTCCGCATTGACGTTGTGGGCCTGCCCCTCGTCGTTGACCCCGATCGGCGCGATGACCGGCATGATGCCGTGGTCGAGCAGGAGGTTCAGATATGCTGTGTTGACTTCAGTGATTTCACCGACAAGTCCGAGGTCGGCCCGGCCGTTCTCGAACCGCTTTACCTTCAGCAGATGGGCGTCGATGCCGCAGAGCCCCACCGAATCGCCGTCGTGCCTGTTGATCCGCCCCACGATGTCCTTGTTCGTCTTGCCGGCCAGCACCATCTGCACCACGTCCATCATTGCAGCATCCGTGTACCGCTGACCGTCGACGAAGCGCGAATCGAGACCGAGGCGCCCGGCAATCTCCGTTACCTCTTTACCGCCGCCATGCACGATTGCCACTTTGATGCCGATCTTTTTCAGGAGCGTCACGTCCTGCGCGAACGTTTCGCGCAGATCCTCATCGAGCTGTGCTGCGCCCCCATACTTGACCACAAACGTCTTCCCCTCGTACCGGGAGATGTACGGGAGGGCCTCAATCAGGACTTCGGTCTTTGCCGAAAGGGAGGCGATCATCGCTCAGGTCCTGTAGTTGGCGTTGATGGCAACGTATTCCTTCGAGAGGTCGCAGGTCCAGAACGTCGCCTCCGCATCTCCCGTGTGCAGATCGACGGTGATAGCGATCTCTTTCTGTGAAAGGATCGTCTTGGCTTCTTCTTCCGAGAAGTCGATCACGTAGTTGGGCCTGAGGATCGGCAGCCCGCCGAACAGGATCTCCACCTTCGACGGATCGAACGCGATGCCCGAATATCCCACCGCTGCCAGTATGCGCCCCCAGTTGGCGTCCTCGCCATGGATGGCGGTCTTGACCAGGTTCGAATTGGCGACGGCTCGTGCCGCCTTATCGGCATCCTGTTCACTCTTTGCACCCTTTACGTTCACCTCGATGAATTTCGTGGCTCCTTCTCCATCCACGACGATCATTTTCGCCAGCTTGACGAGCACATGCTCCAGAGCAACCGCAAATTTGATGAAGCCCTCGCCCGTTGCGGTGGTCAGCTTCCCGGCTCCCGAGGCGCCGTTGGCGAGCACGGTTGCCATGTCGTTGGTGCTGGTGTCCCCATCGACGGTGATCCTGTTGAACGAGCGTGCGGTTGCCTGCTCAAGGGCCAACTGGAGCAACGCCGGCTCGACGGCGGCATCGGTCGTCACGAATGCAAGCATTGTTGCCATGTTCGGCGCGATCATGCCGGAGCCCTTCGCCATCCCGCCGATCGTCACCGGGACGCCGTCGAGCGTGAACCGCACCGCACATTCCTTAACGAACGTATCGGTAGTCATGATCGCTTCCGCCGCATTGTTGGCCCCCTGCACTGAGAGCTGTGAGGCGGCGACGGAAATGCCAGCAAGGATTTTCTCCACCGGCAGGAACTGGCCGATCACCCCTGTGGATGCAACGAGCACTTCCTGCTCGGCCAGGTGCAGCGCGCGGGCAGTCTCCCGTGTCATCGCCCAGGCATCGTTCATTCCACGGTCGCCCGTGCAGGCGTTCGCATTGCCGCTGTTCACGACGATCGCGCGGAACGTCTTCGAAGCTTTCAACTGTTCCTTCACCACGAGAATCGGTGCGGCCTGGACGACGTTTGTGGTGAGCACCGCGGCGCCTGAAGCCGGGGAATCGGAGACAAGAAGACAGAGGTCCCGCTTTGCCTTTTTCACCCCGCAGTGTATGCCCGCCGCGCGGAACCCCTTTGGCGCAGTCACTCCTCCCGGGATTTCCACAAACGCCGGCTGCCCATCCCCTTTGTGAGACTCCAGCCCTTCTCTTGCCTTGTGCACTTCCACCACATCCTGTATCATCATTCCCTCCCGTGTTACCGGAGTCCCATGGTTTCCGGCAGACCTGCCGTCAGATTCATGTTCTGCACCGCCTGCCCCGCCGCTCCTTTGACCAGATTATCGATGACGCTGATGACGATGAGCTGGTTCGTCCTCCGCTCGATGAAGAGTCCGATGTCGCAGTAGTTTGTTCGCGTGACTGCCAGCAGCTGTGGAATCTGTCGGGTGATCCTCACGAACGGATGCGGCAGGTAGTATTCCTCATAGAGGGCAGTGATCTCGGCCTCGTTGATCTTCACGGCGAGGTCGGCATGAATTGTGGTGTAGATCCCTCGTGTGACGGGAAGCAGGTGCGGAACGAACGATGCCGACACCTCGCCCCCCGCGGCAATCGAGAGGATCGAATCAATCTCAGGAATGTGTTGATGAGTCCCCACCTTGTACGCACGGACGTTCTCGTTCACCTCGCCGAAGCTCATCTCCACCGATGCGCTCCGCCCGGCCCCCGAAACGCCGGAGAGAGAATTGATCACAATCCCCTCTCTGGCAACAACGCCATGCGCCAGCGCAGGGAGCAGGGCAAGGATCGCGCTCGTCGGGTAACAGCCCGGGTTTGCGATCAGCCGGGCAGAAGCGATCTCTTTCTTGTTGAGCTCGGGGAGCCCGTACACCGACGACGGCAGCAGCCCGGGCGCGGCGTGCGGGCGCTTGTAGTATTTCTCATAGAGTGAGGCCGACCGGAGCCGGAAGTCGCCTCCCAGGTCAATCACGGTCTTCACCCGCTCCAGCAGCTCCGGCACAACGTTCATCGCCTCACCCGACGGGAGAGCAATGAATGCGACATCGATCCCCTGCAAGGCGTCGGGTACCAGCGGCTCGTAGGCGAGGTCGCACACTCCTGCCAGGGCCGGATACAGCGCGTCCACCCGCTGTCCAACCGACGACGCCGCGGTGACTTTAGTGACGGTGACTTCGGGATGCGCCGAAAGAACCCTCAGGAGCTCCGTCCCCGAGTACCCCGATGCCCCGACGATTGCCGCGTTGACCACGATATCCTGCCCCTTCCTCCAAAATAGTGCTTGCATAAATATGCAAGATTTTGTATTATTATGCAAGCACAATTTTTCACTATTTTCGGCCCCCCATGGACCTGCACGACCGGGAATCTGCCGCACTGTTTCACACCTACAAGCGCCTCCCGCTGGAAGTAGAGCGGGGAGAAGGGGTCTACCTATACACGCGCGACGGGAAGCGGTATCTCGATATGTTTGCCGGGCTTGCGGTCAACGCGCTTGGCTATGCACACCCCCGGGTGGTACGGGCGATCGCTGACCAGGCGGCGCGGTATACCCACCTATCGAATTATTTCCTGCAGGAGCCACAGGTCCGGCTCGCGGAGCTGCTGATCAGACACGGGGGCTATCCGCGGGTGTTCTTTGCCAACAGCGGCACAGAAGCGACCGAGGGGGCGGTGAAGCTTGCCCGGAAGTGGGGCTCGACGCGCGGCAAAGGAGAGATCATCGCTTTCACCAATTCGTTCCACGGGCGGACGCTGGGGGCACTCTCGTTGATGGACCGCCCGAAATACCGGGATGGCTTCGGGCCGTTCCTCGACAACTGCAATCTCGTGCCGTTCGATGATATAGGCGCCCTGGTCGGGGCAATCACCGCACACACCGCGGCCGTCATGCTCGAATTCATTCAGGGGGAGGGAGGGATCCGGCCCGTCTCGCAGGACTTCGCCGTCGCCCTTGCGGACCTTCGGAAGAAGTTCGGGTTCCTGATCATTGCCGACGAGGTACAGTCGGGCGCGGGGCGCACCGGAAAGTTTTTCGGCTTCCAGCATTACAGCATCAAACCTGACATCGTCACGCTTGCCAAGCCGATCGGCGGCGGACTGCCGCTCGGCGCTCTCCTGGCCCGCGAAGAGATCGCCGCCGTATTGGAACCGGGGATGCACGGCACGACATTCGGGGGCAACCCGGTGGCGTGCGCGGCCGGCATCGCCGTGCTTGAAGAAATCGAGGAGAAGGAGTTGATCCCGGCCGTGGCCCGTCTGGGCGGTCGCCTGATGAACGGACTTTCGTTACTCGGCGCGGAGTTCCCCCGGCTCGTGAAAGAGGTGCGCGGGTTCGGGCTGATGGCCGGCATTGAGCTGACGCGCTCCGGCGACGGCGTCGTCGACGCCATGCGCGATCGGGGCATACTGATCAACTGCACCGACTCCACGGTGCTCAGGTTTCTCCCGCCGCTGATTATTCATGAGTCGCACGTCGATGAAACGGTGATGGCGCTGCGCGGGATTCTCGCTTCGCTCACCCCCTGAAGGAGCTCACCCTACCCCCTTCCACTTTTGGCAAGCACAGTTTACCGTAATTGACAATCCGCAGCCTCTGACCATCGCGGATGCCGCCGGACTCCCCAATAGCGACCGGATTTACAGGTTCTTTCCCTGTTTCCTTGGCACACGGCTTGTGCCCTCGGTAGATCACAACATACGACTCTGTCCACCCGACGCTCTTACAGGCATATGTACCGGATAACCGCCAAGCAGGTCCTCGCCCCCACGATCACCAGATTTGAAATCGAAGCCCCATTCGTCGCGCGCAGGCGCAAGGCGGGGAATTTTGTCATGGTCCGGGTCGAGGAGAACGGGGAACGGATACCGCTCACCATCGCCGACAGCAACCCTGAGGCAGGCACTATCACGCTGATCGTCCAGGCCGTCGGCGGCACCACAAAACTCCTCTGCAGCAAGGAGGCAGGCGAGTCGCTGCTCGATGTGGTCGGCCCGCTGGGCAACCCGACCCCGATCGAGCACATCGGCACCGTCGCGTGCGTCGGAGGCGGCGTCGGCACGGCCGAGCTCCTCCCCATTGCGAAGGCCCTCAAAGAGTCCGGCAATTCCGTCCACACGATCATCGGCGCCCGCTCTCAGGAGCTCGTCATCCTCGAGGAGGAAATGCGTGCGTTCTGCGATCAGGTCTACGTCACCACCGACGACGGCTCGTACTCCCGCAAGGGCTTCGTCACCGACCAGCTTAAAGACATCCTCGACGCAACACCCTCCATTGCCGCAGTGTACGCCATCGGCCCCCTCCCCATGATGAAGGCGGTCAGCGAGCTGACGAAAAAATACAACGTCCACACGCTGGTGAGTCTCAACACGATCATGGTGGACGGCACCGGGATGTGCGGCGGATGCCGGGTCACCGTGAACGGCGAGATGAAGTTCGCGTGCGTCGACGGGCCGGAATTCGATGCCCATGCGGTTGACTTCGACGAGCTGATGATGCGCAACCGCACGTACGTCGATATGGAACGGATCTCCGACCGGAAGCACGTGTGCCGGCTGAGCGGAGCCCGGGAGGAGATAGCGTCATGAGCCAGTTCAACCCGCTCAAACCCTCCGAACGGATGAAGATCACCCGCCAGGACTCGATTGAACAACCGGCGTCAGATCGCATTCTAAATTTTCTGGAAGTGTCATTCGGGTTCGACGAGGACCGCGCGGTCATCGAAAGCCAGCGGTGTCTCGAGTGCAAGACCCCCTATTGCACCGACGGCTGCCCGGTGGAGATCGATATCAGAGGATTCATCCAGCTCGTCCTCCAAAAGGACTATGTCGGCGCGGTCAATAAGATCCGCGAGGCGAACTACCTCCCCGCAATCTGCGGACGGGTCTGCCCTCAGGAGTCGCAGTGCGAGGCGCTCTGCGTGACCGGCAAGAAACTGGAGCCGGTCGCAATCGGAAAGCTCGAGAGGTTTGTCGCCGACTTTGAAATGAAGAACGGGCTCTTCACTCCCCCCGTCCTCAAGGAGAAACGTCCCGAGAAAGTGGCCATCGTTGGCTCAGGACCTTCAGGCCTCACCTGCGCGGCGGAGCTTGCCCAGATGGGGTTTCAGGTGACGATCTTCGAGGCGCTGCATGCGGTCGGAGGAGTGCTCCGGTACGGCATCCCGGAGTTCCGTCTCCCCAAGGAGATTCTGGACCTCGAGACGGACCGGATCAAGGCGCTCGGCGTGGAGATCTACACGAACTTCGTCGTGGGCAGGACGGCGACGATCGACGAGCTCTTCGACGAGTGGGGGTTCAAGGCGGTCTTTCTCGGCACGGGCGCCGGGACGCCGAATTTTCTTGGCATCCCCGGCGAAAACCTGAGCGGAGTCTATTCCGCCAACGAATTTCTCACGCGGGTCAATCTGATGGGAGCCTATAAGTTTCCGCAGAATGACACGCCCGTAAAGATCGGCAAGTCGGTCGGCGTCATCGGCGGCGGCAATACTGCTATGGACGCAGTCCGAACCGCCCGCCGACTCGGGGCGGAGCACGCGTATCTTATCTATCGGAGATCGCGACAGGAAATGCCGGCTCGTGATGAGGAGATCCACCATGCTGAGCAGGAAGGGATCGAGTTCCTGCTTCTCACAAATCCGCTCCGCATCCTCAACGATGGAAACAACTGGGTGCGCGGGATCGAGTGCCAGAAGATGGAACTGGGCGAACCGGACGAATCGGGACGCCGCAGGCCGGTGCCGGTGAAGGGGTCGGAGTTTGTGATTGAGCTGCAGACGATCATCGAAGCGATCGGACAAAAGCCCAACCCGATCATCCAGGCCACCACCCCGGGGCTCGAGACCAGCAAACGGGGAACCGTGGTCACCAACGACAAGCAGGGAACAAGTCGCCCGGGCATATTCGCCGGCGGCGACCTCTCCCGAGGCGGCGCCACGGTCATTCTTGCGATGAAAGACGGCAAAGCCGCAGCTCAGGCGATCCGGGAATACCTCACCGCCGCCGCGGCCTGAGCAAGCCCACCCCTTTCTTTTCTATCGTAATCCTCGTAAGTTCGCTCCGTCAGGAGGTCCACGTTCCGCGGCCTCCTCCTCGATCTTGATCTCGGTCTCGATCTTCTCCTCAACCTTAACCTGCCCCACCCCTTAACCTTACACATGCGCCGCTTCCTCACAGCAGCATATGTTCTTTTTGTCGCAGGTATCGCTCTTGTCGTGCTCTCTCGCCCCTTGTACAACTGGGACATCCTCCCGTACATGGGCCTGGCCCTGGCGTTCGAGAATCCTGAGCCGATCACCCTCCACGCCCGGACCTACGCGGCCGCCCGTGCGGAGATCCCACCGGCGAAGTTTGCGGCGCTGACCGACAGCATGCACGCATTCCGCGGAAAGGCGGCGCGCGATCCTTTCTTCTTCCGTGAACAGCTTCGCCTGTATGCCGTCAAACCGCTCTATGTCCAGGCGGTGCGGCTGTGTGCGGCAGTTGGAATCCCTCTCACACGTGCGACGGTGATGCCTTCGGCGCTCTCCTACGTTGTCCTCTGTCTGCTCCTCCTCGTCTGGATCGCACGCATCATGCCGGGACTCAGCGGAATCGTGGTGAGCGGCACGTTGGCGGTTTTGCCATTTCTGTTGGAGGCAGCGGGGTCGTCGACTCCCGATCTGTTATGCGGCCTGCTGCTGCTATCCGGAACTTACATGCTGATGGAGCGAGAGAGGGTATCCATGGGACTTGCCCTGCTCACGGGAGGGGTGTTGTCCAGACTGGATGCAGTGTTATTTGCGGTGGCAATCGTGGGATATGTTGCGGCATACCGAAAAGCCCGCCGCACGACCTGCGTGATCTGGGGGGCTGCAATGATCGCCGGGATCGCAGGGTTCATGGGGCTCGAACGGATCGATCCCGGACGATTCATCACATTTCTCTCGTCAGCGGAGTTGACCGCCGGGACTGCCGGCGCGGGGCTCCTGAGTGGCTATTGGGTCACGCTGACGAATGGACTGCGAAGTCTGACGCTCTCGGCGCTTGCCCCTGTTGTCTTCGTTGCGGTCTGTACACTCTACATACGTGTCTCGGGGAAACCGGCCCGGCGCCTCGACCCATCCTCCGTCCTCCTCCTCGTCATTCTTGCACATGTCTTCGTTCGTTTCCTCCTTCATCCCGTCGTGGAAGACAGATTTCTGATCGCCAACTACCTCGTCGTGGCGATCCTTTTTCTGAAGACGCTCGTTGAAGTCCTTCCCGGCCGCCGGACCGGAGAGCCCCCGCAGCCGGCCTGAGTGCTGATTCTCACTTCCCTTTCGTCCTGCGCAGTTCCGCCGCGATCGTGCGGATCTCGGTCATGTCCCGCTGCATTTCACTCCACCCGTACCAGAGTGCATAGTCCGGGTTCGCGTGAAACGTCCCCTGGAACGTGCGCATCCTGTGCTCAAGGAACATCACGAACAGCTTCTGCTCGATCACCGACGGGGCATCGTGGAACGTGAGAAGATCGGGGAATGCCGAAGCGTAGTGTGCCGGCTTCTTCAACCGCCCTTCCTTATAGAGGTCAGCGACTATGCGGACCGCCTCCGCCATCAGATGGTCCGCCTGGCGAATGATCTGATCTCCCTTCTCCAATTCCGCGCGGGCAAAATTCTCCGAATGACATTTCCGGCAGGTCTTGACCATCTTGTCCCGTTCGAACCGGAATTCTTCTTCGGTGAGGCGGGCGACCTTCGCCGACTTCACCACGTCAAGCCGGGGGGTCGGCTTCCCATCGGGTCCGAGCACGCCAAGCGCCTGAAGTATGGTCGTCCGGTCGGCCGCCCACTGCTTGTCTTCCGGCAGCGGGAGGCGCACCGCAAGGAATCCCCAGGCGGTGGTCACGCCGTGGTGCCCTTCCTGCATGTGGCAGTCCTGACAGGTGGGAGCAGACACATTTTCCGGAAGGACTTTGCTCTGCTTGAGCAGAGCGCGCACGCCATGCTTCGATGCCGAATACATTTCCCACTGCGGATGATCGAACCCCATGTGGCAGGTCTGGCAGGCCTGCGGCTGGCGGGCTTCGACGACGGAGAACGCGTGGCGCGTGTGGCAGGCGTCGCATGAGGCAAGCCCGAACCCGCCGCCGCTTTTCTTCAGCGCTTTGATTTCCGCCTCGGTCTTCAGTCCGATCTTGTGGCATCCGCCGCATCCTTTCATCCCTTCGATCATCTCCATCGGCTGCCAGTGGATCGTCGGCATCGCCTGCTGCGCAGCCCAGGCCAGGGCATGTTTCCCGCTCTTGAACTGCGTGACCTGCGTTTCGTGGCACTCTGCACAGGTCTCCGGCGTGGGGATTGCGGCATTGGCGTAGTCTGTCGCGGAGGTGTGCCTGTCGCCGTGGCAGGAGGAGCACTCTACGCCGTTCGCGCTGTGCTTGCTCAGCTGCCAGTCGGATACAATCCCCGGCGTCACCTTCAGGTGGCAATTGACGCAGACCTGTGCGTCGGCCCGAGACGCAGCGAGCAGGGTGAAGGCGATCGGCAGCAGGAGAAGAATGCGATGGTGCTTCATGGGTTCCCCCCGGATTGTGGGTGGGTGAATAGTGGCAAGCGGTCCCAGCTGGAGCCGCGGTCAGGATCGTCTGAGCGCCATGATAACAAGGTCTGTTGATGTGGAAGGATTGAATGCTTCAAGCGCAATCCCGCCGTAGGGATGCACCTGTTCGTAGCCCGTGTCGCGGAGAACGGTCTCGAGATAATCGTGTTGAAGCGGGCGCAGCGGGATGGCCATGGTTTCCTGTGCCGCGTCGCTTCCCGATCCCGCGCTCCTTCGGAAGGAAAACGTGATCAGCCCGTCTTCCCGGTCGTACTCGTATGACCGTTCGAACGTTACATCCCCGACCTGCCGCACGTTCTGCACGCGTTTCCTCTCCGCCAGGATCCGGTGATAGTTCAGCAACTGGAGATAGAGGAGTCCCCCCGGACGGAGGACGTCTCTGAAGTTCTCCAGCGTACACCGCAGGTCATCCTCGGTGAGCAGGTGAGGGAGTGAATTGCCAAGGCAGAACACGGCATCGAACGGTCCGGCAACGGCGCCGGAGAGCTTCTGGAAGGTCGTCTCCACGCATGTGACGTGGAGATTCATCGCCCGAGCGTGTGCTCCAAGCCGCTCGAGCATTACCGGCGATGCGTCCACGGCGGTGACAGAGACGCCCAAGCGGGCAAGCATGAGCGAATGAAAACCGGTTCCGCTCCCGGCGTCGAGCGCCGCAGCGATCCTGTAACGCTCCACGAGAAGTCGGAAGAACGGCTTCTCCCGGACGTACCGCTTCTCGAATTCCGTCATCGCGTCGTAATCGCCCGCAAGACGGTCGTAGAAGCCGGGGACGTCGAGGACTTCGTGCTCGTCAGTCATTTGGGCTGTACGGAGGGACCTGGCCGCGGAAATGTTGATAGACCGGTGCGTCAAGCTGCTGGAACCTCCGGAGGTACTCTCCCTTGCTTATCCCGTTCTGCCAGTGACCGCTCAGGACCGCCAGCCCTGTGATGGCAACGAATGTGCCGGCGGCCAGAACGCCGAAAACCCAGGTAGGAACGGCGGCGGCCCGGCGCGAAGGACGGACCATCAGCGTATTCTTCACCGGGCATGTTTCGACGCAGGCCATACAGCTCATGCACTCGTCGCTCCAGACCCGGGTCGCCGTATGGACCTTGATGCGCGAGGGACAGGCCTTCGTGCAGAGCTCGCAGTCGATGCAGGTCTCCTTCGCGCGCGTGATCTTGAGCGGGCTCAGCCATCCCGCGATCCCCAGCAAAGCGCCATAGGGGCAGAGGTACCTGCACCAGAAGTTCTTGATGACGACCGAGAGGACGAGGAGGATCAGGATTGTCCAGAGGGCCGCGCCGGAGATCTGCGCGAAGAACAGGTACATCTTGATGTCCGCGACCTTATTGTACGGACTGTAAATGAAGTTCTCAAGCGCCGGGATCTCCATCGCGGCCACGGACCAGACGAAGAACGCCATCAGGAGGTACTTGAGCGACCGGAGCGGGATGTCGAGCCAGCGGGGAAGCGCCACGTTCCGTCCGAAGATACGCTGGCCGAGCAACCAGAGCGACTCGCTCAGCGTGCCGATGGGACAGAGCCAGCTGCAAAACGCCTTCTTGAGGACGACGCTGGCCGCCACGATCCCTACAAAAATGAACAACCCCGACGGGTGTATCGCATTGATCATCCCGGTCTGAAGCGCGTAGCTCAGACTGATCAGCGCGCTGATCGGCAGGAATCCCTCAACCCCCGGGGGTCTCGGGACGAAGCCGGTGGTCCCTCCCGATTCTCCCCACTTCATGAACAGATGGAATTCAATGCCGATCCAGATGCAGAGGAGAGCGAAGCCGAGCTGGACGGCACTGCGCTGAAACTGTGAATCCTCCTTGAGTCTCCAGACGAGACGCCTGTACCGGACGGGCTCGAGAGAGAACTTCGGTTTCCGCCGGCGAAGCTCCGGTGAGAGCTTCTTCACCTTCAGCCGCGGCACGTGCCGGCGTGCCGGGAGCATTGCCCCCTGCACCTGATCTCCAACCTCCGGCGCCTCAACGCGATACAGCGATTCCTTTACCGCAGATTCAGTTCTCACAGACCTCTCTCCGCTCAACTCTCGAGATAGGTGTCGTGCAGCTCGTGCAGAAGCTCGTGATACTGTTCATGCACGTTTTCTCCGATCTCCTCTTCCTCAAGGGCTGCGAAGGCCGCGGCGATCGTCTGTTGTGTCTCCGGGCTTAGGAATCTATCGGCCATCGGGAAAAGGACCGTGTTCTCCTTCATGATGTGGGCGCGGAGGAGGTTGATGTAGGCGCGAGCATCGCGGACAAGCTCGCGGGCCCCCTCGGGGCGTCCTGCCTGCCACGCGGCGAGACTCTCCCCCATCCCCCGGATATGCTTCCGTCCAAGATCGTGTTCGGAAAGCATGATCCCGATCGGGCCCCGGTCGCGGGGAACGCCCGCACCTTCCATCGCCGGGAAGAGGTGGCGCTCCTCCTTCTGGTGATGACAGCCGTCGGCAAATGTCTTGAGAAAGTCGAGAAGGCGGGCAACGTCGTTGGCGTTGCACTCTTCTCCGGCTTCAATCCTCCCGCACATCGTTTCCAACACCTCGAGCGAAAGCAGAATGGCGTGGTGTTCCTTGATGAGTTCGTCGGTTGGTTTCATCGGTGGCTTCTCCGGGATCATGGTGCTTCACTCTGTCAACTGTCAATCGTCAATTGTTCTCTTCGGAACTCTATCCCGCCCCCGCATACTCCGGCTTCTTCATATCCCCTGCCATCTCCTCAATATTGCGCTCAACGAGCATCCGGTAGATCGAGTCGCGCAGCTCTGCCCATGAGTCATGGACGGAGCAGGGATGGTTCCCTGAACACTCCTGAAATCCCATCACGCAGCGCTGTGTGAATTCGACGCCGTCGATCGCCTCAACGATATGAAAGAGCGTGATCTCTTTCGCCGGCATCTCCAGCGCAAAGCCCCCCGCAGGCCCCTTGAGCGACGACAGAAGTCCCTTGCGGGTCAGGTCCTGAAGGATCTTCGCCAGGAAATGATATGGGATGCGCAGCGCCGCCGTCAGCTCACGAATGGATGTCCGCTCCCCTTCCTTCTTCATGGCAAGGTAGATCACCGCCTGAAGGGCATATTCGCAGGGTCGACTGAACAAAAGACTCATGAAGATAAATCAGACTATTTACTCTTAAAATAGTTCCTGTCGAGATCAAAGTCAAGAGAAATGTGTCAAAATCGTCTTTTGCTTGCGGTTCACATTCGCTCTCATTAAGATAAACGAATGATTCGCTTCGACAGGAACGAGTTTTCCGGGGCTTTCGGGGATATCGGGACCGACCTCCCGCTGTTGGTCGGAATGATTCTCGCGGCAGGATTGGACAGTGCAAGCGTGCTCATTGCGTTTGGCCTGCTGCAGATCGGGACAGCACTGACGTACGGGATCCCAATGCCGGTACAGCCGCTGAAGGCCGTGGCAACGATCGTTATCGCTCAGCGGCTCCAGGCAAACATCGTCCATGGCGCAGGCATTGCGATTGGCGCGACCATGCTGTTGCTGACGGCGACCGGTCTGCTCGGCTGGCTCGCGCGCGTGGTCCCGAAGACGGTTGTCCGCGGCATCCAGTTCGGCCTCGGCCTCCAACTGTCGCTCCTCGCACTGACCAATTACGTCCAGTCTGACGGACTTCCCGGCTATCTCCTTGCTGTGGTCGCGGCCGGGATCACTGTCGCACTCCTCGGCAACCGGCGTTTCCCCCCTGCGCTGTTCGTGATCGCGGCAGGCGTCGTATACGCAACGGTAGTCCATGGAGACGTATCGGTCATCGCATCAAGCACCGGGTTTGCGATCCCGAAGCCGGCGCTCCCCACGCTGGACGATATTACAACCGGATTTCTCCTTCTCGCGCTTCCGCAGGTCCCGCTCTCGCTCGGCAATTCAATCCTCGCCACGCAGCGCATCGCCGCCGATTACTTCCCGGAGCGGAAGTTCACGATCACCAAGATCGGTTTCACCTACTCGCTGATGAACCTGGCGGCACCATTCCTCGCCGGCGTGCCGGTCTGTCACGGCTCCGGAGGCATGGCCGGCCACTATCTCTTCGGCGCCCGTACGGGAGGATCGGTTGTCATTTACGGGGCCTTATTCCTGATCCTCGGCCTCTTCTTCAGCGCCGGGTTCAGCTCGCTGATCCATGTCTTCCCGCTTCCGATGCTTGGTGTCATCCTTCTTTTTGAGGGAGTCGCGCTGATCCGTCTCCTGGCGGACACGGTGACACCCCCGCGTGACCTGGGGGTTGCCGTGATCGTCGGATTGCTCTGCGCAGGCCTCCCCTACGGATACCTCATCGGGCTTGGCACGGGGCTGGTGCTGATGAAAGTTTTGAAACACTGATTTCTTGTCCCTCCCCACTTCATGGGGAGGGCAGTCGCCTGTTCATTTCCATACAACATTCACGCCGGAGGGAGTATGCACCGCCAGTCCGTTCTTGTCCTGCTTCTTGTCACCGGTCTTCTCGACACCCGCGCCCAGGAGGTCACTGCCTACCGGCACTTCAATGTCACCCTCAACACATCCGCCCCCACGCAGCTCGCGATCGATCGCGGCCGGCTGATCTGGCGCGACACGGATCTCAACAGCGGCGATCTCCTCTTCAAGTTCTATTCCGGGGCGGAGATCGTCGTCATCGACTCCCAGCTCATCGGCGTGAGCGGCGCCATCAGCGGCGATCACGTGGTGTGGAACACCTCCGGGGAGCAGGTCAAGGCGTTCGACATCCGCACATGGACCACGTCAACGCTGGGCCCCTCGTACAATCCCGATTACGCGCAACCCATTGCTGTCCACAATGGACTTATTGCGTACGCGCGCAGGAAGTCGGGGACCGGCACGGAAATCGTCATCCATCGATTCGCGACGGGCACTGATACTGTGCTGAGCGCGGGCGTGTGGAACATGCAGCCGAGTCTCCATCACGGTCAGATTGCGTGGGTGGTTTCCGATTCTGCTGCTCCGACTGCCTCTGCCAACATCTTCTTCTTCAACGGAAGAACAACCGTCAATCTTTCCGGGACCGCAGGTGTCAACAACCGGAATCCGGTGCTCCGGGACGGCCAGGTCGCGTGGCTCCAGACGGGCTCCGGCAATCCCCGCGTCCGCCTCTACACTGGTGACACTACGCGCACGCTCATCCAGTCGACCGGCGGCTCTACGATCATAGCGGGATACGACCTGAGCGACGGTATCGCCGTAGCCGCCTATCGGGATACTATCGGCGGGTCGTCCATGATCACCATCTTCGACGCAGCGAGCGGCGCCACGAACCTCCTTGACAGCAGCGGCGTCTTCTCGCTGCATGTCAGCAATGGGCTTGTGAGCTGGCAGTCGGGCACCGGCCCCACCAAGCATCTTCTCGCCTTTGATATCCAGGGAGCTTCCACGCAGGACCTCGGCGCGGCGGAAGCGCCCGTCATGGATCACGACGTCCTTGCCTGGACTCTGGGCGATGCTGTGGAGATGGCACGGCCGGTCACCTACCGGCAGCTGACGACCGACGGCATGAACGGCTGGACGCAGACCAAGATGAAGACAATCGACAGTAGCAGCGTGGTCTGGGGGAATTTCGCGGGTGGAGTCACAAACATGCGCCTCTTTGTCTGGGACGGTGTGCAGACAACGCAACTCAGCGATTCGAGCGTGAACCAGGACCTTCTGATGGCGAACGACGGGTACATCATCTGGAGGCGGAATTTCGATTCCCTCTACTATTATGACGGCACAAACCCGCCGGTCAAATTCCTCGATACCATCCAGGCGGAGAATCCCTACGTGGCTGGAGGGTCGATCGGATTCTTCGGCTCACGGACCACGGTGAGCGAGACGATCAAGCATATCTGGCTGTATGAGATCCAGCAGGCCCGGCTGACACTCCTTGCATCCGATAGCGGGTTTCCGGGGAATGTGCTCTGTTGGGGGAACACCGCCTGCTGGCTGAACGGGCAGACGGAACGGCTCATGTTCTACGACGGCGCAACGACGACCGCTCTGAGCGACTCCCCCGCAACCTACGATTACAGCTATCGCAACGGCACAATCGTCTGGTCCGAACGGCGCAGCGGGGTGAATCAGATCATGATGTTCGACGTGGCTTCCCGGCAGAAGACTCAGTTGACGACAGGGAGCGTTCCCAAGCTCTACCCGCTCACTGACGGGAAGCACGTCGTGTGGTACGAGCACCCGGGCTATCCGTCCCCCTCGCCCGACGTCGTGCTCTGGTATTACGACATCGGTACCGGCCGCACCGTACGCGCGGGACGCGCTCCCTACTCAGTTCTCTTCTGGAACTGGTTGAGCGACGGGGCTCTCGGCTGGGCATCGAACGGCAATGTGTACACGTTCGACGGGCAGGTGATTTCACCCATGACCGACGACAATTTCAACGTCAACTCAGGAGTGTATCTGGACCGCGGCATGCTGGTCTGGCGCAGAACTCCCCCGCCTCCGGCTGTCGACAATGGGCAGATCTTTACGGGCAAGCTCCATGCGCACCCGGCGTTTGATGCACGGAACATCGCGGGGAGCGCGCCACTTGTTGTTTCGTTCACGAACCGATCGTGGGAAGGGGCGCGGAGTTATGCGTGGGATTTCGGAGATGGGGGGAATAGCACGGAGAAGGATCCGGTGCACACATATCTCACACCGGGGGGGTACAGCGTCACGCTGACAGTCACCGGACCGGCCGGCACTGTTACGGAACGGAAATATCGGCTTGTCAGGGTCACATCGTCAACCGCGGTCGACGACAACGGCGGGGAGCTCCCGCTGAAGGCCGAGCTGTTCCAGAACTATCCGAACCCGTTCAACCCGGAGACGGTGATCAGCTACCAGCTATCGTCCACGGGACCGGTGTCGCTGCGCGTCGTCGACGTGCTGGGGCGCGACGTTGAAACGCTCGTGGACGGCGTCCAGTCGGCGGGGAAGCATAAAGCGACCTGGAACGCGCGCAGATTCGCCACCGGCGTCTACTTCGTCACGCTCCGGGCGGGGAATTTCATCGGCACGAAGAAGCTCATGATCCTCCGGTAGCGCTGCCGCGCTGCCGTTCCGTCACGGTCTGCTCGAAGACCGTTCGCAGCACCCGTTCTTCCGCAGTTGAGAGGGCGATCTTTCGCCTCCCCATCACGGTGCGTGCGACGGCAAGCGCACGCTCAAGATCGTAGGTGACGAGCCCGTCCGCGCCCCCCCAGGCGAAGGACGGGATGCTCTTGGGAGGGAAACCGCTTCCGAACACGTTGCTCGAAACGCCGACGACCGTGCCGGTGTTGAACATCGAGTTAATCGAGCTCTTGGAGTGGTCTCCCATGACCAGTCCCATGAACATCGACCCGGTGTCGATCTCCTCCCCGTCGATCGTCATCTTCACGCTGCCGTAGTTGTTCTTCAGGTCGCTGTTGTTGGTGTCGGCCCCCAGGTTGACCCACGTGCCGAGGTAGGCATGGCCGAGGAACCCGTCGTGCTGCTTGTTGGAATAGGCGTGGATGATCGCCCCTTCGACCTCTCCACCCACTTTGCAGACCTCTCCGATGCTGGTGTTCTCATAGATCTTCGCGCCGATCTTGATGAGCGTCCTGTCGCCGATCCAGGCCGGCCCTCTGATCACGGCGTTCGGAAAAACGGTGACATTTTTCCCGATAACGATCGGCCCCTCTTCGGCGTCGAGCACCGCTCCCGGTTTGATCTTTGATGCCTCGCCAATGATAATGTCCCCGGCGTTGATCAGGTGGACCCCCGGATACACCGTTCCCTGCACCCGCTCGGCTTGCCCCGGAGCGAGCATCCCGTAGTCAGCGGTGATCTCCTCGCCGTTCCGATGGACCAGATCCCAGGGGTAGCGGATTTCACGAACCTCAACATTGGTCACCGGAAGTGAGCCAAAATCCGCCGCCGAGAGAATATCGGGAAGGGCATGCCGGACGGCATCCAGTGCGCGTCCGCTGATCCGCGCCGCGACGAGCGTCTTCTCCATGACGAACAACCCGTCCGAACCGTCGGGGGGAATGGCTGTTTCGAGATTCCCGTCGGCGAGCACCCGCCCATTGATAAATGTGCAGCGGTCGCCTTCAATGCTGTTGACGGGAACGCCGGGGTTCTGTTGCTGGACGAGGTCTCGCAGCGAGGCACGGACGCGGAGCTGGACGCGCCGGGCAGGGTAGCGGCGTTCGATCTTCTGGCGAAGCGTGAGGATGCCGCAGCGGAGATCGAAAACCGGACGCGTGTATGCCAGCGGGATCAGCCGCCGGAAGAAGCGGTCCTCAAAAATACAGATACTGTCGGTCATGAAAGGAGTCGCGTTACTGGAAGATCTTTGATTCCCATGAGTCGTTGTACAGCCCCTTGAGCTTGGACGCCGCTTTTTTGTCGAGGAACACGAACGCCAGCCGGTGCATCTGGATGATCGAGGCCGGGCACATGGCGGTCACCGGTCCCTCGACCGCTGCAAGGATGGCATCGGCCTTTCCCGTGCCGTTGGCCACCATCAGGAGCTCCTTTGCGTCCATGATCGTTCCGACCCCCATGGTGATCGCGTACCGCGGCACCTCTTCGTTCGTCTTGAAGAAGCGGGCGTTGTCCATGCGCGTCGTGCCGGTCAGCGTTTTGATCCGCGTGCGCGATCCGAGCGATGATCCCGGCTCGTTGAACGCTATATGACCGTTCGCCCCGATCCCGAGGACCTGCAGGTCGATTCCGCCGTACTCACGCATGCGGGCCTCATACCATTCGCAGAACAGGTCGATGTCTTTCGCCATGCCCTGCGGGACATGGACATGTCGGGGATCGAGGTTGATGTGCTTGAAGAGGTTCTCCCTCATGAAGTAATGGTAGCTCTGATCATGCGACGGCGGAAGACCGACGTACTCGTCAAGGTTGAATGTCGTGACTTTGGAAAAATCGAGCCCTTCATCCCTGTGCATGCGGATCAGTTCTTTGTACATGCCGAGGGGAGAGCTCCCCGTGGCGAGGCCGAGCACGAGCGTCGGCTTTTTCCTGATGCGGTCGGCGACGAAGCGGGCTGCTTCCCTGCTCATGGCGTCGTAGTCTTCGAGGACAGTAACAAGCATAGTGGCAACTCCGGGGAATTGTGAGAGCGAGGGTCGGTGAACGGTAGATCGCGGAAAACGTACGAAGCGAATTGATGAAAGGCAACCGCCGGCGCGTCAGGGTTGCAAAAGTCTGCAGGTTTCGGTACATTCTCCGGTGATTTGCGGGGCTAGTTGATCGGTTCAACGCGAGCTTCCCAAGCTTGAAAGACGGGTTCAACTCCCGTGCCCCGCTCGGAAAGGAGCAGATTAAGATCGAGATTGAGATTAAGGTTGAGGGGTGGAGCAGGTTGAGGGGTAAAGCAGGTTAAGGAAAAGGGGACCAATCTCTTCCCTTAACCTCAACCTTAACCTCGACCTCAATCTCAATCTAAATCTCAATCTCTCCGGTTTAACCCAGCCAGGTGACCCCATGACTCGCTTCCCTATTGCCGCCGGACTGATCGCCGCGTTCACGCTGTGCACGGCACATGCCCAGGACGAAAACCCCCTCACGCGGGATGAAGTCGCGCAGGTCAAGAAGAAACTGGTGGCCATGCTCGATGCCATCGGGAAGCCGCCGGCGGGTTATACTGTGGAACACGAGAACTTCGACCTCCCCACCGAAGCCTACAAGACCCAGGCGTCGGGGCGCTACTACCCGGTGAGCGCCGGGGCGAACAGGGAATACGGCACGAGGAAGAAAGCCGAGAAGGCCGGCGAGGACGTGCAGAAAGAATACCAGAAGAAGATGCTCGAAGCGCAGGCGAAGGGCGATTACCAGGAAATGACGAAGCTCGCCCAGGAGATGCAGAAGAAGGTGAGCGCCCAGCAGCTCGAGGCGGTTGAAGGGCAGAAGGAGCCCATCGCGGTTGCCGTCCGATGCAACGGTAACCCGGGCGCAACGATCGACCCCGATGCCGTTGTGTTCGAACGCACCGGGGTGATCGCGTTAAAGTACGCCGATGCAGGATCGGGCGACAGAACCCGCGTTGCGATCTACTGTGACCCCGTGTCCCTCAAGAACACGAAGCAGCTTTCGCGCGTGGACATGAAAATGCCTGAACAGGGGATCACAAAGCGGAACGCCGTCCTGAACGTTACCATTGAGTTCACCGGCCCCGCCGATGCGGTCGAGGCCTGGGCCAAGGCCGTCGACACCGGGAAAGTGCTCGCGCAGATCGACGCCGCCCGCTAGTCTCCGCTCGACCCCTGCGTCAGGCCGGGGCGCTCTGCGCCGGCGGGTTGAACAGCCGGATCGTGTCGTTGTTCAACAGCACCCAGAGGGTATAGACCCCGAGGACTGTTCCGAGCGGGACGTGCGCGAGGTTGAAGAACGACACCACGAGCATCAGAATCCTTCCCCACTCCTTTCTCTTCAGCACGCCCACTCCCCCGATGATACCGGCCAGGGAGACGACGAAGATCAGCCCGCCGATCATCACGAGCAGCAGGGGGACGATATCCAGAATCTCGTACGGAATTTCATCCGGGTGCACGCTCCCCGCGCGCATCAGGAAATTCATCAGCCGCCCGAAACCGAACGCCAGTGCGAAGAGCACGCAGGCGCCCACCAGCAGGAACGAACGATAGACGATGTTGAGTACGCCGACGAGCGTGATATGTTTTTCCATGCAGCAGAGTCCTTTCAGTCGGAACCGGCATCCTCACCCTACGCTCCCTTCCCCTGCACCGCGCATCTGTTCGGGCCCGCCTCCAGGTCCAGCGGATCGATGCCGGCAGGATCCGCGGTACCTTCGTTACATGCCATGATGAGCCGGAAGTTCGGCGGCTTCGCGCCGAGACTCCCGAGAACCCCGGCGACAAATTCGTCCCGCCCCGCGGCCAGGCGTTCCAGCACCGGCCGTAACTCGCCCAGTCGTGCCGCGACCGCCTGACCGTCAAGTCCGATGGGCCGGCTGTCGTGCCCGGGGAGGATCAGCATGCCGTTGTCGAATCCGAGGATCGTCGTCTTCAGACTCTCAT
>JBFLYO010000039.1:0-30065 GCA_040756745.1 Bacteroidota bacterium
GCCCCACGCCGAGCCGGCCGGAAAAGAGGTAGTTAAAGACGCTTGTCCTGACGTTGTTCCCGTCGATCTCCGTCCGCCTCTTAAACGTTCCATCCCCCCGCTCCTTCCCAGGGACGTGGTTCAGCACCTGGGCGCGGGCCGGAATACAGCAGGCGGCGAAGAAGATGAAAAGCAGCGTCGTGAAGCGAATACCGCTCATGTGTAATCTCCTTGTCACTCGACTGAGGGTGCGCTTAGAAGTTGAGATCAAACCCCACCTGGATCTCTCTTGGCTCTGAATAGAAGTCGGGCCGGACAATGTAGTCGCCAACCGTGTTGACGCGACCCGCGCCTCCCACCCCTTCCAGGCCGAGCTGGCTCACGGTCGCCGATGCGCGTCCGGTCTGACCATAAATGGAAACCTCGTTCCTCCGATCGAAGAGGTTAAAGACCTTGACGAACACGCTGAGGTCAAGCCCGGCCAGACTGAAATTCTTGAACAGCCGGAGATCCACTGTGTAGGTTGCGGGCTGCCGGCGGCTGTTCTTCTGGAGAACACGGGCGGCATCTTCACCGCGGCCTTCCGCCTGGTTGATTACAGGCGTATACGGAAGCCCCGAACCGTAGCGCGCCAGCAGGAACGCCCCCCAGTCAGCCTCCCCAATGCCAAGCGTGAGATTGGCGGTATGCGTCTGGTCCCAATCCAGGGGCGCAAGGGCTTTCGAGGGTTCTCTGTTCGACGTCAACGCCCCCTGTTCCTCATCCGGGTTTGAATTGTTCCCTTCCGCAGTCTGGAACGTGTAGGAGAAGTTGAACGAGAACAATCCGGTCGGCTTCCTGCTGATAGTGATCGTCACCCCTCTGCTGTTCGCATAGTCCTTATTGACGAAGATCGTGTAGAATTGCGTCGCGGTCAGCCCCGTTGCGTCACGGACCGGGATCTTCGCACTCGTAGCGACCCAGTCGCGCGTGTCGCGGTAGAAACCTGTCACGTCGAGGTTGATCGATTCTCCGATCTGCTGCTGGAGGCCCAGCTCGTACATGATGGTCTTCTGCGGGTTCAGGTTGGCATTGCCGAACACCCCCTGGATCGGATCGACGGCATTCACCTTGAACCCCGGATTCTGATAAAGATTAAGGAAGGACGGAATCTGCAGAAAATGTCCGTACGAGAAATGCAGCACGCCGCGGTCGGTGATCGGATAGGAAATCCCGAATCTGGGGCTTACGGAGACTTTCGGGTCGGCCTTCTTGTACCACTTTGCCATCCGCTCGGTAAGGGACAGATTCTTGTTCTCGTCCTTCTGCGGGAGATACACGTTGGGGTCCTGGGGATCCGCCAGGACGTAGCCGTTGGAATTGAAATAATCGACGCGCACACCGATGTTGACGATCATGTGCTCGTATTCCAGCTTATCCTGTGCATACGCCGAAACCTCGATCGGTGTCTCGGTGTATTCCTGATAAAGAGGTCCGTCGTGAGGAGGAATCGAAGCGCGATAGAAGTTCGTCAGTACGCCATTGACGCGCATTGTGTCCGCAAACGGTGTCACGGAGTAGTCTTCGAGGTACAGCCGGTGGAGCTTGGCTTCCGCACCTACCTTGATCTGGTGGAGCCGACTGACCTGATCGGTATAATCGAATTTAGCCACGCGGCTCTCCGTAAACCGCTTGAACTGATGCAGGTTGGTGCCGGCCCTGAGCCATTCGTCGATGCCGGTGTTCGTGAGCGCCGGATCCAGGACGTACCGGGGGTCGAATGGATCCTCGTACAGATACTCCCTGAAGGTCTTCAGGAAATACGAAAGGTTGAGTGTGAAGAATGCGGTCGATCCAAGACTCTGGGTCCAGAGAGCCGAGAGATTGTATCCGCGGTCATATTTATTGACATTGCCGTCCGGGACAAGGAATCGGGCGTGATCGTAGTCCTGATAGTCGATTCGGCTGAATAGCCCGGACAGTGCGAGCTTTGTCGACCCGCTCAGGGCGTAGGTCAGTTTTGCCTGTCCGGAGTATCGGCTGCGGGAATTCATCGGCACAGGGTTATCGCCACGACGCATGAAGAGAAGGTTCCCCGCGGCGTCCTTAATGCTGTCCACGCCCGGAATCGGAATGCCATTGGTGTTAAAGACCTTGTTCCCAAAGAGCCAGCCGTTACTCTTGAGCATGCGCCCCGACGTGTAGAACGTGAGCCCGTCGATCTCTGGAACCGGCCCACTCAGGCTTGCCTCGAGATCCTTGGTGTCGAGCGGTGTCACCTTCTTCAGGTTGTAATAGATCGGGTCGGTCGTCACATAGTCCCCGGCGTAGGCGGACAAGCTTCCCCGGAATTTCTGATCGCCGTCCTTTGTCACAATGTTGACGATCCCCGACATTGCCTGGCCGTACTCCGCATTGAACGTCCCGCTGATGACCTGAAGCTCCTGCACGGCATTGTTGTCGACCCGGACCGCCTGACTCCCGTCATACACATCTGAGACCGATACGCCATCGACCCAGTATGCCACTTCGCTCGTCCGTCCGCCACGGATATGGACGCCTCCTCCACGGTCAACGGTGATACCCGCCTGAAGAGAAAGGACCTCACCCACCTCACGGACGGGGATGGACTTGATTTCCGCAGCGTCGACGCGCGCTTCCGACGAGGTCAAGTCCTTATTGATAACTCGACGTTCCGCGGTCACAACGACCTCTTCGCCCATTGCAACGACGGTCGAGGCGAGCTTGACGTCGACCGAGGTAGTAAGATCGATGCTTACCTGAACGCCGGTGATCGTCTTCTTCGTGTATCCAACTCCAGAGGCAACGAGGTTGTACGTCCCTGGAGGGACGTTGAGGATCACGTAGTACCCATCGATGTTGGTTGCCGCCCCCATCGATGTCCCTTCCACGACCACGGAGACTCCGATCAGCGCTTCACCGGTCTGTGCGTCCCTTACTTCGCCGGCGATCTTCCCAGTCGTCCCCGCATCGGCGGCGACCGGGATGAAGACCACGATCGTGAGTGCAATAGCCATGACAGTTCGCATCATAATGCGGTTCCTTCACTCAGATGAAACAGCAACGTTGGCAAGCTCCTGCATGTTGATGAGTATCCCTGCCCGGTTCCTGATGGCGTCGAGCGCATTGCGCAGTGCCGCTTCCCGACGCGCCGGGAGGAGCGACGCGATGACCTCGTCGCGAGACTCCTCAAACGTTTTCGGCCGGCCAGGATTTCGGCCGATTACCGCAAACACGCCATAATACGGTTCAATGAATTCCGGGCCGATGATTGCGCCGATGCGCGCATCGAACAGCTTTTCTCCCAGGCTGCCAAACATGTCGCGGCTCGCGTATCCCAGCTCGCCGCCGCGCACGGCAGACCACTGCCGGATGGAATACCGTCGTGCAAGATCTCCAAAGTCTTCTCCGGATCGGAGCCTCGCGGCAATGTTCTCCGCACTCTGCCTGGTCGCAACAAGAATTTCCCGGACATTGATCATCGGCGGAACGTAAAAGGCAGCATTGTTCCGCTCGAACGTCGCGCGCAACGAATCGTCGTTCCAGATACTCCGCGCGGTGATGGAATCGATCACCGAATTGCGCCAGCGATGAAGAAGGTACTCTTCACGCACCTTGTCGACCTGGCGACCGACGCGTTCATCGCGTTCAACACCTCCGCGGCGGGCATTCTCCAGCATTACATCGCGTGTCGCGAGCCCGATGGCCACCGCCTTCATGTCGTCGGCGGTCTGCACCTTCCCGCGATCCCGGCTACGCATCCGTTCCGCACGGAGGAGCACGTCTCTCACCGACCAATCGCCGTCCCTGAATTTCAATAGCGGGAGCTCGGCGATGGAATCCGGTATCTGCGGGAGTTCATCGGCCAGCGATCCTGCAGTGGTAGCCGATGCCCAGCAGGCAAGCGCCGCATGAATGGCCTGCTCGTTGAACTCCGGGTGCAAATCTGCCTCGATCGCATCGGCCTCCCGCCGGAAGATCGCCATCATCTTGCGTTCGCGCACCGCCTTTTCGAGGCGGGGTTTCGCCTTTGCAAAGTCGATCTCGGATTGCAGCGGCGTCTCAACGCGCTTATCGACTCGGACGATTGCATACCCGACCCGGAGCTTTACGGGATCGGAGAGATCGCCGGGGGCAAGGCGGAATGCGGTTTCCTGCAGAGGGTATTCCATGTCGCCGTACCCGAAGAATCCCAGCGATCCCCCGCTGGCGCTGAGTGTCTGGTCATAAAACACTTCACGTGCGACCGCCTCGAACGTTTCGCCGCGTTCCAGCCGGGACTTGAGCTTCCTCGCCCCTTCAAGCGTCGGGGCGTAGACGTACCGCGCGTTCACCCGGGTGTGGAGCGCGCGGAATTCTTCCTCCAATTCCCGTTCAGTGACGGTCAACGTGTCCGATGCCATCCGCTTCGCATACGTGTCGAGGAGCGCTTGTTGGGTGAAATCATGCATGCTCTGGACATAGGTGCTGTCGGCGTCGAACTTCTGGCGGTGGATATCGTCGACGATCAGAATCTCGTTCAGCATATTGTTGAGGATCTTCTCCCGAACGAGGATATTGTCTTGCTCGCCGCTCTGGCTCAGATAGTCTTCATAACGCGCGCGAAATTCCTCCGCCGTGATAGACTTTCCCAGCGTTTCACCCACTATGCTTCGCTTCCCGCATCCTGAACCGACAAGCGCGGCCATGAGGATGAACAGGACAGCATACCGCACCTTCATTGCATTGTCGCCTGAAGAACTACCCCTGATGTGCCTGGCACGGACACGACGGAGGTCACCACTGATCCGGAGCGCTCCCCGGGGAAGAGGAGTTTCCACTTTCTCACGGATAGCCCCGCCATCTCCGGCAAACCGACGGTGCGCACCGTTGTTCCCGCGTTGAAGATGACCGCCGCGACTGAGCGGGATGTCACACGTAGGAATCCGAACACGTCTGCACTGTCATCGGCAACCAGCGCCTCGAAGGATCCCCCGACGAGAGCCGGGATCGACCGCCGAAGTGCAATCACCGCCCGGTAATATGCAAACAGGTCCTCGTCAAATCCATTCGGATCCTCGGGACGCCGAACGCCGAGTGGGTGCGCACACTCCGGGGCATATGGCATGTCGGCCCAAAGCATCGGCTTCCGGTTGTCGGGATCATCCCCGCCCCACATCCCTGCCTCGTCCCCGTAGTAGATCATCGGCGCGCCGGGATATGTCATCTGGAACAGGACCATCAGCTTCTGGATCTGCCGTTCCTGTGCGTTCGGCTTCCGGACATCGTACGCAGGATTGTCTTTCGCGGACGCCCGGTGGTCGTATGCTTCATCCTCGTTCACAATCATCGAGCCGATGCGGTCGACGTCATGACTGCCCACAAGATTCATCAGAACGGCGGTTGCGTCGGGCCCGTAGTCATCCCGAATCGTTCGAAGCCGGCGGTCGAATTCACTGGGTGAAATGCGATTTTTCTTGTCAATGAAGAAGTGGCACAATTCACGGGCGAGCCGGTAATTCATCACCCCGTCAAATGCGTCCCCCCGCAGCCACGGCGCGGCGTTGTACATCAGATTGCGGTTCCAGTCCTCCCACCAGATCTCCCCCGTAATGTAACTGTCGGGGTTCACCTCCCGCGCCCACCGGCGGAACTCCCTCCAGAACGGGAGCGCGACCATCTCCGCAACATCCAGGCGCCATCCGTCAACGCCATCCGAAGGATCGCCGTCGCCATTGGGATCCATCCACCGCCGGACGATCGCTTTGATGTGCTCGCGCGGACCGGCTACAAGACCGCTGTCCGTTTCGCGGATCTCCGGCAGGTCCCGGACGTCATTCCATCCCTTGTAAGAGAATTCGTCCTGAGGCGTCGACGGATCCTCCCACTTCTGTATCGTGAACCAATCCTTAAACGCCGATGCGGCCCCCTTCTTCCTTACCTCCTGGAACGCCCAGAATGTTGTCCCCACATGGTTGAACACGCCGTCGATGATCACGTGCATCCCCCTCGTGTGCGCTCGCCGGACGAGCCCGAGAAAGAGCGTGTCAGCCGACGTCCAGCGCCACGTTCGAGGGTCTGCGGGATCTTCCGACGACCAGATCGCACGGTCCCCCTCGGGGTCGGGGCCGAAATTGTTGTCCACATGATGATACATGGACGCATCGTACTTGTGGAGCGAGGGGGATTCAAAGATCGGGTTGAGATAGATTGCATTGACGCCGAGGGCTGACAGGTAGTCCAGCTTGTCGATAACCCCCTGGAGGTCGCCGCCGTACCGGCGTTGCTGCACGTGATAGTAGAAGCCAAGCGTATCGGCCGCCTCCCACGGCTGGAGGCTGTACCAATCGGACGTCCACGGTGACACCCGCCACTCTGGGGGAACGTGGTACGGCCAGGCGCCGACCATGTCGCCGCGGCCCGGATCGTTGGTCGGATCGCCGTTGCGAAATCGTTCAGGAAAGATCTGGTACCATACTGCTTCGCGAGCCCACCGGGGGACACTGGAATCCGGCTGGTGCCGCTGGCCGGGAGCGTCGCTCCCTTTGGCGATGGTCGTGGTGACAAGTATGAGCAGCGCAATCCCCCCCATGGTGAGCGGGGACGAGGCACATTCGCCGGATCGCCGGAGGAACATGTAGAGTGTCCTTACTCTTCAAGCTCGATGTTGGATTCCGAACCGAAGGTCGCGGTGAAGGCCGTCGCGACTCCCACCGCCCCGCAGGTTTTCCGGATGACGAGCTGGGGAAGGAACGAGACGACCGTGGGGGGCGCCGTCGGGTCCTTGATGCGGGCATACAGCCGCTCCAGCGCCAGCGTCCCCATCTCGTGCATCGGCTGTCGCATGGTCGTCAATTGTGCGTGCTGCGCAAGCTCGATATCATCGAAACTCACCATGGCGAGATCTTCCGGCACCCTCACCCCCAGTGTCGCCGCCGCATCCAGCGCCCCCAGCGCCTGCACGTCGCTCGCAATGAACACCGCCGTCACCCGGTCTCCCCCTGTGTTCATCCTCACCAGTTCCTCCATCGACGCCCGCCCCGCCTCCCGGTTGAACCCGTCCTGCTTCCCGATCCCGGAGATGAACACCCGGTCGGACCGGAAGCGGATCCCTGCCTCCTCCAGCGCCAGGCGGTATCCCTCCATCCGGTCCCGCGCAGGCTGTGTATCCAGACTCGCATTGATCATCGCTATGTGCCGGTGCCCCAAACCGATCAGGTGACGCACCGCCTCGGTCGCCCCCTCCATGTTCTTCACCCGGATGGAATCAAACGCCGGGTGGAATGTGTCCACCAACACCAGCGGCAGGTTGATCTGCTGGAACTTCTGGACATACGTCTCGGGCAGCTTCATCGAGAAAAACATGACGCCGTCCACATGCCCCCGATGCAGCGAGCGACGGAGATAATACTCCGCCTGCGCCGGATGATTCACGCCGTAGAGGATCAGGTCGAACCCGAGCTCTCCCGCCTTATCCTGAACACCCTGCAGAACCTGAATGAAGAAGTAATTGGTGAAGTAGGGGATGATCGCCGAGATCGTGTTGGTCTTCCGGGAGGCCAGGCGCTGCGCATAGGCGTGGGGCTGGTAGCTCAGGCGTTTGACCACCGCCATGACGCGCGCACGCGTCTCGGCCGACACACTCGGATGGTTATTGAGACAACGGGAAACGGTACCGATGCCTACTCCCGCTTCACGCGCGAGGTCGTAGATGGTAACGCCCATGAGAAGGAAGAACAGGTTGTGACGCGAGCAGGGTAGAAATCGTGGAAGCGCTTCCACGAAGATACGGGAATTGACTGTGTAATGTCAAGTCAAAAAAGAAAAAAAATCGCCTTCCCCCCTATGCCCCGGTTTGTTGTATTTGAGCCCAGGCATGCATATATTTTTCAAATTCGCACCCTAAGCCACTCGTCCAACTGCCCCCTCCCCAGTCCCAGGAAAACCCCCATGGCGGAAGTTAAGCTCGACAATGTCTCCAAGGTGTACGACGGCAAAGTTACAGCCGTTCGCGACGTTTCGGTCACGATTAATGACAAGGAGTTCGTCGTCCTGGTCGGCCCATCGGGCTGCGGGAAATCGACGGTGCTGCGCATGATTGCGGGACTCGAGGAGATCACCACGGGATCGGTGAGCATCGACGGAAAGGTAGTCAACGACGTCGCCCCGAAGGACAGGGATATCGCAATGGTGTTCCAGAACTACGCGCTCTATCCCCATATGACGGTCTACGAGAACCTCGCCTTCGGTCTCAAGCTGCGCAAGTACCCGAAGCCGGAGATCCAGACCCGCGTCCAGCACGCCGCCTCCATCCTGGGAATCGCCGGTTACCTCGATCGAAAACCCAAGGCACTCTCCGGCGGCCAACGCCAGCGCGTCGCCCTCGGTCGTGCCATCGTCCGCCAGCCGAAAGTGTTCCTCTTCGACGAGCCGCTGAGCAACCTCGACGCGAACCTGCGCGTGCAGATGCGGACGGAGATCTCCCGGCTCCACCATCAACTGCAGACGACGATGATCTACGTAACCCACGACCAGATCGAGGCCATGTCGATGGGCGACCGCATCGTGGTGCTCCGCGACGGAATTGTGCAGCAGGTGGACACGCCGCTCACGATCTACCATAAGCCGAAGAACAAGTTCGTCGCGGGATTCATCGGCAGCCCGACGATGAACTTCATGAACGGAGCGATTCAGACCAACGGCACGCGAGTGTTCCGGCAAGAAGGGACACAGTTTTCCGTTTCCTTGCCCGAAGGAGCGGCAGCGCAGACGCGCGACGGGCGCATCATCCTTGGCATCAGGCCCGAACACATCTACGCGGCTCCCCCTGCCGGCATCACATCGCTCGCACCGTTCACCGCTCAGATCGACGTGGTCGAGCCGGTCGGTAATGAAATCTTCATCTACTTTTCAACGGGAGCGGGCTCACATTTCGTCGCTCGCGTGGCAACCGACAGGGCTCCTGCCGTAGGACAGTCATGCGATCTCCTCGTAGACACATCGAAGCTCCATTTCTTCGATACCGAGACTGAGCAAAGTCTCGAACGATGACGTCCTTCCATGATGCGACTACCGACTGCAGTCCTCCTCCTCGCTGCCGCATGCCGGCCGCTCCTCGCACAGTGGCACACCATCCCGCCCGCCGACAGCATCGCACCGGGGCAGGGTGAAGCGACCTTCTTTGCGGGGCCTTCGACCCTCACCGTCTCGGTGCTCGCTGACGACCTGGTCCGCGTGCGGTTCTCCCCGGCGACCGTGAGGCGCCCCGAGGGGCGGTCCTGGGCCGTCATAAAGAATGATTGGCCCGACGTGCACGTTGAAGCAATTGACTCTGGCGGCAGCGTCCGCCTCTCAACGCGTTCACTGACCGTGTCGGTCGGCAAGAATCCCCTCCGCGTGTCTTTCAGGGACCGATCTGGGCGGACCATCAACGAGGACTATGACGGCAAGGGGATGAGCTGGAGCGGCCGCGAGGTGAGAGTCTGGAAGACGAAGCCGCTGGGAGAATGCTACTACGGCTTCGGCGAGAAGGCCGGCCGGCTGGAACGCAGCGACTTCCATATGACGATGTGGAACAGCGATATCCCTGCGTATACGCCGGCAACCGATCCCCTCTATGAGTCAATCCCCTTCTTCTATGGCATCAGGGACGGGAAGGCATACGGCATCTTCCTCGACAACGCGTACCGCAGTTCCTTTGATATGGGAAAGGAAGCCCGCGATCAGTACTCGTTCGGAGCGGAGGATGGCGACCTGACCTATTATTTCTTCTCGGGGCCCCGGCCTGAAGATATCCTGAAGCGCTTCACAGAACTGGTAGGGCGCATGCCTCTCCCTCCCCTCTGGTCGCTCGGCTATCAGCAATGCCGCTGGAGCTACTCCCCGGCCTCGCGGGTGAGGGAGATCGCTAACGGGTTCCGCTCGCGCAACATCCCCTGCGATGTCATTTATCTCGACATCGATTACATGGACGGGTATCGCATCTTCACCTGGAACCCTCAAGGGTTCCCTCACCCGGAAGAGCTTGTGCGCGAGCTCAGCTCGAAGGGATTCCACGTCGCGGTGATCGTGGATCCCGGTATCAAGGTCGATACCGCATATGCGGCCTACCGATCCGGGTTTGCGGGAAATCATTTTCTCCGCCGCCCTGACGGATCAGTGTTCACCGGAAAAGTCTGGCCGGGGATCTGCGCATTCCCCGACTTCACATCCACGGAGGCCCGACGGTGGTGGGGCGACCAATTCGGCCCGCTCATCTCGACGGGAATACGCGGCTGGTGGAACGACATGAACGAGCCGTCGGTGTTCGACGTACCGACCAAGACCATCGACCTCGATGTGGTACATGCCGGCAACGGATGGACGACGACTCACGCCGAGGCACACAACGTGTACGGCATGGAGATGACGCGTGCCACGTACGAAGGGGTGAGGCGCATTCTCCCCAACGAACGTCCGTTCGTTCTGACGCGCGCATCATTTGCCGGCGGATGGCGATACTCGGCCGCATGGACCGGGGACAATGTCTCCAGTTGGGATCACCTGGCCATGGCTCTCGCCATGTGCCTGAATCTGAGCATATCGGGCCAGCCGTTCGTCGGATCGGATATCGGAGGTTTCATCGGACATCCATCCGGAGAGCTTTTTGCCCGCTGGCTCCAGCTCGGCGTCTTCACTCCGCTGATGCGCGCCCATTCGGTGATCAACGAGCGGAACAAGGAACCCTGGGAATACGGCGACATGTATATCGACATCAACCGCGAAACTATCAATCTACGATACCGCCTCCTCCCCTACATTTATACAGCGATGCAATACGCATCGGACACGGGGATTCCCCCGATGAGGCCGATGGCGTTCGATTATCCGGGCGACGCGCGGTTCGCCTATACCGATGACCAGTTCATGTTCGGTCGCGATATCCTCGTCGCGCCTGTACTCGGGGAGGGGAGCACGAAGCGAAGCGTTGTGCTGCCCCGCGGGCTCTGGTACGACTACTGGTCAGGGGAGGCACGCGAGGGGGGGGCGACGGTGGAGGTGGACGCTCCGGTGGGTCGCATCCCGTTCTTCGTCCGTGCGGGCAGCACGATTCCGATGAGGCAGGTAGTTCAGCATACCGGTGAAGCGCCAATCGATCCCCTGACGCTGAATGTCTATCCGGACCGGGATGGCAACACCTGGAGTTCGTCATATTACGAAGACGACGGAATCTCTTTCGCGTACGGTGAGGGAGCGACATTCCGGCGAACCATGCGGGCCTGGACGGCGAACAACGCAACCGAGTTCCGTTTCTCCGCAGCTGAGGGACCATTTCGCCCTCCGCAGCGTAGACTGGCCATGTGCATTTTCGGCGTCCGGGATACCCCCCGCGCCGTTACGGTCAACGGGCGCCGGCTCCCCCCGGCCGTTGGAGGGAAAGGGGGTTGGGAGTATGACGCTGCGCGGGGATGCGTGACACTGGTCATTGAGGGAACGGCCCGGCCGGTGGACGTCAGCATCGCCCGGTGATCTGTGACGGAGGCGATAGCTTTGTAATTCTCATAGTCAGTATTTATATTCAGCAAACTATTCTGCCCCAGGTATGAGCACAAAGGAAAGCACGGCGTCCTCCCCCGTTGCGGCTCACCTCGCCGAGGCGCACTCGCGGCTCATGGGGGGCAACTACGCAAGCGCGCTTATCGCGCTGAAGGAGGCCAAGGCCCTCGAACCAAAGAATGTCTATATCCTCGCGTTCGAGAAGCAGGCCGAGCAGCTTGGAGCGCTGGAGGCGACACATTCGCTGACGGATGAGTCGCGGGGCGATATCATGGACTCGATCCCCGGCATCATCGAGAAGGCGGTTGAACTTTCCCGCACGTCAGCCGGAGTCACGGTGGTCACCGGGATCGGGAAACCCGCCGCCGACCTTCACGCGGAGCGTCAGGAGCGCGCAGCGGCACTCGAGTGGCTAAAGAACCAGTACTTCCAGCACGCGCATGACTACGTGCGGAAGGGGGAATACCAGCACGCTCTTGCCGAAATCCGACGGGTGTACATCATCGACCCCGCAAACAAGATCGCCAGAGACTTTGAGAAGCAGATCGATCAGCTGGCGCAGCTGAAGACCCAGCACTCCACGAAGACCCATCCGGCGATATTGCCGTCGCTGCCGGAGACCCAGCCCCCGGTTATCGCACCCACTCTTCCACCGTCTGCCCCGGGAACGCCGGAGCCGACGCCAACAATGACGGAAGAGTGGTCGTCCCCACAGCGGCTCTCACGCCGCGGCGAACGTGCCGCGGCGGCGCCTGCCGCAAAGAAGAAGGGGAACGGACTGCTCATAGCGCTCATCATCATCGCATCGATTGTCCTGGTCCTGGTTGGGTACTGGTATTACCAGCGCAATATTGCGCCACGACGGTCACCCGATTCCCGTTCACTTTCGCCCCCATCCGCAGAGATGTTCATCGGGGCCCCGACCGAGACGGCGGAGCAGAGCTTCGTCGTCACACAGTCTGAAGCCGATTCTGCAGCGGGGCCGCCGGAGGTGACGCAGCTGGAGGGTGAGACCTCCTCCTCCGGAAGCCCCTCCCGTGAGGATGCTGCTGAACGCCCCCCACCGGGAGTTGGGCGCAGTCAGCAGACAGCGCTGACCGAGAACGCAACCAGGCAGCAGCCAGGAGAGCAGCGGCGAAGCGAAGGGAGCGCGCCGTTGCAAGCGACAACCACGGAGCCAACCTCCCAGCCGCCACCGTCCAGCGAATCCAAATCTGCCGACACCGCCTCTCCCCTTCCCTTCGTGGCAGTCGAAAAAGAAGCGAAGATCATCCGGCTGGAGAAGCCGAGATTCTCTTCGCTTGCGTTCGAGCAGGGGATCGAGGGTCAGGTCATCGTTCAGGTTCGGATCGACGCCTCCGGGAAGCCCCTGCAGACTCTGACCCTCCGCAGCACAAACGACCTCCTGACCCAGCCGGTCATCGAAGCCGTCATGCGTTCCGAATTCTCCCCCGCCGAAATGTCCACAGGTCCGGTGGCCTCGTGGCTGACGATACCATTCAAGTTCTCGGCGAAGTAACTCATAACCCTCGATTCTGCGCCTGTAACCTGGAGGGTCGCGAAACGCGACCCCTACTTGTTTCTCTGCACAGAGTAATTATCGTACTGTATCGCCTTCTTCGCCCTGCGCACGTTGCCGCTGCTGTCGGTCACGGTCTGCTGGTATACATTCAATTTTTCCTCTTGTGCCCTGATCATGGCGCCGACCCCCGAGACAGCCGCTGCCGGCGAGTTGAGAAGATCCTTGCGGGCGTCGTAAAGCTCTTTCGCCGCAAGTTCTCCCTTCCCTTCGTCGAGCGCCTCCAGGGCCTTCTCGACCCTCCGCGTGGAGGCGGCGACGTCTGCCTTGGCCTGGATTTCCATATCACGGTTGCGATTCACTTCGGCCAGGTCTTTGGAGTACCTCGCGCGCGCCGAGAACGATCCGCCGTACAGCGCCAGATCACCCACAGGATCGCACCGCAAGTCCCCCTGCGCGATCATCATGCTCCCCGAACCTTCAGGGACATCCAGTTCGACCGTTAGTTCACGGCGCTCGCCGGAGTAGAGGTCCCCGACATTAATCCGCGTCCTCCCATCAGCGTTAGTGTACTCCGCACCGATCACATCCATGAGCCGCACACCTCTGCCCAATCGCAAGTCGATGACCGCGTTTTGCGCCACGATCGTGCCGATCATGTCGAACTCTTTCCTCAGGATCGACGCCAGGTTGCGAGAGCTCTCAATAAAGTAATAGTTGCCTCCCCCCTGGTCGGCCAGCCGTGTCATCAGGTTTTCGTTGTAGTCGAGCCCGACCCCCATTGTCGTGAGCGAGATAGAGCAATCGCGGTATCGACGGGCGATGCGGCCGAGCTCATAGGGATCGGTGATGCCGCGGTTCGCCAGTCCATCGGAGAGCAGCACGACTCGATTCACATACTTCCGCCCGGCGTATCGCTGAACCTGCGCGAATCCCTCCATCATGCCCCCACCGAGGTTTGTCCACCCGCGCGGCTGAATCCCTTCCACCAAATGATGCAGCCTGTGCCGGTCTTCGACCCTGCAGGCGGGTCGGAGCACATCTACCACATCGTCATAGATGACCAGAGAGAAGATATCTCCTTCGTTCAACTGGTCGATGAGAGCGTCGAGCGCCGCTTTCGCGTTGCCGATCTTCCTGTCATCACCCATCGAGCCGCTCCGGTCAAGGACAACGCAGAGATTGACCGGCTTCCGTTCGTGCATTCGAACCTTGGGCGATACAATGGTGAGTTGCAGGTAAACCTTGCCTCCCCTTCCGGGGACATATGGGCAATTGAGTCTCCCGTCGAGAGCAACCTTCTCCCGGGGAGGTGACATGGCACAGGACGAAGCCCCCATGCCTGCCGCCAGGACGGCGGCGACGAGCATCCAGCTGAAGCGTTTCATGGCAAGTTCTCCTTGTTGAATAATGTGTCACCAGGTATAACGGATTGTATAGCGGACGACTTTCTCGCCGTCCTTGGGGATCCGCACGGGGAACTTCAGCGTCGTCTGGTCCACCTTCGACCATTCCGCGTTCGCGGAAACGATCTCCCACTGGCTCCAGCGCCAGGGATGTTCATAAACCTGCACTTCGGTCGCTTCGTCCTTATGGTTGCGGACTTTGATCTCGATGGTCTCCTCGACGACATGCCCGCTGGCGTACGACTTGAAATCCTTCTGCGTGCGCTCGCCCACCAGGTCGAATGCGTTCCCCAGGTAGAGTCGAATCTCTTCGTCCTTCGGCGTGTGGTCGATCTCGTCCTCGCCGATGAACTGCTCCTTCCCGTCGGAGTCACGCTTGTACACGCGCACCTTTCCCTTGGGGAGCGGCATGCCGAGACCGGACTTCTCTTCATTCTTGAAGGTCACGTAGACTCCCACCTTGGGGTTCGACTGCTGGCCGAAGCTTCCCTGGTTGCGGTACGAGTAATTGCGGTACCACATCCTCCACTGGTCGGCGAGCCCGTCGTAAATGAAGACCTTCTTCGCAGGGACGTTATGACCCGAAGTGAGCTCGATCTGCTTTGTCTCGTTGTTGGCAACGTCCGTCCGCCGCTGGAGGGAGTAGAGCTTGAACTCGAACAGGTTGGTTTGCTTAAACTGAGGCGCCGCAGCGTCCTCGGCCACGACCGACCGCATCGCCTTCATCGCGCCCGCAAACTCGTTCTGTACCACGTTCACGTCACCCGCCACCAGCTTGAGCCCGGCGTTCTTGAACGTCGTGCCCGAGTTGTTGGTCAGCGTCACCCAGCCGGTCAGGTCGAGCGAAGCATCGCTCTTGTCGAGGAGGGCAACGTAGGTGCACGACCAGGAGAGCCCTCCGGCGAGGTAGCTGATCTCGCTCTTGTGCGTCCCCTCCTTCGTGTTGCTGACCAGCCACTCGAGCTGGGGGCGCAGGACCAGTCCGTCGGGCAGACTCGGCAACACGAGCCGCCCCGCGGGATTGAGCTCGATCTTGCCATTGATCTCCGCCACCATTCCGCCACTGTAACCGTAATTTGCGCCACCGTAGCCGGGCTGGAGCACGTAGCCCGTTGAGAGGAGCTTCCCGAACACCGAGTACTCTTTGTTCGTGCCAGGCTCCGTGCGCACAAACTCCACCTGCGTGCCGAGGTACCTCTCGAGCAGCTTGGCCTGATGGACCAGATCGTACTGATAGTTCTGCTCGAGTACCTTCACCGCCGCCGGATCGGTCAGGCTCATGAAATGCACCGATGTGCCGTCGATCGTGGCCGGGATATCCGGAACGACGACAGGGCTGATCCCGCGCGACAATGTGAATGTCCGCTCTTCGCGGATCAACGAGAGGTTCTGGTTGTAGATGGTGAGATCAACCGACGTCCGTTCTCCGGAGCTGCCAGGCTTCGGCTGTGAGATTGCCGGCGTGAGGGCTGCGAGAACGGAGAATACCGCTAAAACGAGGCCTATCATAGCACTTCCTCCTTAAATAGTGTGAATTGAATTACGCTGGCCGCTTTCGTACTTTACCGCCGTTCACCTTCTGCCCGTTTATGACATTAACGTACGAAAGGTAAATGGCTCCTGCCCCACTTTTCGCGAGCGACGATGCGCGAATTCTCGACAGAATCCGGAAGGGGGATGAAGGGGCGCTCGCGGACCTGTACCGGGCGAACAGGCGGCCCGTCGCCGCACTCGTGCGGCAGCACAGGGGGACGTCCGAGGATGCCGAAGACGTACTTCAGGAGGCGATCGTCGTCCTCTGGGAGCGGGTGAAGACGGGGCGATTCGAGTACAAGGCAAAGCTTGGAACGTTCATCTACGCCACGGCAAAGAATATCTGGATACGGCGTCTGGCACGCAGTCGGCGCGAGCCGGCCGCGGCCGAAGGAAACGGAGAGAATCCCGGAATTGATCCCGACCCGCTCGAGATCTTGATGGACGATGAGGAGACGAGAATCGTGAGAAACGCCCTGGAGAAACTGGGGGAACCGTGCAAGGAGGTCCTCCTGTTGTTTTACTGGGAGGAACTTTCGATGGAGGAGATTGCGTCGAGACTTGGTTTCGCAAATGCGGACACTGCAAAATCAAAGAAGTATCAATGCAAGAAGGCACTAGAGAGACTCCTGGAGGGAGCGCTTCCCCGCTATGGATGAGTCGAGTGGTTTTCACATAGCAGACGACCAGGACCGACTTGCGCGGTTCGTGCTCGGCACGTTGAGCGATGCCGATCGGAGATCCGCGGAGGAACATCTGGCTGGATGCGATGCATGCGCGGCCGCGGTCCGGCGCGAGCGGGTCCTTGCTGCCGGCATTCGTCGACTGGGCCGCGATCTTCTCAAAGAGACGATCCGGCGACAGACATCGTACCAGAAAGCGATGGAGATCCCCTGGCTTCGCGTCGCGGGAGCAGCCGCGGTGCTCGTCGTGCTTGTTGGGGTTGGTGTTATTGCGCGGTGGTTTGTCACAAAGCCTGAGGCTGAGCAGGTGACCTCCGATCGAACCGAGCAGGCACCCACGGCAGTTGGGGAGCAACCCAGCATTGGGCCTGCGGATCTTCGATCCGAATCGGCGGGGAAGGAATCCCTCCCATCCTCTTCAGCCCGCCGGGAAGCTGATGCGGCTTTCCGACCGTTAGAGAAGGGAGCAGAGGACCGTCAGGCATTCCGGGCAAAATCAGAAACTGCACCAACCTCCGGCGTAGCGGCGGCCGGGAACCTTACGAGTGAAACGGGGAAATACACCGACAAGTTGAAGGCGGCAGAAACTCCGCTGCATGTCCCCTCGGTGTTCTGGACAGAAGGGAATGTCATCAGCGCAGTGGAGGAATCCAAAAGGGACGTCGGGCGTGATGAGGCCGAGTCACGTGCGTTGATGATGAGGAAGGATGTCGCTCAGGAAGGTGCGGCCGCGCCGAAGCCCCAGCGTTTCGCCGCGAAGGAGTCGGCCGCCCTCTATCAGATCCAGCAGCGTCCCGCAGCGGCATTGCCCCGCGAGCGGCAGGCGATGCAGCAGTTCAGCAATTCCGTGCAGACGAAGATCGAACAGCGCGGCAACGTAACGACGCTTACTCTCTATCTCGACTCGCTTGCAAACGAATCGGACCTCCGCAAGGCGAACGTGGAGACGCTCTCGGATGACTCAGTGGTGGTAAATCTTGGCAAGCAGAAAATCGGCTATAGACTGCCATCTCAAAAACAAGAGAAGAGAGATGAGAGTAGAGAGTAGAGAGGGGTGGGGCATAGAGTCAGCATGTCGTTCCCTCTTTCTTTCTCTCTTCTCTCATCTCTCTCCTCTCTTCTCTCTCTTCTAATGTCCTCCCCCTTCCAGCATTTCCCTCGCGTGCAGGAGCCAAGGTAACAGCACATCCATCGATTCGTTCACCGCGTTGCGTGAGCCGGGGAGATTGACGATAACAGTCTTTCCCCGCACGCCTGCGACGGCGCGCGAGAGCATGGCACGGCGGGTCCGTTCCTGGCCATGCGCGCGGAGGGTCTCCACAACTCCCGGCAGCTCCCGCTCGATGACCGACCGGGTCGCTTCGGGGGTTGCATCGCGCGGGCCGAGCCCTGTGCCACCGGTGGTTAGCACGAGATCGAGTTTGTCCTTGTCGGCCCATGCGCGAAGCTGCTGCGTGATCTTCTCCTGATCGTCAGGCAAAATGACGAAGCCGGCAACTTCCACGCCGAGCGATTCGAGCCGCTCGCGGATGGCTTTGCCCGATGTGTCCTCCCGTGTCCCTTGCGATGCCGCATCGGAGAGTACGAGGACTCCGGCCCTGGATTTTCGATCCGGTTTGATTTTGTAATCTGACTTCCCTCCGCGCTTCTCCGTGAGCCGCACGTTCACGATCTCCATCGACTCATCGATGATCTTCAGCATGTCATAGAGGGTTAGCGCTGCAGCCGATGCTGCGGCCAGCGCTTCCATCTCGACTCCGGTTTTCCAGACCGCCTTGACCGAGGATACGACATGGATCGATTCCGCCTCAAGCGTGATCTCGACGGCGACAAAATCGAGCGGCACCTGGTGGCAATACGGGATTAATTGGCTTGTGTTCTTCGCCGCCTGGATCCCCGCCACTCTTGCTACCGGCAGCGGGTCGGCTTTCGGGAGATGACCGCTCCGGATGGCGGCAATCGTCGAGGCCGCGCAGCGCAGACGCGCTTCGGCGGAAGCGGTGCGAAGAGTGTTTGCCTTATTTGATACGTCGCGCATAGGAAATAAACACCGCAGAGGCGCGGAGGGAGAGCGGAAGATTGAGATTGAGATTGAGATTGAGATTAAGGATAAGGTCAAGGGTAAGGGGGGATGTGGGGTCCCTTACGCTTAACCTGCTTCATCCTTTGACCTGCTTCTCCCCTTAACCTTAACCTGCTCCACGCCTTGATCTCGATCTCAATCTTAATCTCAATCTTATCGCCACTCCCCTGCCGGCAGCATCTCCACCTCAACCTCCTCACCTACCTTCACCTCGACCTTCTCCTCAGGCAGGATAATAAGACAATTCGCCTTCAAGAGCGAACTCATGACGCCGGAACTCTGACTCCCGGTGGTTCTCACACGAAAGCTTCCCTCCTCCTGTCGGACAATCCCCCGAATGAAATGCCTTTTCCCGTCCGTCTTCCTCAGCGGCTCGTCAGCCACTGCAGTAAGACGCGAAAGCCTCAGGTCTTTGCGGCCCAGCATTTTCTGTAGAGCCGGACGAACAAACTGCAGAAACGTTACTCCCGTCGAGACCGGATTGCCCGGCAAACCGAAGACGAGCTTCTTCCCTTTCGTTCCGAATACCAGCGGCTTTCCCGGTTTGATGTTCACTTGCCAGAAACGAATCTTCACCCCCAGATCAGCCAACACGTCCCTCACGATATCGTACCTTCCGACGGATACGCCTCCCGTGACTAGAACGACGTCGTCCTTCAGCGCTCCACGGATCGCCTCCTTCACTCTGGTCTTCGTATCACCTGCAATCCCGAGGAGCCGGGGCTGCGCCCCGCACTCTGTGACCATCCCCGCCAGAGCGATCGAGCTGCTGTTGTAGATCTGTCCTTCCCTGAGTTTCCTCCCCGGAGCAACGACTTCATCACCCGTCGGGACGATTGCCACACGCGGAGGTTTCGTCACTCGGGCGCTCGCCCGTCCCAGCGATGCAAGCACTGCCGCATGAGACGGGGTAATAACCTTCCCCCGCGGCATCACCAACTCCCCTTTCTTGATATCCTCACCTACAAGGCGGATGTTCGCTGAGGCGGGCGGGCAGGATTGGAATGTGACACTGCCGTCCGACTCAGGGCCGGTGTGCTCCACGGGGACGACGGCATCCGCACCGTCCGGAACCTTCGCGCCCGTCATAACTCGAATTGCGGATTGCGGACCAAGTGATCGCGAAAAAGGTTTCCCCGCCCGGGACTCTCCCTGGAGCGGAAGCCGAATCGGCTTCCCTGCCGTGGCTCCTTCAAGGTCGGAGCGGCGGACTGCGTATCCATCCATCGAGCTGTTTGCAAACGGAGGAATATCGCGGTCAGACACAACATCGGAGGCCAGTGTCCTGCCGAACGAGCGGCCGAGCGGTACAACCTCAGCGTTCAGCCGGAGCGAGGCGTCGAGAATTTGGCGGAGTGCTTCTCCGGCGTTGAGCATAGTGGGGAAGGGAAGGTCGGGCGTCACGGTTCAACATACGAATCTTACACGCAACCCTCAAGGTCAAGAGAGAAGCACCAAATCTCAAGCACCAATTTCCAAACAAATCCAAATTACCAAAAACCAAATGTCCGAAACCGCATGCCACCGTTTCGGTCATTTCATTTTTTGGTCATTGGTGCTTGTTTGAGAATTGGTGCTTGTAATTTGGTGCTTACACTCTCTTCGATCTCCATCACCCTCCCATCGGAAAGGTGGATCACCCGATCGGCATGCTCGATGAGCCTCAGATCATGCGTCGCCACGAGCACCGCGGCATCATGATTCTTTGCATACCGCCGGAGAACCTGGGTGATGTTGAGTCCGTTTTCCGTGTCAAGACTCGCTGTCGGCTCGTCGGCAAGAAGCAGCCCCGGATGCGTGGCAATCGCCCGCGCCACCACCACCCGCTGTTTTTCCCCCTGGCTGAGTTCTGGCGGAAATTGCGCCGCAAGGTGTGCAATGCCGATTTCCACCAGGACCGATCTTGCCTTCTGCATTGCCTCCCTCGGACGCAGGCCGGTGAATCGGGGCACGAGTGCAACGTTCTCCAGAGTGGTGAGTGCATCGATCAGATTAAACGACTGAAAGACAATCCCGATTCTTGAGGCCCGGAGCTGCTGGAGCGCAGGCGGCGAAAGTTCATCAAGGCAACATCCGTCGATTGCGACGCTCCCCGACGAAGGCGCCACCAGGCCTCCGGCAAGAGTAAGGAGCGTTGTTTTCCCACTGCCGCTCGGACCAAGAAGCAATACAACCTCCCCCGGATACACCCTGAGGTCCGTGGGATAGAGGCCGGTGGTCCCGCGCCCGGCGGCCTGATAGATCCTCGACGCACCTCGAAGTTCAAGGACGGCTCGCTGTCCGCGCTCTTTCATGCAAATGCCTCCAGCGGATAAATCCCTCGGAGCCGCCGAATCGCAATCCACGCGCTGAGGACGGTGATCGCAAAGACCACCGCCGTGACGGCCGAGGTCTGGACGAACGATGCCTGAGTGCTTACTTCCGGCGTGAGCCATTCCACCGCCGCGGCAAACGACGGGAAGAACAACGCCGCCGTAATGGTTCCCGCTGCCGAGAGCATCAACGCTTGCGAGCAGATCACGCGTCGAAGAATCCCATCCGGTGCTCCAAGCGCCCTCATCACTGCGAAATCTCTCCTGGATTCGAGGATGATGACCGTCAGCAGAAGCGTGAGGATCGACGTGAGCACGACGCCGCCGATCGCAGCAATCGCATAGAGGATCGGCAAAAAACCCGACTCCATCTCCTGGATGTTGTTGGCCAGAAATGTGCGCCGGTCGAATACCTCGACCCCCGGCAGATCCTCCATGATGGCGTTGCGTACCACGGCGGGGTCCGCTCCGGGTTTCACGGTCACGAGGTAGCAGGTCACGAGACCGGGGTGTCCCAGAATCCGCTGGACACGACGGATGGTCGAAAATCCGTACTGGACAACGAACGCATTCGTCCCGCCGCTGAGGCCTACGACCGTGAGCGAGTCGTCCTGTATGCGGATCGCATCGCCCGGGGCGATGTTCCATTTCGCAGCGAAGGAGCGGTCGAGGACAATCTCATCGTCGTTCTCTACCCCCCTCCCGGCGACAATCTTCGGCGGCCCTCCCATGCCGGTCGATACGTCGTACCCGGCAAGGAACAGCGTGGCACCGGCTTCTCTGCACATCGCAACGGAAAGGATGAGAAGGACCGGCGACGCGGTCGCCACCCCTTCGGTCTGTCGGAGCACGATGCCGTGCGGTGTGGAGAGCATGGATGACCCGCGCAGAATGTTCGTCGCGCTCCGCTGCAGCACCCAGAGGTCGGCGTTGCTGCTGCGTACATATTCCACCGATCCGGTCGACACGGCGCGGTAGACGGCGAGCAGGAAGAGCATCAGCAGCACGCAAAGTGCGATGCCGGCGACGGTGAGCACGCATCGGACCGGCTGACGGGTGAGTATCCTTAGCGCGTACATCCACTCACCGTTACGGGAACATGGCGACTTCTCTGAGGAGCTTCCCGCGGATCCTGCCGAAGATCTCCTCGAGGTTCACCCCGGTGATCGTGAGGCCGTGATTCTTCAGGCCTACCGCAGCGCGGCAGGGATCCGGAGTCCGGGCGAGGAGCTCGACGACCTCGGCAGCCAGCTCCCTCGTCCCGCAGGGATAGTTCTGCCGCGTGCAAACCACTCCGTCCATCCAGGCGTGGGCGTGGATGATTGCTCCAACTTCGGGGAACGTGTGATAGATGAGCGAATGCTCTACCGCATCCACAGATACCCGCGCGGCGGGGTCAGCACCGGGGGGCTGACTGATCAGTGCCGCGCCCGCATGTTCGTCAAATCCCTTGACCAGCAAAATATCTTTCCCGACGACGCTGAGGGCAGCCTTATTGACACCCCGTCCTGTCATCCAGAATACACAGTCACCCAACCCCGCGATGTCCTCCCTTGCGCTGAGGTTGCCGTAGCTCGCGCCGGTGATACCGTAAATCTTGTAGAGCTGTCGCAGGGCATCCTCGGAAAGGACCTCGCGAAGCGGAAATGGGACCGGGAGAACTCCGAGTGCTTCAAGCTCGCGCCCGTAACGGGCGATCGCCTCAACGATGGGAGAGCCGTTGCGGAACCGTTCGGGGAGATCCTCGGAGAAGATATTCTCCGTCGCAAAGTGCGCCGTGGCGATCGGCAGGAGCCGCTCATAGACCGCTTCCGCGTCAAACGGGATGTGATAGAAGCCGGCCTCAGGCGTTGTGAAGTAGATTTCCGGCTCGTCGCGTGTCGATGAGGGAACGACACAAAGGAGAAGGTTGGAGAGTGTCTTTACCAACGCGGTGTAACATCGCGGTTTCAGTCCATCGTCCGCCCAGTCCTCCTGAATGATGGAAAAGACAAAGACGGACTGAGACTTCCGCCTGAACGCCCTTGGCGAGGAACCGTCTGTCAGATTGAGGGCGAAATTGATGCCATTCGCGGCATCGGCAAGATTGGCACCATGGGCCAGGAATGCTGCGGCGATCCGCTCTGCCACGTCATCGCGCAAGATCGCTGTTCCGTTCGTTACGATTGAAAATTTCATTGCTCCCTCCCAGTTTGTCTTCAATCCAGAATGTCCCGCTCGATCATCTCGTCGAACGTCTCCCGCGAGCGGACGAGCCGGCAGTGTGCGCCGTTCACCGCGACGATTGCGGGACGTGGGAAACCAAAAGATGACTCGAGCGCTGTGAAATACGCGCCGCTGTCCATGATCGCGAGGACTTCCCCCTGGGACACGTCGGGCAGCAGCTTGTTCCGGTAGACGATGTCCCCTGCGAAGCAGGCCGGCCCGATGATCGTGGCTCGTGTCACACGTGGACGGCGCACGTCGTTGCAGAGAAACACCTCGTGATATTCGTAATAGGTGGGCAGGGTCACTGTGCTCAGTCCTCCATCAGCGATCAGCCATCGTCCCGCGCCCGGCCGCTCCTTCACGCGTCGGACAGTCAGGAGCAGCAGCTGGTTTGAGCTGGCGATCGACCGCCCCGGCTCATAGATGATCTCCGGCAGGAAGCCAGCGGAAAACTCGCCTTCCACTGCCCGAGAAACGACGGAGGTATACCGCTCTATCGGACAATTGTTCAGGACCTCTCCCAGCTCCGGGAGTCTGTTCAACACCTGATACATCAGCATCTCCTTCGTACTCAGCTCTCTTGTCGTCGGCGACGCGAAGCCACCTCCGACATCGAGAATCTCAATGCGGCCTCCTTTGTCCTGGATTATCCGGAAGAGCGGGACCAGGCGTTGGATTGCACGGGCATACTCTTCAGCTGACCTGATGCCTGTTCCAAGATGGAAATGAATGCCGCGGAAGCGGACGGCGGAAAGCCCATCGAGAATCTCCAGGGCCCGGACTGCTTCACCACCAGCGAGGTCGAGACCGAATGCACAACCTTTCCGGCTCGCCGTTGCCGTGCCGCGATTCATCCCGCGCGGGATGTAGTCCGGGTTGATGCGGAGAAGGATGTCCGCCACACACCCCGTTGCCGAGGCGAGAGCATCAAGCTCGAGTAGTTCGTCGATCGAGTCGACAATGGTTAGCCGGACGCCGGCCGCCAGGCAATCTCTGAGGAACGATTCGGTCTTGCACGGGCCATTCACGATGATACGATTCGGATCGCACCCGAGCCGCAGGGCCAGCGCGAGTTCGCATTCTGTCATCACTTCCAGACCGAGCCCTGCGGCCAGGATCGTTTCGATCACGGCAGGGACGGAGTTGCATTTCACCGCGAAATGGACGTTCGCCGTTCCCTTGTAGGACGATGTCGCTGCGTGAAGATATTCCGTGGCCGTCCTCGCGAGCCGCCGCTCATGGATGACGTGCTGCGGCGTCCCGAACCGCCGCGCCAGCCCGACGGTCCCATGATTCCCAATCATCAATTCCCCATTTGTCCTGCTGTGCAATCCCCACGCTTCAGGCGCCAATACTCTGCTCACACCGCAATCCTTTCTTCCTGTTTCACAACAACCCCAACATTCTCAATCCTCCATCCTCAATCAGACCCGCCCTCATTACCTCGGGCCGCGAGACGCGGCCCCTACCTCGACAGGCACGGAGGCCCCGACCCTACAACTCATCACTCATCACTCTCAACTCTTAACCGCTTCCTGTATATCTTGAAGTGCTTATATTCCTCCATCCCCATCCTCCACGCCGCCGCGATGGAGAGCGGATTCGACGGCGACATCCATGACGACTCAAGCACGTCATATCCCCGGGCCATGCGACGCATTGCATCCGTGAGCAGTGCATACACCCTGGTTCGTTGATAGGCCTTCTTGATCCCTACGGCAAACACGATGAGTGTCTTGATCGACTTGCGCTTCCGCCTGAACAGGAAGTACTTGAGCGGCCCCGTTGTCCCGTGGAATTCCCGGAGCAAAGGATTGACGTCGAGGACGCAGAGAAGGACCCCGACGGGCGTTCCCCGGTGTTCAACGATTGCAACAAGGACCGGGTCGCTTACCATCATCAGATACTTTGAGGAAAACTTGTGCTCTTCCGCCGACGCGGGGAGAAAGTGCCAGTTCGACGCGAAAGCGTCGTTGAAGACTTCCCTGACGGCTTCCAGATCCCGATCGAACTTCCGGAGTGAAAACGGCCGTACAATGTACTCGCCCTCCTTCACTCGGGGGGAGCAATCCAGGGGATGAGCGGCAAAGTATGCATGGAGATCGGGATTCCGCCCCGTGAACAGCCCCTCCGCCTCCTCGAAACCGGCGGCGGCGAGCAGATCGTGATAGTACGGCGGGTTGTATGTCTGGAAAAAGCTTGGATCCTCATCATACCTGTCGGCCAGCAGACCCAGTTCAGAGTAGGAGTTCGGATTGAACGGCCCTTCCAGCGTATCAATGTTCCGTTCTCGACACCGGGTCGCAAGGAACTCAAAGAGGGAGCGTACTGCCTCGGCATCGTTGTACGCCTCCAAGAAGCCAAAGAATCCCGTCTTGACGTTGAACGTCGTGCAATGTTCTTCACTGATCACGAGTATCGTACGGGCCACGGGGACCCCCTCGCGGTAGCAGACATAGAGGTTGAGGCTTGCATTCCGGAAATAGGGGTTGCGTTTCGGATCAAGCGTTCTGCGGATTTCTCCGTTCAAAGGGGGGACCCAGTGGGGGTTCCCTTCATAGATCCGACAGGGAAGCTGGAGGAAATCTCTCATCTGGCGCCGGTTCAGCACCTCCCTCACGACGCAGCTCATGACGGCTTCTCCTTCTGGACGATCTCAACGACATAGTTGCGGTAGATGAACGAGCGGTCAGACGCATGAAGGGTCCTGGCCAGCTCACGGTTCGGCCGGATCAGATCCTTCAGCGACGCAGGGCGTTCGCGGAACACAAGGAGATTGCGGTACGTCAACACCGCACCGTCCGATCCGACGCGCCACGCCCGTCGCAGAAGCCGCTCGTATGCCTCAGGCGACATCCATTCGAAGATGTTGGTGAAATTGAATTTCTGGATCGACGAATCCGCGCACCGGGAAAGGAAGTTGTCACAGGAATCATTCACCATCCAAACACGGTCAAGCCGTGACCTGATCGTGCCAAAATGATCGCGCTGCAGATACAAAGGAAGGCGCGTTTCATCAAAGTAGCGTCCGAGAAGGATGTACGAGGCAAAGTAGTTGTCTTGCAGGTGTTCAGCGGTCAGCATCGTCCTGACCCTGTCGGCAAAATGCCTGCCGAATGAAAATGTTCCGTCAACGTATTGGAAAAAATCCTTCGTGAAGAGGAAGCTCATGGTCGCTCGGCTGAGGAAGACTCTGGTAAACAGCCGCCAGAGCGGCGTGTCCCACCGCGCGGCATAGAGCTCCGCACGCTCTTCCGCCCCTGTGGCCTCGAAGAGCCCGCGAATCAGCTTCTCCCCCTTGATACGTCTCAGTGTGTTGCGAAGGAGCCGCATATACTCTTCGTACCGTCCCGTATGGATTATGCCGGCCTCCACATTCTCCGGGTGGGTATCCCAGTACCTTCGACTTTCTTCCTGCAGATGCAGCCGGACCGCGGCATACAGTTCCTGTCTCCGATTCGATGGACGCACGCCGAGGAATTCAAGCATCTCTCCGTAAGAGAGCGCTGTAAACGCGCCGATCTTCGCATCCAACAAGAAATTCTGGTGCGGGTTGAGGTCGAGCGCACACACGGTCTTCGGATCGTCGATCAGGAACGCCAGGACATTGCACCCGCCGGAGGTAATCGAGAACACAGTGTCCCCCGGCTCGATCCGGAAGGCACGGCGATCGAGCTCAGGATCTTCCCAGCATTGCGCATAGACGATGTCGCCGAACACTCTGTTGGCTGACCGGCTCATGCGTGCACTCCGATCTTCGTGTGGACGATCGCCCAGTCGAGAACGCCCGGTATCCCAATGAGGGCGGCGTACAGAAAATCGTCCGCCCATGCCGCCGCGAGAAATCCCGGAATGAACAGGACGTAGAGCGCGTTATGGCGAACGCCCTCCGCTGAAATCCTGAAGTTGCGGAGCGCCGCAGGGAAAGCGGCAAGAGACTGGACGGACGGGAAGAGTCTCGGGACCGACCGGGCATAGCGGTTGTAGGATTCACGGAATCCGTCGCCGAGCGACTGTTCTTCATACCTGATCAGCCGAAGATAATGCACCAGAAACAAGAGCGGCATTGCCAGCGCCGGCCAGGGAAGGCACAGGCCGAACCCGCACATTGCCAGCAAATCGGCAAGATAAATGGGATTGCGCACCAGCAGGTAGGGGCCTGCAGTGTGGAGCTCATCGGCCTGGACGCGGAACGCCATCACCCTGCGGGCGGAGAGCTCGCTCCCGGCCCACATCCGGAGGAGGGAGAGCAAGAGCATCACGGCGGCAAGGGCCAGGTACGTGACCCGGCCGGCTGATGCGGCATCCGCGCCAAAATGAGCTCCGATGAGTACTGCCGTCGAAGCTCTACCCTGGAATACGAACGCAGACAGAGCGCAGACGACAGCCACGATCGACAGGGAGACGAAGATGCGCAACTCGAATTCACGCTTCAAGGGGAAGTTCAGCACGTTGGTGATTGGTTTTTCTGAGTTGGGAAGGAGGACCGATGATCCTGATCGCCGCGGGAATCACATCTACGCTCCAGGAATCTTTTCCAAGGAACTCACCGTCTGCTGCCGCGAGCACACCCTCCGTCGAACGGATAGCGATACGATGTGCGGTGCGGTAGTCAAAGCATGGTGAATGGATATGAGCGCCGCTGTAGATTTTGGGAAAGCTCTCCAAACGCTGAGGGACAGATTGACCGTACATGAGGAGGACATTGAGGAGTCCATCGTCGAACAGCGCGTCCGGCGTCAACGACATCCCGCCGCCGGTCAGGTGACCGTTGCCAATAGAGATCCCAAGGAGGGTTACGTCAAGAGGCGGTTCGTCTTCGATGGCGACCCGCACAGGCACATTGGGCGCCGTAAAGATAGACGCGAGGGTTGCCGCCCCGTATCCGAGCAGCCCTCCCGCAATCTTCAGGCGCCGTCCGTTTCTGCGAACGACTTCTGCGCCGATGCCGAACTGACATTCATTAACGAAGTAGCGACGGGTTTCTCGTCCGTCGCTCAACCCAGCTAGCAGCCCGATGTCGATGACGCGCCCTTCACCCGATGCGATCATTCTGATTTGCTCCGAAACCCCCGTCGGGAACCCGAGACTGAGCGCAAGCCCCTGACCGCTGCCGCTACTGACGACTGCGAGCGTCGTTACGGGTGACCGCCCGTCGCATGCCGAGAGGATTCCGTTGACCACTTCGTTGATCGTCCCGTCGCCGCCGACAGCGACGATGAGGGGCACAGAAGCCTCTGCGGCCTCGGCCGCCAGATCTATTGCGTGGCCTGGACGGTGTGTCAGCAGAAATTGATGGCGACCGGGAAGCTCGTCTCGAATCGCAGCCAGGATTCTTGGGATTTCCCGTGCGGTTTTACCGGCCGCGGAGGCAGGATTGATGATGACCACTATGTCGGCGCTCGGTTTCATAACCGAGTCCAACATAGCTTATCGGAAGGGGGAAAATGTCAGGAAATTGTAAAAACGGGGTAAAAGAGAGATAAGAGAGTAGAGAGAGGAGAGAAGAGAGTTATGAGTGAAGAGTTGGAAGGAGCAATTCGAAATTCGAATTTCGAAATTTCGAAATTGATATCCCTTTGTCCCCCAGTCCCCGTATCCCCCTACTCCCTACTTCCTTACACCCTACTCCTGGGCCTTATTTCACCAGCTTGTACCCGGCCGTATGGACCGTCACCAGATGCTTCGGCTCTGACGGGTTGTCTTCGATCTTCTTCCGGATCGACAGGATGTAGTTGTCGACCGTCCGGGTGGTGGGGAAGTGCTCGTATCCCCATACCTCGTCGAGGAGCATGTTGCGCGTGACGACCTCCCCGATGTGCAGGGCGAAGTATTTCAGGATTTCAAACTCACGCACCCCGAACTTGAGCGGCTTCTTCTTCTTATATGCCTCCTGCTTCCGGAAGTCGAAATGCAGATCGCCCAGCGAGAATTCGGAGATCTCCTTCGGGAGCTCTTTCACCCGGCGCAGAAGCGCCTTGACCCGGGCGACCAGCTCTCGCGTGCTGAAGGGCTTGGTCACGTAGTCGTCGGCGCCGATTTCCAGGCCGACGATCTTGTCGGTCTCTTCCTTCTTGCTGCTGAGCATCAGGATCGGCACCACCGCCCCCTCGTTGCGCAGCTCCCGGCAAATGTCCTCGCCGTTCATGTCGGGGAGGATGAGATCGAGAATGATGAGGTCGACGCTATCACGACGTGCAAGCGTCCGCCCTTTCTCCCCCGTCGGCGCAATCAGAACCTTGAAGTGTTCCGCGGCAAGCGCGAGCTCCACCCCCTTCGCCACGGAGGGATCGTCTTCGATCAGGAGAATCGTCTTCATGCGTGTTCCTCCCGCCTCATGTCGTCGTCGGGTGGACCATCGCCCCAGAGGGGGAAGGTCAGGGTGAAGGTGCTCCCTTTCCCCGGCGTGCTGTCCACCTCAATGCGGCCGTTGTGGGCATCCATAATGTGCTTGACTAACGGCAGGCCGAGTCCTACCCCTTGCGCTTTCTTCTGTACTGACTGGTCGCGGTAGAACCGTTCAAAAATATGCGGCAGTGACTCAGCAGGGATCCCCAGGCCCCTGTCAGCGATGCTGCAACGGGCTGCACGGTCCTTCCGGACGAGCCGCACCGTGACGACTCGCCGCTCTCCGGAGTATTTGATGGCGTTCGACACGATGTTGATGATGGCCTGTTTCACCGCATCGGGATCCGCTTTGATGGTTAGCGTTGCCCGAGGGGTACTCACACGGACGCGGAATCCGCCTTGCGCGAGCTGGAACGACATTGCCTCCATTGCCGAACGGACCAGAACGGAACAGTCGGCTGCGGTGAAGGAATACTCTTT
>JBFLYO010000040.1:0-18757 GCA_040756745.1 Bacteroidota bacterium
GCGTTCTGCTCATCGACCCAGGCCTTCACCTTCGGATCGCCGAAATCGGCAAGCCAGAGGTAATCGTCCGTCACCTGCGTGCCGTGATAGGTGTCGGTGACGGGATGCTTCTCAGTAGCTGGATACGCGGGCTTGGGAGGAGCGGAAGGGGTGCAGCCGGGGACTATGACAAAAACGAACAGAAACGGTACCGCAACGGATTGGCGGAATGATGCGCGCAGCATGAGGTGACTCCACGGAGGTGGGTGATGAATCAACGGAATGTGGGAGGAAATTACGGGAGGAAAGGCGGAATGTCAAGAAAAAGGCTGATTGAGGATTGAGGATGGAGAATTGAGGATTGATAATGAAATGGGAAGACGGAAGATGGAGAGATTGCTCGCTCCACTTCCGTCTTTACCACAGAACGGGGAATGGCTCAAGTGTCAGTACTCGAATTCCTCGAGGGGCTCGATGATCGCCATCCCTTTGTTTTCGCTGCTCCTACCGGTCCGTCGTTCGTAAGCAAGCCAGGTGCAGACGTGCTTGACCTTCGGGTTGTCGGTGAACAGCGCTGTGCGGGTGATCGCATAGTGCCCCATGGAACTCTCCAGCCTGTCGAGCGCGAAGGCGGCCAGGACGCGCGCACCCGGATCGGCCTGCTCGTCCTTCACGATCGCCATTAGCGGGATCACGGTGGCGGAGAACGACTGTTCGGGCCGAATGGTCCTCAGATCGCGGACCAATTGCGCGGCATCGGCCTGCATGCCCGGGATGTTGCTCGTCAGTGCAAGGACAACATTCTGCTCGATCAGGTTGATGCGGGCCTGCGGCAGCGCTGCGATGTAGTCGTCCCCCTCTCCCGCGAATGCAGGGGCCGCGAAGAGGAGCGTGCCGACGACCAGTGTCGCGGCAGCAATGAAGCGGTAAGCATGCCTCTTCATGACTCCCTCCTGTACGGTGATGATGTGGATAGATGAGTGAAACTCTATCTGCTGCTACGGGAGGGGTCCGGGGGAAGTTACAACAGGGTACAACGGGACTTATTCTTCGTCAATCACCCAGGTGTCGAGGAGATTGTCCGGCATTCCTGCGATAAAGCGGGAGGGTTTTGAGAGGACGAGGCCGGAATCGCGGTCGTAGATGTTGATTGGGTAGGTAATGAAGAGGTTCTCCTGCGCGCGCGTGCACGCCACGTACATCAGTCGGCGTTCTTCCTCCATCGCCTCGTCGCTGATGGCCGCGCGCGTTGCGGGGAACCGGCCGTCGAGGGCGTACAAAACGAACACGCTGTGCCACTCCAGCCCCTTGGCGCTATGGATCGTGGAGAGGACCAGCTTCTCGTCGTCTGTCCCCGGCGGCGCGATGTCGATGACGCTTTCGGTGGCCGGCTCAAGCGCGATGTCGTTGAGCAGAGTCGAGACGCTCCTGTAGCGCTCAGTGATCTGCTGGAACATGTCAAGGTCCTTGCGGCGCTTGACGAAATCGTCATATCGCCGCTTGAAGATCGGCTCATAGTAATTGAGCAGCGTCTGCACCTTGTCGGCTGGAGCGATATGGGTGGGACTGGCCTTCTTCAGCGTGTCGAAGAGTGTCAGCAGTTTGTCCGAATACCCCCGAAACCCCGCCCAGAAGGTCGGGAGGGTGGAAGATGTGCCGGCGTTGACCCGCCTGGCCAGGACGTCTTCGATCACCTTTTCGGCAGTGCGCGGCCCGACACCGTCGACGAGCAGCAGTATCCTGTTCCAGGCCACCGCGTCGCGCGGATTTTCCAGCACTCGGAGGTACGCCACCAGATCCTTGATATGGGCTGTCTCGATAAACTTGAATCCCCCATACTTGACAAATGGGATGTTGGCCTTGTTGAGCTCGATTTCGAGATCGAAGGAGAGAAAGCCGGATCGGAAGAGGACGGCAATAGTGCTGAGCGGCACCCCCTGTTCGCGCAATTCCAGCACCTTCTGCACGACGAACCTTGACTGCAGGTTCTCGGTCTGCGCGACGACGATGCTCGGCAACTCGCCGCCAAGCTTGTGGGTGAAGAGCTCTTTTGTGTACTTGTGGCGCATGGAAGTTGGAACATGATAGGAATTGTGGGACTGATTCACAACAATTGACAACCGGCCGCGGAGTATTATATTCCATTATCGGGAATTTGACAGGATTGTACATTCATGAAGGTCATGAAGTTCGGCGGCTCATCCGTTGCCACGGCGGAGCGCATTCGTTCCGTCGCGTCCATCATACTTGCAGCAGCACGGAGAGAGCGCGTTATCGTAGTGGTTTCCGCTTTTCAGGGGGTGACGAATCAGCTTCTGGAATGCGCAAACCTTGCTGAGCACGGCGACGAGAGATTCAGACCCGTGTACGAAACCCTCGCCGGGCGCCACAGAGATGCCCTGCGAGATCTGCACAACGGCCGGCCGCCGAAACGGGTGACGGCGGACCTGGAGCAGATGCTCGCGGAACTGTATGACGCTCTCCACGGTGTATACCTGCTCCGGCATGGCTCCCCTCAGGCCCTTGACCTGACGGCGAGCTTCGGGGAGCGGCTGTCGGCCCTGATCCTCGCGTCGTACCTGTCGCGCACGCGGCCGGCGCACGTTCTCGACGCCCGGCAATGCGTTCACACCGACGACCAGTTTACCCGCGCCGGAGTGTTGATGGACAGGACCCAGCGTGCGGTCAGAGGATACATCAACGCGCTGTCTGCCCGGTCCGGAAGGGTCATCCCCGTGGTCACAGGCTTCATCGGGGCGACGGAAGACGGCCGCACGACCACGCTGGGGCGCAACGGCTCGGATTATTCCGCCGCCATCGTCGGAGCGGCGGTCAGGGCTTCGTCCATCGAAATCTGGACGGATGTCGACGGGATCCTCAGCGCCGATCCGCAAGCGGTGACCTCCGCCTTCGTTATCCCTCAGCTCTCCTATGAGGAGGCGATGGAGCTCTCCTATTTCGGAGCGAAGGTGCTCCACGCTGCCACGATTGCGCCGGCGGTCTCCCAGCGCATTCCGATCGTCATCAAGAACACGTACAATCCCTCCTCTCCCGGCACGCGCATCTCACAGCATGCGGAGCCATGGGAAGGCGTAGCCAAGGGGATTACCTCCGTGGACGATTGTACGTTGCTGACGCTTCGCGGGATGAGCATGGTGGGTGTGCCCGGCACGGCGGAACGGCTCTTCCGTTGCCTGGCGTCAAGCGGCGTGAATGTCATCCTGATCTCCCAGGCATCGTCGGAGCATACCATCTGTTTCGCCATCAGCGCCGGAGACGTCCCCGCAGCACGGCGCGCGGTGGCCGCGGAGTTCCGGTATGAGCTTCAACACAATCTCACCCTGCTGGATGAGAAGCCGCGTCAGACCATCGTGGCGGTGGTGGGGGAGGGCATGAGGGGAACGCCGGGTGTTTCCGGGAAAGTGTTCCAGGCCCTCGGCAGGAACAGTGTGAATGTATCGGCAATCGCCCAGGGAGCGTCGGAACGGAACATTTCGTTCGTTATTGATTCGAGTCGAAAACTTCGGGCCCTGAACGTCATCCACGAAGCGTTCTTCGAAAAGACGAAGAAACTTGCCGTCATCGTGATCGGCGTCGGCAACATCGGGGGCGCACTCCTTCGACAGCTCCACCAGCAGCGTGCCTTTCTCCGCGACCACCGGTTCGACGTGCACGTGCTTGGCATCGCAAACAGCAAACGCATGCTGGTCTCCCCTCAGGGGATTGATCTCGGAAGGTGGAAGGAAGAGCTCCAGCGCTCCCCGCATCGCATGGAGTCCGGCGCTCTCCTCCGCCACCTGGCTGCCCTGGAATTCACCAACGCGGTCGTGATCGATTGCACGGCGAGCTCGGAGATTGTAAACCTGTATGAGGACTTCGTCCGGCTGAACATGCACATTGTTACGCCAAACAAGAACGCCAACGTGCTTCCATGGAAACGGTACAAGCGCCTGATGGATCTGCTGCAGGCGCGTCAGAAGTATTTTCTCCATGAAGCGAATGTGGGTGCGGGATTGCCGGTCATTTCGACGCTGAACGACCTCGTGGCGAGCGGAGATACCGTGGTGAAGATCGAGGGGGTGTTTTCCGGAACGCTGAGCTACCTCTTCAATCATTTCGACGGGATGAAACCGTTCAGCGCACTCGTCCAGGAGGCTGTAGAGCTCGGCTACACGGAGCCGGACCCACGCGAAGATCTCTGCGGAAACGATGTCGCGCGGAAGCTGCTGATCCTTGCACGACAACTCGGGTTGCCGATGGATCTGCGCCATGTGCGCGTGGAGAACCTGGTCCCGCAACCGCTGCGGAAGGGGCGGCTCCCCCGGCTATTCTACCGGCGGCTGTCGCATTACGACGCTGCTATGCAGAGGAAACTGCTCGCCGCGCGGAAGCGGGGTGCGACGTTGCGCTACATAGGGATTCTGCAGGGACGGGCCGCGTTTGCCGGGGTCAAGGAGATTCCCGCCGATCACCCGTTCGCCGCCACGCATGGAAGCGACAACATTATTGCGTTCACGACGCATCGGTATGCGCGGACACCCCTCGTCGTTCAGGGGCCTGGAGCGGGGGCAGACGTCACGGCGATGGGGGTGTTCTCGGACCTTCTCAAACTCCTCCACTACCTGCCGCATTAGATGAGATCCCTCAAGGTGCGAGTCTTCGGCCCGGCGACGATTGCCAATCTCGGCTCGGGGTTCGACGTGCTGGGTATTGCCATCGATCGTCCGGGCGATATCGTCGTGGCGGAGCGGCGAAAGGAACGGGGCCTCGAGTTCTGCGTTGACGCTCCAAACGCCAGCGTTCCTTCGGACTCCCGCACCAACGTCGCTTCGCACGTCGCCTCACTGATGCTGGATGAGCTCCGCCCTCCGTTCGGCATCAGAATGACGCTTTACAAACAGATGCCTGTGGGGTCAGGGCTGGGGAGTTCGGCCGCCAGCAGTGTCGCTTCCGTCGTCGCAGTAAACGCGTTGCTGCAGAAGCCGCTCAAGCGACCCGACCTGCTCGGTTTCGCCGTCGAGGGGGAACGAAAAGCATCGGGTGCGCCCCATGCAGACAATGTTGCTCCTTCGCTGCTCGGCGGCGCGTGTCTCATCAGGAGCTACGACCCGCTCGACGTGATCCGGGTCCCGGTACCCACTGCCATCGTGTGGGTCGTGGTACATCCCCATACCGTCATCAGAACTGAAGAGGCGCGCAGCATCCTGCCCAAGGCGGTGACGTTGCAGACGGCCATCCGCCAGTGGGGGAATATCAGCGGGCTGACGATCGGGCTTGCCTCGGGAGACCTTTCTCTTGTCGGGAAGTGCCTGGAGGATGCCATCGCCGAGCCTGTGCGCGGCAATCTCATCCCCGGATTCCACGAAGTGAAGGCGGCAGCGCTCGCTGCCGGAGCGTTTGGGTGTTCGATATCTGGCTCGGGTCCCTCCATGTTTGCCATCGCGTCGTCATTTGCGTCGGCGCATCGTGTGGCCAGGGCAATGCGAAACACCTTCGCCGACAGCGCCGGGGTGGAATGTGACACCTACGTTTCCCGCGTCAATCGTGCGGGGGCCAGAGTATTATGGAAGCGCGCGTCATGAAGTACGTAAGTACGCGGGGGGAATCTCCCGCCGCGACATTCCGTGACGCACTCTTTGCCGGGCTTCCGCCCGATGGGGGGCTTTACGTTCCCGAAACATTTCCGCGGCTACCGGATCGATTCGTGAAATCGCTTGGAGCGCTATCGCTCGATGCGATCTGCCGCGAGATCCTCTCGCTGTTCATCGACGATGTCCCGCCCGATGAACTGTCGGGGCTGCTCGCCAGAGCGTGGAACTTCCCCATTCCTCTGAAGCATCTGGAAGACAATCTCTATCTGCTCGAGCTGTTCCATGGTCCGACACTGGCCTTCAAAGACGTGGGAGCGAGATTCCTCGCAGAAACCCTCTCCCACTACCTTGCTCAAGCGGTGCGGGACGTAAGCATCGCTGTTGCGACCTCCGGAGACACCGGGAGCGCGGTTGCTCACGGTTTTTTTGGCGTGAAGCATATCAGGGTGTATGTGCTCTACCCCTCAGGCAGGATCAGCCGTTTGCAGGAGCAGCAAATGGCGACGCTGGGGGAGAACATCGTCGCTCTTGAAGTCGAAGGGACATTTGACGACTGCCAGGCTCTGGTGAAGCGGGCGCTGGCGGACACCGAGCTCGCACGCGCGATCAACCTGACTACGGCGAATTCCATGAACCTCGGCCGGTTGATTCCGCAAATTGTCTATTACGTGTGGGGGATTGCGCAGTGGCAAGAGAAATCCTCAGACGCGTCTCACCGGAGGGTTGATGGTTTCACCGTGGTTGTCCCCAGCGGAAATTTCGGGAATCTGACCGCGGCGGCGTATGCTCAGGAAATAGGAGCCCCGATTCGCCAGCTTGTCGCAGCAACGAATGCAAACGATGTCGTTCCACGGTATCTTGATACGGGAAGGTTTGAACCAGGAGAATCCCTGCAAACGTATTCGAACGCCATGGATGTGGGGAGCCCGAGCAACGTTGCGCGCCTGCAGGCATTGGTCGGGGGCCGGATCGACGAACTGCGCCGCAGGATCCGGGGTGTGAGCATCTCCGATGAGGAAACGCTGGCGGAGATGAGGCGGACGTACGAGCGTACGGGAGCTATTCTTGATCCGCACACAGCCGTGGGGGTAGCAGCGGCGCGCAGGGAGGGAGGATCGGATCCCATCATCGTGGTGGCGACTGCCCATCCGGCAAAATTCCCTGAGGTTGTGCAAGAGGCGCTGGGATTCCCTGCTCCTTTGCCACAGCGGTTACAGGAGTGCCTTGGACGGCCGAAGAAGAGTGTGCCGCTGCCGGCCGACTACGGGGCATTCAGGGCTGTGCTCACGAGGAACGATCCATCGTGAAGAATGCCATACCTCCAGCATGCTGAGCACCCTTGCGTCCCTCCACCCAATCGAAGACGACGGGCAATACGACAAGCGTCAGGAACGTGGATGTGATCAGTCCGCCGATCACGACGGTTGCCAGGGGCCTCTGCACCTCGGCGCCTGCGGTCGTCGAGATCGCCATGGGGATGAACCCCAGGCTTGCCACGAGCGCGGTGGTCAGCACCGGGCGGAGGCGCACCTCCGACCCCCTGACGACGGCTTCCTGCAGACTCATTCCTTCCTTCATCAGGATGTTGTAATACGAAAGCATCACCAATCCGTTCAGCACGGCAACACCGAAGAGTGCAATGAAGCCCACCCCTGCGGAGATCGAAAACGGCATGCCCCGGAGCCACAGTGCCACCACGCCCCCGACGACAGCAAGAGGTATAGCTGAGAGGATGATTAGCGCCTGTCGGAGCGACGACACGGACATATACAGCAAGAGGGAGATCAACAGCAGTGCGATTGGAACAACGATCAGGAGGCGATCGCGGGCGCGCTCAAGATTTTCAAATTCGCCTCCATAGGCGAGGGCGTACCCTGGAGGAAGCTTCACATGACGGGCAATCTCGGTCTGAACCTCCCGGACAAAGCCTTCGATGTCCCGATCGCGTACGTTGCAATCGACCACGAGCAGCCTTCTCCCGCGCTCGTGGGTGATTTCCGCGGGGCCTTCTGTCATCACGAAATCGGCTATGTCACCGAGGCGGACCATCGTCTTGTTCGGGGTGGGAACAAGGAGGCTCCTGATGGCATCGATGTTCTCACCTGACTTCCTGGTGAACCTGACGACCAGATCGAATTGCCGCTCCCCTTCATAGATCTTGCCGACCTCCGTACCTACCATTGCCGTCTGAATCAGCAAGTTGACGTCCGAGACGTTGATGCCGTAGCGCGCGACCTTCTGCCGGTCGATCACGATTTGCAGCTGGGGGAGCCCCTCCACCTGCTGGGCGCGGACATCTGCTGAGCCGGGGATCCGCTGGAGAACGCTGACGACCTGATCGCCGATCCGCGCGAGCGTGACAAGGTCGTCGCCGAAGACTTTGATGCCGACATCGGAGCGGACCCCTGCGATCAGCTCGTTGAAGCGCATCTCGATGGGCTGGGAGAAGCCGCCCCAGATACCGGGGATGCGGTTCATTGCTTGCGTCATCTGGACGATCATCTCCTCCTTGGATCGCGCCGTGCGCCACTCCTCCCTTGGCTTCATGTTGATGTATACGTCCGTCTGGTGCACGCTCATCGGGTCATTGGCGATCTCAGGTCTGCCGGTCTTGCTGACGACGTTAACCACCTCCGGTATTGTCTTGAGTTCACGCTCGAGCAGCTGGGCCGTATGGATCGATGCGTTGAGCGAGATGCTGGGGAGGCGGCGCAATTCGATGAGAATGTCCCCCTCATCGAGCGTGGGAATGAATTCGCCGCCCAGCTGTGTGAACAGACCGAGAGCCCCGGCGACCATCGCCACTGCGCCACCGATGACCAATGCTTTCCGCCGGAGCGCGATGCGAAGCGTAGTGTGGTACGCGGGTCGCAGGAACTTCATGATGGGGCTTTCCTTCTCCGAGATCCTTTTCCTGAGGAGCAGCGTGCTCATGACCGGGACGTACGTCAGTGTTAGAATCAACGCGCCAATCAGAGCGAAGATGACCGTGTACGCCATCGGCCGGAACATCTTTCCTTCGATCCCCTGCAGCGTCAGGATCGGGAGATACACGAGCGTGATGATTGAGACGGCGAAGAGGATCGGTCTGCCGACTTCAAGGAAGGAACCGAGAAGCGTTTGATCGACTGTCTCCTGCAGCAAGGCAGCCGTGCCGTGCTGGCGCTCGTGGAGCCGCCGGATCGCATTCTCCACGAGCACAACAGCGCCATCGACAATCATGCCGAAATCGATAGCCCCCAGCGACATCAGGTTGCCCGAATCGCCGGCGATGTTCATTACGATGATCGCAAAGAGCATCGAGAGCGGGATGACTGATGCGACAATGAACCCGCCGCGAAGGTTCATGAGCAGGAGAAACAGGATCATCACGACGAGGATCGCACCCTCCAGGAGATTCGTCGTTACGGTCGTGATGGTCCTGCCAACCAGCTCGGTGCGGTCGTAGAAGGGGACAATTGCCACGCCGGGAGGCAGAGTTCTTTCGATTGCGGCCATCTTCTCCTTCACTCTGCCGATGACCTCCCGTGCATTGGCGCCTTTGAGCATCATCGTGATCCCGCTGACGACCTCGCTTTCGCCGTCCCTGGTGACGGCACCCTGCCGGATTGCGGCTCCGATTCCGACCTCCGCGACATTGCGGACATAAATGGGTGTGCCCCCTTCGGACCTGACGATGATGTCGCCGATCTCTTCCCTGGTCTTCGCGATGCCTATGCCGACGATGAGATACTGTTCCTGCTTGTGCTCGATGTATCCTCCGGCGGCATTTGCGTTGTTGTTGGCTACAGCCTCGATGACGTCGCGAAGTGACAGATCGTACTTGAGCAGTTTCTGGGGGTCGATGAGCACCTGGTACTGCTTGAGCTCGCCGCCGAACGTATTGACTTCGGCAAGCCCCGGCGTCCCGGCGAGTTGACGTTTGACAATCCAGTCCTGGATCGTGCGGAGGTCCATGGGGGAGTAGCCGTCCCCCTTGATCTCGTACTGATAGATGTCGCCGAGACCCGTGGTCATCGGGCCGAGCTCAGGATCAGGGATCCCTGGTGGAAGCTCGGCCTTCGCTTCCTGAAGCTTCTGTGCGACGAGCTGGCGGGCAAAGTACGAATCAACACCGTCTTCGAAGACTACAGTCACAGCCGACAACCCAAACTTGGAAGTGGAACGCACCTCCTCTACACTCGGGAGGTTCTGCATCGCGATTTCGATGGGGTAAGTGACCAGGCGTTCGATTTCCTGGGGGGCGAGTGCGGGCGACACCGTAAAGACCTGAACCTGGTTGCTGGTGATGTCCGGGAGCGCATCGATGGAAAGCCGTAACGTCGCGATGATGCCCCCGACGACGAGCGCCGTGACCATAAGTATGACCAGCAGCCTCTGGCGCAGGGCGAAAAGGATGATGCGGTCGACCATTACACGACCCCCTCCTCTCCGGTACTAATCTTCACCGTTCGCCAGACATCCGACACATAGACGATGCCGTCGCCTGCCTTGCCGGTATGCGCGAACTGCTGAATGACCCGCACATACCGCTCAGCCGATTCACCGTCGGTAATGATTTCCAGCCGCATCATTGCACTGCTCTTTTCAATGAACTCCGCGTCATACCGTTCGTCATTGGGGTCCTCCAGAAGGCCGAGCCCTTTCGCATGCAGGATGGAGATATTGGTCGCCCCCGAATGTTTAAGCGCTTCGATAACGCGATGGCTCAGGGCCGGACGGATGTACGCCGTAATAAGTTCCATCACTCCTCCTCCGCAAAGGCGCTTCTGCCGAGTTCGCTTTTCAAAAAGAAAGTCCCCCGAGAGACGACCCGTTCCCCTCGTATCAACCCGCTCACGACTTCTGTGAACGCCTTGGTCTCCGTGCCGATCCTGATCGGGCGCTGTTCAAACGCGGTATCGTTCAGAGCCACAAACACGTAGCGGGTCTCCTTGTTCTCCATGACTGCCGACGACGGGATCTTGATGTTGTTACCGCCGAACCTAATCCTGAGGACCACGGTTGCGAACATGCCGGGCTTCAGCTTCTCGTTTCTGTTCTGGACTTCGAAGCGGACTTTCACTGTGCGTGATTTTTCGTCGACGAGATCGATGATCGAGGTCAGCCTTCCCTTGAACCGCTCCTGTGGATACGGCCCAGCAATCACGTCACCCCACAATCCCTCGCTGACAAGAGGGAGATCGTGCTCCACAACGTCCGCGATCACCCATGGCGTCTGGAGATTCGCGATGGTGAAGAATTCAGTCCCGAGGTCGACAAACGCGCCAAGGTGAGCTTCACCTGTGAGTAGTGCGCCGTCGAAAGGTGCACGGACGGGGAGCAATGTCAGCGTTCTGTGTCCCTCCGCAAGAGCATCGATCTCCGCGTCCGTCACTCCGACGATCTGAAGCTTCTTCCGTGCGGAATGATAGATCGCCTGCGCGGTGGAGTAATCGGAGTGGCCGGGGGTCACGCGTTTCAACCGCTCCTCCGCCTGAATGAACTCAGCTTGCATCGTGAGAAACTCCTGGCTGTAGAGCTCGACGACCGGCTCTCCCTTTTTCACGTGATCGCCCGCAACGCTATGCACCTGCTCCACTCTTCCCCTCACCCGTGCAGTGATGTGCGCGGACAGGCGCTCGTTCAGGGCGACTCTCCCCGAAAGCGTAAGAGGAGCTGACACGGGGCTGGTCATGGCGGTGTCCATCCCGATGTCGGCACTCTGTGTCTGTTGCCTGGTGAGGGTGAGCGTCCCCGGGATTCGCTGAATGGGGGCTTCTGCGGCATTGTTTTCCGCTCTCTGTTGTTCGCTGCACGCCCCGAGGAAGAAGAGCAGGGCGCAGCCAAGCATACACCCGACAAAACTGTTCATGATTATCCCTGATTTGCAGTGGTGTGCGTTCACTCCATCACTTCGGCCGTCGATTCAAGATCCGCCCGTGCGTTCAGGTAATTGAAGAGCGATCTGGTATATTCGATTCTCGTCGCCAGCGTTGTGCGATAGATATCAAACAGGTTCAGGACATCGATTTGATTGTTTTGGTATGCAACAATGCCCGAGCGCAGCTCGTCTTCGGCGTCCTGCAATAAGGAGGCCCTGAAGGACTCCAGTTGGATCTGCGCCGCCTGAACGGTCCGGTATGCACTGAGGATGCGCTGTCGGACGACTCTTCGCGCCGCCTCCCGTCGGAGCGTGATGATGTCCAGGCGTGCTTGCGCCTCAAGCAACTCCCCGCGGGGCGATTGCCAGAACCAGAGCGGGAGACTCAGGCCGAACTCGAATCCGAGGTAGCGGCTGGAACCTGTAGGCGAGAGTGAGCCGGGCCGGTTCTGCAATGAGACACCGAGGGTGTAGTCCGGGAGGTAGCTCTTGCCGGCGAGATCGATCTGGGACTGTGCCCGCATGATCTCCCGGTCCACGATCTTGAGATAGGCACTCCTTGTCTCGTACATTGCCACGGTGGAATCGCGCGAAAGCTCAAAAGGGTGATAGACAAGGGAATCGGTCAGGGTCAGTCCCGCGTCGGCTGATCGGCCGATACGAACGTTCAGTTCGGCTTCACGAGCGTATCGTTCACTCCAGGCTTGCACCTGCTCGTTCCGCAGCCTCGTCAGTTCAACCTTTGTCCTCAGCACGTCGAGATACGAACTTGTCCCGGCTTGATAACGCTCCGTGACCACCTTGAGAAAGTCCTCGAGGAGTGCAATAGTGAATGAGAGATTGCCCTCGACCGCATTGGCAAGTAGCACCCGGTAGTATGCCTGGGTCACTCTTGTCGTGGTGGATGCTGTGAGACGCTCGACGGTACGACGGGCAATCCATTGATCATGTTCAGCAACATCGATGCGTGCTCCTCGCTTGCCGGGGAATTCCAGCGTTTGCACGAACGCGATGTCCTTCTCCTGTGCCTTGCCGAGATCCAGAGTCGTCGGCGCCAGGTTGAACTGGACTGAGATCTCGGGGTTGGCAATTCGGCCAGCCTGCAACACGCGACCTTCGCTTGCGGCGAGCTCCCTCGATGCCGCACGCAAGTCCGGATTTTGTTCCATCGCGATTGTTATTGCATCATTGAGGGAAAGTCGATCCTGAGCGCCGGAGACGGCGATGCCGCACCACACGACTACGACAAGGGCAATCCTTCTCATGAATAGAGAGACCTTCGCTTAGTGTTGGAAATCCGGAAGAGGACAACAGACCCCGTGAACCGCAGAACGGGGAGACCCCTCTTCAGGCGTGAGGTGGGGAGCGGCCGGAGAGATCTTCAGCGAAGTGTTGAGGACCAGGGGGTCGTGTGTCCGTCGGGGAGAGAGGACATGAGTGGACGAAGGACAACAAAGGAATCGGCCCGTCAATCAAAGCAGACGTGCAGGCAATACCGGCAGTTGAGGAGGGATGCGTTGGTGACGGGAGAAAACCGATGACCTGAACAGCGTGGACAACGTGGCGGTGGTCGACACCGCCCGTCCAACGCGACGTGGGGACGTGGTCCGCGGCGTCTTTGTGTGCATGGACAATCACTCCGACCTGATTGGGAGCATTATCCAGCAGCCGTTGCTCGAAGGTCGCGTGGATATGGGCGCCTGCGCCGGCAAAGAGGGCGAGCAGATTGCTGCAGACGCAAAGGAGCCGTACGTATGTGTTCAAAGAACGTGAGAGCATGGACAATCAATATACGGCATCGGGGCCAAAGATGAAAGCCGTTATGAATATGCCTGTACTGCCTCTACCGTTTCGCACGGTGCGTTTGGGGCCATTGCGTCCGGGGGATGCGCTGCGTATTATGAACGCTGGCAGTCATTTCTCATGACAGACCCCCTTAATCTCAATCTCGATCTCGATCTGCTCTTCCCCCTCCCCCGTCGCGACTTCCTCCGCCTCGGCGTTGCCACTCTTGCTACGAGGGGACTGCTTCCGCTTCTGCAGAGCGACCGTCCCGTCCCGTCTCCGCAGCAGCTGCGCTGGCAGCAGTGGGAGATGGGCATGTTCATCCACTTCGGCGTGAACACGTTTACAGGGAAAGAGTGGGGCGATGGAATCGAAGACCCGGCAATCTTCAATCCCGTGCATCTCGATGCCCGACAGTGGATGCGCGCGGCAAGATCGGCGGGGCTTCGCTATGCAGTGCTGACTGCCAAGCATCACGACGGATTCTGCCTCTGGCCGAGCAAGGTCACCGAACATTCTGTGAAGCATAGCCCCTGGCGTGGCGGAGAAGGAGATGTCGTACGGGAGTTTATTGACGCGGCACGGGAAGAGGGCATCGGGGCGGGGCTATATCTCTCGCCGTGGGATAGGAACGCCCCTTCGTACGGTGACACGCCGCGGTACAACGATTTCTATATCGACCAGCTTACGGAGCTGCTTGGCTGGTACGGACCGTTGGTTGAGGTCTGGTTTGACGGGGCAAACGGTGAAGGGGCCGGGGGGCGGCGACAGGTATATGACTGGCCGAGAATCCACCGGACGGTGCGGCGACTTCAGCCGGATGCGCTGATATTCTCCGATGCCGGTCCCGATATCCGGTGGATTGGCAATGAGCGGGGAATCGCCGGCGACCCCAACTGGTGCACAGTAAATCCTGATCGGGTGCCCGAGCCCGGGCTCTCCTCGCCGGAGATCATCGATGCTTTACAGCATGGCGATCCACCGGGTGAAGGGACGGTATGGAGACCGGGCGAGGCGCCGGTGTCGATCAGGCCGGGCTGGTTCTGGCGGGAATCGGAGAATGAGGAGGTAAAGAACCCCGATGAGCTCCTGGAGCTCTATTATACATGCGTCGGCCGCAACGCGAATCTCCTCCTCAATGTTCCGCCCACCCGTGACGGACTCATTGCAGATCGGGATATGAAATCATTGCAGGAGTTCGGCGTGACACAGGGGAAGATCTTCGGCCACGACCTCGCCGCGGGAGCTTTTCGGCACACAATCAAGGAGGGTGTCGAGTTGGAATCTTCATCTCCTATCGAATTCGACACAGTAGTGTTACGTGAAGATATTTCGGAGGGCCAATCGGTTTCGCGTTTCGTTGTCGATGCGATGCTCGGCGAACGATGGCGCGAGGTGGCCGAAGGGATGACGTTTGGGAGGAGCAGGATAGTGCGGTGTGAGAGGGTGCGGGCGAGGCGGGTGAGAGTGAGAGCAGTGGAGTCGGTTGGACCTGTGAGGATTGGGGGTGTGGGCCTGTACTTATGGCAGACGTAAGGGCCGCGCTCGATTGATCCATTGTTCCGAATTGCTAGCGGACCTCTCCCCCTGGCCCCCCCTGGGAGCCACTGCAAAGCTTGGTGAGGGGAGGGGGAAGTGTGGCGCCAACGGTCCTCCCCTCTCTCATCTCTCTTCTCTCTCCTCTCTTCTCTGCTTTACTGCCAGTGCTATCAACCTTATATCCTCCGGCCCCGTCCCGCAGCACCCTCCGATAATCCTCACTCCCGCTCTCAGCCACCGGCGCACATATGATACGTACTCATCGGTGTCAACATCCCGCACGAGCTTTTCAGAATCCTCATCCCCCGGCACACCGACGTTTGCATAGACACCGACCGGGAGGGTACGCTGGTTGTGTAAGGCCCCCATCGCGGCATTCATTGACTGAATCGCCCGATCGATGTACCGGGGCGATACACAGTTGATCGATATCGCAGACGGGCCAAACGGTGCAACTGCCGCAACCCCGTTTCCCAGCGAATCCCCGCCGAGCAGATCCCCCTTCTCGTTGCAGATGAAGCTCACGATGAACTCTTTGCCCGTCGCATGAGCCGCTTTGGCAGCAGCGCGTGCCTCTCTTACTGTTCCCATGGTCTCAAGCAATAGAAGATCCACGCCCGCTGCTGATAGCCGCTGAGCGTGCTCGACATGTTCGGAACGAAGCTCTTCCTCCGATGGAACCAGCTCGGGATGATAACAATCCTCGAGCGGCGCGACGCAACCTGCGATCAGAATGGAACGATCCGGGAAAGCGTCTCGTGCTTCTTTCGCGAGTGCAACAGCAAGCGCGGTCAGCTCCGCCGAGCGGTCGGGGATGCCTGCCCGACGAAATGTGCGTTGTGTCGTGCGAAACGTGTCGGTGGTTATGATATCCGCCCCGGCGCGGATGTAGTCTTCATGAATCTGTCGGACGGTTTCGGGCGACGTGAGGAGTGCATTGGCAGACCAGAGGGGGAGACCGATATCCACTCCGCGCGACTGGAGTTCTGTCCCCATTGCCCCATCAAGGATCACCGGGTGCTGAGTGGCAAGCAATCGTGCAAGCGGACCCTCCATCCCTACTCCCTCGCGCGGCGCAGTATCTCGTTGGTGAGATTGAGGATTGGCTGCGTACTGCGGTAGTTCTCTTCCAGCTTGATGATCGTGCAGACGGGGAATTCTTCGGGGAAATCCAGGATATTGCGGATCGTGGCTCCGCGGAAAGAATAAATCGACTGCGCATCGTCACCCACCACCATCACATTCCCATGGGCGCTTCCGAGGAGCTTGACGATCTCGGCCTGTATGCGGTTGGTGTCCTGATATTCATCCACCATGATGTACTTGTAACGGTCTGACAGCGTCCGGCGGATCTTGTCGTGGTCGCGCAGCAGCTTCCGGAGGTAGATCAGCAGATCGTCATAATCCATCAGGTTGTGCCGGGCCTTGTATTGCTCGTACGCAGACTGGAGACGGATGATCTCGTCGAGGTAGTCTTCGTAATGCGGATAGTCTTCCTTCAGGATATCCTTGATCGAGGTGCAGGTGTTTACCGCGCGCGAGTAGACGTCGACCAGCGTCTGCTTTCTTGGGAACCGCTTCTCTTTGGTATCCAGCTTCATCTGCGTGCGGAGAAGATTGACCACGTCTTCCGCATCTCCCTGGTCGAGGATAGTAAAAGATGTCTCGAACCCCACCACAGGAGCATATTGACGGAGTATGCTGTTGGCGAACGAATGAAACGTCCCGCCTGCCACTTTTTCACATCGTGCGTCGAGCAAAATCGATGCCCGGCGGAGCATTTCCTGTGCCGCCCGGCGGGTAAAGGTGAGCAGGAGGATCGATTCCGGCTTGACGCCCAGCTCAACAAGGTAGGCGACCCGGTAGGTGATCGTGCGGGTCTTTCCCGTACCAGCGCCCGCAATGATCAGGTGCGGGCCATTGACCGATGATACGGCCTGGTACTGAGCGGAATTCAGCTGGTTCCGGTAGTCAATCGTGAAGCGCGATGGCTGTTCCGGCTGTGCCACGCCCCCGAAGACCGATTTCTTGATCGTGTATTTCTTCATCTCTGCCATCAGAGCTTCTCGACCGGGTAAGAGTCGAGGATGTCCAGGATTGCCTCAATCGTCTTCGGCGAGTTCCCTTCCGCCCGGTTGTTCACGTACGCGTAGAGTTGCCGCCGCTCGGCGATGCATCGTTGTACCGCGTCGGCCAAACCGAGCCGGAGCTCAGGATTCTCCTCTCTTATGCCGTCGTACGGCTGGAACATTTCCACCGCCTCCTGGTAGGTGCGGCCGGGGCGGAGCAGAGCCCGTGCAACGGAAAACCTTCCGGCGATCGTTCCAGCGATTCGGACCTGGTCGATAATGGGAGGCATCTTTGTCCAGTTGTTCAGCACATGTGACACACCGTGCGACTCGAGCATGGCAAGGTACTCGGAGGTCAGAAACTCCTTGTTTCGGATCTCTACCGCATAGGAGAACTCTTGCGGCAGCCGGGAGAGGAAATCGTCGAGTTGCTTGACGAAAATTTCGTACGTAACCCCTGAGTTGGGGTAGAACGCGGAGAATTCAAAGATAATCACACCGCGCTTTTTCCTCAGCGCTTCAACAGGACGGAGAAACGCGTCTTCAAAAAGCTCCAGATTGAGAAAGTCCGGATTATCCTTTCCGGCATTTGCCCCGTGACGGGGGAGATTGGGATATCGTTTGATAGTGATACGGTCGGTGACCTTGAGCGATACCGAGAAATCGTTGGCGGTCGTGTCGTGCAGGATCTGCATTTGCTTCCGGTCCGGAAAGTCGTAGAGGGCAAAGTCGGCGCAGACCGTCGGAAACAGTTCCGAGTATTCGGTGATGCATTCCTGCTCGAAGGTCTTCTTCGAGGGGTAGTCGCGGGTGTAGACCTGCCCCTTCCAGCCCGGATATTTCCAGGACGACGAGCCGAAGAAGATCCCTTTGCTCGCCCAGCGGTGGAGACGCGCCTTGTTCGTTGCGACATAGGCCGAAGTAGCCGATGGGGTGGAGGGTTCTTCAAAGAGTGAGAGGTTATCCGGTGCCGGCTTCTTCTTTGCCATGCTCCAATATACGAACGAGCCGGCCAAAACAAAAAAGCCCGCACGGTTGCAGCCGGCGGGCCCTTCGGCAAAAAGTAGCGACGTGCGATCAGCCGGTGAACGCACTGAGCCCGAAGATCAGCGCTGCCGTCCAGAGCACCCATATTGCGGCGATCAGGACGACGACCTTCGCAGTGTCGCGCTGGAAGATACGCGCGAGCCCGATGCCGATCACGCCGAGCTGCCAGAACGTGAAGATGTTCAGCGCCGACGCTGCACGGTGCCAGGTGTCCATGGGGGAGAAGTCGCTGATAAACACCGCCGCGCTTGGGGAGGCTGTGAATTTCTCCATCCCGATCATCATGATCGTGGTGACGATCGCGCCGAGAAGTGCGATATAGTTGGTGAGACCATATACCTCGGACACTTTGAGATAGGGGGTGGATGCTTTCATCACTGCTTTGCCGAGCAGCCAGTAGACGAGGCTCCAGGCGAAGAGGGCGATGAAGGGGCCAATCAGTGGCCCGGCGATCGACGACACCATGATGCCGGTCTTGCCGAACGACTCGGCCTGACTGCGTGCCTGGTCGGCCTGCTCCTGCGTCATGCGTCCCTCACGGATCGCTTTTTGGAATTGCTCATCCATCTGCTGGGTAGCCATCTGCTGGATCTGGTCCGCGATGACAGGGTTATTCATGACGACGAAGCCGAGCAAGGCGCCGACGAGCGCAAGGATGACTGTCGGCACGACCCAGTTGCTATTTGCCACCGGGTTCCGTGCGACGCTTACAAAGAGCTCGCCCGGCGAGGCAAAGATTCCAACGAGTTTGTCGGTGAACGAAAGCTGTTCTGCCGCACCGGCGGCCGGCGGTGACGCTTGTGGCGTGTCCATGGCTGTGGGTTCCTGGATTGGTGGGTGGTTGGTGGAAGATAAGGAAAAATTGGGAAGGGAAAAGGGGGGAA
>JBFLYO010000040.1:18857-27739 GCA_040756745.1 Bacteroidota bacterium
AACGAAAGCTGTTCTGCCGCACCGGCGGCCGGCGGTGACGCTTGTGGCGTGTCCATGGCTGTGGGTTCCTGGATTGGTGGGTGGTTGGTGGAAGATAAGGAAAAATTGGGAAGGGAAAAGGGGGGAATGGCAGAGCTATTGCCTGCGTGCGGCCGAACTCTCTCGTATAAGATACAAGAGGTTGTCTTCCACCTTGTATATCAGCGGCGCTGCGAGGATCTTCGGATACCGTAGTCTCAGGCGCTTCACCTCGCTGAGCGTGAAATCGATCTCATTGCCGATCTCAAACATCGGGGCGAAGTGGAAGAAATGCTCCTCGGCCGCAAGAGCAGATCAAGATCAAGATTGAGGTTAAGGTTGAGGGTGAACATCCCGCCTTTTTCCCTTAACCTGCTTCATCCCCTAACCTGCTTCACCCCTTAACCTGCTTCACCCCTTAACCTGCTTCACCCCTGCCCCTGCTTCCCTCCTTAATCTCAATCTCGATCTCAATCTCGATCTCAATCTAACCCTGCTCCACCTCCACCTCTCGAACAAACTTCTTCTCCCACCTCAGTGCCACATTCACCAGACTGATCAGCACAGGGACCTCCACCAGCGGCCCGATCACCGTCGCAAATGCCACATCTGAATTGATCCCGAATACTGCCACGGCCACAGCGATCGCGAGCTCAAAATCGTTGCTCCCCGCCGTGAACGCCACTGTTGCGGTCTTTGGATACGACGTCCCCATCCTCCGTGCCAGGTAAAACGTCACGAAGAACATGATGGCGAAGTAGAGAGCATAGGGGATCGCAGCCCTCACGACGTGGAAGGGGAGCTGCACGATGAGATCGCCCTTCAACGAGAACATGACGAAGATCGTGAACAGCAGCGCAAACGGGGTCACCGGCGATAGCCGTGGAAGGAACTTGCCGTGATACCACTCCTTGCTCTTGATCCTAATAAGCACGAACCGGGTGATCATCCCCGCGGCAAACGGGATTCCCAGGTAGATCAGCACAGTCGTGGCAATCTCCCCGATCGATATCGCGACGATGGCCCCGCTCAGGCCGAAGAGCGGAGGAAGTATCGTGATAAAGAAATACGCGTATACGGAGTACAGCAGCACCTGGAAGAGTGCGTTGAACGCGACAAGACCCGCCGCAAGCTCTGAATCCCCCCTGGCCAGATCGTTCCATACCAGCACCATTGCGATGCACCTGGCAAGTCCGACCAGAATCACCCCCACCATCATCTCGGGCCGGTCGGGAAGGAGGATAACCGCAAGCACGAACATGACCAGAGGCCCGACGATCCAGTTTTGAACCAGCGAAAGGAGCAGCAGCTGGACATTCTTGAACACCGCCGGTAGCTCCTCGTACCGCACCTTCGCAAGCGGGGGGTACATCATCAGGATCAATCCGATGGCGATCGGGATGTTCGTGGTGCCCGACTTAAACGTGTCCCAGAAACTGCCGATGGAAGGGAAGAGGTAGCCGAGGAGTACCCCGCCGGTCATGGCGAGAAAAATCCAGAGCGTGAGATACCTGTCGATGCGTGAGAGCCTCTTGCCGGTGTTTTCCATTGCCGGTTCCTGGTTGAATTCGAGTGAGGGAGGTACAACAGAACGGAAGTGCTGCCGTCACGGAGACTAACCAATATCCGGTACGCACAGAGGAATGTCAAGGAAGATAAGAGACTAATTGAGGATGCAGGATTGCGGATTTCGGAATGCGGAATGCGGATTGGAACTATCAGTGGATCATTGATAATTGATAAGGGATTGCCCGGGTCAGCCGTCCCACCTTGCCTCTTTCCTTCAGCACCGCGGCGCGTGCCGCTCAGGCCAGCCCGGGGATCCCTTCATTTTTTCCTTAACCTTGACCTTAACCTTGACCTTAACCTTAATCTCAATCTTTCTTTTCTAAAGCACCGGCACCCCGCCCCGCCGGGGGACAAGACGGGGTGCACGGTTGCGCATTGTTGCCGGACCGGAGGAGGCCCCCCGAGCCCGACAATCTGCCTCATCGGAGACATCGCGGCCAGGTCCGCGGATGCCTCTGTTGCTAATACACCTCCCAGGCGTTTTTTACGAACCCCCTTGAAAGTTTTTTTTGAGCCGAAGCATCCCTCGCCGTTGTCTGCGGACAAGTTACGCTTGCCAGCCCCCACATCCTCTCCTCCATAAAATTACCACACGACAAATTTGTTACTTAGTATCTTGACAACGCGACAAAAATGTCGTATTCTCTTTTTGGAGACTCAAGCCAAGATTTCGCCATGCCGCGCATCAGACCCCGCATCCCCCACGCAGATGTATATTCCGCAATTGCGCATTCAAGTTCCGCAATTCCTGCCCGCCTCAGAGAGTTCAGAGAGGCAGGCGGGCGCATTCCGCATTCCGCAATGCTACAACCCAATTCCGCAATTCGCATTCCGCAATTCGCAACACCCCCGCGCTTCTTCTTTTTACTAGACATCGACTGTTTCTTCGCCTCCGTCGAGATGGCGCTGAACCCGGCGCTGCGCAACGTGCCGCTCTGCGTCGGCGGACTCAAGGAGGATCGCGGGATCGTCTCCTGCCCAAACTATGAGGCGAGGAAGTACGGGGTGCGGACCGCGATGCCGCTCCGCACCGCCGCGCGCATGCTTCCCCCCGAGGCAGTCTTCGTGCGGGGACACTATAAGCTGTACGGCGAATACTCGGACAGGGTAATGGCGATCCTCAATGACTTCACGCCGGACGTCGAGCAGGTGAGCGTGGACGAAGCATACATGGATGTGACCGGATGCCTCCACTTCTGGGGACACGACCCGCAGCGGATGGCAGCGGCGATGCAGGAACGGATCATGAAGGAGTGCGGCCTCAGTGTTTCGATCGGCGGCGCGAGCAACCGCGCCTGCGCGAAGATTGCCGCGGGCGTGCGCAAGCCCGCCGGTCTCGTGATCGTTCCTCCCGGCACGGAGCGGGAGTTTCTCAGCCCGCTCCCCGTGGAGGCTGTTCCGGGCATCGGCGTGAAGACGGCGCCGGTGCTTCATGCCTGCGGCATCAGGACGGTGGGGGAGGCGATGGCGCGTGCGGAACAGAGGGAAAACGGCGGAGGCGAGCGCGTGAGCGCCCTCTGCCGGCGCATCGCCTCCTGCGCCGTCCCCTCCGACGAGCCGATCGTTGCGCATGACCATGTGGAGAAATCAATCTCGCGCGACAGGACGTTCGGCGAAGATACGAGCAGCTCCGAGTATGTCCGTGGGACACTCTATTACCTGACCGAGCGAGTCTGCAAGACGCTCAGGCGGGACGGGCTGCAGGCATCGACGGTCACCGTGAAGGTGCGGTTCACCGACTTCACGACACTGCAGAAACAGGGACCGCTTCCCGTTCCTTCTTCTAATGAAGAAGATCTGTTCGCCGTCGCCCTCCGGCTGCTGGCGCGGCTTCTCCCTACGGCATCGCGTATCCGGCTGGTGGGGGTGAAGGCGTCCGGCCTCACCCCGGCGGATGAACAATTGAACCTCGGTGTTGTGCCGACCGAGAAGATCGATATGCTGCATCACCGTCTCGATGCGCTGCAAACCCGCTTCGGCTACACCAGCATCCGGTGGGGGATCACCTGCGGCGTCGCTGAGCGCCGGGAGGAACGGGAATGACTCTGCACTGCGAAGAACTCCGCGAGCAACTGCTCCCCCGCCTGCATGCCTGGGGACGCCATGGCATTCATTTCGGTCTTTCGCCGCGGAGTTCACTGGCATGGGAGGGGTTATTCGATCGACGAGAAGCAAACAGAGCTGCGTCGTACAGCAAAGTCTGCGACACCGCGCTCCTCCATGTCGGCCCTTCGCATGTTCCGGACACCGCCGCGCTGGCGCAGTTGCGGCGGGAGATGCACGACGGGTTCGGATGGACAGTCCTTGTTGAAAGCGATCACATGTTCTACCGGTTCCCCTACTCGCATCCTGAACGGGGCAAACGGGGGGCGCTGAACCCCGCATTTCTCGATCCCGACGGCGTCCGTGCTGCCGTTGCTCCGTTGCTGCAGCATCTGCGGCCTCGTGTCATTGTTCTGCGCATCGGCCCAATCTACCGGACAGAGGCGTTCCGCTTCGAAGAGTTTCATGAGGCGCTCATGTGCTGTCTTGATGCGCTCCTTCCCGGCTGCCGTTACGGGGTGGAGATCGCGAGCCCGGAGTTCGTGCTGCCGATGTACCTGGAGTCCCTGCGCAGGCGCGACATTGCCCATGTTCTCTCCGGCCCATCACTCCCCGACGCAGTCGGAATCCCCGGCGCGCTGAGCGCGGGTGTCTGCATGCTGCGCAGCGGCTGTCTTGCGGCGGAGGAGGAGGGAGATGAATGGCTCGCTGTCCGGCGGTCGATACGCCTCTGCCTCGAGGAAGGGAAAACACTCTACGCGTACCTTAATGATGGAACGGAAGAAGGTCGGGAGGAAATGAAACGGGGCGAAGGAGGAGAACGGCTGGTGCGGTTGCTGGCGGAGCTTGACGTCGACCTCGCGCGGCGTTCTCCCATCAAACGGAGGGCGGCCTGATGGAAACGACGCAGAGCATACAAACTTCACAAGGGGAAACGGCATCGCTTGTTCCCTACAACCGGCTTGTGCAGCAGTTCAAGGAAGCGCCGCCAGGGAAGCTCTACTGCCTCCACGGCGCCGGCAGCGTGTTTCGGATCTCGCTTGCTGCGGCGGCGCATGTGCTGTTGGGAGGGCTCCCCGTGACACTGGTGGACGGGACGAACCGCTTCGACGCTTACTACCTGGCGGAATTCGCACGGCGGCATGCCGGTGCCGCGCCCGGCGGACGTCGCATCACGCCGGAGGATCTCTTAGACAGGATTTTCGTCTCCCGCGCCTTCACCTGCTACCAGATGGAGGCGGTGATCACCGAGCGTCTCCCCGAGTTCGTCCGGCGGAGCGGATCGCCGGTGGTGGTGGTCTTCGGACTGCTCGATACGTTCTACGACGAGCAGGCGCCGCTGTTTGAGGTCAGGGCCGGACTGCGTCGCGTCGTGGATGCGCTCCGCCGCCTGCGCGCGTCGAACGTGGCGGTGCTGCTTGCCTCCACGGAGATCAAACTCGCCTCAAAGGAGCGCAATGCGCTGTTTCCGTTCCTGATGAGGGCGATGGACAGAGTGTTCAGGGTCACTGAACAAAACGGAGAGCAGAGGATTATGATAGGTGGGGGGAAAGAAGATTGAGATTAAGATCGAGATTAAGATTAAGATCAAGGTCAAGGTTAAGGGGAGGAGCAGGTTAAGGTCGAGAGAAACCATGGTCATTGCGAGAAGTCCCGACGGAGTCGGGACGACGAAGCAATCTGTACTTGGCGCACGATAGATTGCTTCGGGCTGAAGATCGCCCCTCGCAATGACACATTGCCCGATGCCGCATCCCTTAACCTTAACCTGCTTCATCCCTTAACCTCAATCTCGATCTCAATCTCAATCTTTTTCTGGAGCTCTTATGGGCCGTACCGTACCAACCTTCACCATGGTCATCCAGCAGGAAATGGAAAGTTGGAACAAATTCCGCCGCGGGCTGAGAAAGGAGGACCAGGACGCGCTCGACGACCTCTTCCGCGCGGCGCGGCTGCAGCTGGCCGGCAGTGCCTACGCCGCCCGCCCGATCCCCTTTGAAAGCATCGCAATGTGTATGCTCCTGGCGCAGCATCGGATGATCCACGACCTGCGTCGACGGGTGGAACAACTGGAAGGGGGTCATGAGCAGGACGACAACGATCACCGGGTGGCTGTTTGACCTCTACCCGTCCGCCCGCGGCATCACGCTCTGGCTGGTGGACCGCGACGGCAGGAAATACTGCTGCCACGACGCGTTCGTCCCCTCGTTCTTCATGCACGTGGCGGAAGAGGAGGAGGAACGGGTGAGCGCGATCGTGCGGCAGTTCCCCTTCCGCGTCGGACTCGACCGGACCATGCGGCGTGAGATTTATACCAACGAGGAATGGAACGTTCTGCGCGTGAGCGTCCACGACACGATGCATCTCAAGGACGTGGTTCGGCGGCTGGAACGGCATTTTCCGCATTTCGTCTTTTTCGACTCCGATATCCCGTCGCAGCAGCTCTATCTGTACCGCACGAAACTCTTCCCGCTGGCGTACGGAGAGTATGCGATCGACGGCGACGGCGCGTTGGTGGAGTGGCGGCTCGATGACGATCCCGCGGCAATGGAATACGCCATGCCGCCGCTGATCACCATGACGCTGAAAAACCGCCCCGATTTTGTGTCGCCCAAGTACCGAAAAACGTATCAGCTGGAAGTCGGCTACGACGACCGCACCTACGGACTGGAGAGCGAGGAGCCGGCAGAAGTACTCGCGGCGCTCAACCGGCACCTGGAGCGGTGCGACCCGGACATCATCATGACCGAGTACGGCGACGCAATCCTTCTGCCGTTGCTCGTCCGGTACGCAACCCAGGAAGAGGTGCCATTGTCGCTCAACCGCGACCCGACAGCGGGATATTTTACCACAAACGAGACCAGCTACTTCGCCTACGGCAAGATCGTGCACAAGGACGGTGCATTCGAACTGGCGGGCAGGTGGCACCTCGACACCGAGAACTCTTTCATGATGGGAGAATCGAGCCTCGACGGCGTTGCAGAGATCGCGCGCCTCACCCAGCTGCCGGTCCAGCACCAGTCTCGCGCCACGATCGGCTCTGCCCTCTCCTCGATGCAGCTCTCCTGGGCGTACCGGAACGGCTATCTCATCCCGGCGAAGAAGCGGGAACCCGAGGAATTTAAGTCGGCCTCGACGCTGCTGCTGGCGGACAGGGGCGGACTCATCTTTCAGCCGGTCATGGGGTTCCACGAACGGATTGCGGAGATGGATTTCGTGTCGATGTACCCGACAATCATGGTGGAGCACAACGTGTCGCCCGAAACGGTCAACTGCCGCTGCTGCAACAACCGGGCCGTGCCGGAGCTGGGCTACACGATCTGCGAACGGCGGGAGGGAATCGTCCCTGCCACGCTCCGCACTATTGTCAGCAAGCGCTCGGCCTACAAGAAGATGAAGAGGTCGCTCAAACGGGCGGGGGATGAGAGGTGGCATCTGTACGACCGACGGCAGAACGCGCTCAAGTGGATGCTGGTGACCTGCTTCGGGTACCTCGGCTACAAGAACGCCCGCTTCGGCAGGATCGAGGCACATGAGTCGGTCAACGCCTTTTCGCGCGAAGCAATCCTCCGCGCAAAAGAGATCGCCGAAGCACAGGGGTACCACGTTATCCATGCAATCGTGGATTGCATGTGGCTGGAGAAACCGGGGGCGACGGAGGCCGATTATAATGCGCTGGCGGCCGAGGTACGCGCATCCGTCGGCATCGACATCTCCCTCGAGGGAATTTACAACTGGATTCTCTTCCCGGCATCGAAGATGGACCCCCACATCCCCACCGCCAACCGGTACGTCGGCTGGTATGACAACGACGAGATCAAGATCCGCGGCATTGAGGTCCGCCGCCACGATACGCCGGTCTTCATCAAACGGATGCAGGGGGAAATGCTCAAAATCTTCGGAGGGGCGAAGGATGTGGCGGGTGTGGAGAGACTCGTTCCCGAGGCGCTCGCCAAAGCGGGAGAATTTGTCGCTGCGCTCCGGGCGGGACAGGTCGATCCGCTGGAACTTGTGGTGCGTCGTCACCTCTCGCGTGAGGTGGAAGAATACACCACCAATACCGCCAATGCAGCGGCGGCAAAAGCTCTGGATGAGACCGGCGTCCGCCTCGCCCCCGGAGAGATGGTCGAGTATGTCATTGTGGATATGTCGGGTAAGAAAAAGCCCATGAAAGCGATCCCAGTGGCACTCTATTCGGTTGATGAGGGATACGACATCGAGGCCTATACCGAGCTGGTCCTGAAGGCGGTGGAAACGCTGCTTTTGCCGTTTGGGTACGATGTGGCTCGCCTGCGGCAGGTGTTTGCCTGCGAGCCGCCAAAGAAGAAATTACGGCCAAAAGTGGAAACTCGATTGCAGGTAGAACTGTTCCTACACTAGCTGCTTGCAGGGAGATGTCAGTAGTCAGAAATCACAAGTCAGAAAGCTGGACCGAGGGGGGCAAGAGCACACAAAGTTCAAAATTCAGATTTCGCATTTTCACAATTCAGTGCTTCACCACAACACCAACAACCATCCAGGAGGCTCTCATGCACCACCGCACCAGTCGCATCGCCGCAGCCGCATTGTCGCTGCTGCTCATAGCCGCATTCGGTGCCACCGGCCAGGAGAAGGGGCAGGACCCCGCCGCACAGAAAGCGGCGATGGACGAGATGATGAAAACCATGATGAAATTGGCCTTGCCGGGAGAGCCCCACAAGAAACTGGCGGATCTCGCGGGTGCCTGGGATGCAACCGTGACCATGACCATGGGACCGGGGGCTGCTCCCTCAACCAGCAAGGGAAGCGTTGTTCAGAAGGCAGTGCTCGGGGGGAGGTTCCTTGCGTCTGAGATGAAGGGGGAGATGATGGGGATGCCGATGGAAGGGGTCGGCTACATGGGGTATGACAACTACAACAAGAAGTACACGATGTTCTGGGTCGACAATATGGGGACGGCGATGGCCACCGCCGAGGGCTCGGCCGATCAATCAGGCAAGGTGATCACGCTCTACGGGAAAATGGACGAACCCACGACCGGGGAGCATGACAAGAACGTGAAGTATGTCTACCGGCTCCAGGACAAGGACAAATACACGTTCGAGATCCACGACCTCGCCATCGGCGAGCCGAACACGAAAGTGATTGAGGTGGTGTATACGAGGAAGAAGTAGCCCTGCCCTCACCCCGGCATTGCTTTACCCTCACCCCCCCGGCCCCCCCCCCCCAAATGGGGGAGGGGGGGGGGGGGGGGGGGGGGGGGAACAGCAAGA
>JBFLYO010000041.1:0-24302 GCA_040756745.1 Bacteroidota bacterium
CTTGAGGTCCATCGGTGGAAGATTTCATGATATGGTCGGCCAAACGCGCGAAGTGCTGTGCCCGGTGATGGAACGACACCCAGAGCGTCACCGTGGCGGCCAGCCAGGGAACAAGGACGAGCAACGCCCGCCCGAAGGAGCCCGCGACGACATCCGCCTGGCCGATCAGGACATCATACCAGAGATACAGATTCATGGGTCCAAGGATGACCAGCGTCGCGGATTTGGCCTGTGCGTACCGGTGCGCGATCTTCCGGCAATACGCTGCCTGCGCTGCATCATCCGCGCGCTGGATCGTGAGCGGAAGGTCCCAGCGTGACGTACGATTGACTGCGCTGTGCGGGTCGGCGGTCATGATGGTGCTGTCAACGGTGACAGGTGTAACAATCGACAGAAGCTGAGTTTTCCCGGTGACACTCGACGCAAAAGGGCATGTCCGCAAGATTTACGGCAGGCCGGAGCTCCTGCATCGTCTGGACCTCGCCGTGGCATTTCGCACACGGGATCCCTTTGGCGATGTGGGGAAAGTGATTGAAGTACACGAAATCGGCGATGACATTCATCCGCATCCAGGGGATGGGTCGTTGTTGCTGGAATGTCTCGCGGAGTTTGATCACCTCCGGCTTGTTTGCCGCAGCGAGCTGGTGACAGCCCATGCAGAGACGGACCGACGGAATGCCTGCGGCGGCGCCGCGCCGGACGCCCCCGTGACAATACTGGCAGGCGATGGCGTTATCGCCCGCATGGATCTTGTGACTGAAAGCGATCGGCTGGCGTGGTCGTGTGTCCGGACGACTGCAACCTGCACTTGCGGTCGTAACAGCAACGATGCTGCATGCTGCGAGTATTCGCCACCCAAGCCGAAGCTGCGCCGGAGTCATGAGGGATGTCTCTTCCGCAAGGCGTTCAATTCTGCGGCCGACCAGGGGCCCCGCGCAGGAGTCTTCAACCTGAGCGAGTCCACCAGTGCGACGCTGACGGCACTCGCCGCGTTTCCCCATGCACTGCGTACGTGGGTGAGCACCGCAGCAATTTCTTCATTGCTCAGCTTGTCGTGGAAGGGGGGCATCTTGTTGTTGAACTGGCTTCCCCCGACTGCAATCTCTCCCTCGAGGCCGAAGAGCACGATGCGGACCGGAGTCTCGGGGTCTTGAAGAAGCCACTCCGATCCTGGCAGGGGCGGGTATTGTCCCGCGATTCCCCGGCCCGATGTCTGATGGCACGCCTGGCAGACTCCCGCATAAACGACGTCACCCTTCACTGCGGGGCGTGCGGGAGCCGCAGCGGTCTGCGCGGGATTCTCGACTTCATGCGCAACGGGAGAGAAGCTTCCGCCGTATCGGCCGAGATAGAAGCCCATGGCAAACAACACGAGAACAGAAGCAGTCCAGACCCACCAAGGCGTCGGCTCGAATCCCTCCTCGGGCTCTTCCTTTTCCCGCCCGACGATGTTCATATGGATGCGCTGGACGTCGACTCCTTCGCTCGCCTTGTCGTTGAACGCTGACGGCGGGCCTCCCGCCTGGAGAGGGCTACTTTTGCGTCCGCGTGGTGTCATGCAGCGTGGGTACCTGGCTGACGGGATACGTATGATCGAGGCCCAGAAGATACGCAACGAGCGCTCTGGCTTCCTCCGAGGGGACAACGACCTTCCCCTTCGGTGCAACCGAATCGGGGAGGGCAAGGGGCTGTTCGCCGGGGCCCGGCGTCTCCTTCTCAACGAAGAGCCAAGGAAACGGAGGCATCAACGAGCCGTCGGCGACCAAGCGCGGGTTGTAGAGATGGAGGAGGTGCCATGCCTCGCTCGGCTGTCGCACAGCGATATTAAATAAATCGGGTCCTGTCCTCATCGTTCCGAGGAGGTGCGGCGCGTCGTAGACATAATCGGCAGGGACGGATGGACGACCCCAGAAGCGCCCCTGGTCTGCCCCATACCCTTCGGCGCGAACCTGCTGACTGTGACAATACAGGCAACCTTCACGGATGTAGATGTCACGCCCGAACAACTGTTCCTGAGTGTACCGCTTCAGCTCCGGCGCCGGCTGGAGTGTACCGATCATGATATCGGGGACGCCGACGATCCCCACCCAGCCGAGGGCAAGCGTCGCCAGCACACCTGCGAAGAATACGAAGGAGCGAATGAACATCATTCGACAGCCACCTCCTCCGCTTTGCGGAACCAGGCAGGCGCGAAGCGTATCGGTCCGGCTCGGTACACCACCAGCGAGAAATGATATGCGAAGAGGACATGCCCGACGGTCATCAGGATTCCTCCGACGGTCCGCGCCCAGAGATACGGTTTCGTGAGCTCAACGGTGTCAATGAACGGGACCGAAGGTGTGTTCATGGCCAGACCCTGCAGCCACCCCCCCACTGTCAGTGCGAGAAAATAGACGACGATACCGACAGCGCTCAGCCAGAAGTGGACCTTGATGAGCGTGGGATACGGCCATTCCCATTTCGCGATGCGCGGAAGGATGTAATAGATCGCACCAAAGAGCACCATGGTCACAAAGGCGTACATCCCCATGTGCGCATGGCCGACCGTGTAATGGGTGAAGTGCGCAACCTCCTGTACCGAACGTGTCGCTTCCAGCGAGCCCTGGAAGCTGACGGCAGTATACGACATCGCGCCAAACACCACAAAGCGGAGCGTCGGGCTGTACTTGACAATGCTCAAGTGCCCGAGCGCGGTCATGTGATGATTAACGGCAACCGCGAGAACGGGGACGAACATCATAAGGCTAGCCACGATCGAAACGGAGATGGCCCACGTCGGGAGCGGCCCGCCGACAAGATGATGCAGACCGTTCCAATTATAAAAGAGGGCGAACGACCAGAACCCGAGCAGTCCAAGGTAATAGCTGTAGATCGGCCGTCCGATGACCTTTGGAATGAAGTAGTACGCTCCCGCAAGACCGATCGGCGTGAACCAGACCGCGATCGCGTTGTGCCCATACCACCAGTTCATCGCAGCTTCACCGACGCCCTGGTAGAGACCCGAGTTCGCGATCACATAGAGCACGGGGAACCAGGTCATCGAGGCGAGGATGTACCACAGGCTGACGTAGACATGTTCCACCTGGCGCGCCGCAAAAGTGCGGTAAATCGACGCCGCGAACAGCAGAAACGCCACTGCAATGACCGCAGCTGCCGGAAGTGGGAACTCGAGCCATTCCATGCCGGCGTTGTAGCCCGCAAGGACGAGGAGAGAACCCAGGAAGAGGCCGATATTCCAGAGGATCGCCGAGGCATACAGGAGACCGGGCCATCGGATCTCAACGCGACAGAGCCTGCCAGTGAGCCAAACGATCATTCCGCTGCCGGCGAGGGAGATCCATCCGTACGTCACCGTATTCAGGTGGATAGGACGGAGCCGGCCGAAGGTCAGTGGACCATACCCCCCGAGCCAATCAGGAAGGTTGAACTTCAGGGACGCGGCAGCCCCCATCAGGGAGCCGACCAACAGCCAGAAGATACCCGACGCGAGAAAAAGGACGGTCGGACTTGCAGAGGAAGCATCGATCGCTATCCGGAGCAGCTCATCCGCCACCCGCTGGTCGGCGCCGGCCTCGGGACGCTTCGACTCAACCAGTGTTCTGCTCATCGGCGTCGGGGGATGGCTTCATGAACGTCTGGTCGGTCGGTGTCCCCACGGGCTCGACGCTGTCAAAGATTACCGTTGCACCCTCGTTGAGCTGACGGATGGAGAACTGCCTGGTGCGGACGGCCCAGAAAAATGCCGCGAGGGCAAACGACGCGCCAACGATGGCAATGACGACGATGACGACAGCCGCGGGGAGGAGCGTCATGCCGGTATCAGAGAAGAGAGTGAACGGTGAAGCGCTTGCACGGAGGAATTGACGATGAGTAGGTCTTCGCGCTACAGGACCCCGCATAGACGCATAATCGCATTAGCGGAGCGCCATAATATGCGCACTCTCTGCGAATTTTTCAAGTCGCGATTCGCCGCACGCCAACGCTACAACCATTTATTCCGTTTAAAGACCCAGAGCATGCCGGCACCGACGGCCACCATGAAGAGCGTCGCCGCCGCCACGCCATACTCCCACTCCGCCCCCGGGAGATACTTGAAGTTCATGCCGAAGAATCCGGTGATCACGCTCAGCGGAAGAAATATCGTCGAAATGATCGTCAATACCTTCATGACCTGATTCAGCTTGTTCGACGTGACCGACAAGTAGGCATCGAGGAGGCCCGCGACGATGTCGCGGTACGACTCCGCCAGGTCGGTCATGCGCACCAGATGGTCGTACACGTTGCGGTAATAGATCATCTCGTCTCTGGTGATCAGCGGGAACTCCCCGCGGGAGAGGCGGTGGAGCATCTCCCGCTGATAGACCGCAACGCGGCGAATGGTCATGATGTTTTTCTTCAACTGGAGAATCCGGGCCATGGTGCGCTGGCCGGGCGACCGGAACACCTCGGCCTCCATCGCGTCCACGGTATCGTCCAGAGCATCGAGGATGGGCGTGTAATGATCCACCACATCGTCGATGATGAAATGAAAGAGAAAATCCGGCCCCCGGCCGAGCGCCAGTGGGTTTTTCGAAAGGAGCTGGACCGCGTTCGCAATCGAACGCTGGGGCTTGTAGTGATGGGTGATAAGTGTACGCTTGGTGAGAACGGCGCTGAGCTGGCTGGTCTTGATCTCGAGTCGGTGGTTTGTCCCGTGGTGCTCCCCCGTTCCCCCTCTCTCGACGGGATTGATAATCACGAAGAGACAGTCGCCGAAGTCCTCGACTTTCGGGAGGTGTCCCTCCTCGTCCTTCCCTTTCTGACAATCTTCAATGGCAAGGGGATGGACGTCGAACAGCGAGACCAGAATGGTCTCCTCTTCCGCTTCGTTCGGGTCGTCGAGATCGACCCAGAGGATGCCGTCGGGCTGATGCAGGCACTGCGTCAGCTCCTTGACGGACAACCGTTTGATTTCGTTGTTGAGGAAGTAGAAAATGGAGACCATGCATCAGAGGCGTGGTGGCAAATGGAAATATTGGCAATTCCACGTCGATTGTCAACGAACGGCCGGGAGAGGATGCGGTCCGCATCCTCTCCCGGGGATGACGATCATTGTTCCGGCTGGCCGTCGGGCACCGCCCTGACCCAGTCTCCGAAGTTGATTAACTCTTCCATCCTGCACGACCACACGAGCTGGTTGTCATACACGGTGATGTCGGGGCACCCGTCGCACATACTCAACGCTCCCGTCTTCATGAAGTCGGCCGGCTGGATGATCATGACGGACTGCATGTGCAGTTTGCGGAACAGCTTCCAGGGAGCGCGCACAACGTCGTGCAGATATGCCGACGCGGTTCGGGCAAGGCCATGATCCAGCGGTGAGAGGGCCAGCATTGCCTTGGCTCTCCCCAACACTTTCGGATGCGTATACGCCAAGTAATACCCCTTGGTGAGGTGATGGAGGGTCTGGGAGATCTCCATGAACTTCGGCCCCGCATATCCGTAGATCCGGTCCTTCGTGCCGATGCGCATCGTGAGCAGCCACTTGAAATGATCGGGGCGTTCGGTGCCGTTCAGATACGCACATGGCTGAAAGTCCGGGTACTTCGTTCTGATCATCGCCACGACGTCATTGGACATGATCGAGATCTTCCGTTCGCCGTCGATGGCATATGCGATCGGGGCCATGTCGATCTCCCGGCCGCCCACCATGTAGCGATATCCTTTATGGATCGGCGCGGCGCGATAGGCGATGAAGACGAGGATGTGCACGATGTCGATGTGCTCCTGCCCCCAGGCAACAATTTCCGAAACGTCCTTCAGCGTATGCTCGTAGACGGTCGCGTTGAACGCGCAGGAGATATCCCCCACCTCGGCGAGCATGCGTGCATACTTCAGCCGGAGCTCATTCAGTTCCAGCTCCGTCTTCCCTTTCATATGCGGACGCCCCTGTCCGCTGTCGATGTGGAACGTAAACCCCTGCACGCCCGCCTTCTTCAGCGCACGGAGCTTTTCCATCGTCAGGAGCTGGCCGTTGGTATTGATGATCGGCTTCTGTCCGTCCGCTGCAATCATCTCCACGATCCGTTCGATCTGGGGGTGCGTCAGTGGATCGCCACCAGCGATCGAGACGCCGTCGGTTTTGCGCAGTTTGCGAAACGTATCGAGTTCCCGGCGGATCTGATCGATCGGTTTATGGCTGTTCGGTTCGTTCTTTCTGTAACAGCCGTCGCAGTAGAGGTTACACGCGGCCGTCGGCTCCAGCCAGCTGATGGCGTTGTCGGGCAGCGTCCAGGGGAGTCTGTACAATTCCGTATGGTTCAGGTGCGCTGCCATGATTCCTCCTTTAAGACGTGGGGGATGGATGAAGAAAGAATGCCCGCTCTCGCGATTGACGAGACACGGGCATTTGAATGAACGGGAACAACGGGAGACTCGGGCACCCAACGTCACAACGAGTGCGGGCCTTCATAAACCCATAAATTAGCAACTATTTCGACAATTTCAAGCCCTGGTCATCAGCCGAAGAAGGCCGCATGGAGCGATTCGGCAGTACGCCTGATATCCTTCCCGTCGACCACAAATGTCACGTTGATCTCCGAGGCACCGAGCGAGATCATGCTGACCGGGATGTCGTGCGCATCCAGGGTCGAAAACACCCTGGTAATGATCCCCCTCGTTGTCTTCAGATTCTCTCCCACCACACAAAAGATTGCCTTCTCGCCTTCCACTTCGACGTCCGCGATCTTCCGGAGATCCGCGAAGATCGCCTCAAGCTTGTCGGTGCTGTCCACGGTCAGCGAGAGGCTGACCTCCGAGGTGGCAATGACGTCGACGCTCTTCCCATGTGCCGCGAAGATCTCGAACACTCGCGCCAGGAACCCGTGCATCATCAGCATGCGCGTCGAAATAATGGTGATGAGCGTGATCCCCTCTTTGTAGGCAATCGACTTCACTACCCTGGGGTCCGCGGCGGAGGGTTGGCGGACGATAACGGTGCCGGGCGCGTCCGGCCGTCGCGAGTTCAGGACGCGCACGGGGATGTTCTTCTGGACGGCCGGAAGGATCGTGGCGGGATGGAGTACTCTCGCCCCGAAATACGCAAGTTCGGCTGCCTCGCGGAACGTCATCTCCTCGATGACACGGGCGTCGCGGATCAGCGACGGATCGGAAGTCATGATCCCGTCGACGTCGGTCCAGATCTGGATTTCCTCCGCATTCAGCGCGGCACCAAAGATTGCCGCAGAATAGTCCGATCCCCCCCTGCCGATTGTGGTGGTGATGCCCGTGGTGGTCGCACCCAGGAATCCCTGTGTCACCACGATCTGCCCCGCGGCAATGCGTGGTGCAAAAACTGACGCTGCACGGCGCTCGATCTCGTCGAATCGCGGGACCGCCCTGGTGTATTCGGCGTTCGTAATCATAACGTCTCCCGCACTGATCAGTACGCAGGGCGCCGCCTCCTGTTTCAACTCGTGGTACAGGAGGAGAGTCGAGAGTCTCTCGCCGAACGACGCAAACGTGTCGAGCGATCGGTCGGTCAGTTCACCCAGGATGGCGATGCTCTTTACCAGGTCTCTGAGCTCGTCCATCATGGCGTCGACCTGGGACTGAACGGTGAAGAGCACTTCACCCGAGAACAGATCGTGTGCGATCTTCCTGTGACGCACACGGATCTGCTCGGCCTGCACGAGCGCGTTCTCCCTCCCCGCCTCCGGAGAGCTCCTGGCGAGCGCGAGGAGGGCATTGGTGACGCCCGCACATGCAGAAGCGACGACCAGCGGCCTGCGTACAGCGTGCTTCATCACAATGGCGGCAACGCTTTTGATCGCCGGGGCATCTTCGACTGAAGTGCCGCCGAATTTCATCACGATCATCGGATAACAGGCTCCTTCGGGTCAGGGGAACGTCATCCATGGTAAGAAAAAAAACTCAGAGTTGTGGGAGCAGTACAGGCTGAGGCGGTGTTATAGGATTTGGAAAAACCGGCAACAAATTCTCCAAAATGGCACGATATTACCTCACATCGAGGGAATCTGCAGATGATTGTGGGCAAAAATCTGCCATCGGCAGGGCTTTCAAGTTGGCAGGATATTTGCGGGTTCTTTGCCGACATTCCGCAACCGCGTCCCTTCGGGTCTATCACGCTCTTTTCACACATACAGGAGGTGTTATCAGATGAGAATCCTTACGGTCGCGCTTTTGTGCCTGCTTTCCGTTGCCGCGTTTGCCCAGTCGCTGCAGCTGACGTCGAGCAATCCCGCAAATAATGCCGTAAACGTTTCCACCGGGCGCGTTACCATGAGCATGACGTTCAATGCTGCGGTCGATACGTCTCTCTTTCTCATGGCCACTTCGGAAGGCGGGGACGGCGGGATCATTGCGAACGTCGACAGTCTCCACGGCATCTCGTTCAGCGCCGACAAAATGACGGTGTATTACGACGTGTCACTCTCCGCGGGGAAGTACTATTTCGCATGCATCTTTGCGGGGCGGAGCTCGATCGGCAATCCCCTCGACCACCCGTACGTCGTGTATTTCACCACTGCGCCGACCTTCCCGGCACCAACGGTCAGCGGCAACGTGAGCGGCGGGACCACGGGGATCAGCCCATCCTACGCCCTAGTGGTCCTGAGTCTTACCCCCATTACACAGGGTAAGCCAGTATTCTCTGCGGGCGCTGTCGCCGACGTCAGCGGGAACTTCACAATCCCGCATGTGCCTGACGCAACCTACTATACGGTCGCTGCAAAGGATCTCAATGGCGACGGCACTATCGACCCTGGCACGGGGGACATCGTCGGCCTCGGCCCCAACGTCACCGTGAGCGGTTCCAACGTGACCGGCGTGACGATCATCTTTGTGGGCCTGACGCAGGCGAACTACAAGGAAGCGGTCGATTCCCTGAACGCCTACGTCGGCTCATTCCCCTCGCCCCGGACCCTGCGGCAGGTCTCGGCGTACGAGCTCGACACGACGGGACGGGGAGGCTGGGAATTCCGGTACACAGGCACGAATCTGGCCGGGAGCTTCATATTCCGTGTTGAGCCGCTCGGGTCCCAAATCCAGCCAATGGATTCAAGTTCGTACTACTGGCTGAGCCAGTGGAATCCCATCAATACCCTGCCGACAGTCGCCGCGGTCGACTCCTTCTTTGCCCGCTGCGAGCGTTCGGGCGGTTATGCGTATCGCCCGCAACCCCCGCAGTGGACGTCGTTCGACGTGTACATGGAAATCGGCGACGTGTACCACGGGAACTATTGGGACATGGTTCCCGATACGAACCAGCTCTACCTGGGGCTGGACTACTGGTACGGGACAAAGACGCAGAACAACTGGATCATGCAGTACCAGCGGCGATTTCTGGGGGATTATACGAGCGGCAGCATCCTCGGGACGACGGGGGTCGAGGACCAACCGGCCGGAGGGATGCCGACCCGTTACACCCTTGACCAGAATTTCCCGAATCCGTTTAACCCTTCGACGGTGATCAGCTATTCCCTCCCATTTGACAGCAGGGTCACGCTCAAGGTATTTAACCTGCTTGGTCAGGAGGTTGCCACGCTTGTGAACGGAGTTGTAAGCGCCGGTGCACATCAGGTGGAGTGGCACCCGGCGCAGACGAGCGGAGTGTATTTCTATCGGCTGGAAGCCACGCCTTCGGGCAATCCGCAAGAGCGCTTCGTTCAGACGCGGAAGATGATCCTGATGCGATAAGATTCATCGGTGCGATCTTTCGGTGCACCAATGCAGGGAGGCCGGGAATACCCGGCCTCCTTTTTTTCTGGATTCTCTCCCCCCCATTGCGGATATTCCCCAACACTTCTTCCACCCACCATTCCCGCTCCATGATGGAACAAACCGCTGATGGCAGGCCCATCCACAGCGCGGCCTTCCGACGCCGCCGCGCCCTGAACTGGCTCACGCTCGGATTCACCTACGCTGCGATGTACATGGGGCGCTACAATCTCTCCTTTGCCAACAAGGCGCTGTCCGACTCGTACGGATGGGACAAGACCCAGGTCGGCACCATCATCACGGCGGCGCTCACCATTTACGGGATCTCCGCCCTCTTCAACGGTCCCCTCGCCGACCGTATCGGCGGGAGAAGGGCGATGCTTATCGGGGTCTTCGGTTCCGTCGTTTTCAATCTGGCGTTCGGCTTCGGCGCCTATGCGGGCATCCTCGGGACCGGAACCCTCCTGCTGGGATACTTTGCGACTGCGTGGGCGCTGAATGCGTACTTCCAATCCTACAGCGCACTTGCGCTCATCAAAGTAAATTCTGGATGGTTCCACGTCAGGGAGAGGGGCGTCTTCTCCGCCATCTTCGGATCGATGATCCAGAGCGGCCGGGCCCTCATTTTTTTCGTCGGGGGCATTGCCGTGACGCTTCTGCCATGGCAGTGGGTGTTCTTCATCCCGGCCGGAGTGATGGCCATGATGGGACTCCTCACGTTCCTCTTCGTCCGCGACAGCCCCGAGGAGGCCGGGTATCAGGCGTTTGACACAGCCGACGCCTCAAGCGGCGATACCGGCACTGTGGATATGAAATATCTCGTGAAGAAGGTTTTTACGAACCCCGTGACGGTCACAATCGCGATCTCTGAATTCTGCACCGGTTTCGTCCGGCACGGTTTTGAGCAATGGTTTCCCCGGTACATGCTGGAGGCGCAGCACCTGCAGCTCGATTCACCCGTCTTTCAGAAGGGGGCGCTGAGCGTGGTGATCGCAGGGATTGTTGGCGCCTTCGTGGCCGGTACCGTGTCCGACTGGCTCTTCAGGTCACGCCGTCCCCCCGTTGCGTTCATCGGCTACTCGCTGCAGGTCGTCTGCCTTGCCGTGATCTGGGTCTCCCCCGGCATCGAGTGGATTATCGCCGCGTTCGTCGTGAACTCGCTCGCAATCAGCATGGTTCACTCCATGCTCTCAGGCACCGCATCGATGGACTTCGGCGGGAGGAAGGCAGCAGCGAGCGCAACGGGGATGTTCGATGGCATGCAGTACATCGGAGGTGCCGCGGTGGGGACCGGCATGGGGTGGTTGCTGCAGAATTTCGGCTGGGGTGTGTGGGGACCGAGCATGATCGGGTTCTCGGTCATCGGCGCGGCACTGATGGTGAAGCTGTGGAACGCCGTGCCGGCGAAGGGCGGATCGCACTGAGAGCGTCAGCGCGGAACGCTACTGCCGGGCATTCCACAGTCTGGTGGTTGCCCGTTCGAGTTCCGCACCCGTGAGGGAGACATCGTGCGTCTTCTCCGGCTCGTTCTCGAACACTGCATACGGTACTCTGATCTCGTTGACCGTCAACGCCTTGGGATGGCGGGCGGCAAGCGACTCCCAGTCGTTTGTCTTGTAATAGAATTCCATCTTCTCGTCCGGGAGCGAGTGGTAGAGTATCGATCCTTCCTCTCCCTTTCGCGCCCTCTTGCGGTTCCTCCGGACTGACTCCTCATACGATACTTTGATATATAACAGTCCCGCCTGTGAAAGGATCCCCCCATCAAGATGCTCAAGGGCTTCCTCGATCCCCCGTTCGCCTCCGCGGGCAAATTCGATCAATGTTGTCTTTTGCCTGTGGTACTCCGGATCCTTCGCCAGCATTTTCCGGTAGTGCAGATTGATTCGCTCGATGTACAGGTTCCAGATGAAGTGGTCTCGGAACCAGTACTTGTCGTCCGTCCAGAGGCGCGGCTTCCCGTGCCGGGAGAGGATGTCGTCGATCTCGAAGGTTTCCCAGACATAGACGAAGTCATCCAGCTCATCGAACTCCGCAATATGGAATCGCCGGAGACGATCAGCGGGATCGGTCTTTTTCAGGAAGTCGATGATCTCGGATTTCCCGGCTGCGGGGCGGCCGGTGACGATGAGTATCGGGAAATGCGCTTTGACCTGGCTCACGGAAATTTGGTCGGCCGACATCACTTGTCCTCCTGAATGGTGTAGAGAACCCGGGGGGTAATCGACTTTGCAGCTCGGACCGCCTCCTCCACTGCGGCAAACAACGTGCGCTGGAGGGTGATCGGCTGTCGCACTTCAATGCCGAGAAGTCGTTTCGCTTCCCCGACCAGATAATCGCTTGCGGCGCAGACGTAGGTCTTGTCATCCTCCAGTGGCCTCCCTCCAACTTCGATGGCACGGATGTCCGCCGTCCCGTCCGGCCGCCGTCTCCACCGGCATGTCAATCCCGCAACCTGGACGGCGAATTTCTGTTCAATGGCAAACGTCATGACTGATCGCAGTTCTCTGCCCGTGAGCTGGAACGTTGTCAGCAGGTTCCGAAACGGCAGAACTTCAAAGAGGATTCGCTTGGTGATCGGCCCGGCCGGCACGTCTCTCCGGATGCCGTGGGTGTTCATGAAGCCCACGTCGGCGGAAACGGCAACGCGCTGCGCTTCGGCAATGAACGTCCCGATAGGGCTCTGTGCGTCGCGCCTGATCCAATCCTTATTCAGCGTGGCAAGCACCTCGCTGTACTCCTTCTCAATCACCGCCTGCATAGAATCGGTCAGATGTGTCACAGGCGATGGGGGGCGCGATCCTCCCGCCCAGAGCGGAATCAGGTGGCCGTCAAAGCTGGTCACGCGGTCGCCTTCGACGGTGATGTTCAGCTCTCCCAGATTCTCCACGTTTGATCCCGTTTGGACGATGATCACACCGTTCACAAGTATCGGGGAGCGCAGACGGGTATGCGAGTGGCCGCCGACGATGATGTCGAGGCCGTGCACCTGCGTTGCAAGCAACGAGTCCTCTTCCACCCCTTCATGGGTCAGCGCGATGAGAAGATCGGTCGCCGGGTCGAGGGCATCAATGAACCTCTGCACCGTCGCCGCGGGCGAGAGCACGCGAAGTCCGACAAGGTTGCCCTGATGAACCAGACTGTAGAGTTCCTGTGACATGATCCCGACGATGCCCACCCGGATTCCTCCCCGTTCAATGACCACATAGGGTTGATTGCCGAGCGGGTATCCTCCGGAGCTGTCCACAAGATTGGCAGACAAGGAGGGAAAGCGTGCAATGCGCACGAGAGCGCGGAGGTTCTCCTGAGAGATGTCGAGATCGTGGTTTCCGAAGCACCAGGCGTCGTACCCGACCATGTTCATCATTGCGAACAGCGCTCCCCCTGATGCGCCGTCGTACATTTTCTCCGTGATCGGATTGCCGGTCATGACGTCTCCCGCGTCGAGCATCAGCACAGGCCCGACGCTCTGTTTGATGCTGTCGGACACGAAAAACAGCTCACGAAACCCTCCGATCATCGGTTTTGGAGTCTTTTTCACCCAGATGGCTTCATGCGGGATGAAGCCGGCGTGCATATCGTTGGTGTGCAGGATCGTGAGCGTCCGCGATTGAGGAAAGACACGGAGGGCAATCGCGCCCAGGACGACAAGCAGAAACGCAGTCCTGCGCAATGAACGGGAAGGAGCATGCATAGGGATATTCTGTGGATTGGTACGGCAGTCGAGGCAGGGTGAATATAGAAAGAAATCCCGAGGAACAAAACCCTTCCCCCGGCTACCCTTCCCGTCGTTTTGCCCCTCCCCCCGGGGCGGGCGGGCGCAGGCGACCTGCCCGCCGCGCCGCCTCGGTCAGGAGGAATTCGATCTGTGCGTTCACGCTCCGCAGGTCATCGGCCGCCCATTTCTCCAGCGCATCATAGATTGCAGCGTCGAGCCGGAGCAGAAAACGCTTCTTCTCACTCATGCGTAGAGCGTGCCCGTGTTGATGACCGGCTGTGCTTCCCTGTCGGCCACGAGCGCGACGAGGAGGTTATTTACCATACTCGCCTTCTTCTCCTCGTCCAGTTCGACGACCCGTTGGTCGGTCAGCATTTTGAGGGCGCTCTCCACCATTCCGACAGCTCCCTCGACGATCTTCTGTCGTGCGGCAACGATGGCCTCGGCCTGCTGGCGACGGAGCATCGCCTGCGCGATCTCCGGGGCGTAGGCAAGGTGGCTGATGCGAGCCTCGATCACATCCACCCCGGCCACCTCCAGCCGCGCTTCCAGATGCTGGCGCAGCGTGTCCGCGATCTCCTTGGGATTCCCGCGGAGCGACGCCTTCCCTTCGTCATGCGAATCGTACGGATACTGCGAGGCGAGCGACCGGATGGCAGTCTCGCTCTGGACCGCAACGAAGCCCTGGTAATTCTCGACGTCGAACAGTGCCCGCGCGGAATCCACGACCCGCCAGACCACGACTGCGGCGATCTCGATCGGATTCCCCTGCAGGTCGTTCACCTTGATCCGCTCGCTGTTGAAGTTGTGAATCCGCAGCGACACGTGCCGCTTCACCGTGAGCGGGTTGGTCCACCAGAAGCCCGCATCGCGCACGGAGCCGGCATAGCGTCCCAGGAACACGAGCACCCGCGCCTCATTCGGCTGGACGATGAAGAACCCCGGCAGGGCGAACACCGCGACGAGCACGGTGATGATGAAATACCAAATGTTGGAGTTGTCGTGTTCCGCCACCATCCCCCGGAGAAGAGCATACGACAGAGAGACCAGGGCGAAGACGATCAGGAGCATGAAGAAGCCGCTCAGGCGGAAACCGTTCTGTTCACGAATCGTATCCATGAGACCTCCCGTAGTGTGATAGTATAATGATATCACATTGCTATCACAAAGTCAAGTCCGAGCTCCCTTACGGGAGAGGGGGAAATTCTGATCAGGGGGCGACGGCAATGAAGGGGAACTATTGAATCACTGGCGTTCCAGCGCGGGAATCACATTGTGGTGCGTGTGCCGGGAGATCTCCGGGTAAAGCATCAGCGGTGGGAAAGGGATTCAACCAATGCCCTGGCCTTCTCCCGACGTGGCCGGTCGATCGCTGTCCGGATGGGCAGCCCGGCCGCCGTCTCAAGTGCCGCACGGGCCTCCGACTCCCGCCCCATGTCGATGTAGAGCACCCCCAGCTCGTACCAGTGCCGCATGATGCCGGGAGCGAGCCGCACGGCCTGTTTCAGGGCCGCTTCAGACTCTTCGAACCCGCCCGACGGGACCCGCCCGAGGAATACCGTTGCCACCGAGCGCTGCAGCCAGCTCACATTCCCAAGCGCCCTGTAGAAGGAACCGAGGATCGAATATGCCGCGTCGTTTTCCGGATCGAGCGCAATGGCGCGATGCGCCTCCCGCAACAGCTCCCAGGAGAGGGAGAGGCGCTCATCGAGAGGGGCAGCGAGCGCCCGATATCCCAGCGCCGCCGCAAGCCAGGTATGCCCATCACTGCTCAACGAATCGATGACGATGCATTGCCGGGCCAGTTGCTCCGCCGAAGTGAACATGGCCGCCTGTTCGTTCGGTGACGCAACTTCCCCCATGCACACATAGGCACGCGCGAGGCGCCATAAGAGGAGCGCGCTGTCCGGCGATCCGAACAGTGCCCCCCGGTAACACTCGACGGCGCGCCCATAGTCGATGCGGAAAAACGCGTCGTCGCCCGCGGCGGCCGCCTCGGGGAGATCAGAAACTGTCGTCCATGCCGAGAGGACGATCGCAAGCGTCAGCATCAATCCGCCGCGGAGCCCTGGAGCTGCCTCAACGCCTGCTCCGTCGCGGCGAGCATCGCGCCGGGTCCGACGGGCGCCCCTGTCGCCTTCTGCATCCAGAGATCCGGTGCGATGTTGCCGGCAAGCGCCATCCGTTCGAATTCGGGCCCCACCGACCCCGATGTTCGCATCCTCTCCTCGATCTGGTGCGCTATCAGGTGGCCGATCGGATAGTCGGGAAGATAGAGGAACGAATGGATCATGTGCGAGTAGATCGCGAGGAGCACCACGTCCCGCCGGTGAAAGACTGGAGCGTAATAGGCGTTCCAGATCTCTTTTGCAATTCCGATCGTCGCTTCTTTCAATTGGGCAGGGGTCGCAGCCGGATGGTCGTACATCCAGTGCCAGACCCGCATGTCCACGAGAGCCACGCCGGCAATCTCATACGTCCCCCAGAAATCGTTCAGCGTCTTCAGGGCCTCCGCCTTCGGGTCGGCGCTCGTCAGCCCGAGCAGTTCAAGGTCGTGCCCCTGAAACACAAACGCGAGGGCCTCCGTAAAAGCCGTGTTCGGCACCCCCGCGAGCAGGGTGTGATCGCTCAGATTCAGAGAGATCACCTGCTCGACGTTGTGTCCCATTTCGTGGACTGCGATATTGAACCCCTTGTAGTTCATCCCGTCGGCTTCCACGCGGGTGCGAAGTCGCGCAGCGGCGGACCGCATCGCCGCACCCATGGCGTGCCCGGATCCGCGCGCGGGGTCAACTTCGATGTGGTCGGCCAGATATGCCGCACGCTCAGGGGGAAACCCGAGCTTCTCAAGCAGGCGCGGGATGTCGCGCCTGTAAGCTTCGGGCGTGGGATAGAGCTTCCGGACGATGCCGTCAAGTTGGGCCTCGGTGTACGATCCACGCGACCTGAAACCGTTGTACCAGATATCGAACGGTTCAAGCGGACGGCCAAGCCGCTTCTCGATCAACGCGGCAACGCGGCCGACGAGAGGCGATGAGACCACCTCTTCGAGCATGGCTTTCACCCGCTGCTCCGGGATCTCACGGTCCTCGTTGAAGCGCCGCGCGATCAGTGACGGGGCCGTCGGCGAATACGGATCCGCCTTGCGCGAGGCCTCATACGTTTTCCACAACACCGCGTAACGGGTATCGGGCTCGCGGTCAGCAGAGACCTTCACGCCTGGCTTCGCCGGCCCGTCCTGATTCGCAGCCGGCGTACCGGACACCTGATTGGTCGCGGGGTTCCAGTCGACCCCTGGATTGTTCACGACTGCCGCGGGAATCGTTTGTGTCACGATCCGCTCCATCACCGTCTGGATCAGCCGCTGTTTGAGGAGACCGGGGGATCCTTCCGCAGACTCTGCTTTGATCTCGTCCCGCAGGTTCCAGTGCGACAGGAGGCGCAGCTTTCTGGGGAAGCGCCGCTCTCCTTTCGCGTCGAGGACATGGTGCATCCAGATATTGTATCCCGCAATGTACTGATCCGCCTCTGCCGCTGCCTCTGCGATGGCGAGATTGACCTCGGCTGGCATTCGTTTGCCGAAGGGGCGTGTAAGCCGGGCTTCCGCCCACTGGCGCCGGGACCAGCGCTCCCCGTTTTGCAGCCGCTCCTCGAGGGTGGTGAGGGGGAAATTCAGCAATATCGAAAACGCAAGCTTGTTCCTGAAGAAGTCGTCGATGACGTGAGCAGACGGGTCGTAGCCGGCCAGAATTTCGTCGAACGGGAGGACAGGACCGATGTCAAGATCGGCCTGCGTTCGCAAATGCCTGCCAATCTCAACCATGTGCCCGTTCAATTGCTCGAAGATCTTTTCGCATCGATGGAACATCGTATCGAGCGTGGCCGGATCGGCGATGAAATGCCGGCGCGCCAGATCCGCAAACGCAGCGGCGTCGCCGTCTTCGTTCCTCCACAGCAATGCGGCCTGGCGGAGCCCCCGCCGGATCCGTGACGCCTGCGCGTCACCGTGTATGGCGATGAGTTCCTTCTCCAGAGAAGCTACGGTGTGCGAGAGCCAGGGAAGGGCATCGCCTCCGCCTGGCGTCTGGCCAGGTGCGGTCATGGTCAACGCCAATGCAATGGTGGTCAGTAAGAGAAATCGAATTCGCATGGGGAGTATCCTCAGGTCAGAGAACGTGAAGGAATCGTCAAAGGTATCGCATTTCCACATGAACCACAACGAGCCGCCCCTTGCGTTCCGGCACCGGTGTCATCAGCGCCCGGGGCGGTAATATTGCAGCGCTTCGGGGAGATGTTCCTTGATCTGCACAATCCGCTTCTCGTCCGAAGGGTGCGTGCTGAGAAACTCCGGAGGGGCCTGTCCCCCCTTCCCGGCAGCCATCCTCTCCCAGAATGCGACGGCCGACGAAGGATCATAACCGGCCATTGCCATGAAGATCAGACCGAGGTGGTCGGCTTCGCTCTCGTGCGTCCGGCTGTAGGGGAGGAGGACGCCAATCTGTGCCCCCGCCCCAAACACCCCAAGCCAGAGGTTCTGCGTTTCGTGTGGCTTGTTCTTCAGTACCTCCTGCAGCGCCGCGCCGCCAAACTGCGCGAGCAACTGCTGGCTCATGCGCTCACCCCCGTGTTCGGCAATTGCGTGGGCGATCTCGTGGCCCATGACGACGGCAAGGCCGGTTTCGTCCTTCGTGACGGGGAGGATCCCTGTGTACACAACCACTTTTCCCCCCGGCATGCACCAGGCATTGACCTCTTTACTCTCCACGAGATTGAACTCCCAGGAGTACCCCTGGAGCCGGTCGGCGTAGCCGTTTTGCGCCATGTAACGCTCGACCGCCGACTTGATCCTGTTCCCGACATTGCGCACGAGCTGAACCTGCGTTTGGTTCGTGCTCAGCGTGTTGCTCTTCAGAAACTCGCCGTACTGTTGATAGCTCATCGAAAGCATTTGCGATCTCGGGATGAGGCTGAGCTGTCTCCGGCCCGTCACGGGGACGCTGGAACAGCTCAGCCCCAAGGCCACGAGCGTCGCCGCCACCATGAATGTGGAGACGCGCCGTCGCAGGTCGATTGCGGTTACCATGACATGATCCTCTTCGTGTCGAACGTTATCGCGTTCTAAGCAGGTCCCGGATCTCTGCAAGCAGGCGCTCCTGCGGCGGCGGCCCGGGAATTTCCTCTTTCGCCCGCTTTAACGCATTGATGGCCTTAACGAAGATGAAAATTGCGAACGCCACGATGGAAAAGTCGAACAGCGCCTGGATGAATGCGCCGTACCTCAACGACACAGCGGGAGAATCGGCAGAGGCTGATTTGAGTGTGATGGCAAGGTCGGAAAAGTCGACCCCTCCAATCAGCAGGCCGAGCGGCGGCATGATGACGTCAGCGACGAGGGATGAGACGATCTTGCCGAAGGCCGCCCCGATGATGATGCCGACGGCCAGGTCGACGACATTACCGCGCATCGCAAATTCTTTGAACTCCTTGATCATAGTCATAGTGGTCTCTGGAAATTGTGTCAGTGCAATACTGGTTCAGTCCACCAATACTACTCAATCGGCTCAACGAAATCAACGCCGGCTTGCGTGTCATGGCCCGACGGACTATCTTTGAGGGAACTTGGTTGACGAATGATGTCACTGTTCCCGACCACGGTCATCGTCGCACTGATTCTCAACGCGGGGAGCACTGCCCCCGGCGGAGAACCCGATTGGGCCGAGGTGCACAACCTCACCATGCGTGGGATAGACCGTCTCTACAATCTCGAGATGGACGAGGCGCTCGCCACATTCGACAGCGTCAAGGCCATGGCGCCCACCGACCCTCGGGGATACTTCTTCGGCAGCATGGTGCGGTTCTGGCAGTTCTCGTTGACACGCACAGCGAAGGAGTACGAGGCCTTCATTCAGAACTCCGAAGAGGTGATCGCCCGCTGCGAAGAAATTCTCGACGCCAATGACGATGACACGATGGCCAGGTTCTATCTCGGCGGGATTTACGGATATCGCGGTCTTGCCCACCATGCCAACAACTCCATGCTCAGGGCGGTGGCCGATGGCAAGCGGGGCTATTCCTATCTGCGCGAGGCTATTGAGCGGCGGCCCGACCTGTATGATGCGCAGCTGGGGTTCGGCATCTTCACCTACCTCTCCGGCAAGGTCCCCCGTACGCTCCGCTGGATCGTCAGCATGCTGGGGTTCGCCGGCGACGTGGATACGGGACTAAAGATGCTCCAATCGGCCGCGGAGAAGGGGGTCTATACCCGGAGCGAGGCTGCGTTCTTCCTCTCACAGTTCCTGTTCACCGAGCATCGCGGGGAGGAGGCCTTCGCGTGGATAGACCAGCTGATCACAAAATACCCCGACAATACGCTCTTCCTGCTCATGAAGTCCGGATGGAAGTCGCGTGAGGGAAAGCTTGACGAGGCGCTGGCGGCTGCGCAGAGGGCTGCCGAGATCAATGCCCGGAAAAAGGTTCCGTTCGGTGAAGAGTTTGCGTTCAGTACTCTGGGGAACCTGTATTTCGCGAGGAACGACTTCGTGCGCTCGCGGGAGTGTTTCGAGAGGTTCCTGACCACGGTCCGCAGCCGGGAATATGCTGCAAACCGGGCATACTACCGGCTCGGCGTCGCCCAGGAAATCACTGGCGCCCGATCGCTCGCTGTGGGAACGTTTGCCAGAGTCAGGCCCTCAGAGAATGACGAGTGGGGATGGAGCATGTACTACTACCGGCGGGCACTGGAGCGTGTAACGCTCCCCTTGTCACAAGGTGACATTCTTGCCATCATGGCTGACAACGAGCTCGGTCTGAAGAACTACGACAGCGCCAGGACGCACCTTGAGCGCGCGCTCATCCTGACACCGGGAGACCCAGACCTCGAGGCAAGGGCACTGTATTCCCTGATGCAACTCCATTTTGATCAGGAGCGCTTCGTCGAATCGGTGGAGGCCGGACTCCGGCTTGTGGCCCTCAAACCGTCACGCGAGACGTGGCTGATCCCGCACGGCTACTATCGCCTCGGACGGGCGTACGCCCGCCTGGGAAGGATCAGTGAAGCACGTGAAGCGTTTGATCGGGTGGATGACTTCGATGACTTTGACTTTCAGTCGAGTCTTGAGGAACGAGTTGAAGAAGAACTTACGAAGTTAGACTCGCCGGCTGGCTAAGTTCAGGCTTCCCCCCGCAGCGCCTGCCTCGTCCTTCCCCCTTACTCTCTTCTCTCTACTCTCTACTCTTGCTCTCCACCCTCAAAAGAGCGCCGCCCTCGCCTCATACGTCATCGGGGGGACGAACATTGCCGGCGAGAGTTTCACGCCGAGATCCACCTTCGCGGCACGAGCGATCCAATGCAGACCGGGCTGGATGTCCTCCCGGTACAGGAGCAGATGACTCCAACCCGCCATCCGCATGGTCAGCTGACCATCCACGTGTTCCAACGCTCTGCACTCATACCCTGCAATGGTCACGGCCGGGAGCAGGCGAAATCCTGACGTCCCTCCCCTCGACACGATCTCATCATCAAAACGGATCTCCGTTCCCGCCATCGCAGGTCCCCGCTTGAAGACGACCTTCTTGTCGTGCAACACAGTGTAGGCATCCTCCCCGTCGCAGAGCACCGACTCCTTCAGAAACCCTCCTGCGTAGGTGTCCTTTCGTTCCCTGCGTCCGAAGTCGTCGAAGTACACCACAACTCTCCCGCTCGTGCGGATCCTTCCTTCCATGGTCGTCGTCTCGAACACGATCATCCCCGACTTCACGTCATACTTCTTCTCCTGCTCCTGGGCGGAGGTGATGGAGCCTGCCACAACAAGAAGTGCGAGCATGCACACATCCCTGACGACGGAACGCATTACCACTTCTCCTTCGAAGTGAGCTCAGGTTGAATAGCGTAACTCGTGTGTACGCAATCTATTGCTAAACATCGTGGTGGAGTGCGACATGCGTCACACTGTGATGCTGAGCACTTTTCGGGCCAAAAATCCTGAAAAATTGGCACACAGGGCCAGATCGATGTCGCTTCTCTTTAGTGAACTACCGTACCCTGACGATGGCCGTCTTCCGTATGTCTGAGGAAGAAGCACCCACCTGAACCTCGTATCGGCCGGGGTCGACGACATACTTATTGAGGGCTTCGTCATATCTGCGGAACGATGCGACGGGGACAGAAATCGAGATTGTCCGATTTTCCCCTTTCCGGATAAATTGTCGGGCAAAGCCTTTCAGGCTCTTCACGGGCTGCGAAACTGGACTGTCGAGCGCGCGCACATAGACCTGGACGACTTCGTCCCCCCCGAGGGGGCCGACGTTTTGCACGTTGACACGGAGGCGTAGCGTTTCAGAAGCCCGGAGTGTCGGCTTTGATACGCTGAGCGACCTGTACACGAACTGGGTGTAACTCAATCCGTGGCCGAACGGGTAGAGCGGGGTTCCACGGAAATAGCGATACGTCCTCCCCTCCATGTCGTACCGCTCAAACGGCGGTAAGTCATCGACCGACGCATAGAACGTTATCGGCAGTCGGCCTCCCGGATTGTAGTCGCCGAAGAGGACATCTGCCACGGCATTCCCCCCCTGTTGTCCCGGATACCACACTTCGAGAATGGCCGGCACGGTCGCCTGCTCCCAGTTGAGCGCGAGCGCGCTACCCCCCGACACGATCAGGACGAGGGGCTTCCCCAGTTCGGCGAGCGCGCGGATCATCTTCGATTGCGACTGGGGGAGTGCAAGGTCGGTCCTGTCGCCCCCCGAGAATCCGGGGATGTCGATCGACATTTCCTCCCCTTCGAGCATTGGCGTCAAGCCGACGACGGCGATCACGACATCCGATTGTCGGGCGGCCTCGAGCGCTGCAACCAGCGGATCCACTCCTCTTAGTTGCCAGCCGAGGACCGCCGTGGCGCCCCCCTCATGTTCATAGAATTCCAGCCGGAGGACGTATTCTCTCCCCGCCGTGAGTTCGATCTCTCTGGCGAGCGTGCGCGGGGCGGCATCCTTCCACTCTTCAAGAATGAGTTGGTCCTCGACATACAGCCGGCACCCGTCATCAGCCGTGACGCCGAGATGATAGGTCCCTGAAACGACAGGGCGAAGGATGCCTGTCCACCGGATGGAAAAATTATCGGCAGGGAGGCCCTGTGCGGGACTGTTCTCCCAGGTGAAATTCACCGTGCTATCGGTGCGGACAAGAAGCGGCACCCCTTTTGGTTCGGTTCCGTCGAAGTATTCTCCCCTCAGCCCAGCACGAACACCCGTTTCATCGCGTGTGAGCAGGCATTCCGGTGGAACCGGATCAAGGCGAGGGGGGAGGCCGTCGGCGACCTCGCACCCGCGCGCGTACACGACCTCCGTTTGGTTCCCTGCGGCCGCGCGGATGCCCTGGAGAATCGTTACCGGATGGGACGGCGTCCCGTTATAGTTCCCGAGCAACACGTCCACGTCGTCGGCGTTCGGACCAACGACCGCAATGCGGGAATGATTTCTCCGAAGGGGGAGCATATGTCCCTCGTTCTTCAGCAGCACGATGCTTTCCCGGGCGACCCTGCGCGCTAACGCATCATGCTTCGGCGTATCGTTTTCCGAGATCGGGATGCGTGCATACCGGACCAGCTGCGGCGGATCGAACATGCCAAGCCGGAACCTCGCCTCCATGAGTCGCCGCACCGACCTGTCGATCTCCTGCTCCGTGATCAGTCCCCTGACGGTGGCTTCGGAAAGCGCCTCGTATTCGTTCCCACAGGTGAGATCGCACCCCCGTTTGACCGCGAGGGCAGAGGCCTCTATGGCATTCGCCGCGATTTTGTGTCCCGCAAAGATGTCGCGTATCGCCCCGCAGTCAGACACAACGTACCCGTGAAAATCCCACTCCCCCCGGAGGATGTTTTCCAGGAGCAGCGTGCTCGCGCAACAGGGTTCGCCATCGTATCGGTTGTATGCTCCCATGATGGACCACGCCTTGCCTTCGACAATACACGCTTCGAACGCCGGGAGGTACGTTTCAAACAGGTCCCGCCGAGTTGACCGCGCATCGAATTGATGTCGCAGCGGCTCGGGCCCGCTGTGGACCGCAAAGTGCTTCGGGGTCGCGATCACTTTGAAATACTGCGGATCGCTCCCCTGCAGCCCCTTGACGAAGGCGACGGCGACGCGCGAGGTCAGGTACGGATCCTCTCCGTATGTTTCTTGTGCGCGCCCCCACCGGGGGTCGCGAACGATATTGATGTTGGGCGACCAGAACGTCAGGCCCTGGTAGATCCCGTGCTCACCGTGTCGCACGGCATCGTGGTGCTTGGCCCGCGCTTCGGTTGAAATCACGTCCGCCTCTTCCCTGATCAGTTCGGGATTCCACGTGGCGGCCATTCCGATAGCTTGCGGGAACACTGTCGCAATCCCGTTGCGTGCAACACCGTGGAGCGCCTCATTCCACCAGTCGTATGGGGGGATCCCCAGACGCGGGACGGCGCGGGCGTGGTTCTGCATCTGACTGATCTTTTCCCGCAGTGTCATCCGGGCAACAAGGTCATCCACTCTGTCCGCAACCGGGAGGTTGGGATCCTTAAAGGGCATGTGTGCTGATTCCTGAGCGTGGGCCGAGATGAGCTGAGTCAATGAAGCCGCCAGACAAGCGATACGGCGTAGAAGTCTCATGGCAGGCCTCCGGGGAGTTTGAGGTTGCCGTAAGATAGTGCCTTCATCTTTCGAATGCCATTCTCGGTGGGGAAAGGAGCCGCTGTCACCAGTGTCAGCACTTAGTTCACGGAATGGAGGACGGTTTGTAAATCCTTCGGAGCTCAGGGAAGGTTTGACAGGGGACACGTGGCCGGCGTGATTCATCTCACGTGAAAAACCCAGCAATCGACAGAATTACACG
>JBFLYO010000042.1:0-3259 GCA_040756745.1 Bacteroidota bacterium
GCGGGGCAGCTTCCGAATCGAACGGAATTCCCTTTTCATCCCGCTTGGTGAACGGGACACCGGAACGAATGATGAGATGGATTACGAAAGCAAGATAGTAACAGGGGAAAGGAAAAGCAAGAGAAGAGAGATGAGATTAGAGAGAAGAGAAGAAAAGATCAATGGAGGATTGGGTCCTCTCTACTCTCTCCTCTCTACTCTTAACGCTGCTCTCACAAGTTTCACCCACGCCACGATCTCGCCGATGCCGAGCGTCTCGTTCAGCTTTCGTATCAGCGCCGAGCCAATAATCACCCCGTCTGCCTGCTCCGCAGCGCGGCGTGCATCATCAGGGGTGGAGATCCCGAAGCCGACCAGCACCGGATTCTTTGTCGCATTTGCCTTGACTCGAGCCAGATACTCCGTCTGAGCTCTCTTTCCCGAGTCTCCGGTGACACCGGTGGTTGCAACACAGTAGACAAACCCGCTCGACGCCGCATCGATAGCCCTGATTCGTTCCGGCGGGGTCGTTGGAGTCACGAGCAGGATGCGGGCAATGCCGTTTGCATAGGATCCAAATCGCCCCGACTCTTCAAGCGGCAGCTCAGGAAGTATCAATCCGTCCACCCCACTGGCCTCGGCATCTTTGAAAAACCGTGCTGAGCCGTAACGCATGATCGGATTAAGATACCCCATGAGCACGATGGGGACGTCGCTCTTCAGCCTGATCGCGCGCACCTGCTCAAGCAGGAGTCCCACGGTCATGCCGTTCTTCAGGGCGGCCGTCGAGCTTGCCTGTATGACGGGACCGTCGGCGAGCGGATCGGAAAACGGCATCCCAAGCTCGACAATGTCCGCTCCTGCCTCTGCCAGTTGCGGCACCAGCTCCACCGCGGACTCTTTCTCAGGAAACCCCGCAGTGAGAAATAGCGCCAGCGCCTTTCCTCCGCCTTGCCTGACTGCCTCTATCCGATTTCTTACGCGCTCCACCCCCATCATCAGTTCTCAATCCTCAATTCTCAATCCTCCATTCGTCTTGTACATATTCATGTCCTTATCCCCTCTCCCTGAGATATTGACTACGACAATATCCCCCGAACCTGTCTCCATCATCAGCTTCGCCAGTCCCGCCACCGCATGCGCCGACTCGAGGGCAGGAATGATGCCTTCAAGCCGCGAGAGGAGCATTGCGGCGTCGAGCGCTTCTCGGTCGGTGACCGCCATGTAGCGAACTCTTCCCGAGTCTTTCAACGCACTGTGTTCAGGCCCCACGCCCGGGTAATCCAGTCCGGCGGAGATCGAATGAACCGGCGACACCTGTCCATCCCCATCCTGCAGCAGATAACTGTACGAGCCATGCAATACCCCCGGCTTTCCCATGAGCAGCGTTGCCGCATGCCGCCCCGTATCGATCCCCTCACCCGCCGCCTCCACCCCAACCATTTTCACATCAGTCTCAAGGAACGGGTAGAACAAACCCAGCGAATTGCTCCCTCCTCCTACACACGCAACCAACAGGTCCGGCCCCTTTCTTTCCTTACCCTTAACCTCAACCTTAACCTCCTCCCCAATTACCGACTGAAAATCCCGCACCATCATGGGATACGGATGCGGCCCGACGGCTGACCCGATGATGTAGAAGGTGTCGTCGACGTTTGTCACCCAGTCGCGTATGGCTTCGCTTGTCGCATCCTTTAGCGTCCTGCTTCCGGAATTGACTGGGACCACCCTCGTGCCCAGCATCTCCATCCGACGGACATTCAGCTCCTGCCTCGCCATGTCCGCGGTCCCCATGTAGACGATGCACTCAAGACCCATCTTCGCGGCAACCGTCGCGGTGGCCACTCCATGCTGGCCGGCTCCCGTTTCTGCGATAATGCGCTTCTTGCCGGTCCTGACCGCGAGCAGTACCTGCCCGATGGTATTATTGATTTTGTGAGCGCCGGTGTGGCAGAGGTCTTCACGCTTCAGATAGATCTTCCCTCTTCCGAAGTGCGACGTCAGCCTTTCGGCGAACGTCAGCGGCGTAGGGCGTCCGACATACTCACGCAGCAGCCGATGGAATTCATCCTGGAATGTCTTATCGCCTCGCGCCTTCGCGTACGAGGATTCAAGCTCCTTGAGTGCTGCAATCAGCGTCTCGGGCACAAACTGTCCTCCGTACTCTCCAAAATAGCCTCGCGCGTCAGGATACGCTGCACCGCCGTTGCGGCTCATGCCGTCACCTCCTCAGCGACCATTCGTCCGAGCACGCCGGCCATGAGTCGCAGTTTGTCCATCAGTCCACGGAACTGTCTGGGACGGAGCGATTGATACCCATCGGAAAGTGCTTCGGGGGGATTCGGATGTACCTCAATCATGAGCCCGTCCGCCCCTGCGGCGATCCCGGCAAGGGCCATTGCAGGAACCCCATCCGAGACCCCGATGCCGTGGCTGGGATCGACAATGATCGGAAGATGCGACAACCTCTTCAGCATCGGCACCGCGTTGAGATCGAGGGTGTAGCGGGTTGAAGTCTCGAAGGTCCTGATCCCCCGCTCGCAGAGGATCACATGGAGGTTGCCACGCGCAAGGATATATTCGGCGGCCATCAAGAGCTCTTCAATGGTCGACGCCATCCCCCGCTTGAGGAGCACAGGGGAGCGAAGTTCTCCGACGGCCTCAAGCAGGCCGAAGTTGTTCATGTTTCTCGAACCTATCTGGATCACGTCAGCCACCTCCGCCACTGCCGTGAGCGTGAGGACGTCCTTAACCTCCGTGACGATCTTCAGGCCGGTCTCCTCGCGCGCCCGACGCAGGAGCACGAGTCCCTCCTCGCCCATTCCCTGAAACGTGTAAGGCGACGTCCTCGGCTTGAATGCCCCGCCTCGGAGGAATTTCGCCCCGGCATCGCGGACGGCTTTTGCGGTGGCGATGAGCTGATCCCAGCTCTCGACCGAGCAGGGACCCGCGATGATTGCCAGCTCATTTCCACCGATGATTTCATCCCCCACAGCAATCTCGGAATTCTCAGGCCGTGCATCCCGGCCGGCCAGCTTGTACGGCTTCGATACCGGGATCGCCTGCTCGACACCGCTCATGGTCTCAAAGAGTCCCGGGTCGATTTTGGTCTTGTTGCCGGTGATTCCTACCGCCACCCGTTGGGCGCCGGGAATTTCATGCGCGCGGTAACCGAGCCCTTCGATCTTTCGTTTCACCCGGCTGATATCATCCGTTGTAGCACTCTGTGTCATAACAATCAGCATGGCCGGTCACCTTTCATCGTTTCTTTGATCTGCGG
>JBFLYO010000042.1:3359-24211 GCA_040756745.1 Bacteroidota bacterium
ATTTCATGCGCGCGGTAACCGAGCCCTTCGATCTTTCGTTTCACCCGGCTGATATCATCCGTTGTAGCACTCTGTGTCATAACAATCAGCATGGCCGGTCACCTTTCATCGTTTCTTTGATCTGCGGACCGTCGGACGGCATCGAAAAATTCTCTTATCTTATATCGATCCTTCACACCCGGGGCGGACTCCACCCCGCTGCTCACGTCCACCGCGTACGGGCGGATCGCTCTGATCGCCTCCCCCACATTCAGCGGGTTCAGTCCGCCGCTGAGTATGATCGGCCCAATCGCGGCGGCCGATCGGGCCACACTCCAATCGAAGGTCTTGCCTGTCCCGCCGGGAATCCCGGAGACATATGTGTCGAGCAAATACGCGTCCGCGTGGTACGTTTCACGGCCCGGAGGCGTCAACCCATTCCCGATTCGAAACGATTTGATCACCGGGAGCAACCATTCCTCGAGCTCGGACGGCGACTCCTCCCCATGGAACTGCAGACATCGAATCCTTGAGACTTCGATCGTTTCCCTGATCGACTCCCGGCCTTCATTCACGAACACCCCCACTGGGGTAACGAACGGCGGCAAGTGCCGGACAATAGCGGCCGCGGCTTCGGGTGTGACATACCTCGGACTCGTTCGCACAAAGATGAATCCCACGGCGTCCGCCCCCTCATCGGCGGCATACAGCGCATCCTCAATCCGGGTGATCCCGCAGATCTTGACTCTCATGCGACCTCCTCCGCCACCGCCAGGAATCGCCTGAGCGCATCGCCGGGATCCGGCTCCCTCATGAACGCCTCACCGATGAGGACGGCCCTCACGCCGGCGTTCACCAGGGCCGCCAAATCGCTCCTTCCGGTTATTCCGCTCTCGCTGACGCAGATCGCGTCCGGCGGGACCAGCGGTGCAAGCCGAAGCGTGGTATTGACATTGACGGCAAACGTGCGAAGATCCCTGTTATTGATGCCGATCAGCCTCGCTCCGCATTCGATTGCGGTCCTGAGTTCTTCTTCCGAGTGCACCTCGACGAGACATTCCAGCCCCAGTTCCTGTGCTTCGCACCGAAGCTCTGTTAGCTGGGACCGGCCGAGCGCGGCAACAATCAGGAGAACCGCATCCGCTCCTGCATGCCGGGATTCATACAGCTGATACGGGTGGATAATGAAATCTTTGCGCAGGATCGGTACGGCAACCGCAGTCCTGACCTCCTCCAGGTGAGCGATGCTGCCCTGAAAGAACCGGCTGTCCGTCAGGACGGACACGGCGCAGGCGCCGGCTTCAACATATGCCCTGCTGATTGAGACCGGATCAAAGTCTTGACGGATCAATCCGCGGGAAGGAGAAGCCCGCTTTACCTCGGCGATCACGTTGAACGAGCCTTTGCAGAGGGCACTGGCGAGTGATACGCACGGTCGGACGAACGACGCGCTGTTCCGCATCGACTCGACCGGAAGGCCCTCGCGGCGCGCGGCAACTTCCGCGGCCTTCTCCTCAAGAATGGCGGCCAGGAAATTCATGGCCGATTGGTTTCTTCCACCAGTTTGCTGAGCGTGGCCATCGCGCGACCCGAGTCGATCGACTCCTCAGCCGTAACCGAGGCCTCCATCAGCGTATCGGCCTTTCCAGCCACATGGATGCCGAGCGCTGCGTTCGCCACAACCACGTCACGATACGGTCCCCGTTCCTTCTTCAACACCCGCATGGCAATTGCCGCATTCTCCTCCGCAGTCCCTCCCGACACCGTTCCCTTCGGCCATCCCGCAAGGCCGAAATGACCTGGTTCAAGCGAGTAGCTCCGCACATCGGAATGTCCGTTGACTTCGAAGACGGTTGTCCCCGCGGAGACAGATACCTCGTCCATCCCGTCGTCGCTGTGGATGACGCATGCCCGCTCAGTGGGGAGTTTGTGGAGAGCGCCCGCAAGCCGGGAGGCAACCTCTTTGGTATACGTCCCGATGACCTGCTTCTTCACGCCTGCGGGATTGGTAATCGGCCCGAGCATGTTGAAGACGGTCCGCACCCCCAGCTCGGTCCGGGGTTTTGCCGCAGCTTTCATCGCAGGATGAAAGATCGGGGCAAACAGGAAGCCGACGCCAATGGTGTTGATGCAGGATTCGACGCGTTCAGGTGCAACGTTGATGTTGACACCGAGCGCCGTCAGCACGTCGGCACTCCCGCTGCGGCTCGAGACGGAACGGTTCCCATGTTTCGCGACCGTTACTCCAGCTCCCGCGGCCACCAGCGATGCGAGCGTACTGATGTTGAACGTGCCCAGACCATCTCCGCCCGTTCCGCAAAGGTCAATGGCATGAGGGTCTTCGACCCTGACCTTGAGTGATTTTTCGCGCATCGTCCGGGCAAATCCAACAAGCTCGTCGACGGTTTCCCCATTGCACCGCAGCGCGATCAGCAGTCCCGCAATCTGGGCATCCGTCGCCTGCCCCGTCATGATGAGCTCAAGCGCGGCAGAGGCCTCGTCCGATGTGAGGTGTCCGCCCGAAAGGCATTTTTCGATGTACTGTTTCATTGTCATAGCTCCTCCGCCAGCCAGTTCTTGATCAGTCGCGGACCCTCTGTCGTCAGGATTGATTCAGGATGGAATTGTACTCCGATGAGGGGGTAGCTCCGGTGACGCAGCGCCATGATGACGCCATCGTCTGCTTCGGCCGTAATTTCCAGATCTCTTGGGAAACCCTCCCTCGAGACGACGAGCGAGTGGTATCGCGTTGCTGTAAACGGGTTAGGGACAGACCTGAAAATCCCGGCCCCGCAATGCTGGACCTCCGATGTCATGCCATGCATGAGGACCGGGGCATGGACCACCTTGCCGCCGTACGATGCGCCGATTGCTTGATGGCCCAGGCAAACACCAAGGATGGGGACACTCGGGGCGAGCGCACTGATGAGTGCCATTGTTATCCCCGCCGCTTCCGGGCGTCCGGGGCCGGGGGAAATGACAATCCTCGCTGGCCTCATTGTCCTGATTTCTTCCACCGATATCTGGTCATTCCGCCGGACGACGACCTCGGCCTCCGTATTGCCCAGAAGCTGAACAAGGTTGTAGGTGAAAGAATCGTAGTTATCGATCACCAGGATCATCGCCTGTGCTCCACGAACTCATCATGGTTCACGACCGACGACACCCCATCGCCGGCCCTGCGTAAGGCCTCGATAAGGGCCCCAGCTTTGTTCACCGTCTCCTGATACTCGGTTTCGGGGATTGAATCCGCGACGATCCCCGCCCCCGCCTGAACCAGGAGCCGCCCCCCGTATGCCACGATCGTCCGGATCGCAATGCATGTGTCCAAGCTCCCATCGAATGCAAGGTACCCGACCGCACCGGCATAGACCCCACGAGGCACGGGCTCCAGCTCGCTGATGATTTCCATCGCCCGCACCTTGGGAGCTCCTGTGACGGTGCCCGCCGGGAAACATGCCTTTATGGCGTCGAGCGCGCACAGCCCCTGCTTCAGCCTGCCCTGAACCCCCGACACAATGTGCATGACGTGAGAGTAGCGCTCGATGTGCTTGAAGGTTGGAACGCAAACGCTCCCGTGATCGCTCACCTTGCCCACATCGTTGCGCCCGAGATCGACGAGCATCACATGCTCAGCAAGCTCTTTCCTGTCCTTTAAGAGCTCTGCTTCGATCAGTTTATCCTCAGTCTCGTCCTGCCCTCGTCTCCGGGTGCCGGCAATGGGCAGCACCTCCACCGCGCCTTCGCTGACCCGCACAAGCGCTTCGGGAGAAGACCCGGCGAGCCGGATATCTCCAAAATCGAGGTAGAACAGATAAGGTGAAGGATTGATGATGCGGAGGGCCCGGTAGACGGGGAAGAGGTCGCCGGTGAACCGAAATTCCAAACGGCGGGTAAGAACCACCTGAAAAATCTCTCCCTCCCTGATGTACTCCTTCGCACGTGCAACGGCCGCACAAAAGTTTTCCTTTCCCCGGCCGCCATCCACAGTGATCCGCTCGCAGGAAAAACGGTGCGGGGCCACAACCGACCGCCGGAGGCGTAGCTCCAGTGCATCCATCGATTGCCTTCCCTCATCGTAGGCTTGACGGATGCTCTTCGAGCCATCGATAAAGACGTTATGAACGATCATCACTGTCTGTCGGCGGTGATCGAACCGAAGTACCGAGCCGAACAAACCGAAGACTGCTTCATCCTCATCAGTTTCCCCGCGCGTACGGAGGCCGATCCGCTCGAGGTGCCTCACGGCGGGGTAGCCGATGTAACCGACGAAACCTCCAAGAAATCCCCCGAGTCCTGCAGGAAGATGCTGGCGGTATCGCGCCGACAGATGTGCGAGGACCTCGAAGATATTCCGATGATCGGTCGATCGGTTCCCGCCGCGTTCGATCTCGACCTCTCCGTCCCTTGCTCGAATCACCGCCAGCGGGTCGACGCCGACGAACGAGTAGCGGCCGATTTTCTCGTCTCGTTCAACGCTTTCAAGAAGGAACGAGAACCGGTCCGTCCGACGCAGTGCGAGATAGGCGGAGACGGGAGTGTGCAGATCCGCGAGCGTGGTCCGTACGAGGGGGATCACGTTGTGCTGTTGCGACAGGCGTTCGAATTCCTCAAATGAAATCACGAGGTCCCCATAAAAAATGGAAAACCCTCTCTGGTGAACCAGAGAGGGTGTTGTCGTCAAACGTGCGTGTGGACTCAGTTCCTCACTGTTTCACCAGGAGATCAGACAAATACCACCGCCACGCCCAGCGAGTGACAGGTGAGGAGCTATGGAATCCGCGAGATGACATATGCGTACGTCTAATATACAGTCCCGGCCCCCGGATGTCAAGCGAATTCTTCGGGTCTTATCAATTACCCGAAACAACCGCCGGAACGGAGGCATCGAGTTCCTTCGCCGCCTGGATCGATGGCCGGGTGCCCTTTGCTGATCTGGGGACGCACTTCACAAAGAGCTCGGGCAGCCGCTGGGACTCCCGGAGAATTCTATCGGCTGTGGCACTTCCCGTCGCCTCGAAGTACTCGGTCAACAGGAGCAGCAGGCGCGGGGCATCGTCGCCTTCAAATGGGGCCGCCAGCACGTAGCCGGTATTGAGCATCGTTTCCTGTTCCCGTCGGATATAGACCGTTCCGCCAGTCATCCCGGCGCCAAGATTGAATGATACCGCCCCCAGAATGACAATGGTCCCCCTCGTCATATACTCGCAGGCATGCAACCCGGCCCCCTCAACAACGGCTGTCGCACCACTGTTCCGCACACCGAACCTGTCACCCGCCAGGCCATGCACAAACAGGGTTCCTCCCGTTGCGCCGTAGAGAGCGCAGTGCCCGATGATCGCGTTTTCCTCGGGGGCATAGGTCACCCGCGGCTGAGGACGGATGACAATCGATCCGCCGGACATCGATTTCCCAACGGAGTCATTTGCCTCCCCGAAGAGTATCATGCGGATGCCGTCCACCAGCAAGACTCCGAATCCCTGACCCGCGCTTCCCGTGAATTTCAGCACAATATCTGGTGTGCGGGATCCCTTCGTTGCGCCACGGAGGCGATCCTCGTAGGTGCGCCGCGCCATCTCGCCCGACAGTGTCGCCGGTACTCCCCTGTCCGCCGTCGTTATCTCATACTCAAGCGAAACCGGGCTCCCGGTAATGACGGCCTCGCGCGCGTCATCCAGGATTTGCTTGTTGAGCAGACCGATGCGGTCGGCATAGACCCGGGCACCTGAAGGAGGTTCGGTGATCCGATCCCCGAGGAAGAAATGCAGGCTCAGCTTTCGCTCCCGCACAAACTCTTCATGGGTCCTGGCAACCCTCAGGAGGTCTGTTCGTCCCCTCAACTCGTCAAGCGACCGAACCCCCATTCCCGCGAGGATTTCCCTCACGTCGTCGGCAACGGTCATGAGGATGCGCTTTACGTATTCCTTATTCCCTTTGTACTTTGCCTTAAACTTCGGGTCGTGCGTGGCGATGCCGGTCGGACAGGTATTCTTCTCGCATATCCGCGCCATGACGCATCCCTCAGCGACAAGCAGGAGTTTCCCGAAGTCATACCCGTCCGCGCCAAGGATCGCAGCGACCACTACGTCCTTGCCGGTCAGGAGTCCGCCGTCGGTCCTGAGCTGGACTGATCCCCGCAGGCGGTTTTCGCAGAGCACACGATGGACCTCCATCAGCCCGAACTCCCACGGAAGCCCTGCATGTTTCATCGAACCGAGCGTCGCTGCCCCTGTGCCGCCGTCACCCCCCGCAATGTAGATGATGTCCGCACCCGCCTTGGCAACCCCGACGGCAATCGTCCCGATGCCCGAACCGGAGACGAGCTTCACGCTCACCTCTGCGGAAGGATTGACCTGTTTGAGCTGATAGATCAGCTCCTTCAGGTCCTCGATGCTGTACACGTCGTGTAACGGCGGCGGGGAGATCAGATCAGTGTGCGGAACGGCGTGCCGAGCGCGGGCGATATCCGGATTCACCTTGACGCTCATGAGCTGGCCCCCTTCTCCCGGCTTTGCTCCCTGAGCAATCTTGATCTGCAGTTCTTTCCCGGAGATCAGGTATTCGGCGGTAACGCCAAACCTGGCCGAAGCGACCTGCTTGGTCGAGGCCGAAATACCTTCAGTATAATAGTAGGGGTTCTCTCCGCCCTCCCCGGTGTTGCTTTTCCCCCCGAGTTCCCGCATCGCGAGGATGATGTCGCGCTGGCTCTCCGCGCTCACCGCGCCAAATGACATGGCACCGGCGCCGAATGTCCGCAGAATTTTCTCTCGCGATTCGACTTCCGTGTCTGGGAGTGAGACCTCCGTCTTCGCCAAATCGAACAGATGCCGGACGCTCACCGGCTCAGCAGCCCGGCCTTCTGCGAGATACGACTCATACAGCGCGCGCCGCCGCTCAAGGTTTTCTTCACGCACCACCTGGTGCACTTTTTTTGCCCGCGCGGCGGTCAAATAATGCTTCTCTCCGCGCTCACCCCTCGGATGTTCACGGAACTGGTGGGTGCCAAGCAGTCTGTCACGGTACTCCGGCGAGGCGGCAAAGCTGGTCTTCCAGAGAATGTCCTGCGCGAGTTCTTCGTAACCAATGCCTCCCAGCGGCGTCGGATTCCCCGGGAAGAAGTTTTCCATCAGCTCAGGCCCCAGGCCGATCGCCGTGAAGAGCTTTGCGCTCATGTAACTCTGCACCACCGAAATTCCGCTCTTCGACATGATCTTCAGAAGACCGGACTCCAAAGCGCCGACGTAGTTCTTCTCCCGCTGGTTCGCGCTCAGACCCTCAAACGAGGGGTGAAGGTCATTGCGTGCGATCTCCAGGGCGAGATACGGGCATACCGCGGATGCGCCGAAGGCAACCAGCGCCGCAACATGGTGGGCCGTCCTCGCCTCGGCCGAGTGGACGACGATCGAAGTTTGGAGCCGCAAACCGGATTCGTTCAGCGCCCGCACCACCGCTCGAAGTGCGATCAGTCCGGGGATTGGCGGACGCTCATAATCCGCTTCCTCGTCGCTCAGCACGATCACGCTCGATCCATGATCGACCTCGCGCAGCACGGCGGCAGAAAGTGCCTCGATGGATTTCCGGAACCCCGGCATCCCGTCTTCGCGCCGGAAGGTCATCGGGAAGACCTTCGGGATGATGTGCGATTGTGAGGGGCTTTTCCGAGTGAGTCCCCTGATGTATGCCATCTGGCCGAGTGTGAGGATCGGTCCGGGGAGCTCAAGTGCCTCCTCAAGGGGAACGAGATCCTTGGCGAAAAAAATGTTGGGGCGTCGGCCCAGGAATACCCGCAGGTCCGTGATATTCTTCTCGCGCAGATAATCCAAAGGCGGATTCGTCACCTGCGCAAAATTCTGGTAGAAATAATCGAAGAATGGCCGCGGTTCCGAGGAGAAGACGTTCGGCCGCGCGGTATCCCCCATCGATCCGATCGGTTCCTTCCCTTCGGCGATCATCGGATAGACAACCCGTTCCAGCTCCTCCTGCGTGCAGGTAAAGAGATTCTTCCGCTCGATGCTTATCGGCTGGCCGGCATCGGTCACGGGCGACTCACCCACAGGCACCGTCCGCGGATCGAACTTTGCGTCACGGTTCTCCCTTGACAGGCTCGGATCGCGGAAGTGGACGCGCCCGGTTTCGAGATCGACCTTGACGCCTGTGCCGGCGTGCAGGATTCCCTTCCGCTGAATGCGTGCCTCGTCCAGGTTAAACGCCCCCGCCTCGGAGGAGAGATAGAATGTCTCTTCAGTGAGCGCCCAGCGAGATGGGCGGAACCCGTTCCGGTCGAGGCGGGCGCCGATATTGCGGCCATCCGAATACAGGATGATTGCCGGCCCGTCCCACGGCTCCATGGCCCTGCTCCAGAACTTGTAAAAGTCATTTTGGCCGTGCGCTGGCGGCATCATGATCGCCAGAATATCCTCGATCTGCGGGATGCTGCTCCTGTACATGAGCGCTTCCACCATCTCGTTCAGCGTCCCGGAATCGCTGATCCCTGAGTGCGTAACGAGCTGGTCCTCCTTCAACCCCAGGGATTTTTCCCGGGAAAAAGCGCGGGAACGGTTCCCCGCAATCGTGTTGATTTCACCGTTGTGCGCGATCAAACGGAACGGCTGCGCCTTGTCCCATGTGGTGTTCGTATTCGTGCTGAACCGCCGGTGGAACAGCGCGAAGCGGGTGGTGAAGGCGGAGTTCTGCAAGTCGAGATAGAACTGATCCAGCGCCGCCGATCTCGTGAGGGCCTTGTACACAATGGTCGTGGCGGAGAGCGAGGTAAAAAAGAATTCCTTGTTGAATCCCTCGTCCGCCTGTTTACGGCGGACCATCTGTTTGGCCGTATACAGGAGCCGGTCGAACGAGGCATCGGTGCGGCAGTGTTTGGGGCGGCGGATAATGGCATGTTTCATTGCCGGCATGGAGCGGAATGCCTCTTCGCCGAGCACCGAAGGATTGACGGGAATCTCCCGGTACCCCGCCACCTCAAGGTCCATGAAGGCGAGGGTAGACTCAAAAACCTCGACGGATCGCTTCATCCGTCCGATTTCACGGGGCATGAACAGCGTTGCGACCGCGACCTCCCCCCTCCGGTAGCCGAGGAGCTCGAACGGGATATCCGCCATGATCCCCGCACCGTCGCCTGTCACCTGGTCGGCCCCGCAGGCACCACGATGCTCCACGCACCGCAGGGCGCGGAGAGCCTCCTGCAAGATGACATAGCTGCGCACTCCGGTACGGCCAGCGACGAACCCTACGCCGCACGCATCGTGCTCCGTGCGGTCAAAAGGAGAGGGAAGCATGAGGAGTTAAGAGTGATGAGTAAAGAAATCCCCCCTCTATGCATAAGAAATTATGGGAAAGAACGCAATAGGGGTTCCAAAATTAAGGCATTCGGCCATGGAGAGGGATTCCCTTGAAGGTTTCAATGGATTTGGTTAGCTTTCGGTGCTTTCTGAGGAGAGGTGGCCGAGTGGCTGAAGGCGCTAGTCTCGAAAACTAGTATAGGCGTAAGTCTATCGAGGGTTCGAATCCCTCCCTCTCCGCAGTGGTTCACAATCCACAGTTGTGGATTGACAATTGTCGATTGACGCGGCAGCCATGCGTTTTGCCGGCCCGTCCCCCCCAGATTACCCCCCCTGCCAATACCCACGCAAATGTTCAGCCGGTGGATCGACATCGCTGAACCCCCAGGACCGGGCGAGTTGCCGGACCTGTGCTTCGGGATGCGAAACGTTCCCTTATGTGCCTGGATGAACACCTCTGCGATGGACAGGCCGATGCGATGCTCACGGGGGAGACGGGCAGAAGATTTAATTTCTTCTCTCCTACTTTCCGGAGTCCTGCAAGAGTTTTGGCTCCGAAAGGTGGATTTTCGGTTTTTTTTCGAGCATATTTCACCATCGTATCTCTGCCTGAACCTGGACACGGGAAAGAAGCAACCGTTCTTTGAAGATACGATTGCGTTCGCGCGGGAGTTTGCAGACAGGAATGCGGGCGGCCACTTCGAGGGTCCCGGTTTGTCTGGCAAGACTCCAGTGCCCGCCTGACCAGCCCCCCCGACAGAACTCCCTGGTCGATTTCGCCACACTGCTCAATTTCCTCGCACGCACGCTGGAAGGGATGCCGGCACACAGAAGTTGCTGCCACGGCATCTCATGCGAAGGAGCTGCTCATCGGAAACTAGTCGAGTTCCTCCAGCGGTTTTTTCAAACGAGAATGGACGAGGCGCCCAAGCAGGACGGCTAATCCATGCCGAGTGATCTGGTCTTCAATATCCAGCGATTCACCATTCACGACGGGCCGGGCATCCGAACAACGGTGTTCGTCAAGGGATGCGCGATGGGGTGTTTCTGGTGCCATAACCCGGAGGGACGCCATTCGTACCGCGAGCTCCAGTATTTTGAAGACCGATGCATCCACTGCGGGGAATGCGTTCACGTCTGCCCGAGCCAAGCGCATGACCTGCGTGACGGACTTCACCATTTCCTGCGTGATCGATGCCGCGTGACTGGAGAGTGCGTGAAGGTTTGCTGCTCCGGAGCTCTGGAAATGAATGGGCGGGTAATGACAGTCGACGAAGTCATGGAGGAAGTACTCCGGGACAGACCCTTCTACCAGACCTCCGGCGGCGGTGTAACGATCTCCGGAGGGGAGCCAGGTCTGAACGCGGACTTCGTACGCGGCATCCTCGGCCGCTGCAAGGGGGAAGGTCTCCATACCGCGATTGAGACCTGCGGCTATTGCTCCTGGTCCGCTCTTGAATCGCTCCTCCCATTTACCGACCTGGTCATGATGGACCTGAAGGTCATAACTCCCGAGAAACACCGGCTGGCAACCGGGAACACCAACGAACAGATTCTCGCCAATGCCCGACGGCTGGCGGCAACCGCGATGCCCATCATTTTCCGCACGCCCATCGTCCCGACGGTGAACGACACTGTTGAGGAGGTGCGCCACATCGTCGCATTCATCGCGGATCTCATTGCACTGCGCACAAGAGGCGGAGCAAACCACAGGTCACGGATTTCCTACGAACTTCTCGCGTTCCACAAGCTCGGGAGTGTCAAATACAGGAGTCTGGGATTGGAGTATCACGCCATTGCTCTGGATCCTCCGAAGCGCCGGCACATGGAGGAGCTCCTGGTTTTGGCAACAGAGGCGGGGATCGAGGCCACGATGCGATAGTGATGCCGGCAGCCGCAGGATCGTCTCCCTCGAAAGGGGATTGTTGATGGATGTCGTGACGGCTAAAGAGTTGACCTATCAGGAGCGCATCGAACGGCTTCGTGCCACCAAGATGCGGCACACTGAAGAGAAGTGGCGCGACATCGGGGTCCTCGACATGGATGACCATGGCTTGATTCTCCCTCCGGTCGGGTCCCGCCGGTACGTTCAGGTCATCAGTGGTTCGGGCGTTCCGATGAAAGATGCGCTCTTCGCCGATTTCACCCCGAAGAGTAACCACCCCAGTGGCGGCATCTTCGGGGCTCGCGCTTGCGGTGAGAATTTCCACGCGCTTCTGGAGATGCATCCCACATACGTGGACCCCGTCAGCTCACTGGCGGGTTGCTACATGGTTAATTTCCTTTCGTATCGCCAGCCTGCCTGGAACCCCGATTTCGACTTCTCCCACCTGAAGGTCGAGCATGAACTCTACGGGCTCCATCACGGGATCGGCGCGGTACAGCACTTCTGCCAGGACATGACGATCGGTTTCACGCTGGGATGGGGAGGGATTCTCGCCAAGATCAAGAAGTACCGGATGATCAACCGCGACGAGGAGGCCCAGGAGCTCTATGACGGCCTGGAGCATTTTGTGTTGGGGATGCAGACCTGGATCGAGAAGACAGCCCGCGCAGCGCGGGAGATGGCTGAGGTGGAAGAGCACCCTCAGCTGCGAGAGAACCTGATCCAGATCGCCGATATGAACGACCGGCTCATAGCGAGCCCTCCACAAACATTCCGCGAGGCCTGCCAGTGGATGCTCTGGTACCAGTTAGCAGGGAAGATGTACAACATGGGCGGCTCCCTCGGACGCATAGACCAGTTCCTCTATCCCTTCTACGTGCGGGATGTCGAACGAGCGATCCTGAACGACGAGGAAGCCATCTTTCATCTGGCTTGTCATTTTGTGATGGATACGAGCTACACACAGCTCGGGGGACCAGATGCCTCCGGAAATGACAGCACCAATCGACTTTCGTATCTGGTGCTTGAGGCCGTGCATCGCCTGAAGATCCCTGTGAATGTTGGGGTGAGTGTGGGGGAAAAGGTTGATCCCGCGCTTCTGCGCCGGGGAGTGGAGATTCTGTTCGAAGACAAGACCGGGATCCCAAAATTCCTGGGTGTGGACCGAACCAGTGAGGGCTTTGCGCGAAACGGTTACCCTCCCGCATTGGGCAGGGAGCGAGCGTACTCGGGATGCCATTGGTGTGCGCTTCCTGGACGTGAGTACACAGTCAATGATTGCGTGAAAATCAACCTGGCCCGTGTCTTCGAAGTCGCGCTGCAGGAAATGTTGGCCGACACGTCAGTCACGCCGAGCATGGCAGCGGTATGGGGCCGATTCGAGAGGCATGTGCGTCGCAGTGTTGCAGTTGTCGCCACAGGCCTGGACTTCCACATCGATCACATGTACCGGGTCTTCCCGGAACTGCATCTTGACCTCCTCTGCCACGGCCCGATCGAACGCGGCCGTGATGCCTCGCACGGCGGGGTGGAATACGTCAATCTCTGCGTCGACGGTTCGGGCCTTGCCACCGTGGCCGACTCCTTCGCCGCTCTGGAAAAGAATCTGGAACTCGAGACACGCTACACCTGGGGGCAGATGAGGCAATTCCTTGCAAGCGATTGGGATGGACCCGAGGGAGAGCGTGCGCGCTTGATGATGCGGAAGACCGCGCGCTACGGAAGCGGTGGTTCCCGCGCCGATGAGTATGCAGTCAGGATTTCGAACATCTTTACCGCAGCTGTTAAAGAGAAGCCCACGCCTCACGGGTACAACATGATCCCCGGGCTCTTCTCCTGGGCGGCGAACCTCTTGCTGGGGAAGGATGTTGGCGCGACGCCCAACGGTCGGCACGCACACGCGATGATTTCCCACGGTCCCAATCCCGATCCGGGATTTCGCAAGGATGCGGCTCCGACAGCGTTGGCGCTCGCTGTCGCCGCGGTTCAGCCCGGCTACGGGAACACCGCGCCGATGCAGGTCGACTTCGATCCTGGCGTCTCGGGCAGCCAGGAGAGCATTGATAGTATCGCCGCCCTGATCCGGACGCACTTCGACCTCGGCGGAACCCAGGTCAACATCAACATCTTGGACAAGAAAAGGCTCCTGGAGGCGCATGAAGATCCCTCCCGGCATCCCGGTCTCGTCGTGCGGGTCACAGGTTTCAGTGCCTTCTTCGGCAGTCTCTCGCCAGAGATGCGGCAAATGGTCGTGGATCGTATCCTCTCCCAGGAGTAACGGGGATCCCGTCATGATCTCTTCTCCCAGACAAAGGTTTCTTTCGTACGTGCGGGATCATCATTCATGCCGCCGAGTGGTATCCCCCTTCCTTCCTCACCGGGAAGTGATTGCAGATTGCCTCACCTGCCTCCATTTGCCGGCGACCGGAGACGATGTTGCAGACGAAATTGTCCTGTCGCGCGAACTGGACTACGAACCCATGTTCATGACTGACTGCTCGGGGTTGATTTTCAATTGGGCGATCGATCCAGAAGATTCCAGCGCGTCTGAAGTTGTCAGGACGATACAGACACGGAAGGGAGCTTGGGTGTCTCGATCGAGGCACGAGAATGCTCCATGGCACGATGGCGGCGGCTGCCCTGTCAAGACGCCCGAGGACCACGCAATGCTCGTGAGAGTCTGCGAGGAGGTGGGTGATCGGGCGGATGCCATCCGCGTGCATTTTCGGACATGGCGCAGCCGGGTCGCTGATGATGGCGTTCTTGTGATCGGTCACCCTCACCCTTCCTGGTTGGGCTATCAGATCGCGCCCTCGGACATCTTCTACCAATGGAACGATCACCGTGAGCTCTACCTCCGAAGCATGGAAGCCGTGTCAGAGGCCTCGCTGTTCGTCATGGCTATCGCCCTGGAGGAAGGGGTCGACTTCATGAGCGACTCAAGCTACGGGCTCGAGATGACCTCCCCGGAGCTTTTCCGAACAATGGATCTCCCGCTCATCAGAAGGTTCTCGCGATGGACTCACGAACGGGGCGGGCTGTTCTGGTACCACAATTGCGGGTTCACCAGCAAACTGATCGAGCACGGGATGTTCGACACCCTCGGTGCTGATCTCATTGAGACCATCGCACCTCCCCCGGAGGGAGACAACGACCTTGCGGCATCCCGGAAGCGCCTCGACTGCAGGATCTGCAGTAAGGGGAACCTCAACCTAAGGCTACTCCGGGACGGCTCTCCCGAAGAGATCAAGATTGAGACGGAGAAGATCGCCGCCGCGGTCGACTCGTATCCCCATGTCATCTCCACCGCCGATGCCGTACTTCAGGGGACTCAACCCGAGAACTACATTACCTTCGTGCGATCCGCACGAGCCCTGACCGAGAGCTGAACGGCGCCAACGGCGGCAGGGGGGAGTTAGTCAATCAGCACGTTTACCGGGATCTGCCATGCGCCACGTACCAAAGACACTTCTCCTGACTGCCCTTCTATCTCTCTGCTGCGGCGGTCCCCGCAACGGCGTGGAGCTTCAGCTCTGGAATTTTGGCGGTACTCCAAAGATGATTGAGTGGGTGCGCGCCCGAGCGGACTCTTTCAACGCTTCCCATGCCATGGTCCGCGTCGTCCAGAGCCAGAAAAGCTGGAACATGATCCGAGAGCTTCTCTATGCCAACCTGGGGGCGGGTACGGGACCCGATGTCATGAATGTCCATGCCAACTACGCGGCAGAGTTCGGGGGCGCAGGATTCTTCTATCCGTTAAACACCTTTCACGACTTTCAGGAGGTCAAGAGCTGGTTCGAACCTCACATGCTCGAGTCAACGCGATACGGGGACAACTACTACGGTCTTCCCTGCTCCGCCATCGCATTCACCCTGATTTGCAACAAAGCGATGTTTGATGCTGCTGGTATCGCCCCGCCCAGAACCTGGTCGGAGTTCCGCCGGGCAGCAAAACTGCTGACAAGGGATTCGGACGGCGATGGGACGATTGATCAGTGGGGGCTGGTGCTTCTCGGGGGGGATCGGGGGGGCTTCTCCTACCGATTCGCGCCGTTCCTCTACAGGGCTGGCATGAACATCCTCTCTGACGACCTGAGGCGCGTGGAGTTCAACACGCCGGTCGGCATTCAGGCGCTACAGCTGTTCGTGGACATGCATCAAGTTGACCATTCGATCACGCCCGGCTTCCTTGCATACCAGCACTCGGAGATCAATGATCTGTTCTGCTCCAATAAAGTTGCCATGTGCATCGAGGGACCCTGGTTCCGGAGCCTGGTCGAACAGAAGAGCGCGGGAAAGGAGTTCTACACGGTACCTGTCCCGGTGCCGGACAATCTCCTGGACCAGTACGACACGCTTCCGACGCTCCAGGACATGGTGATGTATGCAATCAATGGCAATACCAAGCATCCGCACGAGGCCTGGGAGCTTGTCAAGTACTTCCGCTCATGTGAGGCCGATATGTTCTGGATCACCGAGGAACTGGGAGCGGTCGCCACGACGACCGCTGCGCTACACTGTCCCCAGGCCGCCTTGAAAGAGAATCTGTCCATCTACATCCATGAACTCAAGCATGCCCGCCCCTGGCCACCCCACCCTGGCATCATCTCCATCGCCAACAACGTCATCACGCCGTGGTGTCAGAAGGCTATCGTGGGAGAGATCTCTGCCGAGGTGGCGATGCGCGCCGCAGCAGCCGAGGCGCAGGAGATCATCGACAGAGGCCCATGAAGCGTTCCACGCCATACTTCCTTCTATTCCCGGCGCTGTTGTTCACAATCGTGGTCCTGGTCTACCCGCTTCTCCAAAACCTGCACAATAGCCTCCGCCGGGTCAGTCTGATCCGGGGAATGGGAGACTGGAGCGGGTTGCTCAACTACGAACGGGTGTTTCAGGACAGCCTCTTCTGGCTTGCGTTTCAGAACACGGTGCTCTATGCGTCTGTGGGGACGATGTTGGCACTGGGGGTTGGACTCGCTTTCGCTCTCCTGTTGAATATGAAGATCGGACGGATTACCAACATCATGGGGTTCCTCTATACTGTCCCGTGGGTGATCTCACCGGTCGTGGCAGGCTTCGCCTGGAAATGGCTTCTCAATGACAACTTCGGCATCATCAACCACTGGCTGATCAGCCTCAGTATAGTAACGGAAGGAATTACCTGGCTCGGCGACCCCACCACGGCGCTGCTCTGCGTGATCGTGGCCCGGGTCTGGCAATTCTATCCTTTCGCCATGGTGATGTTCCTCGCCGGTCTGCAGGCGATTCCCGAAGAACAGTACGAAGCGGCCGCCGTTGACGGCGCGTCGACTGCCAGGAAGTTCATCCATATCACACTTCCCAACCTCCGCTCGGTCGCGATCGTGCTGCTGCTCCTGGGTGTGATCTGGAGCTTCAATGATTTCAACATGGTCTTCGTCATGACCCGCGGCGGCCCAATCCATGCATCCATGGTTCTTCCGGTGCTCGTACGCGAATTCTCTTTCGTTCAGTTCGACCTTGGAAAAGGATCTGCGCTGTCGATGTTGATCTTCGGAACGCTCATCGTCCTCTCGGTTATCTATCTGAGGGTGGTCTCGAAGCGGGGGCCGGCTTGAAGCGGTATATCACAGCGCTGGCGCTCGTCGTCGTCGCCGCCCTGGTATTCCTCCCAATCCTCTGGACGTTCGCGACCTCTCTGAAGCCACTGCCGGAGGTGAATGCCTACCCTCCGCGGTGGACAAGCCCGAATATGAGCCTGCACCCATACGTGGACATGTTTTTCTACCTCCCCTTCACGACCTACACAATCAACAGTCTGCTGGTGGCGTTTTGTGCGACCGTGCTCACCCTCCTCATCGGGAGCCTTGCAGGTTTCGCGTTCGCCCGGTTTGAGTTTCCAGGAAAGAGGTTCTTTCTGCTGATCTTCTTACTGTCACAAATGCTGCCTGGCGCATCGGTCATCGTGCCGCTGTTTCAGCTCATGAGCACAGTTGGACTCTACAACACCCTTCTCGGTTTGATCTTGATCCACACGGCCATTCTGCTCCCGTTTGTCATCTGGTTGCTCTACGGGTTCTTTTCCGGGATCCCGCGGGAGGTGGAGGATGCTGCGCTCATCGATGGCTGTTCGCGCGTGGCGGCGCTGCGCAGGGTGCTCCTGCCGCTGGCACTTCCAGGCCTCGGCGGCACGGCGCTCTTTGCCTTCCTTGGTTCATGGAACGAGTTCTTTTTTGCGCTCATCCTCACCGAATCAGATACGACACGAACCATCCCGGTGGGTATCGGCCTGTTTGTCGGGGAGTTCACCGACGTCTGGAATCAGATGTCCGCGGCAGCGATCTTGTTCAGCATTCCTCCGCTGGTGTTGTTCCTGATGATGCGGCAGACATTTGTGAAAGGCCTGGTTGCAGGCGCGGTCAAATAGACCCCCGACATTGCGCCAGGGTGAGGACAGTAATCACGGAGAGGCCGCGGTACCAATCAGGGTAAGGAGTATCATGGCACAACCGATGCTAGCAGACCTTCTGGCCCGCATCCGCAACGTCCGGATCGGGATCCTGGGAGATTTCTGCCTTGACGCGTACCTGATGCTCGACTCCCGGGCCTCGGAGATCTCCCTCGAGACTGGACTTCCCACCCGTCCGGTGAGAACGCAGCGCTATTCCCTCGGCGGAGCAGGGAATGTCGCTCACAACCTCTGGGCCATGGGTGTCCATCAACTTTCACTGTATGGCGTGGTGGGTCCGGATCCGTTCGGGAAGGAGATGCTGGGGATGATGAAAGCCATGGGCATGAATACGGCCGGAATGGTGGTCCAAGACGAGTCCTGGGATACGCATGTCTACACAAAGCCCTACGAGAATAACCGCGAGGGAAGTCGCATTGACTTTGGCAACTTCAATTCGCTCCAGGCGGCGACCGGGGAGCGGATCCTGGCTGCGTTAGAAGAACGTCTCACGCAGCTCGACCTGGTAGTGATCAACCAGCAAGTGGTGAGTGGGATCCACACGCCAAGATTCCGAACAGGGCTGGTTGAGTTGATGCAGCGGCATCCCCGATGCACCTTCATTGCAGATTCCAGGCAGTTTAGCGATGCGTACACGGGTGCCATCCGCAAGATCAACATGCGGGAGGCCCTGCGATTGAGCGGGCGGGGGAAGGGGCCAGCCGAATGGGTCAGCAGATCGGACATGGAACAGGTCGCCCGCACCCTTTACGAACGCTGGAGAACTCCGCTCTTTCTGACGCGCGGGGAACACGGATGCATCGTCTACGACGAGGCGGGGTACCAAGAGCTTCCCGGCCTTCTTATCATCTCCCCGATCGATTCCGTTGGCGCGGGAGATAGTATGCTGGCGGGAATTGCCGCCGCGCTCGCCGCGGGGGCATCGACCCTGGCGGCTGCAGAGCTGGGGGGTTTTGCGGCGGGTGTAACTGTCCAGAAGCTGTTTGTAACTGGGACGGCCTCCCCTGAGGAGATTCTTGCGATTGGCAGTGACCCCGACTACCGCTATCGTGCCGATCTCGCCCGACAACCGCGCAGAGCGGTGTACCAGCATGAGACAGTCATTGAAGTCGTCACAGCACTGCCTGCAGGCAAGGCGTTCACCCACTTCATCTTCGATCAGGACGGAACACTGTCTACCCTTCGGCAGGGATGGGAAGAGATCATGGAGCCGATGATGGTCAGAGCCATCCTGGGGGAGCGGGCTGCAGCGGTGGAAGAGTCGCTGTACCAGGATGTCGTCGCAAGCGTTCGGGATTACATCGACAAGACCACCGGGGTTCAGACGCTCGTTCAGATGAAGGGACTCTGCGTTCTCGTCAGACGCTTTGGGGTGATCCCGGAACTAGAGATCCTGGACGAAGTCGGTTACAAGAGAATCTACAACAGCGAATTGCTTCAGATGGTCGCCAAGAGAATCGAACGGCTGCGGCGTGGTGAGCTGGATATCGAAGACTTCACGATCAAGAAGGCAGTCCCGTTCCTCCAGGAGCTTCGCAGGCGAGGTGCCCGACTATATCTGGCAAGCGGTACGGACCAGGAGGATGTCGTCCGGGAAGCAGACATTCTCGGCTACGCCCCGTTGTTCGAGGGGCGCGTGTACGGTTCCGTTGGTGACATTACACGAGATGCGAAGAAACTCGTCCTGGGACGAATTATGCACGACATCGGAGAGCAGGCCAGCCGGAGGATAGTAACCTTCGGCGATGGTCCGGTCGAAATGCGGGAAACGCACAAACGTGGGGGGTATGCTATTGGAGTGGCCAGCAATGAGATCCGACGCCACGGCTTGAACCTTTCTAAACGTCGCCGGCTCATTGAGGCTGGGGCCGACCTCATCGTGCCCGACTTCTCGCAGATGGAGCATCTGCTGTCGCTGCTGTTCTAAGGGTCCCGAAGAGTGGGGAGTTCACTCCAAGACAATCAGCCGATACCCGATCCCCGATTCCGTGAGGAGGATCTTGGGGTTGCCGGGGTCATCCTCGATCTTCTTACGGAGTTGTTTGACATAGACCCGCGTGTACTCAGTCGCTTCGGCAAACGCAGGCCCCCACACCTGCTCGAGCATATACCGGTGCGTCAGCACTCGCCCTGCATTGCGGGCAAAGAGATCCAGGAGCTTGAATTCGATCGCGGTGAGCTTCACCGGCCTGCCCGATTTCGTCACCGTTCGAGAGGTAAGATCGATCGAAAGATCGCCGGTCGTCAGCGCGGTGTCGTGCTGGACGGACGGGCGATGTCGAATCGCGGCCCTCACAGGCGCCAGAAGCTCCCCGGAGCGTCGTTTGTTCCGTCACCCGTCATTGCCACAAGCCGTCCTCCCTGCTGGTACTTCCGGATGAGCGTAAGCTTGTCTTCCGGCCTTGCTTCGGCAAGGAAATCGTCCACACCTGCTTCCGCGGCGATTGCCGTTGCCGTGAGGGCGTTGTCGCCGGTGATCATCACCGTCTTGATCCCCATCGCTCTGAGCCTTGCAAACCTTTCTTTGATTCCCCCTTTGACGATATCGTTCAGACGGATGATGCCCAAAACCTCTTTTCCCTCCGCAACTGCGAGTGGGGTCCCCCCCTTCCTGCTCACCTCATCGACGATTGCCTGAGCGGCCGCGGGAAACGATCCGCCCTGGTGTTCGACGAACTCCTTGATCGCCTGTGCGGCTCCTTTACGGATCCTGCGAGCTCCCGTTCCTTCCTGGCCGGGAATATCGGTGCCGCTCATCCGGGTCTGGGCGCTGAACGGTGTGAAGTGCAGTTGCGGCCCGACAATCCCCCGTTCACGCAATCCATGTTTCTGTTTGGCGAGTACGACGATCGATCGTCCCTCGGGCGTCTCGTCGGCGAGGGACGCGAGCTGAGCAGCGTCGGCGAGCCGGTCCGCAGTCACGCCGGGAGCAGGAATAAACTCGGAGGCCATTCTGTTCCCGAGCGTTATAGTTCCGGTCTTGTCCAGGAGCATGACATCCACGTCGCCCGCCGCCTCAACCGCACGCCCCGATGTGGCAATGATATTGTGACGGATCATCCTGTCCATCCCCGCAATCCCGACCGCCGACAGCAGGCCACCGATCGTCGTTGGAATCAGACAAACGAGGAGCGCCACCAGCACGGTGACCGTGATCGGTGTCCCCTGTCCGGCCGTCTCGACACTGTACAGGGAGAACGGCAGCAGAGTTGCGCACACCACCAGGAAGATAATCGAGAATGCC
>JBFLYO010000043.1:0-23952 GCA_040756745.1 Bacteroidota bacterium
GAGCGGGCTCGTCGTCAGCGGGCAACCGCTGACCGTAAGCGGCGGCGGCAGCCCGATCCTCTGGCAGCATCTCTTCTGGTTCCTGGCACATCCCGAGGTCTATGTTTTGATCCTCCCGGCCATGGGGATCGTTGCCGAGATTATCGCCAACAACACGCGGAAGCCGCTCTGGGGCTACAAGCCGATGGTGTACGCCACGGTCTTCCTCGGCTTCATGTCGTTCATCGTCTGGGCGCATCATATGTTCCTCACGGGCATGGGGACTGCGATCAGCACGTTCTTCCAAGCCACGACAATGATCATTTCGATTCCGTCGGTGGTCATCCTCACGTCGCTGTTCCTGTCCCTCTGGGGGGGTTCGATCCGATTTACCACCCCGATGCTCTTCGCCCTCGCGTTCCTGCCGATGTTTGGGATCGGCGGCTTGACCGGACTCCCGCTCGGCCTGGCCCCGTCGGACATCCACCTGCACGATACCTACTACGTCATCGGGCACTTCCATTACGTCGTCGCGCCCGGGACAATATTTGCATTGTTTGCCGGGATTTACTATTGGTTCCCGAAAGTCACGGGACGAAGAATGAACGACGCACTGGGCAAAGTCCATTTCTGGACCTCGCTCGTGTTCATGAACGGCATTTTCATGCCGATGTTCATCCAGGGGCTGGCCGGGGTGTCCCGCCGGCTCTATGACGGCGGTCAGCTCTATTCACACGCGCAAGGGGTCTTCCACCTGAACGAGTTCATGTCGATTTCGGCCTGGTGCCTTGCGATCGCCCAGATTCCGTTTATCATCAACTTCTTCTGGAGCATTCGACACGGCAAGGCTGCATCGGAGAATGTCTGGGAGGCCACGACGCTGGAGTGGGCGGCCACATCGTCCCCGCCGCTGGCCCACGGAAATTTTGCCGTCCTGCCTGAGGTCCACCGCGGTCCGTACGAGTACAGCGTACCCGGGAACGGCAGATCCTTCCTGCCCCAGCACGAACGAGACGGAGGGCACTGAGCCATGGAGATTCCCTATACCGTCACGCCGCGAAGCGATACCGGCATCTTTAATGCGAAGCTCGGCATCTGGCTGTTCCTTGCCACCGAGGTGATGCTCTTTGGCGCGCTGTTCTCCTCGTATGTGCTGCTTCGCGTGGGGGCACCTACCTGGCCGCACGGCTACGAGTATCTCAACATCCCGCTGGCCACGCTCAACACGGTTGTCCTCATCACCTCAAGCGTCACTATGGTGATGGCGTGGGCGTCGCTCATGATGAAGAGTCTCCGCCGCTTCAGGGTCTACATGGGTCTGACGATCCTCCTGGCGCTGGTCTTCCTCGTGGTCAAGGGGTTCGAATACGGGGCGAAATTCGAGCACCACCTGTATCCGAGCGAGAGCACTTTCCTCGCGATCTACTTTACGCTGACCGGTCTGCACGGGCTGCACGTGGTCGGCGGCGTGATCGTCAACCTCTACCTCTGGGGACCCGGGAAGGCGATGTGGGAGCGCCAGCCGGAACGCTTCACAAACCGGGTTGAGGTGGCGGGATTGTACTGGCACTTCGTCGATCTTGTGTGGATCTTCCTCTTCCCCGTTCTGTATCTTCTGTAGGAGGGCACATGGAACAGGCAAACACCGAGGCCATCAAGAAACATGTCAGGGCGTACGTTGTCGTCTTCGTATCGCTGATGGCACTGACCATCATCACGGTGGCCATTTCAACGCTTCATCTTGAAATGTACTGGGCGATCGCAGTCGCCCTGATCATTGCGGGTATCAAAGCATCGCTCGTGGCCGCGTATTTCATGCACCTGATCTCCGAGAAGAAGGTGATTTACGCGGCGCTGACGCTGACCGTTGTTCTGTTCATCGCCCTGATGACGCTCCCTGTGTCGCACTTCGTCGACAGGGGGATCTGAGCATGTCCCTGAGGGCATTCCATCTCCTGTTTATCGTGGTGTCGATCATTCTTGCGTTCGGGTTTGCCGCATGGTCAGTCGATGCCTATCTCACGCGCCGGGAGGGGTTGTCACTCGTTTACGCGGCGGGATCTGCCGCAGTGGGAGTGGCGCTGGTGATGTATTTTCTCAAGGTGCGCGCGAAATTCAAACGTATGGAGGCATCGTGAACTCGTCGACACGTCAACGTGCGGTTGCAGCAATCGCCGTGACCCTGCTGCTTCTTCCTGGCATCGCGTCCGCTTGCCCGGTGTGCTACGGGGCCTCGGACACGAGCGCGGCGCAGAGCGTCAACGCGGCCATCATCAGCCTCCTGGGAGTGACCGGGGGGGTACTGGGGGCATTCGGTGCGATGTTCATTCGGATGCGCCGCCGCATGAGGGCTACACCGAAGGCAGGGCACAAAGCCTGAATTTTCCCGAGAACCAGTTTGCGGAGGAGAACACACCTGTATGAGCGACCTGCTCGGACTCCCGATTGATGCGTCGGCCCACGGGCCTCAGATAGACCAGATGATCATTCTGGTCCACTGGCTGATGGCTGCCTTGTTCGTCGGCTGGGGAGCGTACTTTGTGTATGTATTGATCCGGTTCCGGCAGTCGAAAAACCGGAACGCCGATTACGTGGGGGTGCGATCGCATACCTCAAGCTATCTTGAAGGTGCGGTGGCCGTGATCGAAGGGGTGCTCCTGATCGGCTTTGCGGTCCCGCTCTGGTCGATGCGCGTGAACGACGTTCCTCCCGAGTCGGATGCCACTGTCGTACGGGTGGTTGCCGAACAGTTTGCCTGGAACGTACACTATCCCGGACCCGACGGAGTGTTCGGAAAGACCGATATCGCCCTCATCACTGCCGAAAACCCTCTCGGTCTCGACCTGAATGATGCCGCGGCGAAGGACGACATTGCGACGATCAACCAGATGAACCTGCCGGTCGGGAAGCCCGTGGTCATCCACCTGAGCTCGAAGGACGTCATCCACAGCTTTAATCTTCCCCTGTTTCGCGTGAAGCAGGACGCCATTCCGGGACAGAGCTTTCGGGTGTGGTTTACGCCAACGGAAACGACGTCCGAGATCCAGCAGCGCATGAGCCACATGGTCCGCATAGGGCAGGGACCGATGCCCGAGGAATACACGCGGCTTGTCGCGCTCGCCGACTACGCCGGCAAGGACGGACAGACAATTCTGGAGAAAGGAACGCCCCTTTCCGAAGATGTCATGTCCCCCTTGCGCGAGGCGGGGATCACGGAGATCCTCGCCGGCCCCGACACCCCGACGGAGATTGCGTGCGCGCAGCTGTGCGGCCTGGGGCATTTCCGGATGCGGGGGTTTGTCACGGTCCAGACGGGAGAGGAATTCAAGGCGTGGATAGCGGAGCAGGAATCATATCTGACTCAATGAGATCGTTGTCCACACAATCACCCTGGCTGCATCGGTTCGCCTTTTTCACGGCCTGCTGCACATTCTGTCTGGTGATCGCAGGAGGGCTGGTGACAAGCACGGATTCCGGGCTGGCGGTCCCAGATTGGCCGCTGTCCTATGGGCAACTGATGCCCCCCATGGTGGGAGGGATATTCTACGAGCATGGCCATCGGATGGTGGCCACGTTTGTGGGCCTCCTGACGACAATTCTGGCATTCTGGCTCTGGCGTGCCGATGAGCGGAGGTGGGTGCGAACGCTCGGATTCATCGCGCTTGCCGCAGTGATCACTCAGGGAGTTCTGGGTGGACTCACCGTGTTGTTTCTCCTTCCGACACCGATTTCCGTCGCGCACGCCACGCTTGCACAGTCGTTCTTTTCGCTCACTATCGTCCTTGCGCTCGTCACTTCGCCCGGCTGGCACCACAATCAGCCGGTCTTTCTCCCGGAAGCCCGACGGAGCCGCCGTCTTGCGATCGTCGCGACAGCAACTGTCTTTTTGCAGCTTATTCTCGGTGCCTGGATGCGCCACAGCGGCGCAGGACTGGCAATCCCCGACTTTCCCCTGTCGTATGGCCGCCTGATCCCGCCGGGAGGTGAGGAAGGGTTGTCGCTCATCAATCAGATGCGGCGCGAGTGGTTCGACATGATGCCGGTCGAGAGCGGACAGGTGTTGATTCACTTTGCTCATCGCATTGGCGCGCTGATTGCTTTGACCGCAGTGCTGTGGCTGGGGATTAATATTCTCCGAACGTTTCCGACGGACCGGCGTCTTCGTGAGCCTGCGATCGTTATGATGCTTATCGTCGTTGTTCAGATCCTCCTGGGCGCGCTGACAGTCTGGACCGGCAAAGGTGTGCAGATCGCCACCGCGCACGTTGCGACAGGTGCCTTGCTCCTGGGGACGACGGTCTTCCTGGCGGTACGGACCTACCGGCTCTACCGGGTGCCGGCTGCTGCCACGGAACTGGCGTTCACTCCCGATCCGACACGAGCATGAAAGCGGAACTCGAATCGCAGGGCACAATTGCCATCGGGTGGTCCCGTTCACTCGACTACCTGATGCTCATGAAACCCGAGCTGACGTTTCTGTCGGTGCTGACGGCTCTTGCTGGGTATTCGCTTGGTTCTGAGGGGACGGCCCTGGGGGTAGGAGTGCTGCATACCGTCGCAGGCACTGCGTTAGTGGGGGGAGGTGCGGGGGCACTGAACCAGTACCTCGAGCGTGACTACGATGCCCAGATGCGCAGGACCGAACAGCGTCCCATCCCTGCGGGAAGGGTGTCAGGAACGGAAGCGCTTGTGTTTGGGAGTTCGTTATCGCTTATCGGTGGGGTCGATCTGCTGCTGTTCGTAAACCCACTCACGGCGTTTCTCGCTGTGATCACGCTGATAACCTACCTGCTCCTCTACACCCCGTTGAAACGCATCACCCCGCTCTCCACGCTGGTGGGGGCGATTCCCGGCGCGCTACCGCCGGTCATGGGCTGGACCGGCGCCCGGAATGACATCCACCCGGGTGCACTGGTCCTCTTTGCTATTCTTTTTTTGTGGCAATTGCCGCATTTCCACGCCCTTGCATGGGTGTATAGGAATGACTACGCACGGGCTGGTTACAGGCTGCTCGCCGTGCTCGATCCTTCGGGAGCTCGGACAAGCGTGCATATCCTCGTCGCCGCTCTTCTTCTCATCCCGGTGTCTGCCCTTCCCACGGCAACGGGAGAGACAGGCCCCGTGTATGCGCTCGGCGCAGTGGCGACCGGGATCGCCTTCCTCATCCCCGCCGTGCGCCTGGCGCGCGGGAGGTCGAATGCATCGGCACGGTTCCTCTTCGTTGCCTCGCTCCTCTACCTTCCGATCCTCATGCTCGTCATGCTGGCAGATCGACTGCTGGCATAAGGGGTTCATCATGGACGTGAGGGACCTCCCTCTCCTGAATGCCATCCTCAACACGAGCAGCACCCTTCTGCTGCTCACAGGGTATTACTTCATCCGCAGGAAGCAAAAGCGTCTGCACCGCGCAGTGATGATTGCAGCGCTGGTGTGCTCCGTTGCATTCCTCACGTCATATCTTGTCTATCACGCACAGGTCGGCAGCGTGAAGTTCACGGCTGAGGGCTTGCCGCGGACGATCTATTTCCTTGTGCTCATCTCCCACACGATGCTGGCCATGACCCTCCCCGTGTTCGTTGGCATCACGCTCGCCCGAGCGCTCCGGGAACGGTTCGACCGTCACCGTGCCATCGCCCGGTGGACGCTTCCCCTCTGGTTGTATGTCTCCGTGACCGGAGTGGTCATCTATGTGATGCTTTACCGGCTCTACCCACCCGCCTGAGCGGCGTGACGTTCCCCTCACGCTCCTTTCAAGTTCCATTCGCTCTTCGTATCTTTCCCGTATGAGCGACCATTCGTCGAACGACTCCGCTTCAACGCAGAGTTCAGGAGCCAGGAACGCAAAAGACTTACTCTGCGAACAATGCGGGCTCCCCGTTCCTCCTTCGGTGTGGAAACCGGGGAAAGGGGCTGAACGCTTTTGCTGTTATGGTTGCTATCTGACTCACTCGTTGACGGGAACACACGGAGAAGAGGGAAGGGCAACACTCTTCCTTGTCCGCCTCGGGCTTGCCGCCTTTCTCGCAATGAACGCCATGACGTTCACCTGGATCCTTTACGGCGACCGGCTGCCATTTCTCTTCCCGATCGAACCGGAAGTGCGTCCCGCAATAGGGTATCTCATCTTCCTGTTCTCGCTCCCGGTGTACCTGCTCATTGGCATTCCGTTCCTGCGCAGCGCTTTGGAGGAATTCCGGCGCGGCAGGCCGGGCATGGACAGTCTGATAGCCCTGGGAACGACATCGGCATTCGGCTATTCGGTCTATTCGACGTTCACGGGGAGCCAGGAGATCTACTACGATACCGCCACGATGGTGCTCGTCCTGGTGACGTTCGGGCGTTACCTGGAAGCCCACGCGCGGGCCAGGACTTCGCTGATCCTCAAGGCTCTCTTTGCGCATGAGGCCGTTACGGCTCGGGTAGTATCTTCTGGAGGTGAAACGATCGTCGAAGCCAAGAGCGTCCGGCCAGGGAGTCTCGTTCGGGTATTGCCCGGAGAAGAGATCCCCGTTGACGGTACAGTGCTCGAGGGTGAAACAGCGGTCAATGAGTCGCAGCTGACGGGAGAAGGATCGCCTGTGCCGAAACGCGTTGGTGACACCGTCCTGAGCGGATCGGTGAACTTCGACGGCGTGATCCTGCTACGCACGGACCGGTCGGCAAGCGACACGGTGATCGCGCGACTTGCGACGCTTACCGCGGCCGTGAGGGAAGAGCGTTCTCCACTTCAACTCACAGCCGATCGGATCATGGTCGTCTTCGTTCCGGCGGTGATCGCGCTGGCAGTCCTCAGCGGGATTGCGTGGAGTGTGGTTGAAGGGCCGGTCGAAGGAACTCTGAAGGGGCTCTCGGTTCTGCTGATTGCGTGCCCCTGTGCGATTGGAATCGGGGCGACGTTGGCAGGAGCAGTCGGTTACGCCACGGCAGCAAAGCATGGTGTGCTCGCAAAATCGGTCTCTCATCTGGAAACTGCAGGGCAGATCGACGAAGTGATATTCGACAAAACGGGGACTCTAACTGAAGGGAAGCTTCGAGTTACAGAATTTCACCCAACTGATGGCAACCCGTGCTCCCGAAGAGAGCTCTTAAGCTATGCGATCACGTTGGAGCAACGATCGGAGCATCCGGTGGGGAAGGCAGTTGTTGAATTTGGTCTTGCGGAGCGAGCTGAGCTGGGAGCCGTCGAATCCGTTGGTGTATTAGCAGGCAGGGGCATCGAAGGCATAGTTACCCTTGAATCATCCACTGCCCGGCATGTCATTGTGGCAAGGGAGTTGGCAGATAATAAACATTCCATGACTCGTAAAAGCACCGATAGAACAACTAGTTATCTTCAGATTGACAACACTGTTTCTGGATGCTTTGCGTTTTCCGACTCATTGCGTGTATCCGCAGTCCCAGCTGTCAATCAGGTACTTGCCAAGAGGATACCCATAACCATTCTCTCAGGAGATTCGCAAGAGGCAGTTGAGGGACTTTTGAAGCTGCTCCCACCTGTCGTTAGCCTTCGCGGAGGTCTCCTCCCCGAGGAGAAAGTCGAATACGTGAGGGCTCGGGTACGATCGGGAGCACACGTCGCGATGACCGGGGATGGTATCAACGATGCGCCGGCACTGGGTGCAGCGACCCTTGGGATTTCGTTGCGTTCCGGGACAGACCTTTCAAGAATCGCCTCTGATGTGACGATCCTGGACGATGACCTGGCCAAGATCCCCTGGTTGCTAGACTTCGGGCGTTCGGTGAGGAGGGCAATCCGATGGAATTTTGCCTGGGCCCTGGTCTATAATGCAATCGGAATCGGCCTCGCAGTCGGCGGGATGCTCGAGCCGGTCTTTGCTGCCGGAGCGATGGTCGTGAGCAGTCTGTTGGTGATTGGTAATTCGATGCGGCTTGGGAGTGCGGCAGGTCCGGTTAAAGTGCCGCTATGATGTCCGAAAGGAGGGTGGCGAAGTCGCGCTTTACCCGGTTGGCAACTTCGGTAACTTCTCCGTGGTGGAGTTTTGAGGTACCGATTCCCGCTGCCTTGTTTGTGATGCACGAAATCCCGAGAACTCGCATTCCAAGGGCGGCAGCAAGCCGTGCCTCCTTGACTGTTGACATCCCTACGGCGTCTCCCCCGAGCCGGTGAATCATTTCGACTTCTGCGCCAGTTTCGTACGAAGGACCCTTCACCCCCGCATATACTCCCCGACGCAAAGGGATTCCCCGTTTCATTGCTGCCTCCTCTGCAACGGACATCAACTCACGATCGTACAACGGCTCGTGGTGCATGCTGGGGGAGGGAATGCGGAGCGGCTCAAACGTCAGGTCCAATTGATCGGCGATGAGCATCAGGTCGCCGGGTGCGAATTGCCGGTTGATGCCACCCGCGGCATTGGTAATCACCAGCGTCCTGACCCCAAGTGATGCGGCCACGGCCACGGGGTGGAGCACCTTAGCGAGGTCGTTCGATTCGTAAAAGTGCACTCGTCCCTGGAAGGCGAGTACGGGTGTTCCTGAGACCTCAGCGCACACCAGGGCCCCCTTGTGACCCTCGACGGTTGACACGGGGTAGGATGGAATCTCGGATGCGGGAATGGCGACAGGATGCGGAAGTGAATCAGCATAGTCGCCCAGCCCCGAGCCCAGAACGAGTGCGATGCGGGGAACTGAGGGGAGGCGCCTTCTGAGGTACGCGACGGACCGGTCGACGTCGGCAGGTGATGCGGCCGTCATGCCTGCGGTGGTTCGAAACATCGGCGGCATCTTGCCTCGTAGGTATCCTTGGCACCGACGAGAACGCGTTCACTCGCGGGCGTCGTACGCTGCGTCCTGTCCGCCGGGTTTCCACAGACCACGCAGATGGCAAGCGTCTTGGTGATGTATTCCGCCACCGCGAGCAGCTGAGGCATCGGTTCGAACGGCTTCCCCCGGTAGTCCTGGTCGAGCCCGGCAATGACCACCCGCTTCCCACGATCGGCCAGTTCTTCGGCTACATCAACCAATCCCATGTCGAAGAACTGTCCCTCATCAATGCCGACAACCTGGGCGTCAGCGGCGAGCCGGAGGATGTCTGCCGACGATTCCACGACGGTGGAGAGAAGCTTTGCATCGCTGTGCGAGACGATGTGATCGGCACTGTAGCGGTTGTCAATTTTTGGCTTGAAGATCGCGACGGTCTGCCGCGCGATCTGGGCGCGCCGGATTCGCCTGATCAACTCTTCCGTCTTTCCGCTGAACATGCAGCCGGCGATGACCTCGATCCAGCCGACATGCCGCGGCGAGTCGTGTGCAGTAGGGGCGCTCATGGGGTTATGTCCTGGCGATGTTCTTGGCGCCGAAGGGGTGCGGGTAGAGTTCGCTCATTCGGACTGTCCGGACCGTCCCGTTGCGATGGACCATAATGAAGTCGATGTCTCCCGCAAGGTCCATGATCACCTGGCGGCATGCGCCGCAGGGGGGGGTGAATCCATCCTCATCCGTGGCGACCGCGATGGCTGTGAATGTCCGCTCCCCCTCGGAGACCGCCTTGAAGAGCGCAGTGCGCTCGGCACATATCGTGAGCCCGTACGAACTGCTCTCGATGTTGCAGCCGGTGTACACTTTCCCCCGTTTGGTCAGGAGGGCTGCGCCGACGCGGAAGTGGGAGTATGGTGAAAAGGAGTGATTCCGGGCCTGAACGGCCTTGCGGGCCAACCGTTTGTAATCCATCCGGGATGGGATTTGTCTGTGTGCAATTCTATCAAAAAAACGACTGAGATTCAACCGGCGAAGTCGGTTAACTCGCTCACATGACGGCGGGCGGTTGCCAGAACAACTTGAAGAGTGCCTTCAGTGCGCCCCGCGTGCCTCGAATGTTGCCTGCGAACGCATGGGCAAGGATGTTGCCTCCTACCGACCAGCGCAAGGCCAGCCGGTTGATCATGGAGAATCTGTCGTTCCGACGCATGAAATGCTCGAGGGCAAGCACTCGCAGGACGAACGACTGATCCGCGGTAATCCGGTGTGAGCGCGATCGGTGATGTTTTGCCCTGATGCTGGTGAGCACAACAATCGGTAGAGTCCCCGGAAACCCCATGGCGACGCCGAAGTTATCCCCGATGCCGCTCGAGTGAAGCGATTCATCGAACGGCGAAGCAAGCAGCCAGGAGCGTCTCACCATTGCGCTGCCGAGCCCATACACGGAGGTCCGGAACGACGGACCACGGGCGTCGGTCAGCAGGGGCCACCCTGCCACGCTCAACGTATTGCCGCGGAGGCGGTAGAAACGATGGAGGGGCCGCAGCCAACGGTCCCGCTCGAGTCCGGAAATGTCCCCCCAGACGGTCTGTTGAAAGAGGAACCGCCACACGATGTGGCGCCTCGTCAATGGTGCGGTGTCGGGCACGATGGTGCCGTCAGTACCGGATTCCTCCAGCGTGCCTGATACTGCTCCCTCTCCAGGGTGTGCGCTGAGGTACTCCGCGAGGGTTTCAATGTATGCGGGAGGAAACTCAATGTCGTCATCGGCGAGCAGAATGAATTCCCCGTGCGCAGTGCGAATGCCCAGGTTGCGCTGAGCGCAGAGTCCGGGGGAAGTCCGGAGGATTCTCGCACTGATCGGGCGAAGGCGTCGCAGGGCGGCCGCATTCGGGGCCGGCGCATCGCTGGCGTCGACAACGATAACCTCGTCGGGCAGCCGCGACTGGGTGACCAGAGTATCGAGCAGGCGCGCAAGGTCCAGGGGTCGGTTCCTGGTGGGGATGACGACGGAGATTTCAGGTTGCCGGTGAGAGCGTGCGCTCATAGGCGTCTGCGATCAGCGCTGCGGCGGAGTCGACGGTGTTCCGGCTGGCCCACTCCCACGCGCATTGCTGGATTCTCATAAACCGCTCCGGCTCCCGAAGCAGTGCAAGAACCGCGCGTGACAAACCCTCGGCATCTCCCGGAGGGGCGGCGACGGCAGAAGTCTCCGCGAGGTCGGCAAGCAGGCCGGTCGCGGTGCCACATACCACGACGCGCGCAGCAGCGGCTTCAGCGACGGCGACGCCTCCGGCTTCGTGGTGCGACGTCTGGAGAATCAGGTGTGCCCAGCGGTAGTGGGAACGCATTTGTTCGTGCGGAACGTACCCTGTGAACTTTACGCGGGATCCGACGCCCAGCGAGCCGGCAAGCCTCTGGATCGCCCCGTCCATGTAATCTGCACCGACGATACGCAGGAACGCCTCGCGTTCACGACTGATGGAAGCGAATGCGCGTAGCAGCGTCGATTGGTCCTTCACTTCAGTGAGGTTCGCCACGTGGAGGATATGGACGGCCCCGTCGGGCGGCCTGCGTTGTTCAGTAGCGAGGAACGATGGCTCTGCACCGGGCGGAGTGATGACGACATCATCGCGCAAGACGCCGCAGTCGGTCAAGGCATGGCGCTGATGATTGCTCAGAACGAACAACAGGTCTGCCCTGCGGCAGGCCCATCGCACCATGGAGCGCTCCGGTTCCCTCCGCATTGCGCCGTAGGAGATTGAGGCAAGACGTGCGGTTTCCGCGCCATGGAGACTGATGGCAGACGGGATTTTATGCTTGCCCCCGATCGCCACAGCGAGAACCCCCGCCGGAATCGCCCAGATGCCGTGAACGAGGTCGTAGGCAGTGCGGTGATGGTCCAGCGCAACGGCATTCCAGAGAGCGTAAAGTCGGAACGGGAGAAGGGGAGAAGGAGGGATCCTCGTTACGCGTGCGCGGCCGAGGGACAGGGAAGCAGCGTGGTCGGATGGTGGGCCGAACGTGTACACGGTGATCGCAAAGAATTCGGCCAGCCGGCTGATCAGCGCGCAGAGGAACGGGACATGCACGCCCTCCCCGGGAGGATCCACCCCTCCGTGCGTGAGCAGCGCGATGCTTCTCATGGACAGGTGTGCGCCTCAGGTACGTGACAATGTAATAAGTGCTACCTCCGGCGGGCAGTTGATGCGCATCGGGAGACCAACCGTTCCGATCCCTCGCGATACGAACATTTGCGCGGACCCGAGGCGGTACGGTCCCCAGATGTATCGGGATGCGATCTGCGCAGGAGTGAGGGTCAGTTCGCCGAACCGGCCGAATACCACCTGTCCCCCATGTGTATGACCGCTCAAAACGACGTCGATGTTGCGTTCCTTTGCCTCCTGAAGAAAGTACGGACGGTGGCACAGGAGGATGCGTGGGATGCCTGCGGGTGTGCCGTGGACGGCAGTGTCCATGGCGGAGGCCGCGCGGTCCGAGCGCCCGACGTCGTCGACGCCTGCAAGTGCGATCCCGGCATCGCCCCGTCGGATCATCGTATGATCGTTACGCAGCAGGCGGACCCCGCAGGCATCAACCTCCCGCGCCACGCGGTCGGGGTCGCGTGCGAAGAAGTCGTGGTTGCCCATGACGCCGTACACGCCGTGCGGGGCGTGGAGGGCGGAAAATGATTCTGCAAATGGATACACTTCCTCTGTCATTGCATTGACAAAATCGCCCGGGACGACGATCAGATCGGCCCGGAGGGACAGGAGAGCCCGCACATATTCATCCATGTCCTCTTTTGTCATGAACGCGCTCGAATGGACGTCGCTCACCATGCCGATCGTGAATCCGTCGAACGCTGCCGGAAGGTTCGGGAGGGTGAAGCGTTGGCGCGTGAATTCGAGATCTGACTTCCCCGCGAGGACGCCGTACGTGGCGCCGCCGAAGGATGCGGCGGTGAGCCCTGTCATGCCAGTGCGGAGGAACGCCCGGCGCGATGCATTGAACTGCTGCACCGCAGGGCGGGAGGTCACGGCGACGTAGCGCGGTCCGATGGCCGGGGTCACGCGAAGCAGGTAGTGGAGGATCCGGAATGGAAATGCGATGACCAACCCGACGAGCACAATCAGTCCAAGGATCAGCGTCGCGCCATGCCAGATGTAGAACGGGTTGACCGCAAAGGCGACGAACCATGGGGGGAAGGCCGCAATCTTCGGGCGTGCCAGCAGCACAAACGCCATGGCCGCGTTGAACAGGAGGAAGATCGCGGCGAGCGCGACCTGCAGCCCCCTGCGTGCGGGGAATCGATCACGCACCCATCGCCGCCCTTTGAGGTAGAGTATGGCCTGGAGGCCGAGGACAATTGCCAGCAACGTGGCGCGAAACATCGGGTGCGCTCAGTGGTGTTCGAGTGTAGGTGTTGACTTGAGCAGGTTCAGCGCTTCTGCCAGAATGAGTTCCGGTGAGTATCGGGTCAGGCAATGGACATCGCCAAATCTGCACGCTGGTTCCATGCACGCACAGCAGGGGAGGTCGGATGAATCAAGTGTCACCGAGCGCTCTCCGTACGGGGCCGACCACTGATGTCTGCTTGAGCCAAAGAGGGCAACGATCGGGACTCCCGCTGCCCAGGCCATGTGCATGAGACCCGAATCCTCCGTTACCATCACGTCGGCCAGGGAGAGGACCTCAAACGCTTCCCGCAGTGTCGTTGAGTGTGAGAGATCGATGACGTCAGGTCCGACAGCCCCGTGGATGGCGGAGGCAACCCTTCTGACCCGTTCTGTCCCCAGGATAAGAAACGTGACGGGCATCGCCTCGCGCCACCTGATACAGAGTTCAACATAGTTGCGCTCCGGCCAGTTCCTCGTGGGCCAGAGCCCCCCCGGATTGATGATCACCAGCATTCTTCCCTCCCTGTGGCCGTGTGCTGCGAGCAGAGCCCGGGCTTGCTGCGCGCGAGCGGGTGGGATGCAGACGCTGGGCGGTCGTTTCGGGAAGTCGAGACCGCTGCGCGTGATCGTGTCGGTGATGCGGATCCAGGCCGGACGGAGAGAGAACCGGTCGAACTCCCCCCATGACGGGGGAGATGCGATCCGTCGCATGATCCTGGTCATCCAGTTTCTCTGTAGGTCGATGACCAGGTCATACCTTCGCCGCCGCAATGTCCCTCCCAAGCGTAGGGCCCTCAACAATCGCGCCGTGCGGGAACCGGCCGTGACACAGGTAAATATTCCGTGAAAGAGCTCCGCCGCATCGGCAAGTCCGGCAGCGGCTGGGGATGTGACGAGGTCGATCCGCGTCCCGGGCATCATTGCGCGGAGTGATGCCGCTGCGGGAAGGATGAGAGCCACATCGCCAATTGCGTGAAGCCTCATCAGCAGAATACTCTTCGGGGCGGTCTGACCCCGCCAGGGGGCGAAGGATCGATGCTCAACCGTTCCCGCTCCGCGCATGATCATGCCGGTCGGCGCGAGTACAGCCGGCCGTCGCGCAACGCTACAACGCGATAGCCACGCGGGAGGTATTCATGATGGTGGCTCATAATGATCGTCGTGAGTCCATTCCGGTCGCGCAACAGCGCGCGCCAGACGTGCCGTTCGATCCGCTCGCCCAACATCGCGTTGACCTCATCAAGCAGCAGGAGGGGAGGGCGATGCATTATCGCTCGAGCGATGGCGAATCTGGCCTTTTCGCCGCCGCTCAACGTCACCCCCCGTTCGCCGATGACCGTCTCGAGGCCCTGAGGAAGCTTCTTCATCACATCATCAAGTGCCGTGATGGCGAGGACCTCCCGCAGCCGTTCATCATCCGTCCCGGCGCCTCCCCATTCGATGTTTTCCCGGGCTGAGGCCCTGAAGAGTACGGGGTCCTGGCCTGCATAACCGATGCCGCGGAGCAGGGCCTCGGAGGAGAACAGAGTCAAAGGATGGCCGCCGATCCGGATCTCTCCCTCTGCAGGGGTCAGCAGTCCGATGATGAGATTCCCCAGGGTCGATTTTCCGCTGCCTGAAGGGCCGGTGAGGAGGAGCGTCTCTCCGGGTTCGACGGCCAGCGAGGCGCCGTTCAGAACAGAGGGCCCTCCGTCGTATGCGAAATGCACCTCCTTCACTTCCAAGCGCCCCTTCACCGGCAGATGAGCATCAGCGTCCCGGAGCACGGGCGGGGGAGGCGCCTCACACATGAGCCGATGTGATCGTTCAAACGCTCCAGCGATCCCGCGGTACGTCAGGAACACCCGCCCTGCTGCAATGGCCGCCATGAGAAACGTATACGCGTAAAAGTAGAATGCGATCATATCGCCGATGCCCGTGTCGGGAATCCGGCCGTCCGCAGTTCCCATGAAGAAAATCGAAACGAGAAGGATCGACATAAGAAAAGTGACCGATTGAGTGACGCCGACGTGAATGCGTGATGCGGAGCGCTCGGCTTCCAGCGCCGCCCCCTGCATCTCGGCGTAACGGTGTGCGTGCCTCTTCTCGCGTCCGAAGGCCTTCACGTCCCTGATGCCCACGATCGATTCTTCGAGGAGCGCGTTGGACTCGGCATGAAGGGCGGTACTCGTGCCGAACAGTGCGGTGATGCGGCGTGAGAAGACCACGGCCGACGGCAGCGGGATCACCATCAGGAGCAACACGATAGTTGCGCCGGGGAAATTCAGGCTGGCCATGGCGATCAGGCACCCTGCCATGACGAGTCCGTTCTGAAGGAAGGGGGCCAGCAGATTGGCAAAAATGGGCTGCAGTCTGCTGAAGTCCTCCATGGCCCTTGAAGAGAGCTCGCCGGCCCGTTCTCTTCCGAAGAAGTTCAGGGGACGTCGGAGGAGCATCGAAAAGAACTCCACGCGGAGCGCGTTGCGCAACCGGTACCCGAGGGTCTGGAGCTCCACTTGTTGTACGTAACCGGCGACCGACGAAGCGAGGAACACCAGCACAAGCACAATCGCCACCAGACCGGGATCCGGGCCGCGTCCCGTTCCGCTCAACCTGTCCGCCATCAGCTTGAGGAGCCAGGGGTAGAGCAGCGATGCAGCCGAAACGAAGAAGACGGCTGCCATACACCATGCGATACGTCCACGCCATGGCCTGGCGAACGACCAGAGAAATGCGATACGTCCCGACGCGTTCACGGTTTCTTCCTCAGGAGAAATGCGATGTGGTCCCCCCCACGCGACAACGGAAAGAGATGAGACACGCGGGCTTCAACCCTCCAGAGGAACGCAGAGGTTTTTGGGCAGCTCTCGACAAAACGCGTCGACGAGGGAGGGGGTGAGATCACGTTCAACCCAAAGGAGCTCACATGCGTGAAGTACGGGGCGGCGGCGTCGCGTATGGTGCTCCATCCGGGATACCAGACCGGCACGCTCCCCGTGCCCATGGGAACCGCCACACGACTATTCGACCGTCGCCGAAAGGCCGACCGTCGGTCACCCCGGATGAGAAACGCTGCGATCTCCCACGGGGCCCAGCGGCCGAGGAAACTCAGGACTCCGCTCCCCGCCGGCGCAAGAATTCTGTGGCAGTGGAGGAAGAACTTCGAAAGGTCGCCGATACAATTGAGCACGCCGAAATTCGAAAACACGCCGTCGAACGAGCCGGACGCAATTGACGAGAGATCTGTTGCGTCGAGAGTGCGGATCATCAGTTGGACGCCTTCTGATGCAGCCCTCGATGCTGCTCTCTCGAGCATTCCGGCGGCGGCATCTGCCGCTGTAACCTGGAACCCCTCTCGTGCAAGCCGGACCGCATCGATCCCCGTGCCGCAGCCGAGGTCCAGAATCCGGCCGCCCGGCAGGAAGGAAGAGACGGCTAGAGCATGCATCCGGTTGCGCACGTGAGCGACTCCCGGGAGATTCGAGAACTGTTCGTCGTACCGGAGGGCAATCGCTGAGAATGGAGAATCGGGCATCCGGAGGTCAGCTCGTAAGATACATTCCGACGAGGGCGGTCTTCGCTTTCAGGAACGCCCGGGCGGTCTCCAGCCGACCTCCCGCTCGCCGATGCCAGGCTGCCTCGTTGATGATCCTCCTGTTGGCGAACCAGTAGAACCGTTTCGAGTACCGGCCTGCGAGATCGATCATCCTGTCGTTCCATTCGTTGAAGGGGAGTTCTGGAAGGATCAGATCCCCTTTGCTCTCTTCATAGAAGGGAGTCCCCTTGATCGGATAGGCGACCGTGGTGAGAATGACATCGGGGTTGGCGCGCTTCACGTGTCGAACCGTTGCTTCGATGTCTGCCCTCGTTTCTCCCGGATATCCGAGCATGACGAACATCCCCACGTCGATTCCATATCTCCGTGCGAGGCGCGTCATGGCCTGCACCTCCTCGACCTTCACCCCGCGCGACATGGCGTCCAGGATTCGTTGTGATCCCGATTCACTGCCGATCCATACCCGCTGGCAGCCTGTTGCCACAAGGCCCTTCACAACCTCCTCATTCATGCGGTCTGCGCGCGTGATACACTCATACCGGAATTTCAGACCGTGGTGCCGGACCTCCTCGACGAACCGGAAGAACCAGCGGTGGTTGATCGTAAATACATCGTCGGCGAACCAGAATGCGTCGGGACGGTATTCGGCGGCGATCGTCGCAAGCTCTTCCAGGAACAGCGACGGAGACCGCCGGCGATACGTTTCGCCGTAGACGGCGTGACTGCACCATTTGCAGGTGTACGGGCAGCCGCGCATGGAGATGAGGGACAGAGACGAGTACCCATGGTGTTGGAGCCAGGCAGACCGATACCGGCTGATCGGCACCTTGGAGCGATCGGGGATCGGCAGCGTATCAAGGTCTGCAATCTGCGCACGGGGTGACGTGCGGAACACCGACCCGTCTGCATCGCGGAACACCAGACCCGCAACGGTGCGCAACGCCCCGGGGGTGCATTCGGGAAGCCTGAGCAATTCTGTGACCGTCAATTCCCCTTCGCCGATCACCACGGCGCCCGCTCCGGCAGCCAGGAATTCTTCCGCGTAATGCGGAGGCTCTGGGCCCCCGACAAGGACGAACGCCCCCGCTTCACGCGCCTCTGCGATCATCGCCAGAGCGGCAAATTTCGTCATCATCGTGATATAGATGCCTACCACCGGCGGGTGAAGCCGATCGAGGAGGGCAGCGAACTCTTGCGGGGTACCGAACGTGGCATCGAACACCTGTGCGCTGAACCCCTGGCGGGTCAGGTAGGCGGCGATTGAGAGAATGCCGAGCGGGGCATAAGGCTTCATGACCCGTTGTTCCGCCGTGTCATGCGCGAGATAATAGGCGTGTGTGAGAAGAATGTCCATGCCGGTTCAGCGGGCGCCGGCGAGTCGATGCATCCGGGCGCGGAGGGGAGGGAGCGTGATCGCATGGTAACCGGTTGCAGCAATGCGCCGCAGGCGCCGGGGGTTCACCCGCCAGGGGGCCATGAGGAGCTCACGCAGCACATCGACACCCTGGAGCATCCGGAGTCGTTTGTGCGTGACGCGGTGGAGGACGCGATAGAAATCCGGCTGATATGCGCCTGCGAACAAGAGGTCGAGGTCCTCGCTGTCCACCCAGTTCTGTTTCCTGCCGAGGGATCCCTTCACCGATTCGTAAAATGAGGTACCGGGGAGCGGATAGGACACCGAGATGCCGATGTCATCAGGTCTGCATTCCTCGACCATCGCGAGCGTCCGTGCGATGTCCTCGATAGTCTCTCCGGGGTAACCGTACTGCAGGAAGAACCCGACCTTGATGCCTGCGGCCCGCAAGCGCCGTCGTGCTTCATAGATCTGATCGACCGTTGTCCCCTTCTCCATCGCGTCGAGGATTCTCTGCGACCCCGACTCGGCGCCCACCCACACCGAAGTGCATCCGGCGCGCCGGAGATGTTCGATCGTATTCTCCTTGAGAAGAAGATCCACACGCGCGAGGCATTTGAACGGAACGGTCGCCCGCTGCCGGTTCACTTCTTCGCTGAAAGCTTCGACCCATCCCGGTTTCAGGCCGAAGATGTCGTCACAGAACCAGATATGGTCCGGGCGGACCAAGTCGCGGAGGAAAATCATCTCTGCCACGACGTTCGCCGGCGATCGGGTGTTGTACACCTGCCCGTAGATCGGTTTGGCGCACCAGTTGCAATGGAACGGACAACCACGCGTGGTGACCATGTTGACAGAGAAATAGCCGTGCCGTCGGTACCACACGCTTCGGTAATGCTCGACATCCACAAGGTCCCAGGCGGGGAAGGGGAGGACATCAAGGTGTCTCATGACTTCACGTGCCGCAGTCACGGCGGTGCTGCCAGGGCCCCGGTACGCTAGCCCTGCGATCTGCTCCACGGGCTTCCCTTTGTGCAGGATGCTCTCGAGGAGCTCTGCAAGGGTCTGCTCCCCCTCGCCGCAGATCACATACTCCGCTCCGTGCGTTAGGTACTCCTCGATGTGATCGACGGGGTCCGAGCCATGGACGATTACTCTGCACCCCGCCTCGCGTGCGAATTCCGACATCCGGAATGCCGCCATGCGCATCCGGCTCAGGCACATCTTTGTGAGATAGTTGAAGTCGTCGTCGTAGATGACAACTACGCGCGGGCGGTGCGTATGAATCATCGCGAGGATGTCGGACTCTGATTCCGCGAGCATGCTGTCGAACAGCGCCGCCGTGAAACCGCGCTGCCGGGCCGTCGCAGCGGCGTACAGTGTGCCCAGCGGTGGGTACGGGGACATGGCCCGGTACTCCTTCGGATCGAAGCGGAGGAAATACGAGTGCGTGAAGAGGACGTCAACCATACGGTGCGTTCGCGTCGTCGCGCTTAATCGAGAACCCCGTATGACCGGAGCGCATTCTCATAGCGATTGAGGATGGCACCCTGAACGTTCCCGGCATACGCGCGGGACTCGGTCTTGGTTGAGCGGAAGATGCTCGCGCGGGTTTCGGCGTCGAATTGGGGGTAACGTGTGGCCCATACCGACTCCATCATGCGCAGGAGAGAGGAGTCGATGCGGTCAAGCGGGAAAAGCTCCAGCACTCGTTCGGTCAGCCGCTGGAAAATGCTGTGCCTGTTGTTCGCCGGAGGCGCGTTGAGGAGCGAGGCATCGAAATTCGGAAAGAAGTCGGTGATCCAGCCGTTCGCCTCAAGATAGGCCTCAAACATCTCCTCGTTATACAGCGCTTTGAGCTGGGCGATCTCCGTGGCCTGATAGATGTTTTGCTCGTCGACCCTCAATCCGTTTGCGGCGGTGAACAGATTGAGGCAGAAGAACTTTTTTCGGTTCAGGAGGAACGTCTTCTTGAACATGATCAGGAGCGATCGGGTAATCCAGAGGCGCCCGGGAACGGTAATGACGAAAAAATCCACGTCGCCTCCGGGTCCCGAGACATTTTTGGACAGATCGCCGGAGACATATACCCCTCGCACGAACGGGCACCGCTTGATGACATGAGTCGAAACCCTGGCCCATCGCCACATCGACCTGGCGCGCCGATGGCCTGCGATGCGGCGGTCGACTACTGCAGCGCTCCTCCCCGGCACGAAGTAGTAGCCCCGGTCTGCGCCGATGTCTCCGGCTGCGGCCAGATCCTCGACAGTTCGCGTAAAGGAGGGGAACGACTCCACTCGCACCGGGAGAAATGCGTGAAGCTCCCGTATTGTCAGGGGGTATTCCCAGAGGTCGTAGTAGAGCAGAGTCTGGAGAACTTCACGGCGGAGGAGTCTCATGGGATCTGTCGAATATCAGGAGAAATGGAGAATGACGCAAGAAGGGTGGCGTTCCCTTGTAGTTTGGTGGTGCGTTCGCTATATTGGGCCCATTGAGACAGCCCCGTCCTCATCGTATGGCATCCTTCCTGCTGCGGCTCCTCCGGAAGCCCTGGGTGCGGAAACTCCTTCTCGTCGCCGCTGCATGCATCGCATTGTTCATCCTGCTTAACTCAGTGCTCCTCCCCCTGTATGTCAACCGACAGAGGACGCTTCCCGTTCCAGGTGTCACCGGCCTCCCTCTCCAGCAGGCAAAGGACCTCCTGGTGAAGGAAGGGCTTGAACCCGTCGAGGCGGACACCAGGGCCGACCCGGACCAACCCGTAGGGACTGTCGTGTTCCAGAATCCGGCAGCCAGTTCCATGGTGAAGGAGGGGCGCCGCGTTTACCTGACCGTGTCCGGGGGGGAAATCCGCGTAACAGTGCCGCAATTGAGGGGGCGATCGCTCCGTGACGCGAAATTTGCTCTGGAACGGTACGGACTGAAACTCGGGGGGATGGCCTTTGAAAGGTCGGACCAATACCCGGAGAACACAATTGTCGCGCAGTCGGTCCCCCCGGACGCCCGCATCCCGAGGGGGAGCCGGGTCAGCATTACGGTGAGCAGCGGAGCAGGGACGGGAGGGACGTCCGTTCCGAATATCGTGGGAAAGACAGTCTCCGAAGCCGAGAGGATACTCCAGGCGGCAGGTTTGAACGTCGGCAACATTACCTATCAACAGAGCTATGAGCTGATCCCCAACACGGTCGTCGAGCAATTCCCGCGTGCCGGGGAGGCGGTTCCGGCCGGCAAAGCCGTCGACCTTTTCGTGATCAAGGCCGGCAGACCGGCCGAGGAAATCCAGGTCCCCAAACGATAGATGCAAACTCCATGATTACCATCGCCCCGTCGCTTCTCTCCGCGGATTTTGCCCGCCTGGATGAACAAATCGCCCTCGCCGTGAAGGGGGGAGCAGACTGGCTTCATCTCGATGTCATGGACGGCCGGTTCGTTCCCAACATCACGTTCGGGCCTCCCGTCATTCGTTCGCTCCGTCGTCTCACAACGCTGCCGTTCGACACGCACCTCATGATTGAGGAACCGGAGCGGCACCTGAGCGCATTCCGCGACGCAGGAGCGGACATGATCACCGTTCATTACGAAACATGCCCGCATCTGCACCGGACCGTGGAATCGATCAGAACGCTTGGCGCGCGGCCGGGAGTGTGCATTAACCCCGCAACGCCGCCGGAGATGCTTTCCGAGATTATTCCGTTTGTCGACCTGGTTCTCGTCATGTCGGTCAACCCCGGTTTCGGCGGGCAATCGTTTATCCCCGCTTCGGTCGAGAAGATCCGCCGCGTGGGCGCGATGATTCGCGACCTTAATCCGGCTGTGCTCCTGGAAGTCGATGGTGGAATCGACGTCGACACGGCCCCCGGCGTGGTTGCTGCGGGAGCCACTGTGCTCGTCGCAGGCAACGCCATCTTTGCCTCCAACGATATCCCCGCCGCAATCAGGACCCTCCGCTCCACCGCCGGACGCGCATAAGCCCCGTTCCGGTCGCCTCACTTTCTTCTTGACATTTCGGGCACGTTGCCTTATATTTGAAGCTATTATTCGTGCATGTCCTTACTTTATTAGGCCCGCGGTGGGATTCCCCTCCTTTGCCCTTGCAGTCGAACTATGCCTCTTGATGAAATCGATGTGAAGATCATGGAAGTCCTCCAGAAGAAAGGGAGGACCCGGCGAAACGACCTCGCAGAAGCCGTTGGGCTCTCTCTCCCGTCGGTAAGCGAACGGCTGCGCAAACTCGAGGACCAGCAGTACATCACCGGGTATCATGCCACGGTTGACCACCGCAAGCTCGGAAAAGACATCACGGCCTTCATCTTCGTGACGGTGGATTCCTCGCGGCACTATGCGCAGTTCCTCGAGCATGCACAGGGGGCCGACGAGATCCTGGAGTGCCACGCGATCACGGGGGAGGGGTCGCATCTCCTGAAGATCCGAACGGTCAACACCTCGTCTCTTGAGAAGCTCCTGGCGAAGATCCAGGCGTGGGCCGGCGTTGTCAGCACGCGCACCAACCTTGTCCTCTCTACCTCCAAAGAGACCATGCGCATCAAGATCGAGATGCCGAAATGAACGGACTGGACACTGGCGATACCGCATTCATGCTGGTGTGCGCCGCCCTCGTTCTGTTCATGACTCCGGGGCTCGCATTCTTCTATGGCGGCCTCGTCCGGAGCAAAAACGTCGTCAACACGATGATGATGAGTTTCGCGGCGATGGGGGTTGTTGCGGTGCAGTGGGTCCTGATGGGATACAGCGTCGCGTTCGGTCCCAATGGCGGCGTCCTCGGTTCACTCGTTGGGGGATTGCAGTGGGTCGGACTGGGAGATGTTGGGCTGTTCCCGAACGGAGACTATGCGCCGACGATCCCGCACCAGCTGTTCATGATCTACCAGGCAATGTTCGCGATCATTACGCCTGCCCTTATCTCGGGAGCCATCGTCGAGCGAATGAAGTTCAAATCGTACATCGTCTTCATCTTCCTCTGGTCGACGGTTTCGTACGATCTTGTGGCGCACTGGGTCTGGGGGGTTGGGGGATGGCTCAGGAATCTGGGTGCGCTGGATTTCGCCGGCGGAACGGTGGTGCATATCAACGCAGGCGTCTCGGCGCTGGTCGCGAGCCGCGTGCTCGGCGCGCGCTCGGGGTTCCCTCACCGTGCGTCGCCCCCTCATAACGTGACCCTCGCCCTGCTGGGGGGCGGGATGCTCTGGTTCGGATGGTTCGGCTTCAATGCGGGGAGTGCCATTGCCTCATCCGGGACGGCGACCGCGGCGTTCGTCGCGACGAATACTGCTGCGGCGTCGGGAATGCTCGGGTGGATGCTTCTGGAGATCTTCCTCAAGGGAAAACCGACCGCGGTGGGCGCGATCACCGGCGCGGTTGCAGGACTGGTCGCAATCACTCCCGCGTGCGGCTTCGTGACCCCCCTTGCCGCAGTCGCCATCGGGATGGGCGTTGCCGCTGTCTGCTATTGGGCTCTGAACCAGCGCATCAAATGGGGGCTCGATGATACGCTTGATGCGTTCTCCGTGCACGGCGTCGGGGGGATCTTCGGTGCGCTGGCCACCGGGGTCTTTGCGACCACCGCCGTGAACCAGGCGGGCAACAACGGCCTGCTCCATGGGAACCCGTCGCTCGTCCTCGTCCAGGGAGCGGCCGTCCTCGCAACGATTGTCTTCGCGGGAGTCGTCACCTTCGTGCTCCTGAAGCTGGTCGACGTGACGATGGGGCTTCGGAGCGACGACGCTCAACAGACGGAAGGCCTGGATCTCGTCGAACACGGCGAGAAAGGGTACCACGAACTCGGCTGATCAGCACTTCCATCATATCATTCACCGAAGGGGCACCTTATGGCAAAAAGCTCGGCAACGCATCTGGCCCGCGTCTTCAAGATGATCAAGGACGAAGGGGTCACGATGATCGACTTCAAGTTCATGGATTTTCCGGGACAGTGGCAGCATTTCTCGGTC
>JBFLYO010000044.1:0-23092 GCA_040756745.1 Bacteroidota bacterium
ACGCCAGTGTTCTCCAGCCCGATGTCGTCGCAGTTCGGCACCCTGCCCACCGACACCAACACCCGATCGTAGAGCTCTTCCTTCTGCTCGCCGCCGGTCTCCAGCTGCACCTTGATCTGCTTCCCCGCAGTCGCCATCTTCACCACCTTCGTCTTGACACGGATCTCCCGGAAGATGCGTTCTGCGCGTCGCGCAACCGGACGGGCGAGGTCGATGTCCGCGCCTGTGAGGATATTGTCCAGCACCTCCACGACGGTGACCGTGCTCCCCAGCGTCGCGTACACGGTGCCGAGTTCCATGCCGATGTATCCACCGCCCACCACGAGCAGCGTGGGGGGGATTTCTTCGATCTCCAGCGCCTCGGTCGATGTCATGACGCGCGGATTGCCAAGGTCGAACGCCGCCGGCATCGCCGCTTTGGATCCGACCGCGATGATCGCCGTGTCGAAGGCAACGAACTTCTGCCCCTCCGCTGTCTCCACACGGAGCGTTCCTGAGTTTTCGAAGTATCCTCTCCCCTGCATCACTTCGACGTTGCGGCGCTGCGCCAGCCCGCTGATCCCTCCCCCGAGCTTGTCCAGTATGGAGTCCTTCCACGAGCGCATCTGGAAGAGGTCGATCCGCGGCTTCTCAAAATGAATCCCTCTGAATCCCGAATCTTTGGCCTCCGCAATGAGTCTTGCGGCATGGAGAAGGGCCTTCGAGGGGATGCATCCTTCATTCATGCACACGCCGCCGAGCCGCTTTTCCTGCTCAACGAGAACCACCTTTTTTCCCTTGTCGGCAGCATAAAACGCGGCCGCGTAGCCCCCGGGCCCCGCTCCCAGCACGACCATGTCCGTTTTCGTAGACTTCATGTTCACGCGCGTTCTCCCGATTGGTATCCTGGTTTGTCTGCCGGTGCGGCTCAGATCTTCACATCGGCGTCGGTGATCGCACCGAACGCCTGGACTAGATCCACCATGAATCGCGCCGCGTCCGCCCCGTCAATCACCCGGTGATCGTACGAAAGGGCGAGCGGGAGCATGGTCCGGTGGACCACGCGCTCTTTCTGCACGACAGCCTTCACCGCCCCCCGGCCGATCCCCAGAATTGCCACTTCCGGCGTGTTGATGATGGGAGTGAAATGCCCGCTCCCGATCCCGCCCTGGTTCGAGATCGTGAAGGTTCCGCCCTGCATTTCCTCGAGCGCAAGCTTGCGGTCGCGAGTGCGCTGCGCGAGCGTGTTCATCTCGACCGAGAGCTCGAGCGTGCTCTTCTTGTCGGCATCCCGCAGCACCGGCACGATGAGCCCCTGTTCAGTGTCCACCGCGACCCCGATGTGGTAATACTCCTTATACACGATCTCTCCCGCCGCCTCATCCATGCTGGCATTGAAGATCGGGTGCTTTTTCAGCGTCGCAATCACTGCCTTCAGAGCAAATGAGGTCATTGTGAGATGACCCCCCTTGGCTTCGTACTTCGACGCATATTTCTTCCGGAGTTCCATCAGCTTCGTAACGTCCACCTCGTCGAACTGCGTGATGTGCGGAACCGTTGTCCACGACTCCACCATCTTTGCGCTGATGGCTTTGCGGAGCTGGGACAGTTTCTTCGACGAAACGTTCCCCCACTTGGCAAAGTCAATCCGCGGCGGGGTGGGTTTGGCGGCTGCAGCGGCGGGAGCCGACCTCGGTGCCAGCGCGGCCTGCTGGAGTCTCTGCACGAACGTCCGGAGGTCGGCCATGACGATCCTCCCCCCGCGTTCGCTGCCGGGGACACGGTGCAGGTCGATCCCCAGCTCGCGGGCGATCTTGCGAAGGGACGGAGAGGCGGGAGGAGGAACTCCGGCCGGATGGACGATCGGAAACTCCGCGGCACCAAACGGCCCCCATACCGCGGGAGGAGGCACGGCAGCAGGGCGTTCCGGCTCAACGGCAATTGCCGCCGCCCCGGGTTCTCCCTCCTTGACGCGCACATCGATCATCGGCTTGCCGGGTGCGGGTGTCGGTGTCGGCGCGCCATCTTCGGCAAGTGAGAGGATCAGCGCTCCAACCTTGATCTCGTCCCCCTCTTTCACAAAAATCTTTCCGACGGTACCGGCAGCGGGGGCGGGGATCGTTGCCACAGCTTTCTCACTCTCCAGCTCGAGCACCGGCTGGTCTTTCCTGACCTGGTCCCCTTCTTTGACAAAGATCGTGGCGATGACGCCGGATTCGGCCCCTTCGCCGAGGCGGGGAAGTCGTACATCCATTGATGATCTCCTTGTGCGTAATGCGGAGGCCGTCAGACGAGCTGCGGGAACGGCTTCTCCGGGTCTATGCCGAGGTCCTTGATCGCCTGCGCCACGGTCGTTGCGGGGATTTCCCCTTCCTGCGCAAGGGCGTAGAGCGTTGCCACCGCTGTTGTCTCGGCATCGATTTCGAAAAACCGCCTGAGCACCGGGCGCGTATCGCTCCTGCCGAAGCCGTCGGTACCGAGCGTCATCAGCCCGCCGGGCACCCAGGGCGCGATCTGGTCCGGAACAATTTTCATGTAGTCCGAAACCGCCACGAACACACCCTCTTCATGTTCGAGGACTCGTTCGAGATAGGACATCCGCGGCGTCTCGGTCGGGTGGAGCATGTTCCAGCGACGAACGCTGAGGGCCTCGTTGCGCAGCAATTTGTAGCTCGTTGCGCTCCAGACGTCTGCCGAGACGCCGTACCGTTCTCCCAGGATCTCCTGCGCGCGGAGTGCCTGCCGGAGGATCGGTCCGCTCCCGAAGATCTGTGCCCGGTGCTTTCCGCCCGGAGCGCCGGGCCTGAATTTGTACAACCCCTTGATCACCCCTTCCGCCGCGCCGGCCGGCATGGAAGGCATCGTGTAGTTTTCGTTGTACAGCGTGATATAATAGAAGAGGTCTTCCCCTTCTCTGTACATCCTCCGGAGGCCGTCCTGGATGATGATGGCAACCTCGTACGCAAATGCGGGATCGTACGTCGCAAGGTTCGGGACCGCACTGGCAAGAATGTGGCTGTGGCCATCCTCGTGTTGCAGCCCTTCGCCGTTCAGCGTGGTCCGCCCGGCCGTAGCGCCGAGCATAAATCCCTTCGCCCTGCTGTCGCCCGCCGCCCACGCCAGGTCGCCAACCCGCTGAAACCCGAACATAGAGTAGTAAATGTAGAACGGGACCATCGGGATGCGGTGAGTTGCGTACGACGTTGCGGCGGCAATGAACGATGACATCGCTCCCGCCTCGGTGATCCCTTCCTCGAGGATCTGCCCCTCCTTCGACTCGTGGTAGTAAAGCAGCGACTCGCTGTCCACCGGCTCGTAGAGCTGCCCTCCCGGAGAGTAGATGCCGATCTCCCGGAAGAGCGGGTCCATGCCAAACGTGCGCGCCTCATCCGGGATGATCGGGACGATTCTCTTTGCAATGCTTTTGTTCCTGAGGAGCATGCCGAGCAGCCGGACGAACGCCATGGTGGTCGAGACTTCGAAGCGCTCGGATCCTTTCAGGAATTCCGCAAACGCCTCCAGCGGCGGTGTATCGAGCCGTTCGGTGCTGACGCGCCGTGCAGGCAGGCAGCCGCCGAGCGATTTGCGGCGATCCTGGAGATATCGCGCCTCCTCGCTTTCTGCGGGCGGGCGGTAAAACGGAGTGTCTGCAACCTCCTCATCGTTGATCGGAATGCCGAACCTCGTTCGGAACTCCCTCAGCTCTTTCTCGTTCAGCTTCTTCTGCTGGTGGGTGACGTTCCGGCCTTCGCCGGCTTCGCCGAGACCGTACCCTTTGACCGTCTTGGCCAGGATGACCGTCGGCTGCCCGCGGTGCTCGGTGGCCGCCTTGTAGGCGGCATAGACCTTGCGGGGATCGTGGCCGCCGCGCAGCAGCTTTCGGATCTGCTCGTCGGTCAGGTGATTCACCATCTCGAACAGTTCGGGGTACTTCCCAAAGAAATGCCTCCGTGTGTAGCTGCCCGGTTCCACCGTGTACTTCTGATAATCGCCGTCCACGACCTCTTCCATCCGTTTCAAGAGCAGGCCTTTCGTATCGGCGGCGAGCAGAGGATCCCAGTCGGACCCCCAGATCACCTTAATGACGTTCCAGCCCGCGCCCCGGAAAGCCGCTTCGAGTTCCTGGATGATCTTCCCATTCCCCCGTACCGGCCCGTCGAGGCGCTGCAGGTTGCAGTTGACCACCCAGACCAGGTTGTCCAGCTTCTCCCGTGAGGCCAGTGTGAGGGCGCCGAGCGTTTCGGGCTCATCGGTCTCGCCGTCGCCGACGAATGCCCAGACCCTCGGCTCCTCCCTGAGGAACCCGCGTGCCACGAGGTAGCGGTTGAACCTCGCCTGGTAGATCGAGCTGATGGGGCCGAGGCCCATCGAGACCGTCGGGAACTGCCAGAACTCGGGCATCAGGTAGGGGTGAGGATAGGACGAGAGCCCGCCACCGGGTTGCAGCTCTCTTCGGAAATTGTGGAGAAGGGCGGGGTCAAGACGCCCCTCAAGGAATGCGCGCGCATACATTCCGGGGGCCGCGTGTCCCTGGAAGAACACCATGTCCGCCGGATGGTCCCCATCGCCGCCACGGAAGAAGTGATTGAACCCCACTTCATAGAGCGTCGCAGACGATGCATACGTGGAGATGTGTCCGCCGATCCCGGCATAATTGCGGTTGGCTTTGACTACCATCGCCATCGCATTCCAGCGGATGTAGCTCTTGATCCGCCGTTCGATCTCACGGTTGCCGGGATAGGGGGGCTCTTCTTCCGGCGGGATGGTGTTCAGGTACGGAGTCTGGACCAGCGGCGGGAGCGCCGCGCCCGATGCGCGGAGACGTTCGTTCAGGTTCTCCAGTGCCTGGACGATCCTGGCCGGCTGCCTGTCTTTCAACACCGACTGCAGGATGAACTCGAGAGAGTCAAGCCACTGACTATCCCCCTGTTCTCCGGCTCCTTGCGCCAGTGGGCCGCTTTGCGTATGTTTGGTTTCCACGATTCCTCATCCAATTATGCCGTCCGAGCGCGCGCATTTGCGCAACGCATAATGTACGGTATTGCCCGTTGTCTATCAAACCCCTACTTGTCGATTTCCCTGCCTCAGATCCCGCGTCGCAACTTGCGTGCGACGAGGTGCTCCTCGCAGAGCGCGAACGCAACGGGGGAGACGCGGTGCTGCGTTTCTGGGAGCCGACGAGCGCTTTCGTTGTGCTCGGTTACACTTGCGATGTCGCCCGTGAAGTCCGCATCGACGCTTGCAGAGCCCGCAGGATCCCTCTCTTCCGCCGTACCACCGGCGGGGGTGCCGTCGTCCAGGCACCGGGATGCCTGAACTTTTCGCTCATCGTTCCCATCAACTCGATGCCGGACTTCGCGACCGCGGGAGGGACAAGTGCGTTCATCATGCGCAAGAGTGCAGAGGCGTTACAGCAACTCACGCCTGCACACATTACGCTGAGCGGCTTCAGCGATCTGACCGTCGGGACGCGCAAATGTGCCGGGAGTGCACAACGGCGACTCCAACGCTTCCTCCTCTTTCACGGAAGCATTCTTCTCGGCCTTCCGCTTCTCCTCGTGGAGGAATTGCTCCCGCTGCCTTCGCGACAGCCCGCGTACCGCAAGGGAAGAGCTCACTCCGACTTTCTGCTCAACCTCGATCTTGCTGCCGGAGCTGTGAGGGAGGCGTTGCAGCAGGCATGGGAGATCGACCGCTCAGCGTTGCCGTATGCGTCGGAGAAAATCCGGCGCCTCGCGCTCGACCGATACAGGAGCGATGCCTGGACATGGAACAGAACAGCCCCCGCACCCCACGGAGGCTGAACACCGGCGATGAGAGCGGTCTTCTGTAAGAACACGCGCAGCAGCCCAAAAATTCTCCGCCGCGCAATTGGCACGCTACCTCAGGATATCCTGTGCGCTCTCGTCAGATAATCTCCCCCGCTCCGGACTCCATCCAACCCACCTTCCCGTCTGCGAGCCTGATTTTGACCCAGGTGCTGAACCGGTCAATGATCTGCACCTTGACCCCGCCGTGGATGACGAAGGCGTCGGAACTTTTTGGGTCGGGAGAGTTCTTCACGGTTACCACGCGGTCCAGAATGATCGCCAGGTCGGCGCGGCTCACGTCACCCACCTTGTCGAAAAAGGATGCGAGGAAGAGCAGAAATATGAATGCCGCGCCTGCGGTGATCAGTGCAACGGTCTTCCGCAGCGCATGCGTCCGGGCGAGCAGAACCACGGCGACCCCCGCGATCACGGCGACGAACCATCCGTAGGTCACGATGGTCAGTCCCCGGAGTGAAAGCCAGTTCTTGAATGCGTCCCAGTGCTCCCAGATGAACAGCCGCGGTGTTGGCTCGATCCGGTCGGTAATCATCAGATTGGCGAGCTGCAGGTTGTGCCGGAGGTCGTCGTCCGCCGGAAGCAGCCGTAGGGCCCGTTCATAACACAGGATCGCGCGCGGGATGTCCCCGGTGCGGTACCACGCATTCCCCAGATTGTACAGGAGCTCGCCGCTGACGTATCCGCTGTTGACCACCTTTTGGTACGCGTCGCGGGCCTCCGCGATCTTCCCCTGCTGATACAGTTGATTTCCCTGCGCAACGAGCTCGTCGGGCGATTGGGCGGCCAGAAGGGAGGGGAGGAACGCGCACAGCGCGGCGAGAACCATCAGTCGCGCGATCACTTCAGTGTCCGTTCGAGTTCCACGATGATGCGCCGGGCTTCGTCATACGTTTTCTGCATCGCGCCAACCTCGAGGCTCGTCGGGGCGAATCGTGCCATGTCGCACGTTTGGAGTATTCCCGTGAGCGCATCGGTCAGCGCCGGGTCGGCCTCACGCGCGGCAAGCTCCGCGGCGGCCCCCTCTACCGAAAACGCGGACTGCGGGATGTCCAGCTTGTCTCCAACGTATCTCCAGAGCGCCCTCGATACTTCGCCGTAGAAGCGCAGGCGCTGGTTCGCGGCGGGGTTCCCCCCCTTTTCTTTGAGCAGGTATTCGGCCTGTTTCAAGCCTTTTCGTGCGATTTTCATTGCCTTCCGGTTACGGTAGCCCGCCTGATCGAGCATGACGGCCTGCCGCTGCCGGGTGTATACGAAGGCGCCGGCCAGGCCGGCAAGCGGGAGCAGAACCATCACGAGAAAGATGCCGCTCGCATGCAGTGCCTCCCCACGACGGGAGAGACCGGCGTCAGCAAGCTTGATGAAGCGGATGTCCTGGCTTAGAAGACGGACGTCCTCCCGGTTGCCACCGGCGATGAGCGGCGCCGCAGGAGCCGTCCCCTGCTCCACGTTCAGCTCGATCTGCGGGGACCGCAGGCGCACATACTCACGCTTGCGGGGGTCGAAGAACGCAAACGTCACCGGCTTGATGACCTTCACCCCCGGGTAGCGGGGGATGAGGAGATATTCAAATGTCTTGCTCCCCGAGACTCTTTCGCCTGCACGGTCGATGCTCTCAGCAACCTTTGGCGAGTATTGTTCGAAATCGGGAGGCAGCTCCACGCTGGGTGACTCGATCAACTTGATATTCCCGTTGCCGGACACCGTGACCTTGAGACTCACCGGCTCGTTGGTGCGCGTGGTGCGCTTGTCGACCGTGGTGCTCATGGCAAACTGCCCGACCGCTCCCTTGAATTCGGCGGGGGGATCGGGCGGGAGGGGATCGACCTTGATCTTCAGCGGCTCGCTCTTCACCGTGTAGTTCACTGCACGACCGAAGGGGTCGCGGAAAAAGGAGTCGAACGGGTCCAGCGACCGCCGGTCCTGTACCTGCACGGTCGTCTGCACTTCCATCGGACTGATCTCCAGCGTGCCAGACTGCGTGGGAAAGAGTGCCACCCGCTTGATCACGCCTACCCGGTACTGCTTCGCATTGACGGTCTCTGTTGTCAGGGAGATGTTTTTCGGCGTTTCGACATCCTCCCCCCAGAAGCCCGTCATGTTCGGGTTCTTATCCACCGCATAGTTGTTGATCGACACCCGGGTGTAGAGTTTGAACACCAGGTTGATCTGCTCACCCTGCATGACGTGCGTCCGGTCTACGGAGGCCTTGAGGAAGAGATTGTCCCCGATCTGCACGCTCGCATCGTCGGCAGCGGCGGACTGTCGCTGGCGCTGCTGCGACGTGCCCTGCACGACCTCGAGCGCAATCGGCGGAGATGCGTATCGTTTCCCACCGACGTCGATCGACGCGCTGCCGATGGTGAATTTGCCCGTCTCCTTCGGCTGCAGGATATAACTGTAGGTCACGGAGGAGGACACCGCTCCGTTGATGATCTGCACGCTCGATGATTCATTCGGGCCCGCCATGATCCTGAACTTCCCAAGATCGGGAAGCTTCAGATCCTTTCCTCCCCCCATGCCTGCATTCGAGAGAGTGAACGCGAGCGTGAACTGTTCTCCCACTCCCACCGGGTTGCGGTCGACGCTGGCATCGAGGGCCACCCCTTGGCCGCGGGCGGCAGCGAGCGCACCGAGCATGATGACGACGATACCGATCCACCGACGTGCCATTCTTCCGTCCTACCAGTCTTTGTCCGTTTTCGCCCGAACCGCCTGTCGAGCCCGCAGGCGCTTTTGTACATCCTTCTCGCTGTTCTTCAGCACGTCAAGGATGCGCTGGGCATCCGCGCGCGACATCTGTTTCTGCTGCTGGGCGGACTGCGGCTGTTTCTGCTTGTCTTGGCGGTCCTTCGACTGCTGATCCCGCTCCTTCTTCTGCTGGTCCTGCTTTTGTTTCTCGTCCTTCTGCTGATCCTTCTTCTGGCTATTCTTCTGATTCTTGTTCTGCTGTTGCTGCTGCTGTTGCTGGCGGAGCTTTTCCAGAGCGTATGACAGATTGTACTTCGCGTCTTCGTCCTCCGGGTTCAGCTTCAGCGCATCGATGTACGCCTTCACTGCATCGGCATAGCGTTGCTCCCGCATCAGCGAATTGCCGATGTTATAGTGGGCATAGGCCTTGGTGTCGTTCGCCTCCGCTTTCCCCAGGGCCGATTCGTATTCGCGCACGGCTTCGTCGAACTTCCCCTGTTTATGGAGCGCATCCCCCAGATTGAAATGACCCTGGACGAGCGCCTGTTCCTTTTCCAGCGCCTTGCGGTAGTTCACCTCGGCGTCCGCGAACTTCTGGTCCTTGTAGAGGTCGTTGCCGCCATTCACCAGCGACCGCACCGATTGCGCCCCGGCTCCCTGCACGAGCAGAGCCGCGCACGCCAGCATGGCACCCTGCCGCCGCCACACTCCATGCACCCTCACCGTCGTTTTCACCCTTCCACCTCTTCAGGTCTTCTCAGTGGATTCCACTGCGCCAGCCACCGGATCCTCTTCTCCGACAGCAGCACCTCGGCGATGAGGAGGAGGATGACCGGCACAAGGAATATCTGGAACCTGTCCTCGTAGTCCGTGAACTGCTTGACACCGAATTCCTTCTTCTGCAGCGCGTTGATGTCTTTGTAGATCTCGTCGAGCTCGTCCTGCGCGTTCGTTCCGCGGAAGTACTTCCCGTTCCCGATTGCAGCGATCTTCTCAAGCGAGGCTTCGTCGAGCTTGGTCACGACGACCGCCCCGGCGCGGTCCCGCTTGAAATCCACCTGCTGCCCTGCCGCATTGTACACCGGAATGGGCGACCCCGTTGGTGATCCGAGCCCAATGGTGTAGATGAGCACCCCTTTCTTCGCGGCGTCTTCGGCAGCCTCGAACGCGTCCCCTTCGGTGTTCTCTCCGTCGGTAATGATGACCAACACCTTCGTGGTTGTCTCTTCCACGCTATACGAGTCCATGGCCCGTTCGATGGCCGCGCCGATGGAGGTCCCGGGCACGGGGGCGACATCGACATCGACGACGTCAAGAAAGAGATTTGCCGCGCTGTAGTCTGTCGTCAGCGGAAATTGCGTGTACGCCTCTCCCGCAAACACGATAAGCCCGATCCTGTCGCCTGCCAGCTTCGCGATCAGGTTCCGGATCTCGAACTTCGCCTTCTCCAGGCGGTTGGGCTTGATGTCTTCCGCCTTCATGCTCAGCGAGACGTCGAGCGCGATAAAGAGGTCGACCCCCTCCTGCTTCACCTCCTGCAGCCGCGTGCCTATGCGTGGGTTCGCCAGAGCGAACACCAGGAACGCCACGGCAACGAGAAGGAGAACAAACTTCGCCATGCGCTTGTGCCCGCTTGCGTCCTCTGCCAGACGGGTCAGGATCGCGTCGTTCCCGAACCTCTCCCGTGCGCGAGTGCGAGCGCGCGCAAAGAGCCAGAACGCCGCCACCATCACCGGGATGAGGGCAAGTGCGTAGAGATATTCGGGATGTGCAAGGCGTATCATCTCAGGGGATCTTCCGCAGCCAGGTGCCGGCAAGCAGGAATTCCAGCAGGAGCGCCGCCGCCCCCACCATCGCCCACCCGTAGAACAGCTCGGTCGCGGAGCGATACGATCTCACCTCGATCCGCGTTTTCTCCATCCGGTCGATGTCCGCGTAAATCTGTTTCAGCGTCCTGTTGTTCGTCGCACGAAAATACTGCCCGTTGGTCATCTGGGCGATCTGCTGGAGGGTCTTCTCATCGACGTCGACGGGCACGTTCTGGTACCGCTTGCCGAAGGGGGTCATGACGGGATACGGGGCTTCCCCCTGCGTGCCGACGCCTACCGTGTAAATCCTTATGCCGAACGTCTGTGCGATCTGCGCGGCCGTGAGGGGATCGATCTCCCCCCGGTTGTTCACGCCGTCGGTCAGGAGGATCATCACCTTGCTCTTGGCCTTGCTGTCTTTCAGGCGGTTCACGCCCTGCGCAATGGCCATGCCGATGGCGGTGCCGTCTTCCACTACCCCCTGCCGCACCTGGCGAAGCAGGTTCTTCAGTACACGGTAATCCATCGTCAGCGGGCACTGTGTGAAACTCTGCCCCGCGAATACCACGAGTCCGATGCGGTCGTTCTTCCGCCCCTCGATGAAGCTCTGCGCGACTTCCTTCGCGGCTTCAATCCTGTTCGGCTGGAAGTCCTCCGCGAGCATGCTCCCCGAGATGTCGAGCAGGAGCGCGATATCGATCCCCTCCGTATAGATGTTCTCTCCCTGGGATGTCGTCTGCGGGCGGGCGAGCGCAACGATCAGGACCGCCAGCACAATCATCCGGAGAATGAAGGGAAGGTGTCGGACGCGCTCGCGCAGCGAGGGCCTCACCCTGGCAAAAGGGAGCAATGTCGAGTACCGGAGGTCAGACGTTGCGACGTTGTGCCGCCGGAGGTACCAGACCACCAGCAGAGGGATGACGAGCAGGGCGTACAAGTACGCCGGACTCGCAAATGAAACGTTAACTGCCTGCATGTGCGACCGTATGAGTCTCTTGCGCAGCCGCGGGGGTCATGGCGACAATCTTCGTCTTGTCTACGATGTGGTACACGACAGTGAACATCTCGTCGTGCTCCTGCAGTGCGGGCTGGTATTTCGCAAACTTGACCAGGTCTGCGCGGCGGAGAATCCGTTCGGCCTCGGCCAGCATGCCGTCGGGGAACCGGAGCCGGCGGAGTCCTTCCACGATTTCATCCGTCGTTTCTTCCATGGCCTGCATGGCGTACCTGTTTTCCAGATAGCGGCGGAAGACTTCCGTAACCTCTGAGTAGAACTCCTTGATGCGTCCCTGCTGCCAGAGCCGCTTCTCTCTTAGTAGAGCGAGCTGCTCGAACGCAATCTCATGCGCGGGACGTGCCGGGGGCGCGTAGGCGGCCTCGGCCTTTCCCTTGCTCGCCTTGCGACGCTTCCAATATCGGTACCCGCCATAGGTCGCGGCCGCGACAAGCAGGACAATCCCCGCAATTTCGAGGATCTCGGCCAGCGTCAGCGGAATGGACAGCGGCGGCTTGACATCCCGGATGTCCTGCGTGGTATCGACCGGAACCGTCCTCACGGTCAGGACCACGGCGTTCGTTGAAACCGTCCGCACCCCCTTCTCGCCGGGGACGACGGCGATATACCTGAGGGGAGGGAGGATCGCGGTCCCGGAATCGTATCGCGCGACAACGACGCCCGCCTGCGCGCTTGTGTCGGAGACCTCCTGGAGCGGCCTTCGCTGGAGAATGTGAAACCCCTCGAGGGTGTCCGGGATATCCGGCCTGAGCGTGATGCCGCGAGGGTACCGGAGATCCACCCGCACCGTGATCCAGTCGCCGACGAGATAGTTCGACGAATCGACACTTGCCCGCGCCCAGAACTCCCCCTCCTGCCCCGCCGCCAACAGCGGGCAGAGGACGAGGAGCAGCATCGCCGCCGACCTCATGCCCCCCCTCACCACCGCCGTGCCCGTGCCTGAAAGAAATCCACGATCGGTTTGATGTATGGCCGGTCGATGCGGATGGGGATGGCATCCACGCGACTCTTCACAAACAGATTTCTGCGCGCAGTGCGCCGCGCGTGCCAGAACCGCTCCGCCTCGGACCGCACAACCGGGTCGCCGGTATCGATCCATCGTTCCGCCCCGCTCTCCGCATCGCGCAGCTTAATCATCCCCACGTTGGGCAGGCGCTCTTCCCGCGGATCGGCGATCTCGACGGCAATCACATCGTGCCGGCGGCTGATGACGCGCAGGATCCGATCGTATCCCTCGTCGATGAAATCGGACATGATGAAGGCAATCGAGCGCTTCTTGGTCACGTGGTTGAAATACTCCAGCCCCTGTTTGATGTTCGTGCCGGTCCCTCGCGGCTCGAAGGAGACGAGCTCGCGGATGATCCGGAGGATATGGGCGCGCCCTTTCTTCGGGGGGACGAACTTTTCGATCCGGTCGGTGAAGAGGATGAGTCCCACTTTGTCGTTATTCTTGATGGCGGAGAATGCCAGGACGGCACAGATCTCGGCCGCGATCTCGTTCTTCGTCTGCCTGACCGACCCGAACGTCCCGGACCGGCTGAAGTCCACGACGAGCATGACCGTCAGCTCCCGTTCTTCCTCGAACACTTTGACAAACGGGTGGTTGAGGCGCGCGGAAACGTTCCAGTCGATGCTCCGGATATCGTCGCCGAACTGGTACTCCCGCACCTCGGAAAATTCCATCCCGCGCCCCTTGAAGACGCTGTGGTACTCGCCGGAGAAGATCTGGTTCACGACGCCGCGCGTCTTGATCTCGATCTGGCGGACTTTTTTCAGAAGCTCGCGAGTGTCCATAAAACAGGCAGAGTGAGAGTGAGATTGAGATCAAGATTGAGATCAAGATCGAGGTTGAGGTTAAGATTAAGGTCAAGGTTAAGGCCAACGACAAGGTTTAGGGGGAGGGAGTACGCCAGGGAGATGTTAAGGTCAAGGACGAGAATCCCTGGCCTCTCCCTCGACCTGCTTCATCCCTTAACCTGCTTCATCCCTTAACCTGCTTCACCCCTTAACCTGCTCCACCCCTTAACCTGCTCCACCCCTTGCTGCTTCACCCCTTAATCTCAATCTTAATCTCGATCTTATCTTAAGGTACCTCTATCTTGTTGAGCACTTCCTGCACCACCTGCTCCGACGTCACTTCTTCGGCTTCCGCCTCGTAGGTTATGGCAATGCGGTGGCGGAGAACGTCGAGGCTGACCGCGCGGACGTCTTCCGGGATCACGTACCCCCGCCTTTTAATGAACGCGTAGGCCTTGGCCCCGAGCGCGAGGTTGATCGACGCTCTCGGGGACGCGCCGTAGGCGATCAACTGGGTCAGGCTGTTGAGATTATACTGCTTCGGGTTGCGCGTCGCAAACACGATGTCCAGGATGTATTTCTCGATCTTCTCGTCCATGTAGATCTCGCCGATCACGTTGCGCGCCTTCAGGATGTCTGAGGTACTGACAACCCCGTTCGGCGACACGGCGTTGCCCGACACGTTCGACCGCATGATCTGCATCTCCTCCTCTTTGGAGGGGTAGCCGATCCTGACCTTCAGCATGAAACGGTCCACCTGTGCCTCCGGGAGCGGATATGTTCCCTCCTGTTCGATCGGGTTTTGCGTGGCAAGGACAAGAAACGGCTCCGGCAGGGGAAACGTGCCTTCACCGATTGTCACCTGGCGTTCCTGCATCGCCTCCAGGAGCGCGCTCTGCACTTTTGCGGGCGAGCGGTTGATCTCGTCGGCGAGAATGAAGTTGGCGAAGATCGGCCCTTTTTTGGTCTGAAAGGAGCCTTCCTTCTGGTTGTAAATCATGGTGCCGACGAGATCGGCGGGGAGCAGGTCGGGAGTAAACTGAATGCGTTGGAATTTTGCCTTGATGGCGGCAGCGAGAGTCTTGACGCTCAACGTCTTTGCCAGTCCCGGGACACCCTCGAGCAGAATGTGGCCGTTGGCCAGAAGGCCGATCAACAGCCGTTCGACCATGTGCTTCTGGCCGACGATCACCTTGCCGATCTCCATCTGCAGGATATCGATAAAGGCGCTTTCGCGGTGGATCATCTCGTTGATTGCCTTGATATCGTGTGCCATCACTCCTCCCGGTGCGGACAGATGCTGAAATCCTTAAAATTGGACGATTTTCAATTTAGAAAAGTTTAGCCGGAAAATCAACGAAGGAGGGAGGAGACCGGAATGCTGTCACCCGCCTATGCTGCTCATCGTTCGCTCGGGCCTCACAAATCCAGGCCTGTTGATCAGGTGACCCTCTTCCTTGCGGGAGACGGCATCGACGATGACATCGGCGATCTGCTCATCGGGAGTGCCGTTGCGCAGGAGACGACGGAGGTCGGTTTCGGTGAGGGAGAAGAGGCAGGTGCGGAATTTGCCGTCCGACGTGATGCGAACCCGGTTGCAGCTCGTGCAAAAGGGCTCCGTCACCGAGCTGATCATACCGATCTCCCCGGCCCCGTCGGCGAACCGGTACCGCTCGGCTGCTCCCGGCAGACCTTCGTTCGCAACCGGTACGAGCGGTGCCATCGCATCGATGCGCTCCAACACTTCACGTGTCGGCACAACCTTGTCGATCGACCAACCATCGTCCCGCCCGATCGGCATGAACTCAATGAAGCGGACGATGATCGGGCGCGTCCTGGCCAGCCCGGCGAACGCGGTAATCTCATGGTCATTGACGCCGCGGATCAGAACCGCGTTCAGCTTGATAGGCGAGAGGCCAACCTGGAGCGCCTCCTCGATCCCTTCCCAGGTCCGGTCAAAATGCTCGCGCCGCACGATCGACGAAAACGTCTCCGCATCAAGGGAATCGAGACTCACATTAAGGCGGTTCAGCCCCGCCCCGGCAAGGGCCCGGGCTTGATCGCGGAGAAAGAAGCCGTTGGTCGTGAGCGCAATGTCGGCAATCCCACGAACGGAACGGATCATCCTAACCAGCGTGGGGAGGTCCTTACGCATGAGCGGCTCTCCGCCTGTCAGCCGGATCTTCTTCACGCCAAGTGCCGAGAAGATCCTCACCAGGCGGACGATCTCTTCGAATGAGAGGAGGAGGTCTTTCCTGAGCCACTGCATCCCCTCTTCGGGCATGCAGTACCGGCAGCGGTAGTTGCAGCGGTCAGTAACCGAGATGCGCAGATTATCCGCCGCACGGCCGAATGCATCCACCAGTCTCGTCATCTCACCCTTTCCCTCCCCCCCGCATGCACTGCATGCACATCTGCGTTTGCCATCCACCGCCCCTCCACCCCGCCCGGTCCGAATTCCTTCTTCCAGATCGGAACATCAGCCTTAATCCTTTCGATGGCAAACCGGCAGGCCTCGAACGCTTCGGTCCTATGCGCCGCCGCGACCGCTGTCACAACCGCCACGTCGCCGACGGACAAGACGCCGATCCGGTGAATCAAAATCACATTGTGGACCTCCCACCGGCTCCGGATCTCCTCCTCAATACTCCGCATGATGTCCTCTGCCATCGGCTCGTAGGCTGTGTACTCTAGTCGAGTGACGGTGGCGCCATCAGACGCATCGCGCACAGTGCCGATAAAAATATCGATTCCTCCCGAAGCCGGGGAAGCGATCTCGCCGAGGACGGCACCAGGGTCGATCGGGGTGTCGCACAGTGCAATCATCAGGTCAGCCTCCGCTCACTGGGGGAACGAGGCCGACTTCGTCGCCGGGGTGGAGGGGGTGGTCTGCCGGGACGTAAGAGCGGTTGACGGCGATCCGGAGGCTTTGCCTCCACGGATTCAAAGCGGGGTAACGCCGCGCGAGTGCTTCGAATGCGGCATCGCCCGTGGAAGCTTCCTCAAGTTCGAGCGCAATCTCGCCGACTCCGGTGATTTCGCGTATCGGGCCAAACAGCAGAATCCGCACGGTTCTTTGGGGTAGCTCGCTCATGGGATCAAATATACGCACAACAACCTTCAAATTCACAGGAAAAGAGACAGGGAATACAGCCGTTCTTATGGAACGCATGCCCTGCCCTCCGGGTTTCAACACAAAAGCGGTCAAATCTGGACGAACAGCGGGAGAGGGTATTCCATGCCGGAACGGAGGAAGCTTTCGGAGAGCGAAATACTGAGTGCGTTGGGGAAGCTAAAGACCTGGTCGGTGGCGGGGGGAAAACTCCACCGGGAGTTCTCCTTTACCGATTTCGTGACTGCGTTCGGATTCATGACGAGCGTGGCGCTCATTGCGGAGGGGTTAAACCATCATCCGGATTGGTCGAATGTCTATAACCGGGTGACCATCGACCTCTCGACACACAGCGAGGGGGGGATTACAGGATTTGATGTCGAGTTTGCATCGCGCGTGAACGCGCTACGGCCGTGAGGCGCAAACGCCGTCCCTGAAGGACGGCGTCTGCAGATGGCACGGTAACCCGTCGTTACATTTTCGCGAGCGATCCTACCATGGCGTTGAATTCCTCCTCCGCCTTCGTAACGGTCTTTGCGGGGCCGGTGAACTTGAAGAAGACCGATCCCTGTGGACCCTCCACGATGGCGCCGAGAAGTCGGAACTCCTCTTTCCTTCCTGTCGATTGCATCATCGGTCCTCCCGGCGCGAGATATGTCCCGGCGATCTGGACGAGCGTGACCGGCAACCCGCCGTACTCTTTCTGCGCTCTGACCGGGATGCCTGACGTTTCAAACTGGCCCACCCACCGGTCGATGTTGTCCTCCACTCCGCCGCCCTGGTCGTTCCCAAAGTAGAACACAGCGCATTCCCCCTGCTCGGTGTCCCCTTCATCCGGGGGAATGCTGTACGTGGCGACGCGCATCGGGCGTTCACCCTGCGTGGTCCATCGCTTCGGCACGGACCATTTGATGCCGGCCACTGAACCGGAGCCCGACCCCAGGGATGCCGCTCCTGCCGCATCCCCGGCCTGTTTCTTGTTGCATCCAGTGGCAGGCAGCATTCCCATCGCCACGCCAACTATCACCGCCGCAGCCCAACGCGTCATCAATACCCCCTCCGTGAGAGAATTTGAATCGGACCGAATGTCATAAAATAGCGCACTCCCCCGTCAGATGCAATCTTGGCATGTGAGGACCAAGATCGCGGTCTGGCATTTGAGACGCGATTGCAGTAAGTTCTGGCTGGCCTCACCACCAGAAAGAACTCCCATGCGCATCTTCTCTGTATTCGTCTCGCTTTTCGTTGCCTTGACAGCGCTTCCAGGTTGCACTCCCCAGAAACAGCCCCCACGGGAAATCACACGCCGGACCTACGGACTCGTGCAGGGCCGGGATGTGTTCCTCTACACACTCCGGAACACCCGCGGAATGGAGGCGAAGATCACGAACTATGGCGGCATTGTCGTCTCCCTCGTTGCCCCCGACAGGCATGGTGCGTTCGCGGATGTCGTGCTTGGCTACGACTCCCTTTCCTCGTATCTGAAAGCGACTCCATACTTCGGTGCAATCGTCGGCCGGTATGGCAATCGCATCGGGAATTCCACGTTCACGCTCAACGGGACAAAGTTCACCCTCGCTGCAAACGACGGTTCGAATTCTCTGCACGGCGGTATCCGGGGCTTCGACAAGGTGGTCTGGGACGCCGACACCACCGTCGGTGCCGACGGGCCTACGCTCACCCTGAGATATGTGAGCCCGGACGGCGAGGAGGGTTATCCGGGAACGTTGCACGTCAGCGTCGCGTATACCCTGACCGATTCCAATCAACTCAGGATCCGATACACTGCAACGACCGACAAACCCACGGTGCTCAACCTGACTCACCACTCATACTTCAATCTCGCGGGTGCCGGAACAGGAGACATCCTGGGTCACGAACTGGAGATCAATGCAGATCGGTTCACGCCGATCGATGCCGGATTGATCCCGACCGGCGAGCTGAGGAGCGTGGAGGGAACACTGATGGATTTCCGGAGGCCCATAGCGATCGGCGCACGAATCAACCATGTGGACGAACAGCTCCGCCTGGGCAGGGGGTATGATCACAACTGGGTGCTCAACCGGACTGGCCGGGGGTTGTCGTATGCAGCGCGGCTCGTGGAGAGGGGGAGCGGGCGGGCCGTTGAGGTCTGGACCACAGAGCCCGGGATCCAGTTTTATTCCGGCAATTTCCTGGATGGAACCAATATCGGCAAAGGAGGCACACCCTATGCATACCGCACGGGGCTCTGCCTCGAGACGCAGCACTTCCCCAATTCACCCAACATCCCTGCATTCCCCACCACAGTTCTGAATCCGGGGGAGACCTTCAACAGCACAACCGTCTACACCTTTATAACCGTTCCATAGCGCCGACGTCCCATTTCCTCAACCAAGGAGCACCGTCATGCGCAGCATACCTGCCGCGGGGGGAGTGACACTCCTCTGCGCCCTGTTCGCCGTCGCTGGAAGCTTCGCCGGCAACACCGCGAACCGACGCGATTATCCGATCACGCCTGTCGACTTCACCGCGGTGAGGTTCACAGGGGGATTCTGGGCACCCCGCCTCGATATCAACCGGACTGTCACCGTGCCACATGTATTCCGCAAATGTGAGGAGACGGGCCGTATTGATCATTTCGTGTTTGCTGCCGGTATCAGGGAGGGGAAGTATCGCGGGTATCAGTTCAACGACTCCGACGTGTTCAAAGCCATCGAGGGGGCGTCGTACACGCTCATGACGCATCCCGATCAGCACCTCGAGCGTTATCTGGACTCCGTCATTGCGTTCATTGCTGCAGCACAGGAGCCTGATGGTTATCTCTACACGCCGAAGCGCCTCATCAGACCGGACTATGCGCCCCCGGGCGGCAAAGAGCGTTGGGTGGGGATCAAGGACGGGAGTCATGAGTTGTACAATCTCGGGCACCTGTATGAGGCGGCGGTTGCACATTATCACGCGACCGGGAAGCGGACGCTGCTGGATGTTGCGATCAAGAGTGCCGATCTGGTCTGCGCGACGTTCGGCCCCGCGGGGCGGGGAGAAGTGCCGGGGCATCAAGAGATCGAGATCGGCCTATGCGCACTCTACCGTGCGACCGGAAACGCGAAGTACCTTGCGATGGCCAACCACTTCCTCGACGAACGTGGGAACGCGAAGACCCACGAGCTGATGGGTACGTACACGCAGGACCACATGCCGCTCCGGGAGCAGAAGGAAGCGGTGGGTCACGCTGTCCGCGCCGGATATATGTATTCCGCCATGGCGGATGTCGCCGCACTCACCGGTGATCCGTCGTACATTCCCGTCCTCGACCGCCTCTGGAGCGACGTTGTGAACGGCAAGCTGTACGTCACAGGGGGGATCGGGTCGGTCGGTACGTACGAAGGATTTGGCCCATCGCATACGCTCCCGAACGCCTCCGCCTATTGCGAGACATGCGCATCGATTGCGCTGGCATTCTGGTGCCAGCGGATGTTCCTCACCCATGGCGACGCGCAGTATATCGATATCCTCGAGCGTTCGCTGTACAACGGCTTGCTGGCGGGGATTGGGAAGGACGGGAAATCGTTCTTCTATGAGAATCCGCTTGAGTCGTTCCGCGGAGAGCAGCGGCCCGACTGGTACGCCTGCTCATGTTGTCCCACCAACATCGTCCGGTACCTCCCGCGGCTCGGCGGCATGATGTACGCCTATCGCGGCGGTGATATCTACATCACCATGTTCGCCGCGGGGCAGGCAACCATCGCGACGGATGACGGAACGGTTTTGGTCACGCAGGAGACCGGGTACCCATGGGACGGCAATGTGCGAATCACGATCGAACCGGATCAGCCGGCGGAATTCAGCGTCTTTGTCCGGATCCCCGGATGGGCACGATCGCAGACAGTCCCGGGAGACCTCTACGCCGCGGAAGCTCCGATCAATTATGACATCGCCATTTCCGTGAACAGCACCCCCACAGATGCACCTGCGGTCAAGGGTTTCGTCCGGCTCACTCGGCGCTGGCGTCGGGGCGACGTGATCACACTGGCGATCCCGATGCCGGTGGAACGGATCGTCGCCCACCCCGCTCTCAGCGACGACGAGGGTCGCTTCGCGCTTCAACGCGGCCCCCTCGTGTATTGCTTTGAGGGTGTCGATGCGCCCGACGGAAAGGTTCTGGATCTGTACTTTCCCGACACAACGAAGTTCAGGCGCGTGCACCGACCCGACCTGCTCAGCGGAGTGGAGATGCTGCGTGGAACCGGCATCGCCGTGAAACGGACGCTCGATGGCTCGATCGAGCCGGCCGGAACGCGGGCGGTGGCAGCCATCCCTTATTATGCGTGGGCACACAGGGGACGGAGCGAGATGACGGTCTGGGCTGCCCGGCGTCCTGCAACTGCCCGCCCGATGCCCGCACCCACCCTGGCATGGAAGAGCACCGCCACCGCATCACAGAATCTCGTGACCGATCCCGTGAAAGACCAGCTTCTTCCCCACTCATCGAACGATCCCTCTGTGCCGTACATTCACTGGTGGCCGAAGAAAGGAACCACGGAATGGGTTCAGTATGAATTCCCGTCCCCGGAAACGATCTCCCGCGCCGGCATCTACTGGTTCGACGACACCGGCGCCGGGCAGTGCCGCGTGCCGCGCTCGTGGAAGATACTCTACAAGGACGGGGACGACTGGAAGGCGGTCAAATCGACGCTGACTCATAAACCGCTGACCGATACGATGAACATTGTCGAGTTTGAGCCGGTCACCACAACCGCAGTGCGGCTGGAAGTTACATCGCAGCCCGACTTCTCCGCCGGCCTTTACGAATGGACAATCCAATAGCAATCTGTCCCCTTAACCTTGACCTTGACCTCAACCTTAATCTTAATCTCGATCTTAATCTCAACCCAGACCTCCCCCATGCTCTCCCGTGCCCTCATGCTATTCTCCGTACTGCTCCTCCTGACCCCTGATCACCCTGTGCAAGGACAGTCACAGCGGAAGACGGACAAGCGCCCTCAGTGGAGAATCCCCCGCTCCGCTCCCCTCCTTACGCAGTGGGGGCGGGCCGTCACGCCGAAAAACGTTCACCGGGAGTACCCCCGGCCGCAGTTCGTGCGGAAAGAGTGGCTGAACCTGAACGGGCTCTGGGAGTATGAGGAGGCCGACAGCGCGAGTCCGCCCCCCGTCGGCCGGCAGCTTGCGGGAACGATCCTCGTCCCCTTCCCCATCGAATCTGCCCTGAGCGGAGTGATGAAAAGCGCAGAGCGGCTATGGTACAGAACGACTTTCACGCTGCCCGCAGGGTGGAAGGGGAGGCGTATTCTTCTCCATTTCGGCGCGGTTGATTGGGAGGCGACAGTATATCTGAACGGCAGGGAGGTCGGCACTCATCGCGGCGGTTACGATTCGTTCGCCTTCGACGTGACCACTGCGCTTTCAGAGGGAAAATCGCAGGAGCTGATCGTTAACGTGTATGATCCTTCCGACGCGGGCGATCAGCCGCGCGGCAAGCAGGTGAGGAAACCCGAGGGGATCTGGTACACCTCCACTACCGGAATCTGGCAGACAGTCTGGCTGGAGCCGGTCGCCGCGACGTATCTCTCTGATGTGGCAATCACGCCGGACGTCGATTCTTCGATGGTCGTGATCGTCCCGAACGTTGGTGGCGCCGCTGGGGGCGAAACCGTGCGCGCAACGGTCAGTGCAGCTGGCTCCCGCGTTGCGGCCTCAGCCGGGCCGCCCGGCGATCCAATGAAGATCCGGATCCCCCGGCCGAATCTCTGGTCGCCCGATGACCCGTTCCTGTATGATCTGACGCTGGAACTCATGCAGGGAGGGAAGCGCGTGGATCTCGTCAGGAGCTATTTTGCCATGCGCAGCGTGAAGATCGCAAAAGACGAGCGCGGCATCCCTCGCATCATCCTCAACGGGAGTTTCCAGATGCAGATCGGTCCTCTCGACCAGGGGTTCTGGCCGGACGGACTCTACGCAGCCCCATCCGACGCTGCCCTGAAGTACGATATCGTCATGATGCGGAAGCTGGGGTTCACTATGGCGCGCAAGCATGTGAAGGTTGAGCCTGATCGGTGGTATTATTGGGCCGATCGGCTCGGCCTGCTCGTATGGCAGGACATGCCGAGCGGGAACAACACGACGCCGGGGTCACGCACGCAGTTTGAGCATGAGCTCGGACGCCTGATCGCCGCCCACCGCAACCACCCATCCATCATCATGTGGGTGATCTTCAATGAGGGGTGGGGGCAGTACGACACGGAGCGGCTTGCATCATGGGTGCATCAGGCCGATCCTTCGCGGCTTGTCAACAGTGCCAGCGGATGGGACGACAAGGGGACGGGAGACCTGAAGGACATTCATTCCTACCCTCAGCCAAAGGCGCCGGAAGCCGACTCCGTGCGCGCGATCGTGCTCGGGGAGTTCGGCGGCCTCGGCCTCGCAGTCTCAGGTCATACGTGGAAGAAAGAGCACTGGGGGTACCGGGGAATGGAGTCGGTGGAGCAGTTGACATCATTGTACGAAGCATATCTCGACACGGTCTACCAGCTGATGGAACATCCCGGCCTCTCTGCTGCAGTGTACACGCAAATCACAGACGTCGAAATCGAATGCAATGGGCTGCTGACGTACGACCGAGCCGTGGTGAAGCCTTCGCTGCAGCGCATTGCCCGTGCGAATAGAGGGCACTTCTCGCTCCTCAGGCCATCTCGAAGCCAACCTGCCGGGAGGTGAGGAACAGGTCATGATCCGACAGACCTGAGCGCCGCGAAGAGTCGGGAGAGTTTCGCTTCATCCAGCTTCCCCTCCGTCCTGACACCGGAACAGATGTCAAGTCCGAACGGCTCGACTGCGCTCACCGCCTGCGCTGCATTCTCCGGCG
>JBFLYO010000045.1:0-22820 GCA_040756745.1 Bacteroidota bacterium
GCCTGGTCTTGGCGTCGAAGTTGACGCCGCCGCTCCCCAGTCCGCCCGCCTCCAGGATCACCAGGAGCGCCTCCGTCAATTCATACAGATCGATGGGGAACTGGTCGGTGTCCCACCCGTTCTGGTAATCCCCCCGGTTCGCGTCGATGCTGCCGAGCAGGTCTGCATCGGCGGCCACCTGGAGCTCGTGTGCAAACGAATGCTGTGCCAGCGTCGAATGATTGACCTCGATGTTCAGCTTGAAGTCGCCGGCAAGCCCGAACTCCTGCAGGAAGCCGATGGCTGTTGAAACGTCGAAGTCATACTGGTGCTTCATCGGCTCCATCGGCTTTGGTTCAAGAAGGAAGGTGCCGTGGAAGCCGTTGCGCCTGCCGTAGTCGCGCGCAAGCTGCAGGAAGCGGGCCATATGCTCCCGTTCTCGCCTCATGTCGGTGTTCAGCAGCGAGAGATACCCTTCGCGCCCCCCCCAGAAGACGTAGTTCTCCCCCCCGAGCGCGACCGTCGCATCGATCGCGTGCGCTACCTGTGCGGCCGCACGGGTGACGACCGCGAAGTCCGGGTTCGTCGCTGCGCCGTTCATGTAGCGGGGGTGCGAGAAGAGATTGGCGGTGCCCCACAACACCTGGACGCCGGAGGCCCGCTGTTTCTGCGCCGCGTATTCCACGCAGTCCCGGAGCCGGCGTTCGGATTCGGCGAGCGACGCTCCTTCCTCGACGAGATCGTAATCGTGGAAGCAGTAGAACTCCGCCCCGAGCTTCGAAATGAATTCGAAGGCGGCGTCCATCTTTGCGCGTCCCTTCGCCAGCGGGTCTGCGTGGCGCAGCCATTCATGCTGCTTTGTCCCCGCGCCGAACGGATCCACGCCGCTCTCGCCGAACGAGTGCCAGTAGGCGACCGAAAACCGGAGATGGTCCGCCATTCGGCGGCCGGCAACGACGCGGTCCGGCTCATAGAACCTGAACGCAAGAGGGTTCGTTGACCCCGGCCCGTCGTACGGGATTTTGCCGATGCCGGGAAAATACTCCCTGTCGCCGATGGTCACGGTTGGTGTCATGTGGTCACGATGAGGATTCGAGGATCGCATTCAGTCGTTGCTCCCAGAGACGGTAGGCATCCAGGCAGGCGGTGTCTTCCGGCGAGGGCTCGATGGCGGCTATGCGTTTGAGCCCGGCAAACGCCTCTGCGGGAGTGGACACCGCGCCGGCTCCCACCGCCGCCGCCCGCGCCGCACCCTGGGCGCCGTCTGTGTTGTACAGCTCGATGACCACGCCGGCGACAGTCGCAAGCGATTGTGCAAAGACCGGGCTCTGAAACATGTTTCCCGCTCCCGCCCGCAGGATGCCCGGCATGATCCCGATGGAGTTCAGGATGCGGATGCCATACACAAAGGCAAACGCAACGCCCTCATGCACGGCGCGGATGATCTCCCCGGTCCCGTGTGCATTAAACTGCACTCCGAGCACGTGCGCCCCTACGTCACGGTCGGCAAGCATCCGTTCCGCCCCGTTCCCGAACGGGATAACGCTGATCCCTCCTGCCCCGGTTGGTGCGGCAGAGGCGAGCTCGTTCATCTCTTCGTAATTCCCCGAGCTCCCCGATGTCAGCTTCTTGATCCAGCTGTTGGCGATCCCCGTGCCGTTGATGCAGAGCAGGATGCCGATCCGCGGATCGGCCGGGGTGTGATTGACGTGGGCAAACGCGTTGACGCGCGAACGGGAGTCGCAGGCAAGGGAGTCGCTGACGGCATAGACCACTCCGGAGGTGCCGGCCGTCGCGGCAATTTCACCGGGCTGCAGGACGTTCAGTGCAAACGCATTGTTCGGTTGATCCCCTGCGCGGTAGGCGAGGGGAATGCCTGCGGTGAGACCGAGTTCTTCCGCCGCAACCGGCGTCAGGTGACCCTGCAGCCCCATCGTCGGGACGACCCCGGGGATGAGCCCGTTACGGATCTCATAGTACGTCATGAGGTGGGTGGCGATGCCGTTCTCGCGGAAGTTCCAGAGGATTCCTTCCGAGAGCCCGGAGACCGTCGTCGTGCACTCGCCGGTCATCTTCAATGCGATGAAATCCCCCGGCAGCATCGCCTTCCACGCCTGCTCATACAATGCGGGTTCGTGGAGTTTCACCCAGCGCAGTTTTGAGGCGGTGAAGTTCCCGGGCGAATTCAGCATCTCGTGAAGGCATCGTCCTTCTCCAAGCATGCCGAATGCTTCACGGCCGATCTCCGTCGCACGGCTGTCGCACCAGATGATCGCAGGGCGGAGCGGCCGGCCGTCGCGCCCGACAAGCACGAGGCCGTGCATCTGGTAGGAGACGCCGAGTGCGCCGACATCACGGACTGGCACACCGGAAACGGCGGCGAGCCGGCGCGTCACCTGAACGATCCCCTCCCACCACGCCTCGGGCCGCTGCTCAGCCCACCCGGGTCGTTGCGCGTCGATGGCCATCTCCGAATCCGGAAATGAGGCTGTTGCGACGGCTTCCCCCGTGGCTGAGTCCACAAGCGCTGCCTTGATGAACGAACTGCCGAGGTCGTAGCCGATCGTGAGCATGGTGCGTTCAGCTGCTCAGTCACCGCCCCGCACAAGCTCGTCGAACAGGAGCCTGTAGCATTCGAGCAACATGTCCTGTTCATCCCTGGTCATGTATCCTGGATCCTTGGCGAAGACAAAGCGGGCGGTCACTTCGCACGAATCCTCCGCCTCCGGGAGGATCGTGAGATGCATGATGACCATTCTCGATTCGTTCTGCCTCCCCATGGAGGTATTCCGGAAGGCAAGTACCCGCCCCGACTGCTCTTCGTAGCTCGAAATCTTGAACAGCTCCTTCTGAGTGAAGGCCCTGGCGGCGGTCATGAGCGACAGTCGCGTCCCTTTGATGTGTCTGACTGTCTGAACGTCGCTCAACGTCAGGCGCGCGGCGCCTGAGCATCCGGCCATGAGGAGGAGTCCCGCCAATGGAGCGATGAGGTGTGCGCGTCGTGGGTCGTTCATAGTAGGTGTGGTTTCCCTCGAAGGTAGAAAGGGACCGGGAGAGAATCAATGCCCCGGATGAGGAGTCCGGAGTTCAGGAACGAACGAGGATGAGTTCCTTCTGAGGCGTTGAAAGGTATTCGGCGCCGTCGGCAGTCACAATGACCATCTCCTCCACGGTCGCTATCCCTTTCCCCTTCACCTCAAGGCGTGGTTCGAGCGTGAAAACCATGCGCTCTTCGATTGGGACGAATGGCTTCTTCCCATACTTCTCCCACGGCGGTCCCAGCAGGGCGGTGCCGTCATGCGCGAAGCGGCCAACCTGATGGCCGAGCCCATGAGGGAACTCAGCATACCCCGCGGAGGCGAGAATGCCTCGCGCTATCGCATCAACGCTATTGCCCGTAACGCCCGGGCGGAGTGCTTTGCGTGATTCCTCTATCGCCTCTACAATGGTATTAAATCCCCGCTGCACATCCTCCGGAGCCGATGTTTCGCCTTTCCGGAGAACATAGAAGGTGCGCTGGAGGTCGGAGCAGTAGTCGTCCACCCGGAGGCCGAAATCCATGTTCAGAATGTGACCCTCCTCGACCGGCCTGTCCGTGGGACCGTAATGCGCCGCTGCGGTATCCGGGCCGGTAAAGACGGCGGGACAGGTCCCCGGATCCCAGGCAAAGGATAGCCCGGAATGCATGGCTCGTTCACGCATGAACTCCGCAATCGCGCGCTCGGTCTTCCCGGCGGCGATGAACCCGGCCACCTCGCGGAAGATCTTTTCGGTTGCGGCAATCGCGCGCCGGATGCGATCGACCTCCTCCGGCGATTTGCGCTCGCGCAGTGCGGAGATGATTGCATCGGCCTGTATGAGGCGGTCCTCCATGCCTGCGGCCGTGAGGAAATCGACGAGCGTCAGGTACATCCCGTGGGTCAACCCGTCGCAGATCTCACTGTCCGGGGAGTAGTTCACTGCAATGCTGGCCGGGTTGACGCGCCGCAGCCGCTCCAGGAGGGGCGTCTTGATCCCCTCGACGTAACCCATGACTTCCCCGTAGACTCCAAGATCCTCGATCGCTTTCCTGTCGTATTGTCCGACGATTGCACAGGTCTCACCGCTCCGGGTAATGATCAGCGCGCTGTGCCAGGTGAGACTCCCCGCCACGAGGTAGGGAAGGATGGGATCGCCATTCAACGCCGTTTCGCGCGTGAATGTGATCCAGCAGTCGATGTTCCGCTCGCGGAGGATTTCGACGGCCTGTTCAACTTTCTCCCTGATCAGCATGTGGACCTCATTCCGATCCGCTGTTATGATTGCTGCGCCGATTGAAACCGTTCTGGACGCATGAGGTGGAGGTCGATGGAGGGGATACGCCCCTCTACGATCTCGGCAACCAGCTTGCCGGTGATGGGGGCGAGCGAAATTCCCAGCATTGCATGTCCCGTTGCGGCGATCAGGTTTTCGAACCGGCGGAATCTCCCGATGAACGGGATGCCGTCGGGCGAAAGGGGACGGAGTCCTGCCCAGACGTCACCGGCGGTGATCTCGGCAGGCGGGATGCCTTCCAGGTAGGACGGAACCGCATTGGCGAGGGCCTCAACGCGCCGGCGGGTGATCGATGGTGAAAGCCCGGCGATCTCCATGGTTCCTGCAAACCGGAGGCGGTCTCCCAACGGCGTGACCGCCACCCGCGCCTCTTCAAGGAGCATCGGGATACGCGGCAACACAGACGGGTGACGCACAGTGAGGCTGTATCCCTTCCCTGCCTGGAGCGGGAGGAACAGGCGGAGGGGCCTGAGGATTTCGGGCGACCAGGCACCGCCTGCGAGGACGAATTCATCGGCTTCGAGCAAGCCGCGGGGGGTTTCAACCGCCTGGATGCCGTTAAGCCGTTGCTCGAACCGCAGTGCAGGCGTCGAGGTCAGGATGCGCACACCCCGGCCGATGAGTGTTTCACGGAGCTGATCAAGGAAAAGGGCGGGATTCATGTGAGCGTCGTTGGGGTAATACACGGCCCCTGACGCGCGGAATCTCACGCTCGGCTCAAGTTCCTGCAGTTCCCCCCTGCTGAGGACCCGCGCCTCCACGCCGATCTCCTTCGCCTGTGCCGCCATCGCAATCGCACCCCGTTTCCCGTGTTCCGTCCGGAAGAGCATGGCCAGTCCGTTCCGCCGGAATCCGAACGCCATTCCCGGCACATGTGCGAGTTCGCGGTACAGCGCCAGACTCGCGTGGCTCATGTCGCGGAGCAGCGCTCTCGTCCGCCCAACATGCTGGGCGGTGCAGGAGGCAGCGAACAGCCAGAGCCATCGTACCAGGTCAACATCGAGCCGCGGCTTGATGTAGAACGGGCTCACGGGATTGAACATCCATTTGAGTCCCATTCTGACCATGCCGGGAGCCGCCAGAGGGATGAAGTGGCTCGGCACGACCAGGCCCGCGTTGTGGAGGGAAGAACCTGAGCCGATCTCTCCCTGGTCGATCACGGTGACGTCGCAGCCCGCCCCGTTCAGGTAATACGCCGTGCAGAGGCCGACGGCTCCGCCGCCGATGACGAGTATTGATCTCCGTGTCGCCATAGCATCCGCGTCCCGCGGTCAGATCACCTGAAATCCATGGGCATAGGGATCGTCCTCCTCATCGATCACGATGGTGTTGAAACCCGTGATCTTTGCCCACCCCTCGATGCTCGGGATGATCCCGTCCATGTCGCCGATCCGCGCAGTTGCTTCCACCTTCCCGCGAAAGAGGCTGCCGATGATGCTCTCATGGACGAATGTGTCTCCCACCGACAGCTTTCCGAGCGCACCCCACTGCGCCATGCGCGCAGAAGTTCCTGTACCGCAGGGGGAGCGATCGATGGCTTTCTCGCCGTAGAAGACTGCGTTCCGGCCGTGTGCCCCCTTCGCACGCGGGGGAGCGGTCCATTCAACATGACTGACGCCCCGGATCGAGGGTTGCACGGGATGAATGAATGAGCGCGTTTCGTTTACAAGCCGCCTGACGATCGGACTGAGCCGGACCAGTTCTCCCGCCCCCAGCTCATCGATGCCGGGGTAGTGCTCCTGCGGATCGATGATCGCATAGAAGTTGCCGCCGTACGCTACGTCGAGCGCAAGAGTACCGAGATCGGGAACGTCGATAGTGATACCGCGCGCAGCGAGGAAGGAAGGGACGTTGACGATCCGGACCGAGGCGACTTTTCCCTTTTCCAGTGCATACCGGGCTTCGACGAGCCCTGCCGGAACTTCGAGGCGCAGGGTCCCTGGCTGGCGCGGCGTCACCAGGCCGTGCTCGATCATCACGGTTACAGTTCCGATCGTCCCGTGCCCGCACATCGGAAGGCATCCGCTGGTTTCGATGAAGAGGATCCCCGCATCGTTTGCGGGATCGGCGGGAGGATAGAGGATGCTCCCCGACATCATGTCATGACCTCTCGGCTCGAACATCAGCCCTGTCCGTATCCAGTCGTACCGGGCGAGGAACTGCTCACGTCGCTCGCGCATGGTCGGCCCGTCGAGTCGGGGGCCGCCGCCGGCCACAACGCGGACGGGATTGCCGCAGGTGTGAGCGTCGATGCAGAAGAATGTGTGCCGTGCCATGAAGTCTCCTGCCTCAGGGGAGGTCGAGCGCCGCGCGGGCGAACTCTTCGAGGTAATCAACCAGGGCATCTGAAGCATTGCCGGCCGCCTGCTCGTCGCCGCGTGCAACGGCAGTCATAAGCGCACCGTGAAGCTGCGCTGCACGCGCGAGGTCGCCGTTATGACGGTACAGATACCAGAACCGCCTGCAGTGCGCGTGGAGCGAGACGGAGGCCTGCAAGGCAAACGCGCTGCGCGCCGCCGCCTCCAGGAGCCGGTCGAAGTGCATGTCGATCCGCATAAACTCGTTCAGGTCCCCCCGCTCCGCCGCACCCCGCAATCCAGCAGCCAGTTCCTTCAACCGGTCGCGCTGCTCAGGCGAGGCACGGCGTGCTGCCTTTGTGGCGATCAGCCGATCCAGCACGCGTCGCGCCTCAAGGAGCGATAGATAGTCCACGATATTGATCTCACTGATCGCGACGCCACGGCGCGGGAGGGTTGTCACGAGCCGCTGGACCTGCAGGCGCTGCAGGGCCTCGCGCAGCGGCGTGCGGCCAATGCCTATCTTCCTGCTCAGCTCTCCTTCGGAGAATACGCTGCCGGGGCGCAGGGCAAGGGTGACGATCATTTCCTCGAGGCGGACGTACGCCGCGTCCGCAAGACTGCGCCGGTCACCGGTCTCATGCCCTCCCGGTGCGCTTCTGGGGGGACGTCGTGTCGTCACTGTCATGTCTGTTGGTGTTCCTCCTGACTCACGGGGCGGTGTAGCACGTCTTCACCGTGGTGTAGAACTCGACGGCGTACCGCCCCTGCTCCCGCGTCCCATAGCTCGAGCCCTTCTTCCCACCGAAGGGGACGTGGTAATCGACCCCGGCCGTCGGGAGGTTGACCATCACCATCCCTGCCTGCGCGTTCGCGGCGAAGTGGTGTGCGTGCTTCAGCGACGTCGTGCATATGCCTGCGCACAGGCCGTACGGCGTGTCGTTGGCAACGGCGAGGGCGTCTTCGTAATCCCGCACCCGGATGATGCCGGCAACCGGGCCGAAGATCTCCTCGCGGTTGATGCGCATTGCCGGCGATGTCCCGGTGAAGAGGGCGGGGCTCAGAAAGTATCCTTCCGTTGAACGCTTCAATCGCTCGCCACCGAATATCAGCGTTGCGCCTTCGTGACGACCGATGTCGATGTAGCTCATGTCCTTCTCCAGCTGTGACGGGTCGACGACCGGCCCGATATCGGTCCCGGGCGCGAGCGCGTCATCAACCTTCAGGGAACGAAGCCGCTCAACCATTGCAGCAATGAACCGGTCGTGAATGCCTGCCGTGACGATGAACCGACTGGAGGCAGTGCAGCGCTGGCCGGTGGAAAAGTAGGCGCCGTTGACTGCGGCATTGACCGCAACGGCAACATCGGCATCGTCGATGATCACGAGAGGGTTCTTTCCTCCCATCTCAAGCTGGACGCGTGCCAGCCGCGCGGCGGAGCGGGAGGCAACGGTCGCCCCGACCGCTGCAGATCCTGTGAAACTGATGCCGGCGACCGAGGGATGTGACGTCAATGCGTCACCGAGCACGCTCCCCTTCCCCATCACCAGATTGAAGACACCGGAGGGAAGGCCCGAACGCGAGATGATCTCGGCAAGCGCCCATGCGCAGCCCGGGACGATCTCCGCAGGTTTCAGGACGACCGTGTTGCCGAATGCCAGGGCGGGTGCGGTCTTCCAGGCGGGAATCGCGATGGGGAAATTCCACGGCGTGATCAGTCCCACGACGCCCAGCGGCTCGCGCATGGTATCGACCATGATCCCGGGTCGGACCGACGGGATGTGTTCGCCTCCGGCGCGCAGCGCCTCGCCGGCAAAGAACTTGAAGATGTACCCTGCCCGCGTGACCTCGGCTACGGCTTCGGGCAGCACCTTCCCCTCCTCGCGAGCGAGGAGCCGGCCCAGTTCCTCACGGCGTCGGAGGATTTCCGATCCGACAAAATCCAGCACGTCAAACCGCTGCTGCGGCGTGCTGGCCCGCCAGACCGGTGCGGCGCTGACGGCGGCATCCACAGCCGCAGCAATGTGGCTCGCGTCTCCCTGTGCATACTGCCCGACGGGCTCGGCGAGATTGGAGGGATTCGCATCCGAGAGCGCCGCCGCCCCCTGCACCCACTCGCCGCCGATGAACAACCGATGCAGTTCGTCTGCCCTGTCAGTCATGGTCCCACCTCCGGGAGCTTCGGTCTGGTCTCGAGGGCACGCCTGATCGTGCGCTCCACCTGTGCGCGTTCCTCCCCCGCCAGCGGCAGCCGTGGGGGCCGCACACGGTCGTTCCCGCCCTCCTCCATTGCCTCCGCAAGCTTGATATTCTGCACGAACTTCGTTGAGACGTCCAGGTGGAGCAGAGGCGTGAACCACCGGTAGAGGACGAGGGCTTCGTCAATCCTGCGGGCAACGATCAAACGGTGGAGCACAACCGCCTCGCGCGGGAATGCGCAGACAAGCCCCGCCACCCAGCCGACGGCTCCCATCAGCAGGCTCTCGAAGGCAAGGTCGTCCACGCCCGTAAAGATCGCATAGCGGTCACCGACCAGATTCCTGATGTCGGTAATCCTGCGTACGTTGTCTGACGATTCCTTAATGGCGATGAACTTCGGTTCGACTGCAAGCTTGGCAAAGAGCTCCGGGGTGACATCGACGGAGTAGGCAACCGGGTTGTTGTACAGCATGATCGGACGCTCCGAGGCATTTGCCACCGCCCGAAGATGATGCTCCGTTTCGCGTGCGTCGGCTGCGTACTGCATTCCCGGGAGGAGCATGAATCCCTCGGCACCGTTCCGCGTCGCCGCCCTGACAAACTCACAGGCCGCAGCCGTACTCGTCTCCGCAACCGCGCTCAGGAAGGGCACTCTGCCTCCGCACGCAGAAGCGCCCATGCGGACAACCTCCTGCTTTTCATCCGCCCTCAGCGCCCCGTTCTCACCGAGCGATCCCAGCACAACGATCCCGTCCACCCCGGCGAGAATCTGGCGTTCAATGTGGCTCTCCATGGCTGCCAGGTCAAGGGAGCCGTCCTCTTTGAACTTTGTTGTGAGAGCGGTGAAGACGCCGGTCCAGGGAGCGCTCATGAGCGTCTCAATGAGAGATGAGAGAAGAGAGTAGAGAGAAGAGAGTGATAGGCAATGATATATTTGTAATATATTGTGATCCAGTGAGATTATCAAGCCGGTCCTTCAATGGTTCATGCAACAATCGGGAGGAATTTCGTTGCAGATTGGGAGAAATTCCGCGATAATGCTGACGTCCTGCCTAATCACCGGAAGCCCCGATGCGCAATTCTGCTGCTGCAGTGACCATGGTTTGCCTCTTCGCGCCCGCTCTTCATGCCGGAAACGACGTAGAGATCATCGCGTCCGGCGGGCCGTCGTTCCCCCTCCGCGGCCTCGAACGACTCGTCGGCATCGGGTACCGGATCGCAGGATCGGTTCAGTTCGACCTGAACGAAAACGTCGGGCTCGTTTTCACGTCGGGCTTCATGCGCTGGAGGTTCGACAGCGACAGGATCAATGCGGCAATGGCCGGCGAGGGACTGGCTCAGGGGTACGCCGTGCGCGGGCCCTTTCAGTCGGTTCCCGTGATGCTCGGCGCGCGGCTGATCCTCGACGGCTCCGCCGTGCGCCCGTACATCGGCATCATGGGAGGTGCGTACTTCCTCCGTTGGTCGATGGCGGGAACCCAGACAACCGGGGGAACGACAACGAGCCTGGCGTCGGTCACCCGGTCCTGGACGGAGCCTGCCACGAGCCTCGACGCCGGACTGCTCATCGCTCTCGGCGGCGACCTCTGGGTGGATCTGGGGGGAAGCTACAGCGCGTTCTCCAATAGTGCCAACAGGGTAGATCCTGCTGCGGTCCTGGGACAGTCCGCCATCGCCACAAACACCGCCTCACAAGTGTCGGTCTCTGCGGGCTTCCGCCTGGTCCTGTAACGGGCTACTCGACGACTTTCTTCCTGTTGAACAGCAGGAACACCGCCCCCGACACCAGCATCACTCCTCCCCACCAGATGCCAGGATGGAGCTCGGCGAGTACGGTCTTCTGCGCCGGCGGCGACACCAGGTCATAGATCCCCGCCGCCGTCACAATCGCGCCGGTAACGAGAAGAAAGAGGCCGACAAAATACCAGATCGGTTTCATGCAGAAGTCCTCTCACCAGAAGTAAATATTCAATATGATCAGGACGATCACCGACAGCACGGCGTAGAATTCCGGCCGCTTCACGAACGACAGGTGGGTCTCAGCGGCCGACGGCGTTAATCCCTTCACCAATCCCACAAGCTCCTCCCGCGGCTTCTTCTTCGTAAACAGACTGATGATAATCGTGGCACCGAAGCAGACAAGCCACGCCCACCATGCCCGCCAGAAGTTGGCGGCCATGTCGCTGCCCACCGAGGACATTGTTATCACCGACGGATCGATCCACTGGAACTTCACAGCCAGAAACATCAGGATCGAGGTGCCCATCCCCGCGAGAAGTCCCCAGAATGCCCCGGCCGGCGTAATCCACACGACGAACATGCCGAGGAGCATCGTGGCAAAGAGCGGAGCGTTCACCCATGAGAAGATCGCCTGCATGTAGTCCATGATGCTCGGAAATCCCTTCGCCCAGTACGCCGTCCCGACGCTCAGCACAACCCCGACCACAGTCGAGATTCTTCCCACGTGGATCAGGTGCTGGTCGCTCGCATCCTTCTTGAAGAGGGCCCGGTAAATGTCGTATGTCCAGACCGTATTGAACGCGCTGATATTCCCCGCCTGCCCCGCCATGAACCCCGCCAGCAGGGCCGAGACTCCCAGACCGATCAAGCCGTGCGGATAGTACCGCATGATGAGCAGGGGAAGCGTTGAGTCATAGTTCACCTGGCCGCCGTCCTGCAGAAGCGCAAACCCACTCCCGGCGCGGCCCGCGAGGATGATTGCGATAAGCCCGGTCAGGACCACGATCACCGGGACAGCCATCTTCGGGAACGAGGCGATGATGGGGGTCATGCGGGCGGCCCGGAGATTCTTCGCGGAGAACGCCCGCTGGACCACCAGGAAGTCGGTCGTCCAGTATCCGAACGAGAGGACGAACCCGAGACCGAGCACGATGCCCGCCCAGGTGATCGCCATTCCGTTCTGCGCCGGGTCGGAGGAAGTGGACCAGAGCGTGCTGAACGAGGCAGGGATATTCTGAAACACCTCGGCGACCCCGCCGACTTCCACGAGGCCGAGGATCGTAACGAGGAAGAGGCCGAACCAGATGAGGAAGAACTGAATGATCTCGGTAAAGATCGCAGACATGAGACCGGACAGGGTAACATAGAAGGCAACGGTGGCGGCCGATACCCACATGCTGACATCCCAATCCCAGCCGAGGAATGTGCGGAGCACGAGCGCCATGGCATAGAGGTTAATCCCGGAGACGAGCAGCGTCATCACGCCGAACGCAATCCCGTTGAGCACCCGAGTCCGCTCGTCGAACCGCAGCTTCAGGTAACCGGGGACTGAATGGATCCTGCTGCTGTAGTAGAACGGCATCATGTAGAGCCCCAGGAAGAGCATCGCCGGAATTGCACCCACCCAGTAGAAGTGCGCCACATACATGCCGTACTTGTACGTGTTCCCCGTCATGCCGAGCAGTTCCAGCGCTCCGAGGTTCGCCGAGAGAAACGCGATGCCGGCCACCCAGGCACTGTTCTTCCGCCCCGCCAGAAAATAATCGTCCTGGCTGCGGGTGTACCGTTTGAGATAGTAACCGAGCCCGAGAATGAATGTGAAGTAGATTGCAAGGACGAGCCAATCCACGAGCCCAAGATTGATCGTTGCCATGCCGTGCCTCTGGGATGTGATACTGGATGCTGCTGTGTTTCCTGCGGACTGCCAAACAGTGTGTGCCTATTTCTTCCTGAGCATTCCTCCTGGAACGAGCTGCCGTTCCATGCCTGGACCTTCCACCTGCACGTTGAGTCCGGCCCAGCGGTTGACTCTCATGTACGTCAGGCGCAGCGGATGCGCACCTTTCGCGAGCAGTATCTTTCCGGACGCCGGCTCCCACCACCGCGCGGCGGTGTCGCTCGCAACCGGAGTGCCGTCGATCGAGAGGAACGCCTTCCTGTATGCCGAGACGAAGAATGTGTACACGCCGGTCCGCTCAGCAACGAACCGGCCCTCGAAGACCACGGTAAGACTGTCCTTCTCAAGGGGAATCCCTCCAAGTCCGAGGCCTGTGGTGGTACCGCGTGCCGCGACGGGAAGCCGATCAATGTCACCGAGATTGTCAGGCACCGCGTGAACGAGCGTATACGAGAGACCGTTCAGAGCGCGGTTTACCCGGCTCAGATAGCCCGTCGCCACTGGACTCATCCCCCCTCCCGGGAGAAATGCTCTCGCCTTGAGGACGAGCCCCTTGCGCGCACGCACGGATCTCACCGCGAGGGGAGATGCGGACGTTGGCTCGCTTCCGTCCGTAGTGTATCGCACGACAGCACCCGGGAACGGGCTCACGATGGCAAACGACGTGTCCCGGAAGAACGCCCGGGGTCCCTCGAAGCCCGTCGGTGAAGGAACCCGGACATTCACGCCCCGGCGCAGGAGGCGCTCACAGTGAACAGCCATCCTGGTGGAAAAATCGGTAAAGTCCTTTGAAGCCGCGGGGGACCAGACGACTTCGCTCAATGCGCAGGCACGCGGAAAGGCCATGTACTCAACCCGCCTCGAGTCCGGCATGAATTCCCTCCAGACATTTCCCTGTGCGCCCAGCACGTGATGCGCTTCCGTTGCGGAAAGTTCCGGAGGCACCGGCTCATAGGAGTACACAGTCTCCAGCGTGAGCGGCGATCCGATCGGGATTGCCTCACCGCTCAGGGCCTGCGTGTAATCGAAGTAGCAGTGGGACGTCGGCGTCATCACCACGTCATGCCCCCCCTTTGCCGCGTCGATCCCCCCCTGCACTCCCCGCCACGACATTACCGTGGCATTCGGTGCAAGCCCCCCTTCAAGGATCTCGTCCCAGCCGACGAGCCGCCTGCCGTGGGACGAAAGGAATTTCTCGATGCGCTTGACGAAGTAGCTCTGCAGTTCATGCTCGTCCTTGAGTCCTTCGGCCTTGATGCGCGCCTGGCATTTCGGGCATACTTTCCAGCGGGCCTTTGGACACTCGTCGCCGCCGATGTGGATGAACGTCGAGGGGAAGAGGTCCATGACCTCCGTGAGCACGTCCTGGAGGAACTCGAATGTCCGTTCATTCCCGGCGCAATAGACGTCCTCGAACACACCCCAGTTTGTCTGCACCTGGAATGGTCCTCCCGTACAGGAGAGCTCGGGGTATGCGGCGAGGGCAGCCGTTGAGTGGCCAGGCATTTCGATCTCCGGGACGACGGTCACGAATCGCCTGGCGGCGTAGTTCACCACTTCTCTGATCTCATCCTGCGTGTAGAACCCTCCGTGCGGGATGCCGTCGCCGAGGGTCTCCTTGCGCCATGACGCAACGTCCGTGAGCCGCGGGTATTTCTTGATCTCGATGCGCCATCCCTGGTCTTCCGTCAGGTGCCAGTGGAACGTGTTGAACTTGTAGCGGGAGATGAGATCGATATACTTCAACACAAACTGCTTCGGAGCAAAATGCCTGCCGACATCGAGGTGCATGCCGCGCCATGGGAAGCGCGGCGCATCGGTGATCGCGACGGCAGGGATTCCCCAACGGACCCCGTACACTGCAGAGCCATAGTCAAACTCAACCGGAAGCAGCTGAAACAGCGTCTGGCAGGCGTAGAAGACCCCCGCCGGCGCTTCGGCGGCTATGCGGATCGCGTCGGGTGTAACGGTGAGCTGGTATCCTTCCGGTCCCGGAGAGCGTGCCGGAGCGAGTAACGAGAAGACGATGACATTGTGCGTGACAACGCTGTCTCCTTCACTCATGACCGGCAAGGGGAGCGCCGTCGATCGCCGAAGCTCATCTGCAAAGAACCCTGCCACGTCCGAATAGGCCGCTGCATCCTTCGCCACATATATCGTCGTATGGCGATCGATCAGGAAAACGCCGTGGCCGGGATTGATCTGCTGCGGCTTCGGAATGACTGAAAACGTTCGCGACAGCTGCGCCTGTCCGAGAGTGGTAACAGCGACCAGGAGCAAAATGAGGGAAAGCAACGAGCGTACCTGCATGGGCATCCAGGAAGTCAGCGGTGTGAAGAGCAAGGGGGAAGCCCCGCAGGGGCTCCGGTGAACGGGCATGATGATTCAAAATTCGGAGAAAAAAGCACTTTGTCAAGGGGAAGGTTAAGGTTGAGGTTGAGGTTGAGGTTAAGGTTAAGGTTGAGGTTCAGGTCAAGAGAGCGACTGGTCATTGCGAGCGCTCTTTGCGAAGCAATATATCACTGGCTAAGAATGGATTGCTTCGCCCCGACAACAGACGTCGGGGCTCGCAATGACGGGGGTCTCCCTTCACCTTAACCTGCTCCACCCCTTAACCTCACTCGCCCTACAGCTCAAACCCCGGATAATTCCTCGCGAGGAACCTTTGCACCTCAGCAATGTCCTCCTTGCTCGTCAGATCAGGCACTCGTTCCGCCAGCGGTATCGTCAACACCGACCGGGGATGGCGGGCGATGAGCAGCATGAGAGCGGCCGGGATCTCCTTTTCGAGTCGCACAGGATGAAGTGGCGTCTCCTTCAGCGGTTGCAGCATCAGGTCATAGGCAAACCGGAAGATGTTCATACTTACGCCGATCCGTCCCGACGGGCCGCGGAGCCGGGCGATTTCGTCGGGAGATGGCTTCTCGATGATGCCCGTGAGATACCCTTCCGAATCGGTCTGAAGGACCGCAAATTTCTCGATGCGCGATGGCTCAAATCCCAGCGCGTCGCGGTCGTAATCGATCAGGGCGCACGGTGCGGCTGTCTCCCGCATCAGGCGGAGCGCGTTGATCGAGTACAGATTGTCGCTGTTGCAGACCGTGAACTGCGTCTCTGCCCAGTCAGGCCGCGACATCATCGCACAGAGGACCGCGTCCGCCGTGCCGAGCGGCTTTGTGCGACCGCCGGGTATGCGCTGGACGGCGTATGAGATTGTCACTCCGTGATAGGGATTCCCCCTCTCGCGCTCCCCATAGTGCGCTCGCATTGCCGCACTCTCCTCCCCCACCACAAGGACAACATCGGTATAACCCGCCTCGCGCACGTTGTAGATGAGATAGTCAAGGAACGGCCGTCCTCCCATGCCGACGCCGATCATGGATTTTGTCTTCTCCTCAGCTTCCCGGAGAAGCCGCGCATCCGTCCCGGCCGGCGTCCGGCGGGGCGTGCGCATTCGCGAAGCAATACCGGCGGCTAGAATGACGATGTTCGGTTGCATTCAGAGATCAGTTCCTGTTGCAGCGCGCGTCCCATCACCGACGGAGACGATGTACGGTTTGCCTCCGGCTGACGCAATCGCTTCCGCGACGCGTTCCGGAAGTTCAGGAGCGTACGCGAACATACACCCCCCTCCGCCCGACCCGTTGATCTTCGCACCGTACGCTCCAGCGTGACGCGCGGCTTCAATCATGCCATCGATCTTCGGCGTCGAGATTTTCAGGACATCCCGCAGCACCGCCTGGTGTTCATTGAGGAGTTCCCCGAGCCGGCGGCGATCGAGCTCCGTCGCATCAAGAAGGGCGCTCGCCTCCCTGGTGATGTCGCGGTTTCTCACCGTGCCAGCAAGGAGCGCACGCTCCCCGGGGGGGAGCAAACTGCCACGCTGTTCCACCTCCTCACCGGTGACAGCTGAAAGGGAGAACCCTGCGTTCTCCTTTGTGAGCGTACGGAGAATCTCGAGGACACCTTCCTTGACACGTGAGAGGATCCCCTTTGTGTCTTTCGGCTCTCCGGAGTCACCGAGCACGAACGCCCCCAGGTCGGTGCGCTGTTGCCGAACACTGACCCCTCCGGTGAAATCGACGGTGAGAACCCCGCCGAATGCCGCGGCCAGGTGGTCCATCATCCCCCCTGGTTCGCGGAACTCGAGTACCTCCGCTTCATGAGCGAATCGGGCGCATTCGCCCGGGCTCAGCTGTCGATGCACGTCCGACACAAATGCGAGCAGCGCTATCCACGAGACAACAAGCGCCGAAGAACTCGCGGTACCGGTGTTGATCGGGATCGTGCCATGGACGGTGCAATCAAGCCCCCGCGAAAACCTGAACCCGGCCCGGCGCATCACGTTCACGCCGCTGCGAAAATAGTCGCGCTCCTTCCGATACGGAATGCGGGCTCTCAGACCAAAGTGTTCTTCCTGCCCAATGTCCGGAAGCGAGACGTGGATTTTCAGGTCGTTCCTGCGCCGCGCCCTGATTTTTACCCGGAGGGAAATGGCACAGGGCACGACGGGCAGACCAAGATAATCCTGGTGCTCACCGAACAGGCAGATCCGGCCGGGGCTGGAAGCGACGAATGTCTCTTCAGAACTCAACGATGGCGGAGGGGGAGGCCCGGAAGGATTGTTCGACGCGGACCGACGCATGGCCCTCACGCCGGAGGGCTTCGGCTGTCGTACGGACCGCGAGTTCGTTCGTATTGCACTGCTGACTGATATGCGCCACCACGAATGCCTTCGGCGGATGCGAGCTCTCGCGGACGATCTGGGTCACCAGCCCGGCACACTGTTCGTTCGAGAGGTGACCGATCTCACGGATCCGCTTTTTCAGCCACTCAGGCCGCCCTGAACGTTCGAGCATGTCGACGTCGTGGTTCGATTCGAGGACGACGGCGTGAGAGTCCTTGAATTGCGCGGCAAGACCCTCCTCCTGAAAGCCAAGGTCGGTTGCAAGCGTCATCTTCCTGCGTTGCGTCCCCGACCCGTGCGCGATCGTGAAGCCGAAGCACCCTCCGGGCGAGTCATGGGGCACCGGGAATGCCTCCACCTCGAAGCTCGCGATGCTCACCCCCGTGCCGTCGAACGTCCGCAACATCCCGAGGCGGTCCGCCCGGTCGAGGGACGGATACATCGACTTCAGGGCTCCCTTCAGTTCGTGGCGGATGAAGATCGGGATACGGTTATTGACCAGGAGTGCAGCGGACCTGTCGTGCACATGGTCGCCGTGCGCGTGTGTCAACAGCAGACCAGCGATGGGAGGATGATCACAATCGAGCATCTCAAGCGTGGCGGTGAGGTAGCGGGGAGCGAAGCCGCAGTCGATGAGGAGAGCGTCGTGGTTGTTCCAGACCAGGGTCGCGTTACCCGCGCTGGAGCTTCCGAGAACCCGGAGGCGCATTGTGGCTGCTGGGAAGGGACGTATGGATGGCGCCAACGTACGAAAAACTCCGCTGAAATGAAAGTGGAGTTGCTGGCCTTGATTGCAGTGGCGGAACTCCTATATTTGAGCGTTCCGGGCCTCAATCCCCCCCACTGAAAGGCACTGCAATGACCGACACTCCTCCAGCACGATTGCTCTCGCTCGACGTTTTCCGCGGCATGACCATCGCCGGCATGGTGCTGGTGAACAATCCCGGCACTTGGGATCACGTCTACCCCGCCCTGCGCCATTCGGCCTGGAACGGATGCACACCTACCGACTTGGTGTTCCCCTTCTTCCTGTTCATCGTCGGCGTCGCGATTACGCTCTCCCTCTCGAAGCGAAAGGAGCGGGGGGACGACATGGGGAAGCTGATGAGGAAGATTGCATTTCGGGCCGCAGCGATCTTTGCGATCGGAGTTGCGTTGAACGGCTTCCCGCTCTACCATATGAGCGAGCTGCGCATCCCCGGCGTGCTCCAGCGAATCGCCATCGTGTATTTTTTCTCGTCGCTATTATTCCTGAAGACGAACATCAAGACGCAGATCTCGGTGGGAGCAGGTGCGCTGCTTCTCTACTGGGGATTGATGACTCTGATCCCGGTACCGGGGGTCGGGCATGCGAGTCTTGAGCCGGAGACCAACCTCGGGGCATACATCGATAGGGCGCTCTTCAGCGGACACCTCTGGAGCGTAACGAAGACGTGGGATCCCGAGGGGTTGCTCTCGACGCTTCCGGCCATCGGGACCGGGATCGCGGGCCTGCTCCTTGGCCACTGGCTCCGGACGACGCACGATATCTCCACGAAGACCGCCTGGATCTTCGTGGCGGGAACGCTGACCACGCTAGCAGGAATCATCTGGGACATCTGGTTCCCGATCAACAAGGCGCTCTGGACGGGGAGTTACGTGCTGTACACGGCAGGGATGGCGCTGCTGTTCTTCGGGACGATCTACTGGCTGGTGGATGCGCGGAGGATCACCTGGTGGACGAGGCCGTTCGTTGTGTTCGGCCTGAACGCAATCGCGCTCTATATTATTGCGTGGATTACCGAGACACTCTGCTGGATCATCCAGGTATCGACCGCCCCGGGCACGTCGGTGTCACTGATTACGTATGTCTACGACAATTATCTTCTTGCGCTGCTCTCGCCGATCAATGCGTCATTGGTGTGGGCGGTGCTGTTTGTGGTGGGGCACCTGGGGATCATGTGGGTGCTGTATGCAAAGAAGATCTTTATCAAACTATAGAACTCACCCCTCCTTCGTCTCCATCGCCACCTTCTCCTCCGGCAGATACATCGTCCCGAACACGTAATCCCACAACGGCGAGCTGACGCCGTAGCCGCGGCCGTTGTCGAGGTAATGATGGCGGACGTGGTGGTGTTTCACCCAGAGCGCAACTTTCCCCTTCATCGGCGCGTGGTGCGTGGCGTAATGGATCTCGTCGTAGCAGATGTATCCAAAGATGAATCCCGCGAAGAAGATTCCGACGTACGGCGCAGGGATGATCAGCATGTAGAACCCGTAGAAGAGGAGCGCCAGCGGGATACTCACCGACGGCGGCATCACGAGCCGCGTCGTATCGTTCGGATAGTCATGATGCACACCGTGCATCATGAAGTGCATCTTCTTCCCCCAGTTCGATTTCGGTTCGTAGTGGAAGACGAACCGGTGGAGCAGATACTCGGTCAGCGTCCATACAAAGAGCCCGCCCGCAAACGTGTACAGAAGAACCCACGCAGCGGTCTCCCCCCCCGTAATGGCATCATACACGAAGTAGGAGACGACGGGGAGATAGAGGATAATCGGCACGGTCCAATGGACATGCGTGAAGAACTCGAGAAAGTCGCTCTTGAACAGCCGTGCCGATTCGTCCCTGTTGGAAACGTAGAGTTTGGGCATAGCGCACCTCAACTGAAAGGGGATACCTGCATAGTATACAAAATCTGTCAATTTGGGTCAAATGGGCGCCGGTGGAGCAGGAAATCCAGTTCCGTTATGCAGGCCAGCGCGCGATTTCGGACTGATCTGTGCGGCTGACCAGCACCATCGATACACGGCCTCCAGGTACCCGCGCCATTACTTCAAGCCCCGTCTCGCGATGCTTGAATCTGGCAGCGCAATCTGCTCCCGACTCATTTACAAGCAGATAGAGGACCGCCCCTTCAAAGACGAGCGATCTCACGAGCAACGGAGAGGGGTCATCTCCCGCCAATCTGAATGTTGGCTCGACCCCGGATTCCCGCAACGCCATTGAGTAAAACCGCACCAGCGGATCAGTCTCGTCGCTCAGTTCAATGGGTACAGGCGACCAAATAATTCTCCCCCTCCCCCACGTCAGCGTTTTTATCCCCGTAGCATCCCCCCCTCCCCCCGTCTTGAGCACCTTTTGCATCTTCTCCCCTCTGAAACTGACCCGGCACGTCACGCCGTCGATCTCGACCATCTCCTCTTGCGCGACCGGCTCAGTCTCCGACGACAGCCCAAGCTTCTCCATCCTCCCCGTCGGCAGCCAGTGCTCATCGCCGTCGAAGGCCCCGGTCACGACGAGCGTCGACCCCTCTTCAACATGTCGAAGGAGAAGATCCCAGGCCTTGCGGCTAATTACCAATGGAGAAGGCAGAATCATCAACTTTGCACTCCCCTTCCAATCGGAGAGCTGGTACTCCCCAACGGCCTGTATCCCAATGCCGCACCGGTACGCAAGCGCACGGACCGCGGCACGGGTTGCGGCGATGGCCTGGTTCCGGACGCTGAGCAGTGAGGACTGCGGCACGACGAGTACCACCGGATCGGGTTCAGGATCTGTCATGAATTTCGCGATGTTGCCGAACCACCGGGAAATCGACACAAACGAAAAGAACTCCGGCTTGACTGATCCGTCAGCCCGACGGAGGCCGATCGCCGCCTCGTTTTCCGAATCCATGTACGGGTTCGTGTTCCAGATCCACTGCACGTACCCCGCGCCCCCCGAGGCAAATGCGAGGACCAGCTTCCGCTCGAGGAGCCGGGCCGCCTCCTCCTCGGTCCGCCACGCGCTCCCGCCCAGCTTCTCGTAGAACATCACTCCGGTCTCTTCGATCAGATTTGGAGTGGCCGGCGAACCGGTAACGACACCATCCCACAGGAGATCGTCATTCGCCCACCAGGTATGGATGCTTGTCATCCCCACGGCGCCGGCATGGAACAGCGGTGCCGGGCGGTCTGCGGTCCCCCCCTCGTCCTGGCCGACGGTGATGATCTGCTGAGGGTTTCCGTTCGCTCTGATGGCCGAGGTCATCTCTCGAACCCAGCCGGTGAACATCTCCTGGGCGAAGAGCCTGTAGTCGAGAGACTTGTTGGGCCGGCGGTTGTAGAAGATGTTCGTGTCATCGAAGTCCCGCAACGCCGGCAGACTCTCCGGCTCATCTGCCGCTCCAAGCCACATTTCCTGGAGTCTCTTCCGACGTTCCTTGTCGTTTGCAACAGGATACCGAAGGCGAAGCCATGACCGCCAGGCCTCCTGCTCGTATCTGTCATAGTTAGGACGACAGTGCCAGAGATGTTTCGGGGAACAGAAGGAGGGTTCGTTGATAAGATCCCAGATGATATCATCGACGGCACCAAAGCGTTTTGCAAATGCGCCCACGAATTCCTTTTGAGCTGCAACGGAGCGTGGGTCGAGATACGGGTTCTCCCCTCCCCATGTCTCCGGCAGGAATGCGAAGAAAGTGAATATAACCGGGATACGCCGGCGGGTCGCGGACAGCATGTATGCGTCGAACGCACGGAGGACGGCCTCGTGCGGTTTGCCGGTCCGGTTCGTATGGAGACTCCAGCCGGTCCAGATCCCTGTGCGAACAAGATTGACCCCCACCTCCTCCATCTCCTCAAAATCGTTCTCCCACGCCAGCGGATTCGGTTCGAGCAGAAATTTCCTGTGGACGTCGGATGCCATGTACGTGGTCCCGGTCACCGGGTAGGGTGCATCCGCGCGACGAAGGTATCTCCCGTCATTTGTAATCCGATCGCCGCCACGGACCGCGTCGTCTGAAGCGATCCAGAACCCCGATTCGGCGGTCAGGGTCTTTTCCGTCTCAGGAAATCCGCCGCGCATCCTGCAGCGGGCCGTCAGACGGTAGAACGATGCTCCCTCCTTTCCCGCAGACTTGACAGAGAGCGGCCCCCGACCAACAAAGGCGCCATCTCTCTCACGGACATCAAAGGTTGTAAAGCCGACCGGTTTGCCTGACTCGTCCGTTACTGTGATCCTGCATTCGCCGCGGATGCTACTCTGACCCACGCTCTTGGGACGGGTCACTATGGCGGAACAAGAGATGCTTTCGCCCGGCCGGTATCGGGCATATGACGTCCGGACGGTGAATTCGTATGCGCGCTCGGCAGCAAAACTGACGAGAGTCCGGATCGCCGCGGGACTCATGCTGCCTTGAAACGCTGCAAACACCCAGCGCCCGCCGGCGTACCTTCCGCGCAGCCGGTCGATGCTCACGACAGGCGCGCAGACAGGCCAACCTTCTCGCATTTCATACACCAAAGAACGCATGAGGGCATCGCGAGGTCCGGTGGATCCGTCCTCCTTTGGAAAGTCCTTCCCTGTCGTCAGTCGCACATACAGTGCAAACGCCCGCGATACACTAAGGCCCCCGGCAAGACCTTGTAGATCTGGGGCGGCATCGAAGAGCTGGGAGGATGGTTCCTTTATAATAGAGAAACTCTGCGTGATGCCAAGGCGCTTATGATAGGCCGTCTGGCGGACTTCTGCATGCCACCGGTCCCCTTCCCTCCGCGCCGGCAACGCGAGTGGCGCACCGCCAAGGTTGACCCAATTTCCGCCGTGGGCGAGGTAATGCTCGATTTCGCTCCACGCCTGCTTTGGGAACGCAGAGCCGAACGGCGTGACAAGGACGTCCACCTCGCCGAGCGCAAACAGGCGCGCAAGCTGTTCTACCCCCACGAAACGCGCGTGCAGTCCATC
>JBFLYO010000046.1:0-20851 GCA_040756745.1 Bacteroidota bacterium
GTGCTCCTGTCTGTTTCGCGTGCATCCGCCGGCATCCTCGACGACATCCGCGAGCTCAATGCGCGGTATGGGGGGCGGCTGGGCGTGGCGGCGAAGAACCTGGCGACAGGGGAGACGATCGCCTACAATGCCGACGAGCGGTTTCCCACGGCGAGCGCGATCAAGCTCCCGATCATGGCGGCATACTTCGATCTGGTGGGAAAGGGAAAGCTCGATCCGGAAGCCCGCATCACTCTGACGGCGCAGGACAAGAAACCGGGGTCGGGTGTCCTCCAGTTCATGCGGGACAGCGCATCAATCACGCTTGCCGACGCGGTGACGCTGATGATCGATCTGAGTGACAACACGGCCACGAACCTCGTCCTGGACCGGCTCGGTCCGACCCATGAGACACGGTTGAGCGCCGTCAACGACTTCCTCGCCGCGCATGGGATGCGCAATACGAAATTGCTGAACCGGGTCTTTGCGTGGGAGACCAAGCAGAAAACGCCGGAGGCGATGCGGTTCGGCCTCGGCGTTGCGACACCCGCGGACATGGTTCTCCTTCTGGAGCAACTCCATCCCCGCACGCTCGTCGATTCCTCGGGCTGCGACAAGATGATGGCGATCCTGAAAGAGCAATTTTACAATAGCATGATCCCCCGCTTTCTCCCGGCAGGAGAATGCAAATTCCTCAGCGTCGCGCACAAAACCGGGTCCGTCAATGAGGTCAGGGTCGACGTCGGTCTCGTTCTCTCGGACCGCGCGACATTTGCGATTGCGATCTTCGTGGACAAGTCGCCCGATCATCTCTGGGACGCCGACAATAGCGCGACCCTTCTCGGGGCGCGCGTGGCGCGGGCGGTTTGGAACCACTTCACCGGAATGACAGGCGAGGGGCGGGGAAGGGTTAATACTGCCGATGTGGACTGGACGCAGTTCCCAGGGGGGCGATGGGCGATCTTCCGGTCGCCGGTCGCTCCATTTCCGCATTCGGCGCGGACGAACGGTTACGTTGGGGGAGATGGTACGCGGTATCCCTGGTTTCCTCATTATGCCGACAGCTCGATTGTCGTCTTCGTGCCGGAGGGATTTCACGAAACGCCCGAGGGAGCAAACGTGATCGTCCATTTCCACGGACATATGAACGACAACGTGCAGACACTTGAGCAATACGCGATCCCCCAGGCAATGATCGCGAAGAATGTCAATGCACTCCTGATCCTGCCGCAGGGGCCGTACCGGGCGAGGGATTCGTTCGGAGGGAAGATGGAGGACGAGGGAGGGTTTCGGCGGATGGTCGAGGACGTTTTGGCCACCATGAAACATGAGGAAGTGGTGACGACGGACCGCATCGCACGTGTGATCATCTCTGCCCATAGCGGCGGATACCGTCCGGCAGGATTCTCTCTCTCTCGCGGACCGGTGTTGGACCGTGTTACCCATGTCTTCCTCTTCGATGCGTTGTACGGCCAGCATGAGTCGTTTCGAGACTGGCTGCTCACGGGAGGCGGGGCGATCAATGCTGCGTTTACTGAGCATCTGGCGAAGCAGCACGCCCAATTCGCGTTGTCAGTCGTCAGCGCAGGGAAGCGCTGGTCGATGACTCCCACACCCGTCGATCATGAGCAGGTCGTGCAAACCTTCATGCCCGGCTGGCTGGAAGCGCTCCCCGCCGCCTGGAAATTCTCACCGTCGCAAAAGAGCGACTGACCTACCTTCGTCACAGCGTTTTTCCCCGGAATTTCGGATATTGAGAGGTACCCGGAGCATTCGCTCCGTGACGAATTTGTCTTCACAAGCCATCGAACGACGTCCCATGCGTACTTCACTCAGACAGATCCTCCCCCTTAATCTCAATCTTAATCTCAATCTTTTCCTTGCCCTTCTCGCTGTCCCTGCCTTCGCACAGATCTCAGTCGTGAGCACGGAGATTCTCCCGCTTGCCTCCGGCACCTGGCTTGCAGAGCGGTTTTCGCCATCCGGCAACGAACTCTACGTCACCACGCAGGGTTATGCTGGGATCTGGGAATACAGGTTTTTGAATCGTGGTTTTCGCCAGATCACTGCTGAAGAGGGGGCCGGCTACGGTTTTAGCGTCTCTGCGGACGGAAGGAAGATCGCGTACCGGACCATAGTTCGTGAGCGAGGGCTCACGGTGCAGCAAAATCTGGTAGTGCACGACCTACGTACCGACAGTGCAGAAATCGTCTTGAGCGGGAAGTCGCTCTCCGTGCCGGAATTTACGGCGAGCGGCGTTGCCTACGCTTCATCGGGGGCCGCCGTCGAGGGTGTCCCTCCGGTGCCGCCGGGCGATGTCGGGCTGCTTGGCATCGAGAATACGAAGATTATCCTGCAGCGGAACGGCGCGAGGGTGGTCCTTGACCCACTCGGAAACGGCAGCTACATCTGGCCGTCGCTCTCGCCGGACCGGACCCGCATTGTCGCATACGACATGACGGTGGGAACGATCATCTGCGACTTCGAGGGGCGGGTCCTGGTCCGTCTGGGGAAGCGTGATGCTCCTGTATGGACCCGCGACGGACGGTGGATCGTCTATATGGCTGGCGTAGACGACGGGCACCGGCTGCTCTCCTCCGATCTCTACTGCGTCTCTGTCGACGGCGCAATGACCGTGCAGCTGACAGCAACGCCCGGAATCCTGGAGATATACCCACGTTGCTCGCCGACAGAGGACCGCATCGTCTGCAGCACGCCGGATGGAGTGGTGTATTCCCTCAGCTACAGGGAGGAAGGACGATGAACCAACGCCTTGTACTCCCTGTGATGTGTCTGATCCTGATGGCTCCCCTTGTTGCCTTTGCTCAGAGGACGGACCTCTCCGGCCTGAAGATCTGCATCGATCCGGGGCATGGGGGTCACAACCCTGCCAACGATCGTCATCTCGTCCCGGATCCCGGCATCGATTTCTGGGAATCGGAGAGCAACTTCCAGAAAGCCCTCCTCCTCAAAGGCCTGCTGGAGGCCAAAGGGGCAACCGTGTTGCTTACGCGGACGACGAACGATTACCCAAACGACGATGAGCCCTCGCTCGCTGCGAGGGTCGCGTTTGCGAACGCCAATGCAGTAGACTGGTTTCATTCGATTCACAGCAACGCCACGGGTCTGCCCGTCAACAATTCCATTAACTACACACTCATGCTCGTACGCGAGAAGCGGAGCCTCACCGATCCCGCTGCGAGCACCGGTCCCGGGCTCGGGGTCCCGCAAACGCAGGAGGCATGGGATATCTCCGCGCAGTTCATGTCCCCGAACATCAAGAATTATCTCCGCACGAATTCGTACACCACATATCTTGACTGGACATTTTACGGGGGTGCCAACGGGGGATTCAGCCTGGGCGTACTGCGCGGCCTGCTGATGCCCGGCGAGCTCTCCGAGGGATCGATGCACGACTTCTTCCCGGAGACACGCCGGCTGATGAACAACGACTACCGGAAGATGGAGGCGTATGCGCTGCGGAATTCCTTCCTGCAGTACCTTCAGGTGCCCGCGGATTCGCTCGGGATCATCGCGGGGATTCAAAAGGATATTGCCGGGGGGAACCCGATCAACCTCTCCCGCGTCCGGCTGCTACCCGTCGATCGCGTGTACAGCGGCGATCTCTTCAACAATGGGTTCTTCATGTTCGACAGTCTCCCGCCCGGCAGCTATCTGGTGCGCTACGAGACTCCGGGGTACCGGCCCGATTCCGTGCAGGTGACCGTGACTCCGGGCGGCCTCCTGTTCGCCGACCGGGCGCTCGAGTCATTTGCGGCGCCGACCGTGGTGACCTCCAGCCCCGTTGAAGGAGACACCGCGGTTTCGCCGAAGGCCGTTGTTGATCTATACTTCTCCCGCGTGATGGACACGGCGTCCGTCCGTGCGGGGTTTTCGATCCTGCCGAATGTCGGAGGGTCCCTCACGTGGAATCCATCAAATACCATGCTGCGGTTTACCCCTTCCGTGCCGCTTCCGATGCCTGTGGATTTCGTCGTTACGGTGGATACCGCATCGCACAGCTCGGGGGGGCCCGCCATCGATGGAAATGGCGATGGGATTCCCGGCGATCCCTATCTGCTCCATTTCAGGACTAGGGTGCAAGACGTTTTCGCCCCCATCGTTGTTACGAAATATCCTGACTCCGCAACCACGGTAGCCTCGTCCGCTCACTGCGTCACAATTACATTTGACGAACCCCTGAATCCTGCCACGGTGACACTGGCCAACTTTGCCATGCAGAAGATCGGCGGCTCGCTGCAGGGGAGAACGCTCGCCTATGCGGAAGCGAACGGCAAAGGAGCGGTGAACATGTATGTGACGAGCGGACTCACGCCGGGGACGAGCTACCGGGTTCGGGTGAGTGGGGTTACGGATCTTGGGGGGAATGCGATTCCCACGACTGCGCCGATACTCTGGGATTTCACGGTCGCAGCCGGCCAACGCTCGATCAGCTATCTTGATTCACTCAATAGTGGTCCCCTTGCGTGGGTGCAGCCAGGCGCAGCTACCGGGACGACAGGGATCGACAGCGCGACGTTTTCTCCCGTTTCGACTCCTGCGTATCCTGCCGTTGTTTCCAACCCGGGAGCCGGGGCGCTCAACTTTGCATGGTCGGGAGGCGCATCCGACTGGCTCCTCTGGCTCCCTCCTGCCGGCGCGTCGTATGCAAAAAGCGTACATTGGGTCAAACGCGGAGCGGTTCTGCAGGCGTTTGTCTTTGGGGATTGCGGCAAGAGCCAGATCCGGTTCGTCGTGGAGGACAGCGTCGACGCGTTCCCCGGCGGAACGCCAACCAACAAGGAAGTTGGCCCGTGGCACACAGTTGATTGGGTGGGCTGGCGGTTGCTGGAATGGGACATGGAGAATGATTCTGTGGGGTTTTGGGTTGGGAACCGTCTCCTTGAAGGCGAGCTCCGATTCGACGGGATTCAGATGCGGTATCTGCCGGGCGTGAGCACAGCGACGGGACGCATCGTCCTTGATCAGGTGCAGCTTGCGCAGGCGGTGGTCGTTTCAGTGAATGACCCGGCGCAGTCGGTCCCATTGGTATATGCGCTGCACGCAAATTACCCGAATCCGTTCAACCCTTCGACCTCCATAAGATATTCCCTGGCTCAAGCAGGTAACGTATCACTCATTGTGTATGATCTCCTGGGACGAGAGGTCAGCACGTTGGTTCAGGGTCATCAGCCCGCCGGAGAATTCAAAGTGACGTGGGATGCCCGCGGCGTGAGCAGCGGAGTCTATCTTCTCCGCATGTCGGCGGTCGGTGACGACGGGCGTACACGTTTTTCCGCGGTGACAAAGATGGTGCTCGTCCGATGAACACCCGCCGCCTTCCCTGTGTGACGCTTCTCTTCGCGGTCGTCGTTGGTGCGGGGGTGGCGGGTAGTGCGGAGACGCAGGGCGGAAAGCGGCAGGGGGGAGATTCGATCGCGATTGCGGATCAGCGTCCCGGGTCGAAAAATCCGGAGCTTGCCGGGGCGATCTCCATCCTGGCTCCGGGGATGGGGCATGTGTACGCGGGGGAGACGGTAAAGGGGCTTGTGCTTACAGGGCTCTTCGTTGCGGGGATCGGGGGCGTTGCTGCGGCCGACATCGGACAGACGCACGATTCGATCAAGCCCGCGGGGTGGATTTCGGTGGGGTTCGTGGCCGCGGTGTATTTCTATTCGCTGATCGATTCTCCCTTTGCGGCGGAGCGGGAAAACGCGCGGGTTGGAGGGGGGCAGTTGATGGAATTCAATGTCGGCGGCGCGATGGTGTCATTAGACATCGCAACTCAGCCCCATGGTCCCTGTGCAATTGTGTGCATCAATTTCTGATCGGCAATTCGCTCTCTTCTCTCTCATCTTCTCTTAGGGCAGAATGTATTCTGCCCCTACTCATCACTCTTTCCCCCCTCCGCCTCCACGACGCCCTGGAACATCCCTCGCGCAATTGCTTCGAACGATGCCGACCCGGCTCGGTAGGCTCCCGTTGTCGGCGAAGGAATTATCACCGTGATCGTCCCCTGCGCCACATCCGTGTGAAACCTGTCCCTGACATCCACGATGCCGGCGGAATCGAGCCGGGCGGATTCTCGTATCCCGCGAAGCAAGGAGCCGGCAAACCTTCGATTGGTGAGCCCGGGGAAGATGGTGCATGAAGCGACACCTGCCGCTCCCGCGGCGTCGATTCGGATATACATGCGGCCGGACACGCGAGTCGAAAACCGGATTCTGGAGCCCTCGGAGAGCGTCGTGTCTGAGCTCCGAACCAGCACCGGACTCGCTCCGGCCCAGCGGAGGAGAGACGCGACCCTTAGCGCGACTTCGAGATTGACATCTGCCCCGCACAATCCGCTGCTGTCGGACTCCCCGCGTTCAACGCCTCCATAGCGGGCGTCGACCAGGTAGGTTTTCCCGAACAGCGCCCTCCCTGCCACCGGACGCATCGCGATCGTGTCGCTCGCCGACGGTCGTGTCTTTGTCCCCCGGAAAAATCCCGGCTTGTCGAACGCAAGATGTGTCACCCTCCCCGGGTCGAGCAGCACCCCGTACCGGCCGTCGCCCATCGTGGAGTCAGATGCTACCCCCATGCCCGTCGAATCCAGGGCGTACACGCTCACCTCCGCGAGCGACAGGGAATCGTCCTCTGCGAGTACGGTTCCGCCTCGCCAGACGACTCCTTCTCGGCTCCGGCCGCGACGAATGGAGAGGAGCTGGGTCCCGGACGCGACCGTCATTGTAACGGAGTCTCCCACGGCCGGTGCAGAGAGATGAATGTACGCCGACCCCTGCAGTGTCCCGATCGTTGTATCGAGACCCGAAGGCGATGCAAATCGAACCGGCACTCCGTCGGCGACCGGCATTCGGTTCCGATCGAATACCCTGCACGCGATGCGTACCGAACCCGCACCGACACTCGGGAACGAAGGGGGATGAACGGCGACGGACAATGATTCGGGCGGCAGCATTACCACGAGGTTGCGGACGAAAGGCCAGGACGAATTCCCTTCGGGGTAACGAACGGTCGCTGTCAGCATATGCACGCCGCTCGTCAGCGTGGTGTCCGCTGCTGCGGTGATGGTTCTTCCCCACGTGTCGTACAATGTCGGGAGAGCCCGGCCGTCGATTCTTACGTCGATGCGTGTCGTGTCGATGGGTAGCGGTCCGAGAACGCCGATCGACGCCGGTGCCCACGGCGGTGCAAGGATGGTGTCTGAAAGGAGCGCAAGCTGCGGGATTCCGGCTCGGAAATATCGTCCGAGGCCGACGAAGATTCCCCAGGCCTCGATCCTGTTGAATTCCTCCAGCGAGAGGCGCTGTTCTTCGTGAGGGTGCGTGAAGAACGATCCTTCGATCAGGACTGCAGGCATCGTTGCGGCGCGCAACACGGCAAAGCCGCTATTGGGATAGATGTCGAAGTCTGAGAGCGTCCCGTCGAATGTGGGGGAGGAGGGAGGCGACGGGTTGCGCATGGCATAGCTCATGTCGCGCTCGATGTAGCGGGCGAGATCGTGATTGGCGGGATGAAATGTCGTCAGGCCGGGACGCGAGTGGTAATAGACGGACGAGTAATTGGTAATATTGTCGCCGCTGCCTGTCGCATTGTGATGGAGAGAAACGAAGATCTCGGCCCCCGATCGAGTCGCCATGGGGGCGCGGTCCGCCAGTGCGATCGTGGTATCTTTGTCGCGTGACAGGATAACGTTGGCCCCTGCACGCATGAGCAGGGGACGCAGCGCAAGCGCCACCCGCAGGTTCACGTCGGCCTCAATGGCGTCATACGCCGGGCCGTGGTTTGCCCGGTCGTCGCCGCCGTGGCCGGGGTCCATGAAAATGGTGTGCCCCGCAAGGAAGGGGCGAAACAAGGAAATAACAGAATCCATCGCCGCCGCCGTCCGCCATTCCCTCGGCTGGACATAGTACACCGGCGAGGAACACCCAGCAAGGAGCACAAGGGCTCCGGGGATGACGAGCGATGATCGCATTCTCATGAGGCAGAACAGGTGAGGCGTCAGGACGTTACAAGCTACAGAGCCGCAGTGAGAATCGCAACACGGTTTATTGATTGTCAGCGCGGGTTTCAATAGATTGAAGCAATCCCGGTACTCCACGTCTCCGATTGGGCCGTCATCGCGTTCACTCACCTCCTGCGTCATACATGGACAAAACCCCGCTCGTCCTCGGCATCGATGGTGGGGCCACGAAATCACTCGGCCTTCTCGCGGATGGAGACAAAGCGGTCCGCGCGCGCTGCGTCGTGGGTCCCTCGAACCAAAACGTCATCGGCATCCGGGCGGCTGCCGCGAATCTTGCTGAGCTCATACTCCTCTGCTGCCGGGAAGCGGGCTGCGCCCCCGCTGCGGTCACACGAGCAGTGATCGGCCTTGCCGGTGCCGGGGCGGAGCATGAACGGTCTGCGCTTGCGGGGGCGGTCAACGACCTGCTCGCCCGGCAGGGAGGGCACGCAATTCCCATTGTCATTGACACGGATGCGAGAATCGCTCTCGAAGGGGCATTCGCAGGTGGGCCGGGCGTCGTGGTGATCGCCGGGACCGGTTCGATCGTCATCGGCAAAACGCCATCGGGGAGCATCACGCGCGTCGGCGGATGGGGGAGAACGCTCGGCGACGAAGGGAGCGGGTACGACATTGGATTGCGTGCCATCAAAGCCCTCACGAAGGAGATCGACGGCCGGGGGAGCGCAGGATCATTGCGCAATTTGCTGGCGGCGGGATTCAACTTGAACACCCGTGAGGCGCTGATTACGTCCGTCTACCGTGGTAGTCTCGACATCCCCGCCATTGCGCCGCTCGTACTGGATGCCGCCCGGAACGACGACCCGGTGGGACTGTCTATCCTGCGGGACGCGGCGGCGCCGCTTGCGGATCAGGTGGGTGCGGTCATCCGGCAGTTCGATACGGGGGGGCCGACCGGCGTTGTGTTCATCGGCGGGCTGATTGACCACACCACCGTGTATTCCCGAATCCTCCGGGAAGCGATCGCCGCAACGACCCCGAGCGCCGAGGTTCGTGAAGCGCTCCATCCGCCTGCGTTCGGCGCAGTGCTGATGGCTCTTACTCAAGTCACCACATCCTGATCTCCCATGCAATTGCGATTCCTTACTCCGCTGCTTCTGGTATCAATCACGATTCCCATGGCGTGCCGCACCGGCACAATCCCCTCCGGCATCCCCGACGGGCGTGGCGGGCCGCTATCGCCTGCGCGTTTCGCGGTGGCCGAGTCGAGCTGGGATGCGCCGGGCGCAATTGACAGCATCATCGCTTCAATGTCGCTTGAAGAGAAAGCGGGGCAAATGGTGATGGTGCTGGCGTACGGGCACTACATGAGTCTGGACAGCGACACGTTCCGACGGCTTGCCCGGCTCGTTGTCGACCGGCGCATCGGCGGGGTCATTATGGCGCAGGGGGATGTGTACGAAGCAGCGGTCCTTGCAAACCGGCTTCAGCGTCTGGCGCGCATCCCCCTGCTGATGGGGGCCGACTACGAGCGGGGCATCTCCATGCGCGTCCGGAGGGGGACCTCGTTCCCCGATGCGATGGCGGTGGGTGCTACCCGTCAGAGCGAGTATGCATACCGCATGGGAAGAGTAATTGCGGAGGAGGCACGCGCCATCGGAGTCCATCAGAACTATGCGCCGGTCGCCGATATCAACACCAATCCGGTCAATCCGGTCATCAATACGCGTGCTTTTGGCGACGACCCCGCGCTCGTGCGTGCGATGGTGGCCGCATTCACCCGTGGCACCGTCGAGGGACGCTGCATCGCCACGGCGAAGCATTTTCCGGGACATGGCGATACCGGCAGCGACTCCCATCTGGAGCTCCCCATCGTTGATCTCCCCCGGGAGCGCCTGGATTCCATAGAGCTCAGCCCGTTCCGAACCGCCCTCCAGAATGGCGCACGGTCGGTCATGATGTCGCATCTCGCGGTTCCCGCGTACGATTCGCTCCGGTTCCCCGCGTCGCTTTCCCATGGGATGATTGAGGGGCTCCTTAGAGAGACGATGGGATTCAAGGGCCTCGTGGTGACCGACGCGATGGGGATGCAGGCGATCACGCGCCACTTCCGGCCCGACGAAGCCGCGCTGCTTGCTGTCAAGGCCGGCATTGATGCGCTTCTCGTCCCCCCCGATGAAGACGGAGCGATTGAGACGATTATTCGCGCCGTGCGAAGCGGCGAGATCTCCGAGCGTCGGCTGGATGCGTCAGTCCGCCGCATTCTCGAGACGAAGCGGTGGCTTGGCATCGACAGAGAGCGCTTCGTGGACATCGAAGCGATCGACACAACCGTTGCCACGCGTGCGCATCGTGCCCTGGCAAAGCAGATCTGCAGGGATGCCGTTACCCTGATCCGCAATACCGGCGGCCTCGTTCCACTCGCCCCGAACGGGAAAGGGCGCGTCGCAGGGATCCTTGTCGGCGACACGGACGATAACCGGTCGGAGATCAACCGGCCGGGACCTGCCTTCACGACAGAGCAGTACGGCCAGTATTTCATGCAACAGCTTCGCCGGAGGTCGGGCAACGTCGAGGCGATCCGCCTCATGCCGTCGAGCACAGCTCCCGAAATCGATGCGGCACTCGATGCGGCACGAAGGGCAGACGTGGTGCTGGTGGGCATGTTTGTCAAAGTGCGAACGTCGTCGGGCAGAATCGGACTGCCGGATGAGTTGCAGCGGTTCTTCGACCTGCTGCGGGATATACGGACACCGCAGGTTGCGTGTCTCTTCGGTACGCCCTATGTCGCGACCGGACTTCCCTCTGCACGGGCGATTCTCTGCACGTACGGCGACAGCGAAGGCCAGGTGGAATCAGCGGTTGAGGCGCTCTTTGGAGAGATTCCGGTCCGGGGGAAACTGCCGGTCTCGATAGATTCCACCATGCCCTTTGGGACCGGCATAGAGCTCCCCCAGACACAGCTGCGCCGTGACGACCCGGCGGTGGCAGGGTTCATCCCCGCAGCACTTGACCATGTGGGGGAGATCGTCGAACAGGCTATTGCCGATTCAGCATTTCCCGGCGCGCAGGTGGCGATCGTCAGGAATGGACTGCTGGTCTACAACAGGTCGTTCGGTGCGCAGACGTATGATGCCGACGCCCGCTCGGTGGACAACGGGACGATGTACGATCTCGCCTCACTGACGAAGGTCGTTGCGACGACGGTGGCGGTGATGAAGCTTTACGACCAGGAGCGGTTTTCGCTGGACGATCCCGTAGGGAAATTCCTGCCTGCATTTGCGCACGGCGGGAAATCGGGCATTACGATTCGGCAGTTGCTCACGCACCGGGGCGGCCTTCCGCCGTTCCGGCAGCTCTGGAAGCTGGCCTCGGACTCCGCGGCCGCGCTTGATTCCGCATTCTCCTCCCCGCTCGTTGCGCGGCCGGGTGACTCGACCGTGTATTCGGACATCGGCATGATGGCGATGGGGAAGGTGGTCGAGACGCTCACCGGGATGCGGCTCGACGAGTATGTGAAGCGGGAATTCTACGAACCGCTGAGGATGTCCCACACCACGTTTCTGCCTGACCCATCGCTGTGGGAGCGGATTGCACCGACAGAGGTCGACACGCTCTGGCGGCGCCGGCTGATCCAGGGAACGGTGCACGACGAGAATGCGGCATTCCTCGGAGGCGTGTCGGGGCACGCAGGACTGTTTTCCACGGCGTCTGAGCTTGCGGTGTTCATGCAAATGCTGTTGAACCGCGGTGTGTACGGAGGGAGGCGGTACATCAGCGAGGGCACGGTCTACGAGTTCATCGGCAGGCGGGATCCTGGGCAGGAACGGTGGCTGGGCTGGGATCTGAGATCGCCGGAGGGTTCCTCGGCTGGGACGCTCTTCTCGCGTTCTTCCTTCGGACACACGGGATTCACCGGGACTTCGCTGTGGGCAGATCCTGAACGGAATCTGGCTGTCGTGTTCCTGACGAACCGGGTCTATCCCACCCGCGCAAACAGCCGGCTGTTCAGGGTTCGGCCTGCGCTGCACGATGCAGTCATCCGCGCACTGATGCAGACCCCGGAAAGGGAATGAAATGGCGCTTGATCCGCTCATAACGGTGGGGGTCGTTTCGGCGCCGTCGCTTGCCTTCGAGTTCACGGGGCGCTACGCCGTGGCAGACACGTCGCAGTTTGTCAGCGGACAAGCGCGCGCGTTTCGGTCAGGGCCGAAGATCGTGTTCGAATGCGGGTCATGGTGCATCGAAAGTCCACAGGAGATCCTGCTCACCGCCGCGGACGCACACGGCCCGTCGTTTACCATACGCGACGTGACCATCGGCGTGGGCTTTCACTGGGAACGGAAAGAAGATCAGCGGTTCCTCGGTGCACTGAAGCTCGTGCCAACCGGTGACACCGTCACCGCAATCAACGTCGTCTCGGTGGAAGACTATCTGGCCAGCGTCATCTCGTCGGAAATGAGCGCATCGAGTTCCGCAAATCTCCTTGAGGCCCACGCCATTGCATCGCGGAGCTGGCTCCTGGCGCAGCTCGAGCGACTGCATGCGGCGAATGGACGCCCGTCGCCTCATCATGCACACACCGAAGATGACGCGCGACGAATCCGGTGGTACGACAGGGAAGATCATGACCTCTTCGATGTCTGCGCCGATGACCACTGCCAGCGCTATCAGGGCATCACCCGCGCCTACTCCGCTTCGGTCCAGCGTGCGGTGGAGAAGACGCGAGGAATGGTAGTGATGTACAACGGGGTCGTCTGCGATGCGCGGTTCTCCAAATGCTGCGGCGGCCTGACGGAGCCGTTTGAATTGGTGTGGGAGCCGGTGCACCATCCCTATCTGGTCTGTGTTGCCGATCGCGCCGCGGCTACCGAGGTGGAGACTGTGAGCGACGAGAGGCGTGCACAGGCATGGATCCGCAGTACGCCCGAGGCTTTCTGCAACAGCCGGGATCGGCGAACGCTGGCTCAAGTGCTTGTAAACTATGATCAGGAGACACCGGACTTTTTCCGCTGGCAGGTGTCCTACGGCCAGGAGGAACTTGCCGATCTCATCCGCACGAAATCCGGGATCGACTTTGGTGCCATCCGGGATCTGATTCCTCTCGAGCGCGGGCCGTCGGGACGGATTTGCCTCCTCGAGATCGTCGGCGACCGGAAGACCATGGCCATTGGGAAGGAACTGGAGATCCGACGGACATTATCGCCGAGTCATCTCTACAGCTCAGCGTTCGTGGTCGACAAAGTGGGTATGCACGAGGGGGTCCCCGGGCGATTCCTCTTCACAGGTGCCGGCTGGGGCCATGGCGTCGGCATGTGCCAGATCGGAGCGGCTGTGATGGGAGAACTGGGTTACTCTGCTGATCAGATTCTTCATCACTATTTCAAAGCGACGGAAATACATTGCGCGTATTAAGATCGATCTCACTCCTCGTTTCCCTGTGGTCGTTAACGTCCGTCACGGCGTTCGCACAATCACCCTTCCTCCGGCTCATTGTGCCCGAGGCAGACACGGTGCACACCGCATCCGACCGATACAGGTTGTCGGCCGGCACAAACCCCGGGAACTCCATTTCGCTGAACGGTTCCGCGCTCCGGGTCTATCCATCGGGAGCGATCGCAGGGCTTCTGAATCTGCGGGTCGGTGAAAATCTGTTTACGCTCCATGCGACCAGTCCGGCGGGTGATACGACGTCAAAGACCTTCATTGTCGTCCGGGATCGTCCGATCGAGACCAGCCCCGCAACGCCCGTGCAGATCGACACCGTGCTGATGGAACCAGCCAGCGATCTCTGGCTGGATGCCGGCGACTTGCTTCAGGTGCAGTTCAAAGGAAGCCCCGGCGGCACGGCGACGTTTCTCGACGGCCGGCCAATGACGGAGCTTCCCCCCTCATCGGCATTCGGGCTCCGCGGGGTCTACCAGGGGGTGTACCGGGTGCAGCGAGGCGACACCCTTACCGGGCGGAGAATTGCGATTCACCTGGCCGATACGACGGGGGCGAAGGCGGAGATGCTTTCGCGAGGCACAGTGTCGTTCATGGCAGACGAATTTCCGCTCGTGGGGATCACCCGCGGCTACCGTCCGGCGCTCGGCTTCGGCCTCGGCGAAGACAGGCTGGGAGGAGCGAAGATGTCGTTCCTCGTCCCGGGAGTGCGGCTTGCGATCACGGGGAAAAGTAACGGCATGTACCGGGTCGCGCTTGCGCCGGGCCACGAGGCCTGGATCTCTGAGTGGTCTGTTGAGCTCCTCCCGCGGGGAACACATCCGCCCGCCGCCCTGACGGGGAACTGGACGGTCAGCGGCCATGGACGGTATGACTATGTGAACGTCAGCCTTACGGAGAGACTCCCCTTCGTATCAACCCAGGAATCGAATCCCACCAGGATTCACGTCGACCTCTTCGGAGCCTCATCAAATACCAATTGGGTCATCCAGTCGCTGACGACATCCGAGATCACCAATGTCAGCTACACTCAGCCCGGGACGGGCGTCTTCCGGATCACGCTCGAACTCAAGCACAGGCAGATCTGGGGGTATGACATCAATTACACGCCCACAGGTCTTCAGATACGGGTCCGCCACCAGCCGGAACGACTCAAGATCAAAGCCCTGACATTCGCACTCGATGCGGGACACGGCGGCGACAACAAGGGCGCCTTGGGCTCGACCGGCGCGATGGAGAAAGACGTCAACCTTGCCACTGTCCGTCACCTGAAAGCGCTTCTCGAAGACCGCGGAGCGCGCGTAGTCCTGACCAGAGAAGGAGACGAAAACCTTTCAATGGCTGATCGCCTCCGGAAGGTGCTCGCGGCCGACCCGGACATCCTCATTGCTGTCCACTCAAATTCTATAGGCCTCACATCGGATCCGCGCGAGACACGGGGGACGAGCACATATTATAAATATCCCTGCTATCGCCCACTGTCGTTGTTCATCGTCAACGAGATCCTCAAGACGGGCCTTCCCTTGAACGGGAATGTCGGAGCGTTCAATTTCGCACTTAACGGGCCGACGGAACTGCCAAACGCCCTGGTTGAGCTCGCCTTCATGTCGAACCCGGAGGACGAGATGCTCCTCCTCGACGACGACTTTCGGAAGGAACTTGCGGAGCGCATTGTTGACGGCATCGATAATTTCCTCGACTGGTGCGATGACTAACCCGTCGCTCCGCACATGGACCGTTGACGATATCGAGACCGTGCGCAATATCGCGTGGGTGACGTGGAAAGAGACATATGGGCCGTTCATCCCCGAGAAGGACCTCCGGGCGTATCTGGATGATCAGTATTCGCGCACCAAACTGGAAGAAAAGGTGCGCAATCATTTGTTGCGGGGCGTGATCGCCTCGTGGGACAACGTTGATGTCGCCTACATGATCGTCGCCAGTGTTCCGCAAGAAGGGCGTTGCTATGTCTCGTCGGTCTATGTCCTGCCTGCGTATCAGGGGAAAGGCATCGGGAGCTCCTTGCTCTCGCTGGCCCGGGAGATCGCCCGCGGGGAAGGATACAACAGCATCTGGCTCGCAGTGATGACGGAGAACAGGGCGGCACGGGAGTGGTACGAACGGATGGGCTTTCAGTTCCCCCAGGAGGCGCCCTTCACCATGGGATCGACGACGGTCAATCACCTCATCGGTTTTCAACGGTTTGACGAACACACCAGCCATGATCGTGTCCACTCAGTCTGACCAGCGTAGCCCGTGGTCCTGGGTGCCGACCCTCTATTTTGCCGAAGGGATTCCCTATGTCATCGTGATGACCGTGTCGGTCATCATGTACAAACGGCTGGGCATCTCTAATACTGACATCGCGCTCTATACCAGCTGGCTCTATCTCCCCTGGGTGATCAAGCCGCTCTGGAGCCCGCTGGTAGACATGTTCCGTACGAAGCGGTTCTGGATTGTCACGCTGCAATTAATCATCGGCGCTGCACTTGCCCTGGTCGCGCTGACGATCACCGGGCCGGAGTTCTTCCGGTATTCTCTTGCGGTGTTCTGGCTGATGGCGTTCAGCTCCGCCACCCATGACATCGCTGCCGACGGATTTTACATGCTTGGCCTCGAAGAGCATCAGCAGGCGGCCTTTGTCGGAGTGCGCAGCACCTTCTACCGGCTTGCGATGATCTCCGGCCAGGGACTGTTGGTCGTCGTCGCCGGACAGCTGGAGCTCGTGTCGGAGGGGCGGGTCGCGGTTGCGTGGTCGATCACGTTCCTCATCCTCGCGGTGTTGTTCGTTGTCCTCTTCGTGTACCATCGATGGGTCCTTCCGCGTCCGTCAACAGACGTTGGCGTTCGGACAGCGAACATCGTCCGGGAGTTCTTCATGGTCTTCGGCAAGTTCTTCCGGAGGAAGGGGATCGGCGCGATCGTGGCGTTTCTTCTCCTCTACCGCCTTGGCGAAGCCCAGTTGATCAAGCTCGTGTCCCCCTTCCTGCTCGACGGCGTGGACAAGGGGGGACTGGGCCTGACGACCAGCGAAGTCGGTATCGCCTACGGAACCGTCGGCATCATTGCGCTCACGCTCGGGGGACTGCTCGGCGGGTATGTGGTCTCACGGCAGGGGCTGCGGTTCTGGCTCTGGCCCATGGTATTCAGCATCCACCTCCCCGACCTCATGTTCGTCTATCTGTCGCATGTGCAGCCGTCGGAATTCCTCCTCATCAACGCAGCCATTGCCATCGAACAGTTCGGGTATGGCTTCGGGTTCACCGCGTACACCCTCTACATGATCATGGTTTCCGAAGGGGATCACAAGACGGCGCACTTTGCGCTCTGCACAGGCTTCATGGCTTTCGGCATGATGATGCCGGGGATGGCGAGCGGGGCGATCCAGGAATGGCTCGGGTACAAGAACTTTTTCTTGTGGGTGGTGCTCTGCACCGTGCCGGGATTCATTGCGGCGGCAACGGTGACGATTCGGCCGGGTTTCGGCGCAAAGAAGGTCAGCAACGCGGAGACTGCAGTATGAAGCGGACATTGCGAAAACGCAGCAGCAAGTTCTTCTCGGCATTCCTCCCGGCCTCGGACGGCACCGCCGCAGCCCCAAGAGCGCAACAGCTTGCGGACTCGCCGCTCGTCGGCTCAGTCACGGTCGTTGTGCGCAAGGAATCTTCTGCCCCTTCCGGATTCAGGACTCTCCGGACGGATTCGTTGCACTCAAGTGACACGCTGCGCAGCATCGCGCAGGCAGCGGACTCACCGTATGTTCTCCTGATCACCGCGGACACGACCATCGAATTCAGCAGGTTCGCCCTTGAGCGTTTTGCCGGCGTGGCGCAGTCGACGGGCGCAGGGCTGCTGTTCAGCAACTTTGACGAAATCAAGGGAGGGGAGAGGTCGGCCCATCCTGTCGCGGACTACCAGCTTGGGAGCGTCCGGGACGACTTCGATTTCGGCCCCGTGATGGTCATGGAAGCAGCGGCACTCCGTGCAGCGCTTGGAGGGGCGGCACACACGCAATATCGGTATGCAGGCCTGTACGCGGCGCGCCTGGCTATCGCCCGCTCCCGGCCCGTCGTCCGCATTCCGGAGTCGCTGTATGCTGTGGGAGGAGGGGAGAAACGCAGGGGGGAGGAAGCGCATTTTGCATATGTTGATCCCCGCAATCGGGACCTTCAGCTGGAGATGGAGCATGCGGTGACGCATCATCTGAAAAAGATCGGGGCGTACATTCCTCCAGTCCACGATCGCGTGAACCTCAATGAAGGGGAGTTCCCGGTCAGGGCCTCGATCGTCATCCCGGTCAGGAACCGGGCGTCGACAATCGCGGATGCGGTCTCCTCCGCCCTGCGGCAGATGGTGCCGTTCAACTTCAACGTGATTGTTGTGGACAATCATTCCACCGACGGGACCACGAACATCCTCCGGGCATTTGCCGATCGCGACGTGCGCGTTGTGCATCTCATCCCATTGCGGAAGGGGCTGGGGATCGGGGGATGCTGGAACGAGGCGGTCCATCATCCCCAGTGCGGCCGGTTTGTTGCGCAACTCGATAGTGACGACGTATACGCTGACGAATCGACGCTCCTCAGGATCGTCGATACGTTTTATGCTGAGAAGTGCGCGATGGTGGTCGGAAGTTACCGTCTCACGAATATGAAGCTGGAAGAACTCCCTCCTGGCCTGATCGACCACCGGGAATGGACTGAGGACAACGGAAGGAACAACGCGTTGCGCGTCAACGGCTTCGGCGCTCCCCGGGCGTTCTTTACGCCGATTCTCCGCCGCACGCCGTTCCCCGATGTGAGTTACGGAGAAGACTATGCGGTCGGTCTGGCCATTTCACGTGAGCACAGGGTCGGCAGGATTTACGATCCCATCTATCTGTGCAGGCGGTGGGAAGGAAATACCGACGCCAATATCGACATCGTGCGGCTGAGTGCGTACAATACCTACAAGGACACGATCCGCACATTCGAAATCCAGACCCGCCAGCGCATGGCGATCTCGACACGCACGCGGGCTGCAACGACGAAGCGTCCTGCCGGAAGGCGTCGATGATCCATGACTGAAGCACGTTCGCTCCCGGAGGGGCTCGCCGGACGGCTGGTCACGCTTCCAGGCAACGACGTTGTCTCGCGCATGGAGGCCCTCCTCCGGCAGCAGAAAGACACGTGGCCGCGGCTTCGCGACGGTTATGCCGCCCTCGGGAGTGTGCAGGAGAGGCGGCTGGCGTTCGGTGATGTCACAATCCGGATTGTGTTCAATCCGGCACGGATTGTCTCCACATCGGCGGCTGTGGACGACCGGTCCGTGCGTGAGCGGAAGTGCTTCCTCTGCGCCGCCAATCTGCCCCCGGAGCAGCGCGGATTCCTCTACGGCGGGCACCACATCGTCCTGTGCAACCCCTTTCCCATTTTCCGTGAACATTTCACGATTCCGGACGTTGCTCACATCCCTCAACGCATTGACGGAATGTTCGGGACAATGCTCGATCTCGCCCGCGACGCATCCCCCCGCTACATGGTGATGTACAATGGGCCCCGCAGCGGCGCCTCAGCACCCGACCACCAGCATTTCCAGGCGGGAGAGACCGGTTTTCTTGAAATCGAATCAGAGGTGGAGCATCTGGCGGGACAGGGTGAGCTGCTCGCACAGGGAGAGTACCTGACCGCAACCGCCGTCAATGACGGACTGCGACGCTGGATTGCTCTGGAAGGACGCGCAAAAGACCGGCTCGCATCGGCATTCAACAACACCGTTGCCGCGCTGAGGAATGGCGGGACGCCCGGTGAGGAACCGATGATGAACATCCTCACCTGGTACCTGGGAGACCGGTGGCGGGTGCTGATATTTCCCCGAACCCGCCATCGCCCCTCGGTCTATTTCGCGGAGGGGGATGCGAAAATCATGATCAGTCCTGCAGGCACGGACTGCGGAGGAGTGTGCATTACACCCCTGGAGAGGGATTTCCACCGCCTCACCCCGGATACCGTCCGAACGATCTTCGACGAGATCATGATGCCCCCCGTAACATTCTCTACCGTGAGTGCACGGGTTCGGCAGGCTCTTGCAGCGGACCCCTCGTCTCGGAAGCCTCTTCAGTAGAGACGGTAGCGACCCGATCTCTCACGGAATTCTTTGACACCCTGTTTCAATACGTCAGCCACATCGCCGTACTTCATCCTGCGTGTAAAGAGTATCCGGAGACTGTCCGAGCCGGCCACGCGGTCGAACATCGCGAGACGTGATGGGTCGGCTAGCGTGAACGGGTTCTTGTCAGGATGGAGCTCATTGTGGATTTCCATGAACCGGAACTGCAGTCCCATCAGGTCGTCCGGACCGTTGCCGGTGAAATGGATTTGCACGCCGCGGAGTTCCGTGTCTTTGAACCTTCCATTGAATGGCTTAAGCGCCATGGGACGAAATATCACCCCCGGGAGGCCTAGACTGTTCATGCGGTCGGCGAGCAGTTTCGGATTGATCCAGGGAGCGGCAAACACTTTGAAAGGAAGAGTGTAGCCGACTCCTTCAGAGATAACCCCCAGTTCACCCAGCAAGCCGGAACTCACATAGAAGGCCGGCGTTGTCGGCTCCGGGATATGCGGAGATGTCGGCACCCAGGGAAGACCGGTGTCGGAGAAGGTCATATCCCGTTTCCAGCCCTTCATCGGGACAACCGTGAGACTGCAGCGTTTCCCTTCCGCCAATAGTCCCTCGCCGTTCAGCATACGGGCGAGTTCGCCGCAGGTGAGCCCGTACACATACGGGATCGGATGGGCGCTGACGAACGACTCGAACCCATGCCTGACGGGTGCTCCTTCCATGCGGATTCCGCCGAGGGGATTCGGCCGGTCAAGGACGAGGAACGGGATCCGTTGCTCTGCCGCGGCCTCCATTGCCAGTCCCATCGTGCTGATGTAGGTGTACGAGCGGCAGCCGATATCCTGGATATCGTACACCAGCACGTCGATGCCGCGCAACATCTCGGCTGTAGGCTTTCGTGTTCTCCCGTATAACGAATAGACCGGCAGGCCGGTAGCGCTGTCTGTAAAAGTTCCCACGGGATCGCCTGCAGCATGGTCACCCCGCACGCCGTGCTCGGGGCCGAACAGCGCTACAACACGCACAGCCGGGGCGTTGAAGAGGATGTCAATCGTCGATCGGAGCCGCGAATCAACCCCCGTCGGGTTTGTGATCAGCCCCACTCGTTTGCCGGCGAGTCCGGCGAACTTCTGGTCCCGGAGGACATCAATCCCCGTTTGAACAACGGGGGGCTGTGACCACGAAGGAATTGAAAGGAGGGCAACAACAGCGCTGAGCAAGAGACGATTCATGGGTGTGTCCGCGATTCAGGTGGGTCCGGGCGTGACCACAACATAGACGAATCACGGGTAAGAATCAACTCATTGCGGATTGCGGAATGCGGATTGCGAAACGAGATCTGCATACAAGATTCCGCAA
>JBFLYO010000047.1:0-20356 GCA_040756745.1 Bacteroidota bacterium
ACTTCCCCGGGGCGGGGGGGGTGTACGGGGCGGGGGCGGGGGTTGCCGGGGGCCCCAACCCTCCCGAAGGAGCGCTGATCACGTATTACGTGAAGGAGTATCAGGGCGCAGGGGTCAGCATCGCCATCACGACTGCGTCGGGGCGCGCCGTCGCGAACCTGACCGGTCCGGGCACGCCCGGTTTCAACCGTGTGGCCTGGGATCTGCGTCCGACCGGCGATCTGCTGAATTCCTACGGCGGCGAGGGGAAGAAATTCATGCCGACCGGGGAATACACCGTGACGATGACGTACGGTTCCTTCAAGGCATCCCGGAAACTCCGCGTGACAATCGAGGCAGGGCTGGAGACGAGATAGCCCAGCTTCGTTCGGGCCGGCGATCCGGACTTCCGACGCCGGCCCGCGGGGCTCCCGTCCCGGCAGCCTACTGCGAAAGCCGCTCCACGAGTTCTTCCCTATCGACGATCGAGTTCTTCCCGAACCAGATCGACCAGAGGACCCGCGCGAAGACAGGATTCTTGAGCGGAGGCTTTTCCTCTCCCGCCACGGTAGTCAGCACGATCCCTCCCGGGAGCCACCGGAGAATGAACTGCTCATTCTCCTTCACTTCCTTCGTGAAATAGCCGGTGAACTGATTGACCAGCGGCTGGATCTCTTTCAGTTCGTCCGATGTGGCGTTCTCGCTGAAGCCGTCGGCGTATGCCTCCTTGATCTTCTCCGCATCAACATCGCGGGCGAAATCCATGGTAATCTGCCGTGCAGTCCCATCAACCATCATCGCCGTCAGCGCCTCCTCCGTCGTCCCGCGAGCGGGGCTCTCCGCGTAGTGCGCCATGCCGTAGACCTTGAAGAAGAATTTCTTCCGGACCGTGAGTCCGGTCAGCGAAAGCGTGTGCGTCGTGCCTTCGTGCGTGAAAGTCGCCACTTCGGGAAAACTTTTGCCGGTCGAAGGTTCTTTCACCATTTCCTGGGAATGGGCGAACCTCGAACCTGCAAGGACAAGAGCTGCCAGGAGAAGTGATGTGCGGGAAGTGGACATGAGTGCTCCGAAATGTTGTGGGGGGAAGAAAAGTACAGATCGCGGATGCCAGAGTCAATTGGGTTCGTGCGTTCGAAATGGCGGATTTCGCCATTGGAACACCTGTCTGGCGGCAAAAAAAACGGGAAATTGAACGAACACCGGGGGGACCCGCACCTTCATTTCATGCCGCACCCCAGACCTCGATCTTGGTCTCGATCTCGGTCTGGACTTCGCCGCTACCCTCGTACCTCCTTCACTACGGACGCAACAACCCATCCGACTGCACCGGTCTTCGTCCGCACCTGCAGCCAGTCGGGCCCTGTCGGAGAAGAATACTTCCGCAATATTTCCACCCGCTCCCGGTTCTTCACGATGGTTTTCGGGACAATCCGGGAGGCCATCGAATGGTTCATGCGCAGACCCGAGCTGGGAACGGTAACGATCCCCGGCTTCCCGGCCGTCATGGATGTCGAGGGGCGGCGTTCCGGGATCGGATCCGGCGACTTGATCGCGTTCTGGGCAACGAGCTGCACAAACTGCGGGGCCACGCCTCCCTGGTCCTTCTTTGCCGGGAAGAGGATTGTCGCGCCCAACAGCATGAGCGAGAGCAGCAACCCGACCACGTAGACGCGGGTATCGAGTCCTTTCGGAGGAGTTGGCACCGGGGTTTTCCCCGATGTCTGCACGCGGATATCCGGAGAGGTCAATGGCTTTGCGGTGACCCGGGCGGCCGCATGCGATGCGTGTCGCGTCGTGAGGCGTGCAAACGAAGACGCCTTCGAAGCAGGCACCGTTACCGGTCGGCCCACGCCTTGACCGACTGAGGCAACCCGGACCGTCGTAACGGCCCTCTGTGTATCCTTTTCGCTCCTCATCCCGCTTCCGTGCAGGAAGAAATTGGGGTCGAGGTGCGTATTCTGCATCTGGGCTTCGACCCGGGCGAGCGTGAAGCAGACCACGTGTGCCTCGGGATGCGCGTCGCGGATTGCGGACGAAATCGCCTCCAGCGTCGCCCCGGTCGTCGCCAGGTCGTCAACAACCAGGATCCGGACCGGTGAGGGAAGACCCGAGGGATCGAACCGGTACGCCCGCTCGAGCTCCTTCTGCCGCGCTGCCCTGCCGCCCAATGTCGTCAGCGCGCGCACTGCACTGACCTTCTCCAGGCGCTGGGGTGCATAGGCGGCCCCACTGGACCGGGCGATCGCCTCACAGAGTTTATCGAGCGGTGTCCCTGCAGTCGCCTTCTCCTCCGAGCTGCCCAACGCGCGCACAATGATATCGAACTGGAGTTCCTTGCTGACAAGCGGTGCAGCAAGATTCACCCAGCGCGACGTCTGAGGTTCGCACCCATCCTTGAAATCATGTAACGAACGCGAAATGAGGTCCTGGTATCCCACACGGGCGGCGTGGTAGTACGCCGCATGATGCAGAAGATCGAGGCCGGGATACCGCTTGACCGACTTGATGAGGGCGACCGGTTTGGCTGTCGTATTTTTCATGACCAACGTCCCCTTGACTACTTGCTCAAGCGCGGGTCTTGCTCGTCCGGTTCCGCGCGGCAAATCTCACGGCAATCTCACTGAAGCGCTTGTACAAATCGAGACCGACTACCTGACACACAAGGAATGCAGCGACGATGGCTGTTGAGGTGTAGATCATCGGCGCCAGGCTGCTAAGTGCAAATTGGGCTTCTTGCATCATTCCCCCCAAGAACTGCATTGAACATCCGATTCCCACGATACCAATCGTTCCGCAATTTGTACGCCAACAACGAATATCCGCGAAACCGCCCAAATATCGCTGTGCTTTGCGGATATGATACTCACGAGTGAACATTTTACCCGCTGAATGTTGTAACTTTTTTACTTGAGAGCACATGATGCAGGCCAAACGGTGTGTTTTTAATCACAGGCGATTCCCATAGAAGGGGAACATGGTTGTAAGTTTTGCATTGTTGCCCGTATTCCCCTATAATAGGTGGTTCGCTCCTCTCGCATGCGCCAGTTCATGGACTCCAAGACCCTCCCGATCGCCGAGGCGAAGTCCAATCCGAAAGTCACCCTTACCGTCCTCGAAGGAAGTTCGGACGCCCGACAAGCCGTCTTCAAGGAAGGATTCCGCATTGGGCGTGATCCCGAGTGCCAGGTGGTCCTGACGGATGTCGCCGTTAGCAAGGTCCATCTCGAAGTCTTCTTTGAGAAAGGAAAGTGGTGGGCGCGGGATCTGAACAGCACGAATGGAACGTTCAGCGGCAAGAAGAAGATTGCGAAGGTCCCGCTTGGCGGCAAGACCAAGCTTGTCCTGGGCCGCACCGGGCCCCTTCTGACGTTTGAAGTCGAGGGTGCACCGGTCGAAGGCGGGAAGACGGTCTTAAAGACCATACTCTCTCCTACTGCATTCCTTGCCAAGTACCTCAAGGACCCCGAAGCACAGGACGATGCAGGTGACCAGACGCGGTTGATCAGGCGCAGACTCCAGACCGAGGAAAAGAAACGCTCGGCAAAGTACATCCGGATCATCGCCATCATCGCGGGCATCGCGCTTCTGACTGCCGCGTATGCGGTGTACAAGCATATCCAGGTTGCAGAACAGGAAAAACTCGCACAGGACGCCTTCTACGAGATCAAGGCACTTGATCTTGCGTACGCGGCGCTCAAGAAGCAGGTCGCTGCCGCCGCCGGAGACTCCGCCACGACATTGGCGCTGTCAGCCTACCGGGCGAAGCGAGGAGAGCTCACCGAGACGTATGACAAGTTCCTCGGCGAGCTTGGCGTCTATTCCGAGGGGATGGACGAGAAGGACAAGACTATCTACCACATCGCCCGCATCTTCGGCGAATGCGAGATCGGCATGCCGGAAGACTTCGTGGAGGAAGTGGAAAGCTACATTGATCTCTGGAAACGCTCCCCTCGTCTGCGCCAGGCCATGGCACGTGCAATGCAGAACGAGTATCCTTCCCGGATTGCCGAGGCGATGATCTCGCACGACCTGCCTCCGCAGTTCTTCTACCTGGCCCTGCAGGAAAGCGAATTCGATTCCGCGGTGGTCGGGCCCCCGACGCGGTTCGGCATAGCCAAGGGGATGTGGCAGTTCATGCCGGGGACTGCGATCGCGTACGGGCTCAAGACCGGGCCGCTTGTCCAGGTGCCGAAGCCGGACCCGCGCGATGAGCGGCAGGATGTCGGGAAGTCGACGGTCGCGGCAGCGCAGTACATCAGCGATATGTACAACACGGAAGCACAGGCCTCGGGACTCCTGGTGATCGCCGGATACAATTGGGGGCACAATGCCGTAAAAGTGCTGATCCGGCAGATGCCCGAGAATCCGCGAGAACGGAATTTCTGGAGATTCCTTACCCAGCACCGGGATCGGATTCCAAAACAAACGTACGATTACGTGTTCTATATTTTCTCCGCCGCCGTGATCGGTGAAAACCCCGGGCTCTGGGGATTCAATTTCGACAACCCCTTCGCGCAGTTGAGGCAACCGAACCAGGCTGATGCGAAAGCAAGCGGCAGCTGATTTATCATCGCAGTGACAGAGGGATCCATGCTCACCAGACCAACCCCCCTCATCCTTAACCTTAACCTCAACCTTAGTCTCAGTCTCAATCTCAATCTTCTCTTCCTTGTTTTGTTTCTTCTCCCTGTGGCCCGCGCGCAGGAGCCCTCGTATTACCGGAGGCTGGGTTCCTGGCACGAAAGCGCACAAGCCTCGTTCGAAGCGATCGCGCTTCACCGACAGGCTGCCGGTCCGGCTGCTCCGGTGTCCTTTGTGCCCTGGCAAGTGGCAGGTCCATTCCGATCATCGTCGCGCGATGCGTTTGCAGAGAGCTTTCCTCCCGAACATGAGTTGACACTGCATAGGCGCTCCGCGGACAGCACGATCAAGTGGACTCCTCGCCCGGAATGGAATGATGGCATGGTCATCCTCTTCCCTCCGTCGGACTACAGCGCCTGGTATCTCTCCCGCACCGTGTCGGCGTCTCACGACACCGTGGTCGCCCTCTCGCTCGGCAGCGACGATGGGATCAAGGTCTGGCTCGACGGCAAGGCCGTATTTCAGCACGACACCTATCGCGGCGCGGCACCGGACCAGGAAAGTGTCGACATCAGGCTCACGGCGGGAACCCACCGCCTCATGCTGAAGGTCAACAACGGCACGGGCCCGTCCGGATTCTATTTTGCCATGTCAGATTACGCCGCCAAGGCCGTCTGGGCCCTCCTCCGGCGAGATTTTTCCTCTCCCGAAGATCAACAGGAGATCGACTGGGAAACCGAGGACAGCATCTGGGCAAGACCGTGGAGACCAGGAGAGAACGCGGAGCTCACACAGCGCTACACTGCTGTCACGCTGTACGACACGCCCGAAGAGAGGGAGCTCGCAATTGAGGAGGCTGTGCGGTTGGCGAGCCCGGAAGCGCTCGCCGCTGCGAGGAGCCACTACCTGGCCTCACGACGCGCAGAAATCACCCCCGAGATCCTGACGCCGAAGCCCTCCGACACCCCCAGGATCAACGGACCGGCAATCTTCGGCGTGAGGCCCGGTCACCCGCTCCTTTATACTATTCCGGCAACAGGAGCACGGCCGATGGAATTTTCCGTCCGCGATCTGCCGCAGGGGCTCACGGTGGAAAGCGCGACTGGTCGCATGACGGGGAGCATCAACATCGAAGGACGATATAACGTGACGCTGGTTGCGCGGAATCGTCTCGGGACCGCTGAGAAGCCGTTCACGATCGTCGTTGGCCCAGCCATTGCACTTACGCCGCCGCTGGGATGGAACAGCTGGAACTGCTTCGCGGCATCCGTCGATGATGCGAAGATCCGGAGCGCTGCCGACGGCATGGTGGCAAGCGGACTCATTCACCATGGATGGACATACATCAATATCGACGACTGCTGGGAGATCAAGCCGGGTTCGAAGGACACGATGCTTGCAGGGGATCCGCGCACGGCTGAGGGACGGATCATGACGAACAGGAAATTCCCCGACATGAAGTCGTTGAGCGACTATGTCCACGGGAAGGGACTGAAGCTCGGCATCTATTCCTCTCCGGGGCCGCTGACATGCGCCGGGTTCACGGCGAGCTATGGGTATGAACGACAGGACGCTGAACAGTTTGTGGATTGGGGGATCGATTATCTGAAATACGACTGGTGTTCCTACGGCACGATTGAACGAGGGCGAACCCCCGAGCCGCTCCAGAAACCGTACCGCACGATGCGACGCGAGCTCGACCGCGTCCCGCGCGATATCGTTTACAGTCTCTGTCAGTACGGGATGGGGGACGTGTGGACGTGGGGAGCTGACGTCGGGGGGAACTGCTGGCGAACAACCGGAGACATTGAGGATACCTGGGAGAGCATGTCGCGAATCGGTTTTTCCCAGGCCGGTCACGAGAAATACGCCGGGCCCGGCGGCTGGAATGACCCGGACATGCTGGTCGTGGGGTATGTCGGCTGGGGGCCGCACCTGCATCCTACCCGCCTCACGCCAAATGAACAGTACACGCACATTACGCTGTGGTCGTTGCTCTGCTCGCCTCTCCTGATCGGCTGTGATCTGTCGCGGCTGGACGAGTTCACGCTGAGCCTCCTCACCAACGACGAGGTGCTGGCGGTCAATCAGGACGTGCTGGGTGAGCAGGCGGCGCGGGTGAGGAAGGATGGCGACCGCGACGTCTGGGGGAAGCGGCTGGCGGACGGGTCGATGGCCGTGGGGTTGTTCAACCGCGGCATGTGGAAGGAGTCGCTCTCGGTCAACTTCTCCGCCCTCGGCCTCAAAGGTCCGCAGCGCGTTCGCGACCTGTGGCGGCAGAAGGAGATCGGGACGTTCGAGGCGGCATACACCGCGACCGTCCCCCGGCACGGGGCGGTCTTAGTAAAACTGACGCCCAACTAAAGATACATCTCTCACCTCTCATCTCTCTCCTCTCATCTCTGCTTCCTGGGCAGAATGAATTCTGCCGCAACCCTCTTTGCTTTTCTACGTCTAATAGGAAGACCCGGTCTTCTTCATCTGTCTTCCTTCATGAAACGTTTCGCAGCGCTCCTTGTTGGAGCCCACGTCCTCATGGCATCGCCGTCATTGGCCGACCAGTCGAAGCGTATGGTGCTTCGGATGGCCGAAGCTCCGATCGAAATCGACGGGGCTATCGATCCGGCCTGGGCATCGGCCGACTCCACCGACGATTTCTTCCAGCTTGAACCCTTCTACAACAGACCTCCGTCGCGCCGAACCGTGGCAAAGGTGATCTCGGGAGCCGACGCGCTGTATTGCCTTCTGGTCTGCTATGCCGCAAAGGATTCGATACAGAGCGTGACAGGCGTCCTGGATCAGGGGGGCGGCGACGTTGTGTCGCTGATGGTCGACACATTCAACGACAAGCAGACGGCCTACAAGTTCGCCGTCACGGCGGGCGGAGTCCGCCAAGATGCCCGAATGCTCGACGATGCAAGGAACAGGGACTACGCGTGGGACGGGGTCTGGTTCGCGACAAGCAGAGTGTACGACTGGGGGTATGTCGTCGAGATCAAGGTCCCGTACAAGTCGATCCGGTTCAACCCTCACCTCCAATCATGGGGACTGGATTTTGACCGCTGGATCCCCCAATCCAAGGAGGATCTGTATTGGTGCAAATACGAGCAGAACGAAGGGCAGCGGATTTCAAAATTCGGCACTCTCGAACTGAACGGGTTCCGGCCGTCGCAGACCGGGCTCAACCTGGAAGTCTATCCGGTGGGAATCGCGAAGGCACGTGACCTCACTGTTCGGAGACCGAAGGTCGAGCCTGACGCGGGGATCGACATTTTTTACAACCCGTCCGAGGCTCTCACCTTCCAGCTTACCGGCAACCCCGATTTCGCACAGATTGAAGCGGACCCGTTTGCATTCAACATCTCCCGGTACGAAACGTACTTCGACGAGCGACGGCCGTTCTTCACTGAAGGGAACGAGGTGTTCATGGCCTCCGGCCGGCAGCGGAACACGGGGTTCTACCGTCCTCTGGAGCTTCTCTATACGCGCCGGATCGGCAGACTCCTTCCCGGCGGCACGGAGGTGCCGCTCATCGTCGGGACGAAGGCCTTCGGCCGGACCGCCGGATGGGAGTACGGAGGGTTCTATTCGCTGACGGGAGAGACGGACTACCTGGATGGTCAAACACGGCGGACCGAGCCGCGTGCATCGTTCGTATCGGGCCGGCTGAAGAAGACGATCCTCGACAACTCGACGCTGGGGATGTTGTTCGTCGGCAAGATTACCCCGACCACTACACGGGGAGTGATCGACATCGACGGCGCTGTACGCACTTCCGACTGGCAGCTGTCGTACCAGGTGGCCCGCTCGATCGACGGCTCCAACGGTGACTTCGCCGGTTCCGCGGGCTTCGTCGGCTTCGGGCAGCACTGGCTTCACCTCTACCGCCTGCGGGCGGTCGGCAACAGATTCGACATCAACGAGGTGGGATTCGTCCCCTGGAGGGGAACGGTCGACTTCGTCGGCCTGACCGGCCCGGTCTGGTTTTTCGATACGGGTTCGATTCGGCAGATCATTCTTTACGGCGGACCGGCAATCGCGTATAAGGACGCGGAGCTGCACTCTGACGTCTGGGGAGTGCTGGGTTTCAACATGCAGTTCCGGGACAATTGGGGCTATGAGATCAACATCCAGGCGGGCGAGTCCAGGGATCAGGGAAAACTCTACAACGGCTATGAGTTCGACCTGAGCTCATGGTACAACATCTCGCCGTCGTGGAGTGCCAATCTCTTTGGAGGGTATGCGAAGACGTACAACTTCTCCCGCGAGTATGTGGCAAAGTACGGATGGATGGGCATCCGTATCGACTGGAAGGCCCTCTCGATTCTGGAGCTCGGGACGACGTATGACATGTATGTCGAACAGAAACCCGGCGGGGCGCTCGAAGACATCACGCTGAACGCCCGACCCTATTTTTCACTGACGCCGTTCAACAACATTAACCTGCGGCTGTATGTGGACAACGTCTTCTCGCGATCCTCCGACCGGAACGAGCGGGTCGTCATCGGCATCCTCTTCTCATACAACTTTCTGCCGAAGAGCTGGATCTACCTCGCATTCAATGAGGTTCGGGAGCGGGCGGGAATTCCGGAGTCAACGCGGCGGGAATTGACCGCAACGGAGCGGGCGGGAGTGGGAAAGGTGAAGTACCTGTACTATTTCTAGATTGAGATCGAGATTAAGGTTGAGACTAAGGCAAAGGGCGGATGACGTGTTGCCTCTGTCTGCCTACTGCATACTGCTTACTGCCTACACCTCGCTCTACTTCAGCTTCAGCTTGTCCAGCTTCGGCTTGATCACAAACCTGCAGTACGGCGCGTTCGGGTTGTTGCGGTAGTAATCCTGGTGGTAATTCTCCGCCTTGTAGAATGCTTTCAGCGGCTCGATGGCCGTGACAATCGGACTGCCGACGTTCTTCTGGGCATCCTTCAGCGATCTCTCCGCCACCGCTCTTTGTCGCTCATCGTTGTAGAAAATCACCGACCGGTATTGCGTCCCAACGTCCGCCCCCTGGCGGTTCATCGTCGTGGGATCGTGAGCTTCCCAGAACACCCGGAGGATTTTCTCGTAGCTGATCTTCTTCGGGTCGAACGTAATCTGGGCCACCTCGGCATGACCCGTGTTCCCGGTGCACACCGCTTCGTACGTGGGATTGGGAACGGCCCCGCCTGCGTACCCTGCTACCACCGACGTCACGCCGTCGAGCCGCTCAAAGACCGCCTCCACGCACCAGAAACATCCCGCCCCGAGTGTGGCCTTCTCCGTTCCCTCCATCGATGCTTCCTTCTGCTGTTCATTGCCAAAGGTCATGAGAAGCGCCGCCAGCAGCACCATAGAACCTCCTGTCCCGAAAAGCCTTGTGATTACCTCCTATAACAGACATGGGCGGAAGGCGGTTCCTCCTGAAATTCTATACACAGGGCCAAACAACCCCTTGAAACGTATGGGATTATTGCGGTGTGGATTGTAGAAATGTAATGAATTCGCGGCTCGCACGGGCAAAAAACCAGCGAACTGGCCCTGAAGTTCGTGGCATGTTCTTTGACCTGAGTGGGCACAGCGCACATAAAGAGGACGGTGGATGTCCCCGGGTTTTGACATACCGCAACGACACGAACGATGGCTCACCGCAGGATTTGTCGCCGTCATCATCTTGTTCATCGCCCTCGGCGTCACGATGTCCTCCAGCATCATCGGTTATCTTGACAACTCCGCCGCGGTTCACAGGTCGCACGACCTTCACAGTGACCTCCTCGATGTCGTCGCATCGCTCAAGGACATGCAGCGCGGCGCCCTGGGCTTTGTGGTCACGGAAGACTCGACATTTCTGAACCCCTATCTCCTGGGAGTGCAGCAGATTGCGCTTGAACTCGACACGCTTGGCACGGCGGTCCCGGTAAGCCAGAAATCGGCCCGGCGTCTGGAGATGATCGAAGTCCTGAGCGGGAGGATCCTCGACATCACCAAGGCGGAAGTCGATCTCGTCATAGACGGGAAGACCGAAGAGGCACTGGAGATGGTCCGTGGCACGGAGGCCAAGCGCGCGCTGGATGCAATTGAGAACGTCGTTCAGCAGATCACGGAAGAGGAAAACATCCTTGCCACCGACCGGCAATTGGAGGCCCACAACGATCTCCGCGAGTCGCTTGTGGGAATTGTTGCAGCGAGCGCCCTGTTTCTCACCATCATCATCATCATCTTCGTGTTGTTAAAGCGCCAGTTGCGCGAACGGAACCGTCTCGCCGGTACGCTGGCGCGAAGCGAGCAACGACTGCAGACCGTCGTCAACTCCATTCAGGAAGGGATCACGTTCAGTAACACCGAAGGTCGCTTTGAAATCTTCAATCCCCGCATGCGGGAGATCACGGGATACACCGTGGACGAAGCCAACCGGGCCGGAGATTTCTCGAAGCTGATCTACCCGGACGCGGTCGAACGCCAGCGGGCTCTTGACGGGGTCAAGACCCTCATCGCCCAGAGGGGGCCCCACACGTCAGAGACGACGATCACGGACCGGAACGGGAGGAAGAAGCTGCTGCGCATCTCCTCGCAGATGATCGGCGGCCTGGATCACCGGATGTTCCTGTCGACGTATCAGGACATCACCGAACAGCGGACGGTCGAGGAGGCCGTCAGAGAATCCGAGCGCCGCTACCGCCTCCTGTTCCAGACAAGTCCTATCCCTATCTGGGTGTACGACGAGGAGACGCTTGCCATCCTGGAAGTCAACGACGTCTCTGTCGATCATTATGGCTACACGCGCGACGAATTCCTTACCATGACCATCAAGGACGTCCGCCCCCCCGAGGATGTCCCCGATCTGATATCCCATCTCGCCGCGCATCACGAACTCTTCCGGCGTTCGGGCGTCTGGCGTCACCAGAAGAAGGACGGGACGATCATCCGCGTCGATGTTCGCTCGCATGCGATTGACTGGCAAGGCCACAGAGCGCGGCTGGTCATGCTCCACGATTTGACCGAGCGGCTGCAGGTGGAGGAGGAGCTACGTGTGCAGAAAAGCTACTTCGAGCAGCTGTTCGAAGCCATGCCCGAGGGGGTCGCGCTCCTTGACGGTGAAGGGACCGTCCGCAACGTCAACAAAGCGTACGAACAGATCTTCGGCGTGAGCAAGGAAGACGTCATCGGGAGCAAGGTCACCTCGATCACGGTGCCGGAGGAGTACTACGGGGAGGTGTTCGACAGTCTGGACGCCGTCATGAGCGGCGTCGGAATTCACCTCGAAACGCGGCGCCATCGGAAGGACGGCACCCCGCTGGACGTGTCAATCATCGCCACGCCCGTCGACCTGGGGGGCGGCCAGCGGATGGTGTACGGCATTTACCGGGACATCACGCAAAAGAAACGGGCGGAACAGGAACGTGAGGAGCTGATTGAGCAGTTGCAAAAGGCACTCGCGGAGGTCAAGACACTGAGCGGACTGCTCCCCCTCTGTGCGTGGTGTAAGAAGGTGCGTGACGACCAGGGATATTACCACCAGCTGGAAAACTACATCGCCGCACACTCCGATGCAACCTTCACCCACGGGATCTGTCCGGAGTGTCTCGAGAAATTCAACTCGGAGAGCGGCATTCGGGAGAAATCACACAAGGGAAACGGGCAGTCACCTGCCCGACCCTCGGGCCCGATCGCTCGTTGACCACATGGCGTGATCACCACTCTTTCGCCTTTCGAAATAGTCTCCACTTCTTTCTCTCGTCGATCGTTGCATCGAGATGTCGCGTAGCGTATATTCCTGCAAACCCCGCAGGAACTCACGGCGTCATCGTCATGCTCGCCATTCCCCTACGAACCCTTGGCCGAACAGGCCTTCAGGTATCACTCATCGGCTTCGGTGCTCTGGAGATCGGGCGCGACTGGGGGATCGGACCCCCTGAGCGCAGGAAGCGGCCGGCGGAAAACCAGGCCGGGTCGACGCTCCGCGAGGTTCTGGACTTCAAGGTCAATCTCATCGACACGGCGAGTGCGTACCATCGGAGCGAGGAGCGGATCGGGAAGTTCATTGCCAGCCGCCGGCGCGAATTCATTCTGGCGACGAAGTGTGGCGAACATAACGGCGAGCCCGGGACGTTTTACGATTTCTCCTACGAGGCGGTCCGGGCATCCATCGACGGGAGTCTCCGGCTGCTCCAGACCAACGTCATTGACATACTCCAGATCCACTTCGGTCCCGATCCGGAGCAGGTGCTCGATGACGGCGGTTGCGTCCGCGCAATGAAGGAAGCACAGGAACAGGGGAAGGTGCGGTGGCTCGGTGCGAGCGTCGATGGCCCGGTCCTCGACCGTTGCATCGAAAGCGGCGAGTTCGATGTTGTGCAGGTCGGCTATTCGCTGATGCGGCAGGAAGAAGAGGCACGCATCGCAAAGGCGCATGATCGGGGCATCGGGGTCCTCATCCGGTCGGGTCTCGGGGGTGGGTGGCTGACGTCGCGGGCGCTCGACGTGCCGGCCAACGATCGGCCGGTTGTGGTACAAAAGCTCCTTGAACTGTGCGGGGGCGACGCCCGACTCCTGACGACGCTTGCGCTGCAATTCCTCGCACGAAATGCAGGGATCGGTTCGGTGCTCATCGGTTCCGGCACCTCCGCCCATGTGCGCACTGCGATCCTGGCTCTGGGAGAGCCCGTGGATCAGGAAACGCTCCAGCGCGCCATCGCGATCGCACGCGAAGCGGCATAGGACGCGCGCGACCCCTCAGAGGGCGTGGCGAAGCCGTTCAAGCTCCTCCCGGAGCGGCTTCCAGTATTCCCGGTCTGCCTCCCGTTCACGCTTTTCCTCCGATTCCAGCTCCCTCTCCAGCGCCGCATCGTCCCCCGTCTGGACGAACGCAATCAGCGGACGAAGCCGCCGTATCATTCCTGCTGCTTCGGGATAGTGTCGGGCAACATCTTTCAGCAACTGCGGAGTTCTCCCTTCGCGAAGCCAGAACTCCACCTGCTTCGGCGTCGGGGCTTCACGGTTCGAAACGTAGTTTGCCTCTACAAGCCGACGGATCATCGGCCAGTCTTTGTCGCGCTGGGTTTTCTTTGAGCGTACGAGGTCTGGAAGGGAAATGACGTCATACGATTCACCCGGCCCCACCTCCACCGTCGTCCGGCGCCCCCAGAGGTCCTCAAAGGGATCGACACCGCGCATACGCGCGATCAGATCGATTCTGACGCCTGCGGCATCAGGGTGTGCGCAGCGGAAATGAACGGCATGGCCACGGAGGAGGTATTCTGGAGCGAGCGGGGGAACGGCAATGGGGGCGGCGTTCAGCTCGCGGAGAGCATTCCTGAGACGATGGAGGTTTTCGTCCGAAGCGAGCAGAGCAATATCAGCGTCTCTGCTAAACTCCGCTGCGCCGTAGAATATGCAGGCCTGGCCGCCGATGAGAAGACAGCGGACCTGCTGTGAGGAAAGGGTAAAAAGGACTCTGTGAATCGGGCTCGTCATCGAGGGTGCCTCCTGCGGCGAGATAGAATTCCCACATTTTCTGGCTCTCGCGCCACCGCTCGGCAGGAGTCAAACGGTACCAATCGGCCCATTCCCCCTCGAGTGCGTCTGTCCCGGCTAACGGGTCGGTAAACATGCTATATTATACGCAACGGAGCACCGGGAAGCAATAACCTGGAACAATCTCCAGGGAGTTGTCAGAATAGCCTGGATTTGCCTGATTTGTTCCCCACGCCCGCCGGAGGGAGGGTGGACTCGAGGATCTTTGAAAGCTGTCTGGCGCGCGCCCGAATTGCGCCGGCCGCGAAAGGGAGCTGCTGATCCACCACAAGCCGTAATTCCCTCGCCAGATCCGGCCGCTTCCGCGCGATCTTTGCCAGAACTGTCATGGCATTGGCCTTGACAGCCACCGGCACCTCGAGGGAGGTCAGGTAGCCGAAGCAGATGGTTGCCACTCTTCCGAGCAAATGTGGCGGAATTTCGACGAACTGAAGAAGCCGGACGACGTTTCTTTTGACGGCGTCGTGGATCTCCGGCTCCTCCATCCTCTGGATCATTTGTCCAAGGTAGGGGCAGACAAGGTCCGGCGCGTTGTCGGCGCAGATACCGACCACCCACGCAGACCGCCGGGCCAGCAGCCCATCCCCCTTCAGGAATATCCGCATCAACTTCCGGAAACGCGCCCGGTCGCGCCCGACCCAGCGAGCGCACCTGTCCGCCTGGCGGCGCGAGTGTTCGGAAAGAAGCTCCTGTTCGAGATTCATGGCACCATCCTGCAGGGGGAAATAACAGCCGTCGAAAAGGTACCATAGCGGGTGTTGTGAAACAAGTAGCCGCAGTTTTGTATATTGGGTCATCCCCCCACATGAGCATATGGAGTCGTCCATGAACGCAGACGTCTGGCAACCGGGCGCCACGCTTCAATGGCGGCAGCCCGGACGCGCAAAAGAAGGATATGTCCTCACCACGGGAACTGAGGAAGCCGCCCGCTTTACAGTCACGAGCTGGCACGTGGCGAATGCCCGCGGCGAAAGCGCGCTCGGGTCATGGATATTCAGCAAGGAAGGATTCTGGGATTCACGATACTTCATCCGCGAGGAAGCCACGCATGTGGATGTCGCGGAGTTCTTCCCGAAGTGGCACTGGTCAAGCGGTAGGATCCAGTTCACGAATGGCAAAGAGTTTGCATGGAAGATCTCGGGGGTGTTCTCCAGGTATCACACGATCGCGACGTTGACCGGCGCAAACGTGCTGGTGCTCCGGGAAGGGCTTGGTGAATCGTTCTGGAGAGACCTGTTCAGGCAACAGGGGCGCATCGAGGTCGGAGAAGCCGAGAAAGACCCGAAGACGCTTTCCATCCTTGCCATGTTCGCCTGGCACCTTGCGTTGATGACGCATCAACGAAGGGCGTCGGCTGCGGGAGGGTAGGGATGAAGGATTATGAGTTATGAGTGAAGAATGATGAGTTGTGAGTAAAGAGTGATGGGATATGAATACTGAGTTATGATTCGGCACCCTGGAGAACCTCCATGGCTCCGTCGAGGTCCTGGACGTCCAGGATGACGCAGGCGTTCTTCTGGCCCTTGCCCACCGTGCCGTAGCAGTAATCGATATTGATCCGCGCGGCACCCAGACGAGAGACAACGAAGGCAAACGATCCCGGCTTGTTGTTCAGGTCGAGTCGGAGCACATCACGTACTTCCACCTGATACCGCCCCTTCGCGAGCGCCCTCATCGCACGATCGACGTCGGAGACGGAGAGTTTTGCGACATCCTGGAACAGTCCAATCGCCTCAATGTTGATCCTCTCTGAGGCGAGATGGCCGAGGAGATCTCCCAGTGCACCAGGTCGGTTCTCGACCACGACGAACAGCTCTCTGATCTTTTCCACCGCTTCCTCCACAGAGTGTGACAATGGGCTGTTTCACCGGTTCCCTCCGTGCCCGGCAACGTCGGCACCGTAAAACGTTTCCAATGCCTCAAGATCATCGATTGACGCCTGCAAGCAACAGGAAAGAAGTCCATCGAGCGATGAGAATACAGAGCAGGGGGGTGAAAGTCAAGAGGTTCCCTTCGGGTTGCATTTCGTCCCCTGCCGCCGTACCTTACCCCCGTTCTTACCCACAGAGGAATTGTCATGACCAGTCTGACCGGTCAAACAGTTTCTCACTATAAGATTCTCGAGCGTCTGGGCGGCGGGGGGATGGGTGTCGTGTATAAAGCCGAAGATACCCGTCTCCGACGCACCGTCGCCGTCAAGTTCCTCCCTCCCGATCTCACCCGCGACGCGGACGCGAAGCAGCGTTTCATCCATGAAGCGCAAACAGCATCATCGCTTGACCACCCCAATATTTGCGCAATCTACGAAATTGACGAGACCTCGGACGGCCAGCTCTTCATGGTGATGGCCTGCTACGACGGGGAATCGTTGAAGCAGAAGATCGAACGGAGACCGCTGGAACCCCAACAGGCGGTCAACATCGCAGCGCAGATGGCCAGGGGGCTCGCCAAGGCACATCGTGCCGGCATCACGCATCGTGACATCAAGCCGGCGAACATCATGATCACGACCGAAGGCATCGCTAAGATCGTCGATTTCGGGCTCGCAAAGCTCGCGGGACAGTCGGGGCTGACCAAAACGGGCTGGACGGCCGGGACGGCCGAGTACATGTCGCCGGAGCAGGTGCAGGGCGAGGCAATCGATCACCGGACCGATATCTGGTCGTTCGGCGTCACTTTTCATCAGATGCTGACAGGCACACTCCCGTTCGCCAGTGAGCACCAGCCCGCGCTCTTGTACTCAATCATTCACGAAGCCCCTGCACTCCATGCGCTGAAGGGTCGGGACGTCCCTGAGCACCTTGCACTCCTGATTGAACGCTGTCTCGAGAAAGACCGATCCGCACGGCCGCAGAACGCCGAGGAGTTGCTCCGATCGATCGAGAGCCCGCTCTCCCGCCCCGGGATAACATTGCGTGCGCGCCGGACTTTCCGCGGAAGGCGGCGGCTGCTTGCCGTCGGATTGGCGGCTGCTCTCCTGGTTGCGGTCGCGTTGCGCTTCATTGTGTTCGGGCCGACCACGTCTCCGCCCAGCCCGGCGTACGTGGTGATCGCGGAGTATGGAAATGCCACAGGCCAACCCGTGTTCGACCATTCACTGACGGAGGCGTTGCGGGTGTCCCTTCAGCAATCACGGCATTTCAGGGTTCTTCCGCAAAGCCGGGTTGCACGCGCACGGGAGCTCCTGCGTATCCCGGAGCGGGCTGCGCTGGACGGTCCGGCTGCCCTGTCCGTTGCACGGCGTGAAGGGGCGCGCGCTGTCATCGCAGGCTCCATCGCCTCACTCGGAAACACCTATGATCTGATCTGCACCATCCTCAATGCGTCCGACGGGGAACCGATCGCCCGGTTGCGCGAGACCGCAGTGCGGATCGAAGACGTGCTCGGCGCTATGGACCGGCTGTGCGAGGCCGTGCGTGCCCATCTCGGGGAATCCCTTGAGCAGTTCAGCGGAACTCTACAGAAACTGGAGGAGGTAACGACGTCATCCCTTGAGGCCCTCGAGCTCTATGCGCGGGCTGAGACCTATTCCATGCAGGGAAAGTACGGTGAGGCGGCCGCGCTTCTCGAACAGGCCGTCCGGATCGATACAATGTTTGCGATGGCTGTGAGCGAACTGTCGTATGCCTACCGCAAGATCGGGAACGACAGCCTTGCAGTCCTCTATCACGCCCGCGTGCTTCCCCTGGCCAACCGCGTCACAGAGCAGGAGCGATACCTCATGCTCGAGCTGTACTATGGCCCGAGCTTCGAGATGGATTTCCCCAAGGCCTTCGAGAATATTCAGCAGGCCGTGATCCGCTCGCCGGACGACGCATCGGCCCTCTCAACCCTTGGACACCTGGCCATGTTCCTTGGCGATACGCGGACCGCTCTTGAAGCGAATGCCCGGGCCGCGGAGCTTTCCTCCGACTATGCCGGCACATCGTATAACAACTCGGGTTACGCTCTCGCGCTTGACGCGCGGGCCGATGAGGCACTGAGGTTTTTCCGAATGAGTAAGACACTCCGCCCCGACTATTACGGCATCGATTGCTACATGGCCAGCACCCATTTGCTGAAAGGCGACCCCGATTCCTGTGAACGCATCCTCCGCGGCGCACTCCCGCTTGCTGATCCCTTTCGTGCCGCCCAGATCAGGGTGCTCCTGGCATCCCTCTCGTATCTGCTCGGCAAGCCAGCGCAGGCGCGAATCGAGTGCAGGCAGGGAATCGCCGCTCTCCAGCAAGTCCGACGGATCGCCGATCAGGGTTACTTCCACTACCTCCTCGGCGAGATCGCTCTGACAGAAGGCAATCGACCGGAATACCGCAGCGAGCTCCTGAAGAGCACGTCCCTCGCAGGGTCGCCATATTTTGAGCTTGCCCTCGCAGGGGCAAGCTTTGCCCGGAACGGCTACGCGCGGGAAGCGCGGATGACGCTCGATCGTCTCATGGCTGTCCGGAGCCGGGATCCCTTCTTCGTCAATCGGAGAAGCGCGTTCGTGAATTTGATCAGCGGCGAAATCGACCGGACCGCGGGAAGGCTCAGGGAGGCACGGCAACATTTCGAGAGCGTCGAACGACTGCGGACCGGCGACCCATTATACTGGATGGCCCAGAAAGGGCTCGCGCAAACCCTTGCTGGTGCCCGCGATACCTCCGCTGTTGCCTGTTACCGGTCGATTCTCGCGCGGCGGGGAGAGGCCGTTATGGGTTCCCTTTCAAACTTCCGGTGCGGCGGGGTGTGGACCGCATCACTGTGGCCAGAAGTGCATCTGGAGCTCGGCGAACTTCTGAGCATGGTTCAACGCACCCCCCCTTCCCCCCTCTCTTCGAAGAAGAGAGGGGGGAGCGAGAGGGGTGAGTTCCTATCTCGAACCGACGGTGTTCACAAAGCTGCAACAAGCGAGATCGATTCTGCTCTCGTGTGGTGGAGGAATGCCGAGGAGTCGTTTCGCCCGGCAAAGCGCGCACAACTTCTCCGGTCGGTCGCCGACCGGATCCACTGACACAATACCACAACACGAAAGGTGCCACGATGAGCGTCCGAACGCGCAACGTTCTTTCTTTCCTGATCATAGTGGCAGCCGCCGGATGGATCACTGCCGGCTGCTACAAGGAACCCGTGAACCAGTGGCCCCCCGACCGGCTCACGGTCAGACAGCATACGGGAAATACTTACGAGATCACGCCCATCTGGCGGGATACCGTGACAGGTGCTGCTTCCATGTGGGCGACACAAGACACAATCCCCTTCCCTCCAAGGGGATTCATGCTGAGCTTGGTCAGACAGGATACGATCCCGAAGGTCCAGGCGGTGGGAGCAATGACCCAGGATACGATTCCGAAGCATCAGGATACCATTCCCTGACGATCGGGCGCCGGGTCGGCGCACGGACATCCTTGATTCTGATACCGGGGCAACATACTTTCCGGTCTGATGTCTGAGGAGTTTCTGGGATATTCATCCTCATCACTGCGCCAATGACTTCACGCGCCCGCGTTTGCGCCGCACTCAGGAAAGAATCCGTCGACCGCGTTCCGGTGTGGATGTGGTATCATCCCGAGACTGCGGCGGCGCTCGCCAGGGAGCTTGAGATCCCCCCTGTCCGGCTTGCAGACGCACTGGGGGACGACATCCGGCAGGCATGGGTGGGGAACAACTACGCGATGGAAGGGATCGTCCATCCGGAGGAAGGGGGAACGCACACGGATGCGTGGGGGATCGAATGGATCAGAATAGGCGCGTTCAATCAGGTGAAGCGCTCACCTCTCAGCGATGCCGGGCCTGAGGAAATCCGGAAATACACGTTTCCCTACGCCGCCACGGAAGATCTACTGGCATCGATGGCGCGCGCTGCCTCCGACTCCGGAGACTACTTCATCGGATGCGACATATCCCCTTGCCTGCTGGAGCTGCTCTTCCGGATCAGGGGAATGGAAGAGACCCTCGTCGACATTGCGGGCGATCCGGAGATCACGGAGCCGCTGATTCGCAGGGCAGCAGATTTCGCCGTTCACCTGGCCGCTGCTGCAGCCGACAGGTTCAGACTCGACTGGCTCTGGACAGGAGATGACGTCGGCGGACAGCGCGCACTGATCGTCAGCCCTGACCGTTGGCGTGCAATTGTGCGCCCGCACCTTGAGCGCATCTTTGCTGTCGGGAAGTCTCGAGGGCTTCCGGTGGCGTATCATTGTTGCGGGACGCTCCGCCCCATCATCCCGGATCTGGTCGAGATGGGACTTGACGTGCTCAATCCGATCCAGAGCAATTGTCCCGGCATGGATGCTGCCGAATTAAA
>JBFLYO010000048.1:0-18735 GCA_040756745.1 Bacteroidota bacterium
TGGCGTCAAGCAGGACGAGAAGGGGTTCATCAAAGTGAACGACCGGCAGCAGACAGACGATCCCGCGATCTATGCGATCGGCGATGTGGTGGGAGGAGTGCTTCTCGCACATAAGGCAGCCAAGGAGGCACGGATCGCCGTCGAAGTGATTACGGGCGAGATGAGCGCATTCGAAGACATCATTATCCCCGCCGTCGTCTTCACGGATCCGGAGCTCGCGTGGTGCGGGCTTACGGAAGCGGAGGCGCGGCAGAAGGGGACGGCCATCGAAGTGGCCAAGTTCCCCTGGACCGCATCCGGACGCGCACTCAGCTTTGACCGGACTGACGGGATGACGAAACTGATCATCGAGCCGGAAACGGAACGCATCCTCGGTGTCGGGGTTGTGGGAGCAGGCGCGGGGGAGCTCATCGCCGAGGGGGTGCTCGCGATCGAGATGGGCGCCACGGCAAGAGACCTGGCCGAATCCGTGCACCCGCATCCGACGTTGTCGGAGACCTTGTCCGAGGCCGCCGAGGTATTTTACGGGACCGCAACGCATGCGTATAGCAGGAGAAAGACCACAGAGCCCTCATCTTCGTAATCGTTGAGAAAATATACAGCTTATGGCCGTCCTCCCGAGATGGGCCGAATTTGTGGAAATTCCGAGTTTCGATTATGAAGACAGATACTTCTCATCGCGGTTTTTTGCGCAGAGGGCTTGACTTTTGTTAGTCGAATTATTTAGCTTACGGGCAGAGCCCTCTTTTTGTGACGGTGAGCAAGGCCATGCAGAGAAGCAAGCGCGCAATACGACGGGCGGTGCTGGGACGGATGTTCGACCTGATCGAACAGACGTACGGCATGGAGATGAACCGCGAGCAGTTTACCGGGGGAACGCTCTCGCATCACGAGATCGACGCGATCCTGTCGTTCAGAAGCGATCCCCGTCTGGAGGAGCTCCGCGGCGCACTCGAGCGCATCGAGGATGGGACATTCGGCGTCTGCATCGGCTGCAAGCACGAGATTGCAGAGAAGACGCTGGAGTCCGATCCCGCACGGCGGATGTGCCCCGTCTGTGAGCGTGAATTCAGCAAGCCGGCGATGCCGCAGTTGTTCTCCTGGATCCATCAATGAGAGCACAAGGGGCGACGCCGCTCACGTGACCCGGGACGGTTCCCGCAGGCCGCCCCGTCCGCGCTGTACCATACCTTCACCCCGATCACTCATTCCGCATACATCTCCATGAAACGTGATCTCGTTTCCTTTGCCCTCTGGGGGCAGAAGGATCTCTCTGCGTTGTTCGGCGTCGTCCGCCGCATCAAGCACGGTGACCTGAAGGACCAACCACTCCTGGCTCGGCGCAGCGTCGCGCTTGTCTTCGATAAGGAATCGCTCCGTACGCGCGTCGCGTTCGAAGTGGGTGCCGCTCAGCTTGGGGCGCACCCAATCTTCCTGCAGCAGGAGACAATCGGCATCGCAACACGGGAATCGGTCCACGACATCGGCGCGGTGCTGTCCCGATACAGCGACGTCATCGTCGCCCGGACGACGAGGCACCAGACCTGCGTTCAGCTCGCCGAGAGCGCCACGGTCCCGGTCATCAATGCCATGACCGATCTGTTGCATCCCTGTCAGATTCTGGCCGACGTACTGACGCTGCAGGAGGCGGGCAGATTCGGGCCGGCGCTGAAGCTGGCTTACATCGGCGACGGGAACAATGTAGCCAACTCGTGGCTCGAGCTTGCGGAGAAGTTCCCGTTTCGCCTGACGCTTTGCTGCCCCCCTGGGTATGAACCACATTTCCAAATTCTTGAGCAGGCCAAGGCACATGCCGCGGGCACAGTGGAGACCGTTGCGGATCCCATGGAAGCGATGCGGGGCGCCGACGCCGTGTACACCGACGTCTGGCCGCGGACCGACAGTGGCGCGGCAAGGGTTGCGCAACTGTTCAAACCGTTTCAGGTAAACAGATCGTTGCTGCGCGAGGCGAAACCCGACTGTTTCGTCATGCACCGGCTTCCAGCCAACCGCGGCGAGGAGATCACGAGCGAGGTGCTGGACGGCAAGCAGTCGCTCGCCCTTGCCCAGGCCGAAAACCGCCTGCACGTGCACAAAGGGATCCTCGCCTACCTCCTCACCTGAAGTCGTACCTCTGTGCGCTTTATTGGCCAATGCCCACTATTCTGGACGCCCCGGGGTGTCATGGAGGCCTAAATTGCCCATGTATGGGGGTATTTCGATGGCACGGCTGTTGGTGCCTCTTCATGTGAAGGGCTTCCAGGAAAACGTGAAGGTGCAGTCATGAAAAAGTTGCTGTTGCTGGTGGCGCTGGCAAGCATGGCATGGTCGGCCTCTCCCGGTCAGGTATCGGCCAGCTTCGGACTGTTCTACAGTTCGCTGGGTCCGCATGGGGATTGGATCTCGATCGACGGCGGAATGTATGCCTGGCACCCGGTCGGGGTGGTGGCGGGCTGGCGTCCCTACGTCGACGGTCATTGGATCTGGACCGACGATGGCTGGTACTGGGACACGGACGAACCATGGGGATGGGCGACGTATCACTACGGGCGCTGGTACTATGACGACTTTTACGGCTGGGTGTGGCTCCCCGGGTACGAATGGGCGCCTGCCTGGGTGGAATGGCGGTACGGCGGCAGCTGGATCGGCTGGGCCCCCCTTGGACCCTATGCAGTCTTCAGCGTCGGCTGGGGGATCCATTACCGCCGCTACTGGGCGACCCCGGCATTCTATTGGTCGTTCGTCGACTGCCGCTACATCGGTTCGCACTCGCTCCACCGGTACATGTATCGCACCGACGACAACACCCGGCTCATCGGCCGGACCCGCACGGCGGGCAGCGTGAGGTATGACAACGGGAGAATAGTAACCCGAGGACCGGAACGGGAATTTGTCGAGCGGCGGGGGAATATCAGGGTGGAACGGGCGGATCTCGTTGACGTTCGCGAGCGGACACAGGCGGGCCTCCAGCGCGACGGAAGCCGGGAGCGTGTATCGGTGTACCGCCCAAGGATCGAGATGAACGAACGCGAGGCGGCGGGTCTCCGCCCCGACCGCGTGCGCACGGATGACCGGCGGCTGGGTCTTGACCCGCGCGGCACTGATCTCCGGCGTGCGGAGGCAGGCAATGCGCAGAGAGACCTGCGGAGGGCGGAAGAATTTCGCCGTCGTTCGGATGCGGGACGCGTCGACGGGAACCGGCCCTCTGGATCGGTTCGGCCTGTGCCTCCTGCGGATCGTCGCCCCGGCTACAGCCCGTCGGTTCCGCGGGGGGAGCGCCGCGTGGAACGTGCACCGGCACGGCCCCCTGAGTATGTGGCACCGCCCTCCCGCGGTGAAGGGCGGTGGGCACCGGCTCCGCGCATCGAGCGGAGCACTCCGAGTGGTCCGCGGATGTCGTCTCCTGAGCGTGGCGGTGGACGCTCCGCACCACCCGCGTCGCGAGGGTCATCGCCACGTGGAAGCGGTGGCGGGACCAGAGGGGGAGAGCGTGGAGGAAGGCGGTAAGCGAGAACACACGGGGAGAAACCACAACGGCCGCCAAGTGGCGGCCGTGCTGTTTTCCTCAGGACCCTTGACCGAGGAAATCCTTTTTGCGCTTCAGGATCTGCTGTGCGCGCCAGGAATAGACTTCATAGAGCTGTGACACGCCGGAGGTCTGCACGTAATAGCGGTCTCCCTCCTTCTTCGCGTAGTACCTGATCTGCGTCCCCAGCACTTCGATCTGCACAACCGGTTTCGGCATCGGCGCCACTGCACTGTCGACGAACTCGTCCGCCTGCAGGTTCGCAAGCGCGTTGAGGAAGGCATTGACATTCTGCTGGTTCGCCTGTTCGTTCCCCACCATCCATGTGCTGTCCCTGAAGGTGAGGGTGAAGAGAGTGTCGCCGTACTGGAATTTCACATCTTTGATCGCGCTCTGTTCGGCCTTGAAGATCGTCTTGTCCCTCCACTCGTTCGGCCTCCGTGCGAAGGTTGACGAGTAGAATCCCGTCCCCAGGTAGACCTCGTTCGATCCTTCCTTGCGGACGTAGCTCTCCAGGTAGGTCGGTCCCATCTTCCCGATGCGAAACGCCGCTTTCTCGGCACCGCGATCGAACACGCGCACCAGCGTGCCCGACGTCGAGTCGACGTCGAAGAGGTGCTGTTTCTCCGGGTTTGTGGACACCAGCGATGAGAGCATAATCTTCCGGCCGGAGCCGAGAAGACCGCTGATCGCCGCCTCGTCCGCCTTGTAACGGATCGGATCGGTGAGCATCCAGACGCCCCCGAGCTTTTCGAGTGTCACCGTGCCATTCGAGCCGCGTATCTCGACCCGGTCGACGGCGGCGGAATCGAACTCGACGAGGGCATGCTCCGGTCCGGTCGAACTCAGTTCTCCGGGCCGCTGCATGACGAAGTATGCCGCCACCAGCAGCACTGCGAGGACAACCAGAAGCACCAGGGTGGATCGTTTCATGGCACCTGCTCCATGGCTTTCTTCTTCGCCTTCCTCACTCTCCACCGCATCAAGCCGTAGCCGATGATGAGAAGCGGCGGGACCACCAGGTCGGCATACTTGACGATCTTCTTGGTCCCGTCGGCGATTGGATCAAGGGGCGGACTGGAGGCCTCCTTGGTCCGGATCGCAATCAGTCCCGCATCGTCCACGATGTAGTCGATCATGTTGGCGAAAAATGTCACGTTGTCCCTGCTCCCGCCGAGGTACTGGTCACGCACGAAGTCGCCGTCACCGATGACAAAAATCCTGGTCTCGGGGCTTGACATCAGCGGCGAGGAGGGAGGAGGCAGGGAGCCGGCGGCAGTATCGGCCGGCGTGGGCTTCCCCTTATAGAAACTGGTAAAGTGTCCCGAGACGACAGCCGCGAGAGGGATCTCGGTCTCTCCGAAGTCGGCCCGGGTAAACCGCTGCAGCGGGTCATACATGAACATGCCGGTCAGGCGGCCGCTCTGTTTCGAACTGCGCATGAGGATCTCCGCCGCAAGCCCTTGTGAGGCGCAACGCACCGTGTCCAGAGAGCTTGCGAAGAAAAGCACAAGACCCTGGAGATCCTTCACCATCGCGTTCCCCTTGCTGAAGTTGCTCACCATGGGGAGGTACGGGAACGGGACCTGCGACTGGATGGAGAAGCCGAACTGCTGCTGAACCAGGCTTACGCTTGCGCATTGGGCGTCGCGGACCAGGTCGGTGTTCAGGCGGACGCCGTACGACTCAAGCATGTCGTTGAGGTTCAGCGTCAGGGCTTGACCGTACTGACGCTGCAGATTCGCATCGACGGTATTGAGCAGGAATGCAATCTTGCCTCCACGCATCAGGTACTGGTCAATCTGGAACTTCTGGTGTTCCACGAATGCTTGCGTGGGTGCCATCACCACGAGCACGGCGATATCGATTGGGACCGGTGCTCCCTTGTTGACGTCCACAGTCACGATCTCGTACTGTTTGCGGAGGGCTTCCTGGATGGCGCGGAGGTCGCTCAGTCCGGGCTCTCCCTGTCCAGTGAGAAGTCCGATCTTCTTCTGACCGCGCGAGGTCAGGCGCTTGACGGTGCTGCTGATCTCGTACTCGAGCGTTGAGGGGTTCTGAATGACGGGGATGACTTCCTTCTTGTCTTCATACAGGAGCACCATGCCCATATACGCGCGCTGGACCTGAGCCTTGTCCTCCTTGATGACCTGCACCTGCAGGGGGGCGATCCCCTGCTGCTGGGCCTCCATCTCCCCCTTCTCGCCGGTGGGGTCGATGAATTCGTACTGAAGATTGCCCCGCGAGTAGGCGCGATACTCGTTCAGTTCGTCGAGCAGTGCGCGACGGTTGTTGTTGTAGGGGGAGGGGAGATCCTCCGTGAAGTACGCCTTTACCGTCACCTTGTCGTCCAGGTTCCGCATCAGCGACTTGCTGGCGTCCGAGAGCGTGAACAGGCCATTGCGGGTCAGGTCGAATCGTCCGAAGATCCGGACCGACACAATGTTGACCAGGATAAGAATGGCGAGGAGGATACCGACTCTCACCAGTGTCTGCGATCTTGCGGGTCGCTGGGTCATGGGCGCCTCACCACTTTCGCCGTTCGAGGGACGCCGTCGTAAGGAACAGGGCAAAGCCCAGGACGGACCCGAAGTAGATGATGTTGCGCGAATCGATCACGCCGCGCGCGATGTTTGAGAAATGGTAATCGATTGCCAGGAATTCGAGAGTCGATGCGAACGCTTCCGGGACGTACATCAGCACCTTGTCGGCGAGGAAGAGCGCCAACACAATCAGGAAACCGACGATAAAGGCGACGATCTGGTTCTCCGTGAGGCTCGACGCGAAGAGGCCGATCGCGATGTACACCCCTCCCATCAGCAGTAGTCCCAGGTAGCCAGTGATGACGGGGCCGATGTCCGGGCTTCCCAGGAATGCCAGGGAAACGAGGTAGATGAGGGTGGGCGCAAGGGCGGCGGCCAGGAGTGTCCATGCCGCCAGGAACTTCCCGAGGACGATGTCGACATCGCGTACAGGCTTGGTGACAAGGAGTTCGAACGTGCCCGCTTTTTTCTCCTCCGCGAGCAGGCGCATCGTGATGGCGGGCGCGAAAAAGAGGAAGACCAGCGGCACCAGCTCGAACATCACCCGCAGGGAGGCGACGTTGATCAGGAAGAGGCTGCTGGTGAAGAACCAGCCGATGATGGCAAGAAAAACGACGATCACCACATAGGCGACCGGCGAATTGAAATAGGAACGGAGCTCCCGTCGGAAAATCGGGCCGATCGTGGACAATTGCAGCAGGGCCATGGGACTCAATGCTCTCCCGTCGTAAGTTTGTGAAAGACTTCTTCAAGGGTTGTTGCGCGGCGATGGAGTTCGAGCACCACCCAACCTTCGGAAACCGCAGCGCGGAACAGGGCTTCCCGGATGTCGTTCCCCTTGTCGGTGTGCACCTCAAATCGGCTGACGCCGTCGGCATGCTCGAGGAGCGTCACGCCGCTGACGTAGGCGAGCATCCGGAGGCGCGGTGCGACTGTCTCCATGGGGTCGGCCGGGCTCTTGATCTCCACCGTGATGGTATCGGCACCGCGGAAGTCGCGGGCGAGCTGGGCCGGGCTGCCGTCGGCGACGATCGTTCCTTCATTGATGATCACTACCCGGTCGCATGTGGCCTGCACCTCGGGGAGGATGTGGGTGGAGAGCACGACGGTCTTCGCACGGCCAAGCTGCTTGATGAGGTTTCTGATCTCGACGATCTGGTTCGGATCAAGGCCGCTCGTGGGCTCGTCCAGAATAAGCACATCGGGGTCGTGGATCATCGCCTGGGCGAGACCGACGCGCTGGCGGTATCCTTTGGACAACTCGCCGATGTCCTTGTGGCGGACGCTTTCCAGCCCGCACACGTGCGTCATCTCTTTGATGCGATGGGCGACGGCCGGGCCGCGCATTCCGTGCAGCCGCGCCGAATAGTCGAGATACTCCAGCACGTTCATATCGAGGTACAACGGATTCATTTCGGGCAGATAGCCGATCTTCTTCCGCACCTCGAGGGATTGCTCGAAGATGTTCATGCCCTCCACCTCCACAGATCCTGCAGTCGGCGGCATATAGCAGGTTATGATCTTCATCGTCGTGGTCTTCCCCGCCCCGTTGGGGCCGAGGAAGCCGAGGATCTCGCCGGTCTTGACGTCAAACGAGATATCATTGATCGCAGCGCGGTCCCCGTACTTCTTCACGAGGTTGCGGACAGTAATGGACATAGTGGAATCCGGAGATTATCACATGTGGTGCGGACGGGAGCAGAGCATGCAGAACAGAATCTACGTAACTGACGGAAAAAAATCAAGAATTGTCGGGAGAGGCCTTCATTCGGTGCAGGCGTGCGGCGATGATAATGCCCGCAATCTGCAGGGCCGCCAGGGCGATCCCGCCCGCGATCAGTCCGTTCATCGTGGCAGCATTCTCCGGTCCCCAGATCCAACCTCCTGCCGCCACGGTGAGGGCCAGGAGGGTCGAGCCCAGGAACAGCGGGATCGCAGCGATCACCACCAGCCATCGTTTCCTCCATGTCAGGCCGGCAGCAACAGCGACTAAGAGCGCGACGGCAACAAGAGGGAAGGCCAACTCCCTCTGACGGCCTGGCAGACCCGAGATCTGATCGACGAGAGCGAGGACAAGGAGGAGTGCGGCGAGCAGCGCGTTGATCGCCGCGCACGCCGGTCGGGCCATGCCGCCCCCCGTCACTTCGCCGGGGGGGGAGGAATGATCAGCCATGCAATGAGGTATCCGAACAGGACGGGGACGATGGCTGTCACTAACGCAATGAGAACGGTGACGAGCCGGACAATTGTGGGGTCGACGTCCAGATACTCTGCAATGCCGCCGCAGACGCCGGCGATCTTTTTGTCAGCACTGGAGAGATAGAGGCGTTTCACGTGTTCCTGGAGTTATGTGAGTTGGGTACCGCACGACAGCCGTTGTGAGTGAACAGCGGATTCCGTACGTTGTACATTGTGCCGACGGCACTCTGCCACCAAGGAGGCCTTCATGCAGTTCAGAAAGCAGATGATTGTGATCGGCGACAGGATCCTCCTGCAGCTTGACGACGGCGAAGACAAGACGAAGTCAGGGCTCTATCTTCCCGCATCTGTCCGCGAAAAGGAAAAAGTCGCCATGGGACGCGTGGTGAAAGTCGGTCCCGGCTACCCTATCCCGAACCCGAATTACACCGAAGACGAACCCTGGTCTGCTCCCAAGGATCCCATGCGCTACATACCGCTCCAGGCGAAGGAGGGGGATTACGCCATCTTCCTGCGGGAGCAGGGAGTTGAAGTGGAATTCGAAGAACGGAAGTATCTCATCGTGCCGCAGTCCGCGGTCCTGATGCTGGTCCGCGAGGAGCTCAGCGAGCTCTAACACCGCCAGACAGGTTTACGCGACGGTGATCTCTTTGGCGAGATACACGTCCTGAATCGCATTCAGAAGCGCGGCGCCTTCCCTCATCGGCCGCTGAAACGCTTTTCTCCCCGAGATCAGGCCAGTTCCCCCCGCCCTCTTGTTGATGACCGCCGTCTTCACCGCTTCGACCATGTCGTTCTCACCCGACGGGCCTCCGGAATTGATCAGGCCGGCTCTTCCCATGTAGCAGTTTGCCACCTGATATCGGGTGAGGTCGATGGGATGATCACTCGTGAGGTCGGTGTACACCTTCTTGTGCGTCTTGCCGAAGTTGAGCGCCGTGTATCCGCCGTTGTTCTCCGGGAGTTTCTGCTTGATAATATCGGCCTCGATGGTGACTCCAAGGTGGTTGGCCTGACCGGTCAGGTCGGCCGAAACGTGGTAGTCCTTTTCCTTGGTCTTGAATGCGCTGTTCCGTGTGTAACACCAGAGGATCGTGGCCATCCCCAGTTCATGTGCGTACTTGAAGGCGGCGGTAACCTCCTGGATCTGCCGCTTTGACTCTTCCGAACCGAAGTAGATCGTCGCACCGGCGGCAACGCACCCCATCTCAAATGCCATATCGATGTCGCCAAACATGATCTGGTCGTACGTGTTCGGGTACGAGAGGAATTCGTTGTGGTTGATTTTGGCGATTAAGGGAATCTTGTGCGCATACTTCCGTGCGACGGATCCGAGCACGCCAAACGTCGAGGCAACGGCGTTGCATCCCCCTTCGATGGCCAATTTCACGATGTTTTCAGGGTCAAAGTAGGCGGGATTCGGGGCGAAGGAGGCACCGGCCGAGTGCTCAATTCCCTGATCCACGGGGAGGATGGAGAGGTATCCCGTCCCGGCGAGCCGGCCGGTGTTGAACATCTGGGCCAGGTTTCGGAGTACGCCCGGCTTCCGGTCCGACGGGATGAATACCCTATCCAGAAAATCCGGACCGGGGAGGTGCAGCATGTCTTTCGGAATGGTTTTGCACTGGTGGTTGAGAAGCTTCTCGGCGTCGGCTCCCAACAATTGTTCGATGTCTCTGATTTGCATTACGCGATTCTCCTTGCGAGGTAGTGTACGAACGGCGCGCCAACGCGCCGAGCCTCAATATACCGAACGGGGCGCAAACCTACAATGTAGAAATTGCCTCCCGATGACAGGAAGAGCTGAAAAAAGTACAGCTCTGTAGCTAAAGGACGACACTCGTATGTGTAAAAAACACTGGATTACGGTGAACTTTTCTGGCACAGAAATCGTATATGAGGTAGACGGATTTGCAACAGTCAGGAAAGGAGGCAGCCGTGAAAATCCAGTATCGATTCGCCCGGTTATCGAAAGACCAGCGGGAGTTTCTGGAGATGGTCCTCCTTGAGGAGATGGATCTTCAGCGGTGGTACGCGGTTACGTACAGCACGATCCTCGGTCGTGAAGTTTTTCTCTACCTTCAGTAGGAACGGACGGCAACAATGAGAACGTTGACGATTACGGCAATGATGGCGGCACTCGTAGCACTCCCGTTGATCCTCCGAAAGCGCCGGGCCCGGCTGCAGACTATCGCGGTCGAGTCCGGCGTCCGTCCTCCGGACGATCCAAGACGCTACGACCTGTTTGATTTCATGTTTTAGCTGTTCCATGGTGACAGGCCTCGCGGGTGGGAGCGGGGCCGAGTGGGAAGATGGCGGAGGGCGCGCTGGTGGGTCGCGCACTCCGCTTTTTCTTTTGTCTCCTCGTCTCCCCCTCCAAGTCTCCAGGTCCCACCCGTCGCCGGGTCCCCCTGCCCACATGCCGCAATGAATGCGGGGGACATGGGGAGTGGGGGGGGTGGGGAATATCCTGGGCTTGCGGCAACAAAGCGCTTGCAATTCATTCCCGCGTGTGCTATCTTAGCAACGCAAACTACAGTACACCGTTTTTTGCACTTTTAATGGTTCCGTTGATTCGGAGGGCGACCTCTGGAACGGACAGCAAACGCTCGTAACAGCGGTGATAGTTGAGGGATAACACCCGCTACCCGACCTGTTGGCTATTAAGAGGCAATAAATCAGGTGCCCCAGGCGGGGCGGCTTTGCCGTACGATTTCAGGTACACTTTCCGAAAGGAGATTCCCATGGAAAAGGGAGTCGTGAAGTGGTTCAACGGGGCCAAGGGCTTTGGTTTCATCCAGCGCGAGTCGGGCGAAGACGTCTTCGTCCACTACAAGGCGATCGTTGGGGAAGGCTACAAGACGCTGAACGAGGGCGACAAGGTCCAGTTCGACGTTGAGAAGGGGCCCAAGGGTCTGCAGGCTTCAAACGTCACGAAAGTCTGACGTTGTCGCGGAACCGCGGTTCAGGCCCCGGCGTGTCGGCCGGGGCTTTTGTATTTTTCACGTGTTTATCATTAAGGACGGGTGCATGACTGGTACAGTGAAATTCTTCAACGGAGCAAAGGGCTACGGGTTCATCACGGCTGACGGAGGAGAGGAGATCTTCTTTCATCAGAGCAACGTGAAGCAGACCGGGTTCCGGGACACCCTGAAACAGGGTGACCTGGTGACCTTCGAGATCAAGACGGAGCAAAAGGGGAAACGGGCGATCAACATCGTTCGCCAGTGATCCTCCCATGTCCCTGCTTCGTGTCGGCCTCTGCCTTGATCTGGAGGCCACTCGGCAATTGACCGGGCAGGATATCCTGGTCTTTCCCGAGATGGTCGACAGCGGCTACGCCGCACTGAATGGTGGGGCGGAGCCGCACCGAAGGGGAGATGCCCTGCTGCAGACCTTTGCCGAGCTCTCGCGCACCGTCGCGCCGACCTGCATCGCAGGCAGCGTCTATCTGAATGATCCTCCCCCTGCCACCAGCAACACGAGCCTGGTCTTCCGCAAGGGACGGCTCGTGTACCGGTACGACAAAATCCATCTCTTCCGCCCCACGGGCGACCACAAGTATTTCAGCCCCGGGAAAACCTTCGGCGTATTCAGAGCGGAATCCTCCTCGGGACGTGTTCGCTGCGGCGTCATCATTTGCTACGACCTCCGCTTTCCGGAACTGACGCGTTCGCTGGCTTTGCAGGGGATGCAGGTCCTCTTTGTCCCCGCCCGCTGGCCGGCAGTGCGCGATGAGGCGTGGCAGTCGCTGTTGAAAGCCCGCGCGATCGAGAACCAGGTCTTTGTCGTAGGGTGTAATGCGGAAGGAGAGGAAGGGGGGGCGTCGTACGTGTTCGACCCGCTGGGCGTGATGGTCTACTCAAGCCGCGAGACGGTGCCCGCACGCGCGCATGCCGTGACACTCGATCTGGAGCGGCTCGCCGAGGCGCGGACGCTGCACGACAATCTTGCTGACGCCGTTGTGCTGCGGTCCTTCCGCATTCCCGCCAGCGTCACTGCGCGGCGTCGTCCCACGTGATCGATCGCGCGGCATAGATCAGGGGAACGCTCACCACCGTCACCAGCATTTTGATCAGATACTGGCCGCCGATGAGGGGAAGGAGGGGAAGGGCCCCGGATGCGATCTTTCCAGAAGGCAAACACCTCCACGTCAATCAAGGAGCTTGCAGGATACGCGGCGAGGCTCGCACCGACGATCCTCGGCGTTGATCCAAGGACCGCCGCGAACGATTCTTGTCGTGCGAAGAACGACGGCGAAGGGAGCGCGTCGATAAACACGCCCCTCGGTGCGGCCATGCCGAGAAATGCGATGGGCTTGTTCGCCGTGATATTCGCGATCAGCTCGCAGGCGACGTACAGGACAATGACGAGGGTGGTTCCCATCGGGGGCTAGCGCCGCTTCGACCGGCCACGGTATTCCCTGCTTGCTACCGTGTGGATGCCGCCGCGGATCTTGTAGTCGGCTGCGACCTTCATCCACTTGGGCTTCACGCACCGGACGAGGTCCTCCAGGATCCGGTTTACGGCGTGCTCCTGGTAGATCCCGACGCTGCGGTAGGAGAGCAGATAGTACTTGAGCGACCGGAGCTCGACCAGCACCTTGTCGGGGATATACTCGATGTGGATGGTGCCGAAGTCGGGGAGTCCCGACCAGGGACACACGGCCGTGAATTCTTCGGTGTCGATGTTCACCACGATCTCCTTGCCCGGGTATTCGTACGGGAGGGTTTCGAGCGCGCCGGGATCGATCGCGGAAACATCCTGGACGTCAAAGCGTTTGTCGAGCGGCTGGGGCATCTGCACAACGGCGAACAGGTGACTTGATGGCGTTGCGTTCCGCCAAATATACGACTCCCCGTATGAAAAAAACAGTGACCGGCCCGGCCCTCCTCCTGATGGCCGGGGTGTTGCTTGCGGGCTGTGGGGGAGTGCGACCGTCGCGCACGGAACCGAGCGACCGCGGATGGGTCGGCAGGGAGATTTTTGATCAGTCCCCGTATGCTCCGTTCAGGGTCGCATACGACACCGCCGACGTCATGCACGAGTACGTCGATCTTATCCGCATGGTACGGGACAGTGTCGAGGTGATCATCTTTTTCGGAGGGTGGTGCAGCGACAGCAGGCGGGAGGTCCCCCGGTTTCTCAAAGTGGCGGATCTGGCCGGATTCGGAGCGGAACAGATACGATTCTATGCGCTCGATCGGACCAAGAAAAGCAGCGATGGGCTGACCGACCGTTACGCGATCGAGCTTGTGCCGACGTTCGTCTTCCTGAGGCGGGGGGAAGAGATCGGACGGATCACCGAGTCGCCGAGGACCATGATGGAAGCAGACGTGCTGGGGATACTGGCGAGAAGATAGATCGAGATTGAGAATGTGCTCCACCCCTTAACCTGCTCCACCCCTTCCCCTCAATCTTAATCTCAATCTTAATCTGCTTTTCTCACCCATGCTGATACGCCATCCCACGGAGTATCATGATCCTCTTTCGTATCGGCGGGTGGGTGGCGAAGATATCCGCGAGGAATCCTTCCCGCTCATTGATATCGCTCCCCAGGGGGTTGGCGATGCACAGATGCGCGGTCCCCTTCTTGATGGAGCGGGTCGGTTCGACCGCGGCATCGATCTTCTCGAGCGCTGATGCGAGAGCGCCGGGATTGCGCGTCAGCTCCGCTCCGGACGCATCCGCAAGGAATTCGCGCTGTCGCGAGACCGCCATGGCGAGGATGCGTGAGATGAAGGGTGCGAGGATCAGGGCGACGATCCAGATAATGAAGAGGATGACACCTCCCGCACCACCTCCGCCGCGCGACGAGCTCTTCCTGCCCCCGCCGAACCGCATCGTGCGAAGCCCGAGCTCGGTGAGCAGCATGACGGCGCCGATCAGGGCTGCCACCACCGTCATCAACCGGATGTCGAGGTTTCGGACATGGCCCATTTCATGGGCGACCACTCCCTGGAGTTCGTCGCGGCTGAGCTTGTCCAGGAGACCCTGCGTCACTGCAATGCTTGCGTGCGCAGGGTCTTTACCGGTGGCAAAGGCGTTGGGGTCGGGGTCCGGGATCAGGTACACTTCCGGCTTGGGTACGCCGGCGGCGATTGCGATCTCTTCCACCACGTTGTGGATCTGGCGGTAGCGGGGGTCGTCGGCCGGGGCTGGCACGGCGCCTGAGGAGCGAAGGACAGAAACGGCACCGCTTTGCAGACCGTTGTATGCACTGAACGCGCCGAGGAGCAGCGCGATGATGGTCACCGCGGGGAAGGCGATGCCGTCGCTGCCAAATCCAAGGATGAACAGATCGAAGCCGAGTCCAAGGAAGCCGACGAAGAGGATGAACGTGGCCATCACCAGCAGGGTGTTGCGGCGGTTCGCCGCCTGCTGTTCGTAGATGTTCGCTGGTGCGCCGGACATGCTTGGTGCTACTTCTTCAACGACAGGTCGACCTGCGGCACGCTCCGTTCGGCGGCTTCGGTGACCTCAAACAGCTCGGACGGGGTGAAGCCGAAGAGCCGCGCAATGATGTTCCCCGGGAAGACCTGCTGGGCGATATTGAATTTGGTTGCGATGTCGTTGTAAAACTGACGCGCGAAGCTGATCTTGTTTTCCGTGGAGGAGAGCTCTTCCTGAAGCTGCTTCACGGTTTCGTTCGATTTCAGCGTTGGGTAGTTCTCTGCCAGGGCAAAGAGCCGCGAGAGCGCGCCACTCAGGGCCCCTTCCTTGGCGGCCGCGTCCGCGACGCCGGTCGCGGTCACCGCGGCGTTGCGGGCGGCGATCACCTTCTGAAGCGTCTCTTGCTCGAACTCCATGTAGCCCTTGACGGTGTTGACGAGATTCGGGATGAGGTCGTGCCGCCGTTTGAGCTGCACGTCGATCTGTTTCCATCCATTGGTGACCTGATTGCGCAGTGTGATCAGGGAGTTGTACTGTGCGATGGCCCAGATGAGGATGGCGACGACCACCAAAGCAAAAATCAGGAAGAAACTCATGTAGTGCTCCTGCATTGATTGTAAACCGTTGAGTCAAAACTTAGAAAGAAGGGGGGTGAAAGGCAAGAGAGCGTTGGTTGACATTCGGAGTCGATTTGGATATATTAACCCTGCACTGCGTTCGCGGACGGTGGCCGGTTTCCAGCCTTCCCGCTGACTTTGACCCGGATCAGTGATGCCGTCAGACGATCAGACACGCCAGAACGAATCTTCCCGCAAGCAGCTGCTCGAGGAAATCCGCCGCCGCGCCGAGGAAGCTGAATTCAAGCGCCTTGAAGATGAGGATCGCAAGCGAACGGGGAGCGAACCCTCTACACGGGCGAAACAACCCCCTCCTGCCCCCTTTCCGGTCACGGCCGCGGAACCCCCCGCCGCTTCCAACAAAGCTGCAACCGAACAGAAAGTCCTTGTTCTGCGCGAGCGTCTGCTGAGCGCCATCGAACGGGGGAAGGCCGACAAGGCAGCGGAACTTTTTGCCGAACTGAGCAAGCTGATCCCGGATGACGAGGGACTCGCCGAGTTGAAGACGCGCGTTCTTGCCATGCAGGAGCAGCGCGCGAAGGCGAGGGAGCAGACGCGCGCCCCGGAGGCGCGCCTCAAAGAGAGCCCGGCAACGAAAGCCGAACGGGAAGAGCGCCGCAAGAAGATCTTCAATATGCTGGAAGCGGGAAACGCCTACTACCAGCAGGAGAAATACGACAAGGCGATCCAGTACGTTAACGAAGTCCTCAATCTTGACCCGACCAACGTCGAAGCGGCGACGTTGAGGGATCAGATCGAGAAGGCACGGCAGCTCGAAGAACAGGTCCGGCTGGAGGATGAGAGACGTCGTGCAGAGGACCGTGCCTCGAGGCCGACGCGCGTCATGGAGGAACCTCCCGCTCCGGCTTCAGGGCGACCGACTGATTTTTGGGGAGCGTCCCCGTCGGGCCCGAAGTTCGACGTCGGTTACGACCTGCTCCCGGAAGAAAAAGGCCCGGTCGGCCCTCCCCCTCCGCCGCTGAGCGACCGGATCGCCAAGCGCATAAGTGCGATTTCCATCCCCGTCAAACCGCTTCTGACCATCGCTGCAATCGCTGCCCTCGGCGTTGCGATCTGGTACATTGTGGAAACAATCCGGACGACGGTTTCGCCGCCGAGGAATTCCGTGCTGGTCCTTCCCGCGGCGACGGGGGGGGACGTGTCGCTGGCCGTCATTGCCGACGGCTTTGCCGAGGACCTGATCGCCGACCTCGGGCGACTGTCCGAGATGCGCGTGATCGCCCCAGCGACCTCGTTTGCGTTTGGGAGTGCCACTGCCCCTCCCCCGCAGATCGCCAGGGCGCTGGGAGCCAGCTTCGTTCTCTCCTGGTCCATGGCCCGCCGCGGCGACAAGATCGGCGTGGTATTTTCGTTCACCGACACACTTTCGAGTGGTCTGCTGTGGAACGGAAAGATGGAAGTGTCGCAGCGTGAGCTTCCGGCGATAAAGCCGGAGGTCCTGCAGGGCCTGGCTGCCGCAATGGATGCCAAGCTCATTGCAAACGACGGCAGCTCCATCCTGACGTCGTCCACGCAGAACGATTCCGCGTACGGTCTGTACGCTCGCGGTCGGTCGCTCCTCCGGCATGGCGATACATTTGCGCCGGAAGAAGCGATCGCGCTCTTCGGTGAGGCCACACGGCTGGATCCGCAGTTCGGCCAGGCGTATGCCGCCTCCGCGTGGGCTCACATGCTCGCGTATGAAACGTCCCCCGAGATGGTTCCCGCGCATATTGCCGATGTCTTGAGTGACGTGCAGAAAGCACTCTCGACCGGGTTGCGGACCTCGGAGGTCTTCCGTGCCTGGGGTCTGGCGGAGGAGTCGCGCGGGCAATATGGAAAGGCGATTGAGCGACTGGAGCAGGCTGTTGCCGCAGCCCCGAGCGATGCGGAGGCACAGCGGCGGCTCGCGGTGGCCTATGCCGCTACCGGCGAGCTGGAGCCCGCGCTCAGGGCGGCGCAACACAGTGTTACCGATGATCCGGGCAACATCGCGGCGCATACCATGCTGGGCCAGCTCTATCAGTTCAAGGCGGTCCACACACTTGACAACCGCGACGACTACCGGGCCGCCCTCCGCGCCTACGAGCAGGGCCTCCGCCTTGCGCGCGACAAGAGCGACTATTCGTCCGGCCTCTATGCTGAAGTGCTTGTCCACCTCCAGTTGACTGATCGCGCCCTCTCAATCCTCGTGGACAGGGTCGCACGCGACCGGGAGAGTTTTGTCGATGCGTATAAGCTGGGACGCGTCCAGCAGTCGGCGGGCCGTCCCATCCCCGAATGGCAGGAGTCGTTTATCCACGCACGCGAGCTCCTCCTGAGCCATCTCGGGATGGAACCGGAGGATGCCATTGCGCAATCGTACCTGGCACTGGTGCAGACTCGGCTCGGCGCGTTCAAGGAAGCCGTGGCTGCAGTCACGCGCGCCCGCCAGTTCGCGCCTGACGATTCGGACGTGCTCTACCTATCGGCTCGGATGTACGCGTTGCAAAAGGACAAGGCACACGCACTGGAGTTTCTGCGCAAGGCGCTCGATCGGCGGTTCAGCCTTGCGAGCGTTCTGGACATGGACTTCTTCAATCTCTACTCGGAACCCGAGTTCGTTGCTGTACTGACCCGCGGCCGCTAACCGGGACGAACTCCCCTTCTGGCGATTCGTCAGGCGGATGCGGGCTCTTCCTCTTCCTCCCCCCGAATTCTCACATTTTCGATGTGACGCTCGTCAGACTCCCTGTCGGCTGCGTTGACAATCAGGGGGTCAATGGATATATTGCGTATCCTGGATCACAAGGCGATTGCTGCTCTTACGACGGGCGAACTGTGGCGGACTTTGACGACGCAACACGGCAGGAACAGCGGAAAAAGGCCGGCGACTTCCTGAAGATGGCTGATAAGCTCTTCAAGGGCTCCGACTACGAGGGAGCCGCGCGGCTCGTCCAGCTCGCCATGCAGACCGATCCGCACAACCCGTATGCCGTGGCGTACATGGAGCGGATCAAGTTCGCGATCGAGCAGCGCGACAGCAAGAAACTGCATGTCACGACGACAGTGTCAACACCGCCGTCGGGTGACGCACCTTCGTCCGCCGCACCTCCTCCTTCCGCCCGGAAGACCGAGGCATCCTTCACACCGCCCCCGCCCGTCCGCAAGGACACCGTCCCTCCCCGCCCCCCGGAGCAGCAACGGATCGATCCGGCCGAATTGCAGCGGCGGCAGCTTGACGACGAGGCGCGCCGGTATGCCATCGCGGAGGCGAAGCGCAAGGCGGAAGAAGAACAGCGAAAGAAGATCGAGGAGGAGGCGCACCGCCGGGCCGAGGAAGAGATCAAGCGACGGCTCGAAGAAGCCAACCGGAGGCTCGTGGAGTAAAAGACACGGCTCGAAGAAGAAGCCCGCGCCCGCGCTGAGGCGGAGGCCGTCCGGAAGCGGGAAGAAGAAGCCAGGAAAAAGCGGGAAG
>JBFLYO010000049.1:0-16384 GCA_040756745.1 Bacteroidota bacterium
CGCTTCACGCGCGAGGTCGTAGATGGTAACGCCCATGAGAAGGAAGAACAGGTTGTGACGCGAGCAGGGTAGAAATCGTGGAAGCGCTTCCACGAAGATACGGGAATTGACTGTGTAATGTCAAGTCTGCGACGAAAAATATCCGCAGCTCTCAGGGCCCCCTTATTTCTTGTATTTCATGTGCATATTGGATAGTTTCTAAGATTGCGAAAGCGAGCCCCCCTCTTATTCCATCACCACCCCGAACTCCCCATTAACAACGAGATATCAATGACATCCGGAAGTTCGCATGCGGGAAATAGATACCGACCTCCGCTCCCGGACTCACGCCGGCGGTTGTTTCTCATCATCATTCTGCTGACTCCTGCATCGTTCTTCCTGCTCCTCGAGGGAGCGCTCCGGATCGCGGGCTATGGACCGGATTTGTCACTCTTCATGACGGAGGAGCTCAATGGGAAGAAGTACCACATCATGAATCCCTCCGTGAAGGCGAGGTATTTTTCCAGAGTGGACTTCTCGCCAAGCACGTCTCCCGACTACTTTCATATCCCGAAGCCGCCGGGAACGTTTCGCATCTTCTGCCTCGGCGGCTCTACGACCGTAGGGTACCCATACTGGTATAACGGCTCTTTTTCCAGCTTCCTCAGGGACAGGTTGCATGCGGTATTCCCGGACCGGTCCGTTGAAGTCATTAACATGGGGATGACTGCCACGAACAGTTATACGGTCCTTGACCTCGCAGGCGACCTCGTCCGCTACGAACCGGACTGTTTCATCGTCTATGACGGCCACAATGAATTCTATGGGGCTCTGGGTGTTGCCTCAAGGGAATCGGTCGGCCGTGCGCGCTGGCTCACGCTCACCTACCTGCGTCTCATCCACTTGAGGACGTTTCTGCTTCTGCGTGATCTGTTCTCACGGGCCTCACGCCTTTATGGAACCGGCGCAGAGGGTGAGGAAGCGGGCACGATGATGGAGCGGCTGGCGCGCGGACAGTACGTGTCGATTGCGAGCGACACGTACCGCCAGGGACTGACGATCTTCCGGGAAAACCTCAGCGATCTCCGGGAGCTCTGTCGCTCGTCGCACATCCCGCTGATCCTGGGGACGCAGGTCTCTAATCTTCGCGACAGGGCTCCGTTTATCCCGGGCGAACCGCCGGGGAGGTCGGTGCAGGAGAGACTCGCCTTCCAGACACTGATGAACCGCGGCGAATCGTTTCTTATGGGGAATGAACCCGATTCTGCCCTGGTGTCATTTGAGGCCGCGGCCACCATCGATTCCATGCGTGCAGACGCGGTGTATGGCGCGGGGCGGGCGCTCGATCTCGCCGGACGCCGCCGCGATGCAGAACGCGCGTACATTCGAGCGAGAGATCTCGATCAGCTGCGATTCCGGACAAGCAGTGATTTCAACACCGTGATCAAGGACCTCGCAGATAGAAGCACCGCCGTCAGCGTAGACATGGAGCACGTGTTCCGCGCACACTCGCCGGATTCGCTCATCGGAAACAACTTGATCGTGGAACATCTCCACCCCAATGCGTTCGGGTACTTCCTCCTGGCAAAAGGATATGCCGAGGCGCTTCGGGAGATGCACCTGCTCGGGTCGGCCGAGGAATGGGAATCGAGGGACACAGTGAGCGACGGGCGGCTCTGGGAAAACCGGTGCGTGACCGCACTTGACGAACGAACGGCCCGACGGCGGACCGAGGCGCTCACTTCAGGATGGCCGTTCACATCGCATTACCCGATCGTCAACGCGATTCCACCGCAGGATACTCTCGGGCAGATCGCCGAGCGACTGTCACGCGGGACGTGGAACTGGCTGCAGGGCCACGAAACGATGGCAGAGTACTACGTGCGACGCGGAGAATGGGCATCCGCTGAGCGAGAGTACAGGACGATCGTGAACCAGGCACCCCATGACCTCAAAGCGCGGTTGCGGCTTGCGCATTTCTTCCTTCAGCGTGGAAAGCTTGACGACATGCAACGGGAACTCTTTGCGTCACTTGGCCTTCAGCAGACGCTCCTTGCATATCGTGCGTTAGGCGACCTGTCACTTCAGCGAGGGAAGGGTGAGGAAGCCGCTGCGTACTATGAAAAGATGGATCGGTTCCCGCAATCGGGGGCAGAACGCCTCGAGAACGGATACGTGCTGGCAGCCGCCTACGCTCGTGCCGGAAGAACTGAGAAAGCCACTGCGCAACTGCTGAAAGTCCTCGCGCTCAAACCGGATTATCAACCCGCCGCGGAACTCCTGGCGAAGCTGAACACCCCGCATCGCTGAAGTGCGCATGCGAATTCAGGGAAGGATCCGCTCGCCGGGAGTTTCTATGTCCAGCCACTCGATCTGCTTTTGCACGAAGGGTACTTCGAACATTCTTCCGCCGAAGCCGAGGACCCGATAGGTCATCATAGGAAGAGGGGAAACTGAAATCGCCTTGAGTCGTTCCTCATACACCGCGAACCCGCGATCCTGAGCGCTCTGCGCCACGAACTGACTGATCCGCCGCTGACGTTTCAGTCGCAGGACCTCGGCCTGCGCCGCGGCGAAACGGGCTGCGGTGATACTGTCAGAGGGGGACACGGATCTCTTCGCCAGGAGTTCGAAATAGAGGTATCCCTGCGGAATCCGAACGGGGCCGAAGCGCTCATGGGGTTCCATGGACCAGGCGATTTCTCCGACTGGCGGGCGGTCCACGATAGAAAACCAGCCGGAAACTCCCCCTCGTGTGCGTGCTTCAGGATCCGCGGATCGTTCCCGGATCACTTCCTCGAAAGAGATCCCCCCCTCGATTATCTCAAGCGCGTCCTGCAAGTCCCCAAGGGAGGCGGCGCGAAATTCACGGATGTTTACCTGAGGAATATCCGCTGTTGTTCCGGTCTGTCGCAGCAAACCCCAGACCTCAGCGTCAGTCGCCTTCACACCGACAGTAAGACGCTGTTTCAACTGATCCGAGAGGAAATACTGCTTCCACATGTCGAGGCGCTCGCGGATATCCGGGATCGTATCCAGACCTCGCTGCAATCCCACACGGGCTATCAATTCCTGCTGCACCCAGACGCGAAGCTGTCCGTCCAACGCGGCAGCGGTTGCTTGAGGATTGCGACCCTGAGCGGCGAGGTTCTTCAACGCAAGCCGGTCGAGGATGTCCCCGACCGTCCAGACAGTGGCATCAACCACTGCGAGTGAATCGTGAAGAATGTCCCTGCACCTGGTCCTCACGATCGCGATGGTCTCGGGATTCAGGACGCATTGCGAATCACGCTCCCCTCCACCTGCCGCGGCCGCCCATGCCTTGGCCACCGCCATCAGTGTTCTCCGGACGGCAAAGCCGGTCCTGTACTTCAGGACCTCGACCATGAACGCGTCCAGACGGGCACGCTCGGCACGAAGCCGCAGGGTCTTCGCCACCTGCTCGGTAAGCGCGGATGGCTGCACAGAGCCATAGCGCTCGCTTACCTGTTCGCTGACGAGTGCGAGGATATACCAGCCCGATCCTGCCCGGACGGGGGGGGAGAGCGCCCCGCGCACCAGACGGTATGCGGCATCTTCGATGGCAGGATCAGCCTCTCCCCACTCGATCGTGACGGTGTCTCGCTCGGCATGCAGGGAGGGATCGATGTCCATCCTGGAAAGATCGTCTGCAATTCCCAGGCGGCTCCGTACGAAATGGGCGTCGGAGGAATCCGGAAGATAGAGATACCGCAGCAGGAGCGTTCTGGGCGCTCGGACGACGCCCTGTATCACTTCTTTATCCGTGACGCGTACGGAGCGAATAACCTCCCTGCGGTACAGCTCGTCGCGCACCAGCATCTTGCGAATCTCATCGACGGCTGCCGTGATTGAGGAGTCGCGCCCCAGTCCACGTGCTTCCGCCTCTTGAGCGAGAAGTTTTTCCGCAATCAGCGAATACAGGATCTCGGCCTTCGCTTCCTCGAGCCGCCCCTTCCGATGGCGCCCGAAACCCGGAAGCAATTCAAACCGGCGGAGGAATTCCCCCTCCGTGATGTATGTGTCTCCCGCTTTCGCAATCGGCGCATCGGGATTAGCATGTTGTGCCTTGAGTTCAACTGCACTTGCCGAAAGAACAAGCGCGCATATCAGGGTGATTCGCATCGCCATAGTTTCAACGAAGATGATTGCTCCAATGTACGGGATGCGTTCTGCTTCTTCAACAGCTTGCGCCTCTTACGCGTTCTGACTATCTTCACAGGGTTCTCCATTCCCGACACGATGACGCAGCCGGTTCCGCTGTGGAAGAGAACGGTGTTCCGTCTCTTCCCCACGTTTCTCATTGTCTGTCTCCTCCTTGCCACAGAACTCTCGCTCCGGTTGTTCGTTCCGTCGCTCGATGTGCCGTTGGTGACGGTCGAGCACTACGACGGGACGGATTGGTACAGGATCAACCGACGTTTCCTGGATAGGTATTTTCCTGCGGACGTCGTCCTTCTGCCGGAGTTGAAGCCAACGCTGTTCCGCAAGACAAAGTCCCCCCACGGCTTCCGGGTCGTCTGTCTCGGTGAGTCGTCGATGTTCGGCACGCCGTACCAGATGAATGCCACGATCCCTGCAATTCTCCGTATCCAGCTGAGGCGGCTTATGCCAGAACGGGATGTGGAAGTCATCAATTTGGGGGCCTCTGCAATCAATTCGAACGTCATCGCCGATCTTGCACCGCGCGTGCTGGCCTTCTCTCCCGATGTCGTCCTGCTGTACGCAGGGCACAATGAGTTTTACGGTCCTGACGGCGTGGGCGCCTCATGGCTCGAGCGGAGACTCCCCTGGCTGACGCCGTGGAAGTATGCTCTCCGTGACGTTCGGATCGTCCGACTCTTTTCCCAATGGATCGGCGGCGCAGCGGAGAAACGGGCTACGGCAGCCGACCGGAACATGATGCGCCAGGTTTCGCGGGGGGCCCTGGTCCCGGAGGGATCTGAAGACGCCGAGCGCGTGTATAGAAGTTTTGAACGAAACCTGGAGTCTATCATCAACGTCTTCCGGCGCGCGCGGATCCCTCTCATCGTCAGCGATGTCACATCCAACCTTCTCTTCGCCCCGTTCGCGCCTGAACTCCCCTCCGCGTTAGCGCATGCCGAGGCCGCACTCAATTCCGAAAACGCGCACACATTGCTGCAGTCCCTGGACGAGGAGGCGACCGGTGATTCGGCGAGTGCGGCCCTCGAATACCTTCGGGGACGCGACCTCCTGGCACTTGGAGATGCGGAGGCCGCGCGTATGTCGCTGCGCCGTGCCCGGGACCTGGACCTCCTGAAGTTCCGCGCCACAGGTAGGACCAACGAGATCATTCATCGCGTCTGCGAATGGAACGGGATTCCCTGCGTACCGGCAGATTCACTCATCGCCTCGCTCAGCCCGCACGGGATCGCGGGTGGAGACCTGTTCTGGGAGCACCTCCACCTCACCGCGAAAGGGTATTACCAGATCGCCGGCATCATGCTCTCTGCGATTGAACACTTCCACTATCTCCCTCCTGAGTTGGACCGGCAGGACGGAAACGCGCCGCGGATCCCCTATGACGCCGACAGTCTCGCCATCCCATGGCTGGACCTTGCGTATGCGGATATTTCGATGCGGCAGCTCACGTCGCACTGGCCGTTTCAAAACGTCCGCGTACCCGCGGTGGTCATGGCGCAGGCTTCTGAAGAGCTGCGCAACATAGCCCTGGATGTATATACGCTCAAGATCTCCTGGGACGAGGGATGCTACCGAAGCGCGCTGGAATTTCTCAAGGCGGGGCGCAGCGGGTTGGCCGCAGTCACGTATCGCGGCCTGATCGAGGACTCCCCTCTCAACGGGCAGGCACACTATCTCCTCGCAAACGTCCTCAAGGAATCCGGTGCGCTCCAGCGAGCCGCGGATGAGTATGCGCAGGCAGTGAGATTGATGCCCGGGCATCCGTATTCCAGAGTCGAGCTTGGTCTCGTTCTGACGAATCTCGGAGAATTCGATCAGGCGATCGCGCAGTTCAACGCCACCCTGGGGCTGCCCGAACGATCCGTGCCGGTAACGGCGCGGGCCAGCGCATGCTACGGTTTGGCAGCCGCCTATGCAAACAAGGGTGAGTTTGCGGCAGCTCTCCGATGGGCGGACGAATCAGTCCGACTCGCACCCGGATACCCGCCCGCCCGCGAACTTCAGACCCGCCTCCGTCAGATACACTGATTCGCCTGCTACGGAATCCTGAACGCCAAACAAAAAGGCGGCTCCACTGAAGGAGCCGCCTGCAGAGCGAACAGCGCGCCCGAGGGTCTACTTCAACAGTAGCATCTTCCTCGTGCTTGTGAATGTCCCTGCCGTGATCTTGTACAGGTACATGCCCGAGGCGAACTTCGTTGCATCAAAGGTCACCCGGTGCGAACCCGCGTTCAGCTGCTCGTTCACGAGGGTCGCGACCTCCTGCCCCAGGATATTGAACACCTTCAGCGTCACCACCGACGCCGTCGGGATCGAGAACTCGATCTTTGTCGACGGGTTGAAGGGGTTCGGGTAGTTCTGCTCAAGCGTGTACACCATCGGGATGCCGGGCAGCGTCTCGACGCCAGTCAGGATGGGTCTCCTGTTATTGAAATCCCAGTGATTATAGAACCTGGGATTGATGCTTCCCCACTGTGCGTTGATGGTGAAGACCGTGTCCGCATCACTGATGTTTTCGAGGTGGTTCAGGCCGAATCCGCTTTCGTTGTCCGACCCGCGGATGCCGAACTTGAACACTTTCCCCTTCGTATTGGAAGTGGTGTACTGGTAGACCAGACTGTAGATCGAGTCCCCCGCGACGGCATCGCCGTGCCCACCACCGGGACCGTCATCCCACATCTTCCGCTTATTCGTATCAGCGACCATGTCCCTGTTCCATGACGCCCAGTCGCCGACGGGAAACACAAAGGGAAGATTCGTCGCGGGACCGTTAAACCCGACGCCCCATGTCCTGATGCTGTCGGCCGATCTCACCGTGTCCGGACCCTGAATGGCAATGAGCGTGGCCCCGCCCAGCAGGATCTGGTAGTACGCCGGCCGCATATCCACTGTCCAGGTCACCTTGACGTCCTTCGTCAAATTGGTCTGGTTGGCGAATTCCGGCTGTCGACGCGCCGCGGTGATATTGCTGGACGTGTCCTGGACGGTGAACGTATTCGATGACACCGTGATCTGGCGCCGTTCAGCTTCGGCGCTTCCGGGTGTCCCCGCGAAATCGAAGTTAAAGTAGTTTTCGCGGATCCGGTTACCGTTCTTATAGAGGTAGAACTGGTAGTCGAGCAGATTGGTGAGCTTCGTGATGACCGTATCAGTCACCTGGTAAAAATTGGTGAGCCCCTGGCGGAGCATCATCTTGGTGCGGTCATTCTCGACCGCGGTACTGAAGTATCCGGTGTGCACCTCGATCGTATCACCGACCTGGAACCCTCCGCGCTGGATTGCATACGTCATGTTGGTGCGGAACGTGATGACGCACGTATCGTTAAACGGCGGGGGCGGCGTCACTGCTTCATTGTTGAACCAGACCCAGGTGAGGGTCGTATCCTTTTTATCGGCCGGGATCCTGAACGAGCGATTGTTTTGCTCGTCGCGGCCCCAGTCGTAGCCGATAAGGAACTTGTACTCGCCAAGATCTCCCCCATTGACGGAACTCTTCCGGAGATGGATGGCACCTGACCAGAAGTTGGTCGCGTCGTACGTGAATCCGCCGTTAGCAGCGGCGGCCTCGCGGGTCATATACCGTGTAGGGGACCAGCCGAAGCCCGGGTCGCCCCACGATCCGCCGGATTTATCGCCGCGGACGCCCACCGTATCCGTGTTCTTGTTGAACGGCTTGCTCTGCAACCCCTGCATGTTCGTCCGGAAATAGATTGTGATCATGGTGTCGGGTTGCGTGGTCCATGGGCGGAAATACTGGGGCTTGCCGTGGGCAAGGCTGTTGAAGAACTGTACCGGGAGCGTCGTGTCGGCGTTGCCAACGATGAGCCCGCGATCGTTCGCGCTCAGACCGTTCGGATCAACCAGATTCGCTTCCCAGGCGCCATTGACGCGGATCTTATAGCGGACGCTGTCGCCCTGGTTGAACTGGACGACGCCGGACCAGTAATCGCCGCCAATACGGGTCAGCGGTGCTCCGGCCCCCCAGTTCGTGATCGCCGCCTTGTCGCCCGTGACCGTCACGCTCGAAATGCCGGTATCAGGCACTGTCGAGGTGTTGACTACAAAGGTGACGTTCCTCAGCTGTGCCAGCGTCGTGGTGGGAGCGATCAGCCCAGCCACGATCGTGATGGCCAGCAGAAGGAGTACAAGCTTCTTCATAGATACCTCCTGTCTATGTGTTGCGGTTGACTGCGTGGTGCATACTGAGTCGTTGCGCCATTATGCCTGGGTGTGCATCCCTCCTTTCCTGGAATGTCATATGCTGTGGATTAGGTATTCTCCTCAAAACCCTACCGCCAACGCGATGGTGTTCAAATTGCCGAAGAGACCGAATTTGATGAATGCATAGTCGACCTGGATGGTGGCCACTCCCTCGATCGCGTACTTGATCCCCGCGCCGAGCGTGAGACCTTCCTGCTGCAACGATTTTCCGGTGGGCGGTTCAAAGCCGAACAGGGACTTGTACCCCCCGCGGACGAAAACCATGTCGTGGAACCCGGCCTCGGCACCGACGTTGACGGATTCCGTATTATCGTTGGGTCGCAGGCCGTCCACCGCCGCGGTAACGGTGACCAGCTCGTTCTTCACAATATCCATCGCGACGCCCACCCGGAACAGGAGGGGCATTGGCCAGGGATCGGTCTTGAGCCTTCCGACGAGAGTTTTGTTTGAGCCAGTGTTTGTGGGGTCGATGTCGACGCGTTGAAGGAGATCACGCCCGTCCAGTGTCAGGTCACCTCCGAAATTCGACATCGACATTCCGATACGGAGTCCGCTGAAGTCCGTGACGAAGAGGAGACCCGCGTCGAACGTGACGCTGCTGGCGGACTCGTTGTAGATCGACTGATTCACGTACTTGGCTGATCCGCCGATGGAAAACCGGTCCGTCAGTCGCCTGCTGTACGATACACCGATCACAAAGTCCTTCGCCGACCAACGCTCCCCGGTCCCTTCGGGTGAGGCAACAGTGGTCACTTCTTCCTCGCCGTAGTCGAGTTGTGTGAAGCTCAGTCCGACAGCGTTATCGCCGTCGAGTTTCAGCATCACGCCGGCCCACCGGAACTTCGTCCCCACAAGCCACTCACTGTTGACAAAGGAAATCTGGTTGGCAGGCATTTGAGAGACGGCGCCGGGGTTCCAGTATAACGAGGAGACATCTTCCATCGAGGCCACATAGGCGCTCCCCATCGCGAGAGCACGCGCTCCGACGGAAATCCCGAGGAATTGAGCCGCGGTAGTCCCGACCTTGGATTGTGCGCGGGCACCCAAATCGGTGCAGAACATGAGCAGCACGGATACGACCGTGCACGCAACACGACACAATGAGTTCCGCATAGCCATCACTACTTGATGATCGCGATTTTTCCGGTCTTGTTTCCGACGGGAGATTCCAGGACGTAAAAGTAAATGCCGTATGCAATGTCCAGGTTCTCCCGCGTCTTCAGGTTCCAGGAAACGGTGCCGTCTTCGATGCCGCTGTCATGCCGAAGTGTGATGACATGATCGCCTCGTGCGGTGAAGATGGATATCACCGATTGAGACGGCACATGAATGAAGTCGATCCGACGCTGCCCTCTGCCGCTCGTGATTCCGGGGTTCAGCGGCAGTTCAAATTCCGCTGCCGTGATATAGGGATTGGGAACAACCTTGACCCTGGAAAGCTCCGCCGTCGCCCGCGTCACATCCGTGCTCGGCACGACCGTTGAGAACTCAAACTGGTCTCCACGCCGGAACGACTTTCGTGTCCGCAGGTCAAGGCGAACACCAGCCCCAAGGATGTATACCGTATCCGGCGGATCGCCCTGCTTGGCCGTGAAGACCATGTCCCACGTGTAGCCGAATCTTCCAAACGGATCCTTCTCCACGAACACGAGTTCATCGGCCGGCGACAGCACGCCATTGGCGTCGTTGTCTGCGAAGATGAACTTGATGAACGTACTGTCTGTGACATTATAGACTCTAAAATTTACCGGGATGGCAAAGGGATAGAGGATAGGATCCTCATACGACGAATCGACGACGGTATTGGCGAACTCAATCCGGTAATCGGAGGGTTTTCGATACCCGCGGAAGACCTGCACGGGCGGGCCGATGGTAGTAAAGAAGGGGGCAAAAGAAAACACATACGGATTCTTACCGGTCCAGCGCGAAAGCGTATCGATCAGCGTGTTGCTCCAGTCGTTCTGGAACACCAGCTGTATGCCGTCGAAATTGTCTGCGTCTTTGCTATCGGAAAGGTACGGACTCCCCTGGACGTTTGGACTGCGGTACACCGGGTAGTACTGGTAGCTTAACGTGTACTGACCGGCGGGAAGGCTCCCCACGGACGCGGCGCGGATATTTCCCACGGCGAGATCAACGAGGTATTCCGACGGTTGAATCGTAGATCCCTGAGCGTTCCTGAGGATCACACTCGATGGAACCAGATTCTTCTTTCCAAGGATAACGAGAGTCGTGTCTCGAAACGTAATCGTTTCCGAATACTCACGCAGGTCACGCACGCTGTAGCTGGTTGTCTTCCGTTCCCATCGTGTTGTGTCTGTGGAGATCACCCGCACGTTCCCGAAGACGTCCACGCTGTCCAACTGTGAATCCAGGAACTCCACCCTGTACCGGTTTCCTGTGATCGCCCGGGGGTCAACCACGCGGTAAGAGGCTGTCCCCGTTCCTATGATGCTGACATGGCTGAGCGCGACACCGTCAGGTGGGGGAACGTAGCCGGCGGTCTTCGTGTTCGGGACGACGACCGCAACATTGACATCATGGATGATGCTCCCGTCAGGTTGGATGGAGATGAACTTCGTGTTCTCCGCAGGCAGGATGTCAGCTGCAGGGTCGCCTTTGGTGTAGGAGACGATCGCGTAGAAATACCGTCTGCCGTTTTCGACGCTCTTGTCCACATACGTGTGCTGAAGGCCGTTGTCACTCCCGAGGTAGAAAGGAAATCCGGAAGTAGCCTGAAAGAGTGCAGGGGAGGGCTGAAAGATGTCCTTGATCCCGTCGACCAGGTCAAACTGGGCAAGCGGTGTATATCCCTGCGGGACGCCAGCAGCATCGGTGATGGTGAACTTGTCGCTGAAGTCCGGGCTGGTGGACTTGTAGATCTTGTATCCTTCAAAGGTCTTCTTGCGCAGTACTGGATCGATCCAGACTTCAGACTTCCTGTCCCAATAGAGGGTGACCTGCCTGTCGTCAGGCACCGCCGTCAATGTCGGTTTGTCGGGAGCTTGAGGGAACTGATAATTCGCGTTGTAAATGTCCTGAACAGTCCGCTTGTTTTTCAGAAGATCTCTCAGGTCGGCGTCAAGTCCTCCCCCCTGCCCCCCGCCGTAGACAAGAGCGAGGGAAAACCGCTCGGTCCTTTTCGCCAACAACGGAAAGTACCCCGACCCGTAGAAGAAATCTCCGTCTTCGCCGGTGATGGGGCGGGAGTCGAGCGTTGCGGGGTTGAACACGATGGAAGGAGGAACGTCGAAGAAGCCGGGTGAGAGATTCGTCCAGAGCCATTCTTTATCACCAAGTCTCACATTATTTGCCGGCGCGAAATAGAAGAAGCTCGTAAGGCCGATCTGGTCAGACTCCCGCACATCGGTCTTGTCAACATGCGGTTCTCCCGGCAATCCGCTGTCGAAGCCGTTCAAGTCGTATCCCGATGTCGGCTTCCCGTCCCCCTCCCCGAAATCATTCGTGTTGGCCACGCCGTCGCGCCCCAGGTCATCGTAGGTCAGACTCCAGTCGAGATTGTTATCGATCCCGTCGTCCCGGCGCTCGTCAAGCATGCTGAGGGGGCTGGTACCGAGTCCCGCAACGTAATCGATGTGCCTCAGCGGCCTCAGCTGATTGATGAGGAGGGTGCCTGTCCGCGATCGCTTCACCTGCCGATAATGCACGAAATAGTTCTCGTCGATCAGTCCATTGAAATTGTTGTCGATGCCGTCCCGTGCATTGGGATTGACCCGCTGGGTTGAGTCACCTGGAAGACTCACGAGGTTGCCTTCCGCCAGACGGGTCCGGCCGGGATAGATCCAGATCGAATCGGGGAGCCCCCGCGTCCAGAGCTTGAGCGAATCCACATTGGGAATGGTGAACAGCGACCGGCTGAAGTCCGGGTTGATCAGGACTATGCGTTTCCCCGGGGTCAGTGTCACAGAGTCGAAGTCAGTTTCGGTGAATTTCGGCGAGGAAATCCCGAAGGCCGTCGAGTCGGCATCCCCGTCGTTGTCGATGCCATCGAATGGATTTCCCGGGCTCTCGAGAAATGCATAGCCCACGAGCCCCGTCCCTCCGATCCAGAGAGGGTTGCTCATCTTTTGGCCATTGATGGCTTTGAAATCACCGGTGTAGGTGATATTGTCCTTCACGCTGTAGAAGGAGAAGTCATCGCTGTACTCGCGGTAGTCCTCCGTCGATGTGACGCCGACGTAAGTTCCCACAAGCATGCCGAAGACTGCCTTGTCGTAATTCGTCGTGCCGGTGTTTGTAATCTCGTAGAGCCAGAAGATGTTGTCCTTGGCGAGAAACTGCGCCCACTGCATGGCGCGAACCCTGATCTCGAGCCCGAGGCCATTCCGCTGGAGGTTGGTGCTGTCAGGTTTGAACGACACGCCGACACCGCCGACCCGATTGTTCCGGGCGTCGTTAAAGCGCTTGTCATTGTTGTCGTCCATGACGAAATACGCTTCCTGATCCGCATTAATCCGCTTGCCGAAATAACCGTTCCATGATCCTTTCCAGCCTGGGTCGGTGGCGTCATTGAGCTTATCGGGCCAAAACGGAGGCCATGATGGAAAGTTGGTGCTTTGCGCGACTCTGTCCTGGTTCGCGTTGAAATACCCTCCGACGGGTTCGAACGTTGAGAAGTTGCCGTCCTGGTCCACATCCTGGGACGCGGCGGGACGCTGGGTAGGATAAAACGGACAAGTCTCCACGGAGTGGAACGTCAATCCATTGAACTTGACCTCGGCGCCGACAAGCGGACTTACATCGCCCAGATAACCATTGTTGTCACTCCTCCACGCGCCGCGTTTCCCTTCATTCGCTGGCTGACCGATGATCCCCCAGTTCCCGAAGACCGTCCTGACCTGGTTGCCGTTCATAATGCCGGTGCGCGTAAACTGCCTGCCGCTCTGGGCAAGCCCGATTGCTGTACCAGCAAACAGAGCACAGAGGAGAAAGGTTGAGCGTGTCGATACCGTCATGGTCATTTAAAACTCCACATTCAATCCGAATTCGATGCGACGGGGCTCAGAGTACTGACTCGGATCCATGAACCACTGGTCGAGTGTGTTGACGTACTGCGGCGGGTTGGAGGCACGTGCACGAGCTTCGTCTATTGTGAAACCCGCCCGGCCAGTATCGTCGTATACTCTGACTTCGTTCCGGATGTCAAAGATGTTGAACACGCGGGCAAACGCAATGAGCCTGATGGTTGAGACTGTGAACTCGTAATACCCCCGCAGATCGACATTGAAGTAGGACGGCTTGACCTGGCTGTTCGTGAGGAGGGCGGTGATGTCCGTCGTGCGGCGGGGGGAATACGGTGTGCCGCTCCCATACTGAATGATTGAGCTCGCCCCCCATGTACGCGCGGCGTATGCAACGGTCATGTTCAGCGTGTGACGCTGATCCCATCCGAGAGGGTTTAACTGGATTTCGGGCCTGGCACCGCCGGCTATGGCATTGCGCGCCTCCTGCGGGTCCGACGCGCTCCCCTTGGCCACCTGGAAGGTGTAGTCGATCGTCGCCGTCAGACCTCCAGAGAACCGCTTGTTCATCGTGAACACGATCCCCTTCACGAATCCGAAATCGCTGTTGGTGTACTTGCTGTATTGTGCCGACCCCCCAAAGACGACGATCTGATCGCCGAACGTCCCGGCAAGGCCACGGATGTCGCGGAGATAAGCGGTCACGTCGACCGAGATATCGTCCGTGAGTTGTTGCTGAAGCCCCAGCTCCCCGTTGATCGTCTCCTCCGGCTTCAGGTCGGCGTTCCCGACGATCCCGGCCGTCCCCGGACCGATCTTGAAGTCCGGGTTTTCGTACAGGCGCTCAAACCGGGGAATCTGGAAAAAGTGCCCGTACGAAAAGTGGACAATGCCTTGCGCGGTAATGGGGAAGGAGAAACCGAGACGCGGGCTGACCTGGGACTTTGCCGACGCCTTCGTGTACCAATAGGAGCGGCGGTCGTCGACAGTCTTGGTCGCTTCGCCCTGATCCTGCACGCCATTGCCGTTCGTATCAAAAAACCGATTGGAGGGCTTTATGGGTGAATAGATGTTGGGGTCGGTCGGATCGCTCAGCACGACCCCATCCGGCTGGAAATAGTCGAACCGGAGACCGATGTTGACGATCAGATCTTTGAGCTCCAGCTTGTCCTGGAGGTACGCGGAGAATTCCGTCGGCTTGCGCAGATAGTAGTCGTGGTCAAACGACGAGAGCTCCGGAACACGGGTCTGAATGTGGGGGTTGTCCCTCGCCAGGTTGATGTCCGATTGTTCCAGGACCGGCTGCAGATTGATGCGTTCGAATTTCACCGCATGACGGCGGAACTCCACTCCCGCCTTCACGAGATTGACCCGGTCAAGCTGGCTGGTGAGGTCGACTTTGCCGAGGTAGGTTTCAGTGGCGCGAAACGTGCGATTCATGTCCGTGCCGCCGGTGAGGAAGCTCCATGCGGTCGGCGTCAGGAACAGCTTCGGGTGGACATAGCGCTGATCGTGGATGTCCTCGTAGAGATAGTATTTGTATTTCTTGAGGAAATACGATCCGCCGATGGTGTAGAACGTCGTCGGACTCAGCGTGTGTGAAAACTGGAGAATGACCGTGTTGCTTCTGTTCCGGTCGTCTCCGAATCCGTCGGGATTATAGAAAAAGCCCCGGTGACCGTCGAAGGATCGGGACTTGGTGAAATCATAGATATAATTTGCCGTCAGCTTCATCACCGTGGAGATCTTCCATGCGAGCTTGGCCTGCGCGTAGGCGCGCTCGCTGGAATTCATTGGCACGATTGAACTGTCGCCCCGTCCTGCCGCATCGCGAGACAGGATAAACTTGCCCGTGCTGTCGGTGTAGGAAATATTCTCCGGAGTGAACCGGCGGATCCCGTTCAGCCAGCCGTCGAAGTAGATATACCGGGCGTTGGCAAAAAACGTAAGGTCCTCGCGCAGGATCGGTCCGCTCAGACTCCCCTCGGCGTTCCGGATGCCGGTCGGATTGAACTTCTTGGAGGGAAACAGCGTCTTGTCGTCCACAAGGTAGTCGCCCCCGTAGAGCCCGATGCTCCCGTTGAATTTTGGCCCTCCCTCCTTTGTGGCGATGTTCACGATCCCCGACATCGCCTGCCCGTACTCGGCGTTGAACGCACCCGACACCACCTGGAGCTCCTGGACCAGGTTCTTATTGACCTCAACCACCTGTGAGCCGTTATACCCGTCGGTCACCGGCACACCGTCGATCCAGTACGCAACTTCGCCGGAACGGCCGCCCCGCAGACTCCCGGCAACGAACCCTGCCTGGAGGTTAAGCACCTGGCTCACTTCGGTGACAGGAAGCGCGGCAATCTGCTCTCCCCCCACGATCGCCGTCGTCGCCGTCAGGTCCTTCTGGACCAATGGCCGTTGGGCGGTGACGACAACTTCCTCGCCGACCTCCAGCACGGTGGGGACTAACTGGACATCAATCGTGGTTGTGAGGTCGATCGACACGCTGACGTTTGCGATGCTCTTCTTGTTGTAACCGATGGCAGAAGCGACCAGCGTGTACTTGCCGGGCGGGATGTTGAGGATGACGTAGTAACCATCGATGTTCGTCGCCGCCCCCATCGAGGTCCCCTCGATCACGACGTTCGCACCAACAAGTGCCTCGCCGGTCTGGCTGTCTTTGATCTCCCCGGCGATCTTACCCGTGTTCCCTGCGTTCGCGTGCATCGTACACGCGATGAGGAGTGCGAGTGTTCCGGTACAGATCGATCTCATGGGTGCGTTGCTCCTCGACAGGTCTCGTGTGTTGGATCTTTCTTGTTTCGCTACCCCGCATCCCTCACTGATTGCGCCAGCTCGATATGGCCGAGCGACGGAACCGGACGGTCCCCCCCTCCCGCCGCCCCGCAGGTTTTCCGGATGACGAGCTGGGGAAGGAACGAGACGACCGTGGGGGGCGCCGTCGGGTCCTTGATGCGGGCATACAGCCGCTCCAGCGCCAGCGTCCCCATCTCGTGCATCGGCTG
>JBFLYO010000050.1:0-14373 GCA_040756745.1 Bacteroidota bacterium
ATTAACGAAATGCAAGAAGAGGAGGGGTTGGGGGAGGAAATCACACCCTTCCCCTTTTCAAGGGGAAGGGAAGGGGTTAGGGTTTCGTGATGCGAGGAACGGGGGAATCGTGGCGGGAGAGGTACGTCATGCCTCTGTCGAACGCCACATTCCCAATTAATGATTCGGCATTAATCGGATACGATATTAACTGTCAACTGTTGACTGTTAGAGACCCATCCGAATAACGTTGAACGGCGAATTGGCGGGGGGGGACAGGGGGAGAGTTATGTCGGAGATCGAGGCGGGTGAGGAATTTCAGGCAATGTGTCGGGGGGGTGAGGACCTCCAATACGTATAAAACGGAATCCCCACGCCCAGCAACAGCAACCCCACAAACGAGTCCTCCGTCTGACTGATGAGCGTGTTGATCACGAACCAGGTGGCGACTGCAACAAAGAGCAACGGCACAACCGGATAGCCGGGAACACGATACTCCGATGTCGCGCTTGCTTTCCTCTTCCTCATGATGAATATCCCCGCCGCGCCAAGAGCGTAAAAGATCCATGCTGCAAACACAACGTAGGTGAAGATCTGATCGTACGTGCCGGTCAGCGTGAGGATCGATGCCCAAAGGGCCTGGACGACAAGCGAACGGAACGGCGTGTGGTATTTCGGATGCACGTTGTCGATGCCTCGGAAAAACACCTTGTCCCGCGCCATCGCGAAATACACCCGCGCGGTCGTCATCGATGTCCCGTTGACAGTGCCGAATGTCGATATCATCACCGCTGCCGCAATGAGCGCGCCACCGTAACCGGGAAAAACCCGCTCCATCATGTCGGCCGCAACAAGCTTCGACATCGCAATCTCACCGACAGGTATCACATACAGGTACGCAAGATTGGCAAGCACGTAAACCGCTATAACAATCACCGTTCCGAGTACCAGCGCGCGCGGAATGTTCTTCTTCGGCTCGTGAACCTCCCCGGCCAGGTAGGTCAGACTGTTCCACCCATCGTAGGACCATAGCGTTGCCACCATGGCGATGCCGATGGCGCCAAGGAGACTCCCGGATGATGGAACCCCCCACAGAGGGAAGAAATGCTCAGCGCTTCCATTCCCCGCGGCAAAGCCCAGCACGATGATCGACGCAAGAGCCCCAACCTTGAGCGTGGTGAACAAGTTCTGCACAAACCCGCCGAACTGCACCCCGAAGTAGTTCACCGTGGCAACAGTGACAATCGCCCCGATGGCAACCAGCTTGACACCTATGTCGGCCATGGGATAGATGTTGCCAATAAGCGGCAGCTTCCAGGCCTCAAGCTCAGGGCTCAGATGAGGAAGGTCGACGAAAAAGCCGAAGTAACGGGCAAATGCAACGGCAATTGCGGCGATGGAGCCGGTCTGGTACACGATGAACGTGCACCAGCCGTACAGGAACGCGGTCAGGTCGCCGTACAACACCCGGAAGAACACATATTGCCCTCCCGGCTCGGCGATCTCGCTCGCAATCTCCGCATTCGTGAGCGCGCCCGCCAGCGTCAGCAATCCCGTCAGGATCCAAACGCCGATCATGACCCCCGGCACCTCGACTGCCATCGCAATGCGCTGAGGCGTCAGGAAAATACCCGAGCCGATGATGGAACCGACGACAACTGCGGAAGCCGAGAACAGACCGAGACGCCTGGAAAGGGTGGGCTGCGTGTCCATGAAGGGAACCTTCAGCGTTGTGGTCGCACGGGGTTCGTTGGCGGAACGGCCGATTCCTTCAGAGAACTCTTGAGGTCATCAAAACTGTCGAATATTCGGCTTGTGCATCCCAGGACCCATCCCGGGATGTCCTCGACAGGCATGGCCGTGACGAGATAGGCGGGCTTTCCGGAATGGCGGGCCATGGTCAGCTCTCCCTTCGTCCCCGCCCCGCGCTGGGCAGCTTCATCCCAGTAACAGACAACGAAGTCTGTGCGCTCCGCAATCTCCCGGCAATCCAGATCGACGAGCTGCCGCACAATCTCCGTGAACGCGCCGATGTCCGAGAACTTGAGCGCCCGCATGTCGACCCCCGGATACGCGCGCTGGAGAAACCTATCGCTCTCCGCATTGGGATTGAAGACCGAGCAGTGCAGTTCGGATTCCAGCCATGATTGCAGTCCCCGCCGCCAGTCTCGTCCCTCGTCGGCCGCATACTCCATCCCTCCCGAGAGATAGACGCGCGGCATGTCAGGTGAGTCCGTCGAGCTTGAAGACGTTGACCGCAGGGAGAAGGAAGGTGTACATGATCCACATGACGCCGCCGACGGAGAGGGGGATCGAGAGATTGTCGTCCGGACCGACCGTGGAGGATTCGACAATTGCGCCGACAAGCGCTCCTGCGACGCCGATCATGTACTCGCCGGCGAGGTACTCAACCTTGGGGGCGAGTGCCACCACGATCAGCGCGCTGATGAAGAATGCCGCCGCGCCTTCGAGCGTCTTGGTGAGGAAGCGGTGGCGGCCGAACCGGCGCCCGATGAGAGCGGCACTGGAATCGGAGATGATCAGGATGGCGAAGGCCGTGATGACGATGACTTTCGGGAAGAACATGACGCAGAGGGTGGCGGCAAAGAGGACGTAGGTTGCTCCGTTGAGGCGCCGGCCGGTCTCGTTCCGCTCGTGTGCACGAAGAAGGAAGCCGAACAGGCGGTTGTACAGCCGCCCGACTGCCGGAATGAACAACCGGGCGATATCGGAGAGCCCGAAGGCGAGCGTAAGGGGGATCAGGATGGAGAGGGCGGTCTGCTTTGTAATGAAATAATAGACGACCGGGATCAGGAGCGAGAGGAGATGGATCCCCTTGCGGATGAACTCCGTGGCGTAGCTCTCCTCGACGCTCCGCAGACCGTTCATTTCTTCGCGGGGGGTGCCTCGGCTTGCGTCGGTTGACCGTTTCCGCGTCTGTCCACGGGAGGGAGCTCTTCACCCCTGATGATTGTATCGATCTCCGACGCATCGAGGATCTCCCGCTCCAGGAGCGCGGCCGCGAGCCGGTGCAGCGTGCTGATGTTCTCGTTGAGGATTTTCTCCGCTCGCTTCATCCCGCTTGTCACGATCTTCTTGATCTCTTCGTCAATCGCGATGGCGGTATCCTCGCTGAAGTTCCGATGGCGCGTAATCTGCCGCCCCAGGAAGATCTCCTCGTCCCGCTGTCCGTATGCGAGCGGACCAAGCTTCTCGCTCATGCCCCATTCCGTCACCATCTTGCGCGCCAGTTCGGTCGCCCGCTCGATGTCGTTCCCCGCCCCCGTCGTGAGCTCCTTGAAGATGATCTTTTCTGCCGCGCGACCGCCAAGTGCATACGCAATCATCGCCTCGAGGTACGCCTTCGAATACGTATGCTTCTCGTCGATGGGAAGATAGGTCGTGAGTCCCAGCGCGCGCCCGCGCGGGATGATCGTGACTTTGTGGACAGGGTCCGCCTCGGGGATCATTCTCGCGACGAGCACGTGGCCGATCTCGTGATAGGAGGTGACCTTTTTCTCCTTCTCCGAGATGATCATGCTCTTCCGCTCCATTCCCATCATCACTTTGTCCTTGGCCTCCTCGAAGTGCCGCATCGTGACCGCCTTGGCGTTCTGCCGTGCTGCAAGCAGCGCCGCCTCGTTCACGAGGTTGGCGAGATCCGCGCCCGCGAGGCCCGGCGTCCCCTTGGCGAGAGTCTCCAGGGTCACGTCGTCGGCGAGCGGGATGTTCTTGGTGTGGACGCGCAGGATTCCCTCGCGCCCCTTCACGTCGGGTCGGTCCACCACCACCTGCCGGTCGAACCGGCCGGGCCGCATGAGTGCCGGATCGAGCACGTCGGGCCGGTTGGTTGCGGCAATGATGATCACGCCGCTGTTCTGCTCAAAACCGTCCATCTCGACGAGGAGCTGGTTCAGCGTCTGTTCTCGCTCGTCATGTCCGCCTCCAAGGCCTGCGCCGCGGTGGCGGCCGACGGCATCGATTTCGTCGATGAAGATGATGCAGGGGGCGCTCTTCTTCCCCTGCTCGAAGAGGTCGCGCACGCGGCTCGCGCCGACGCCGACGAACATCTCAACGAAATCAGCGCCCGAGATCGTGAAAAAAGGCACTCCGGCTTCCCCGGCGACTGCCCGGGCAAGAAGCGTCTTGCCTGTGCCGGGAGGACCGAGCAGCAGCACGCCCCGCGGAATCTTCCCGCCAAGCTTCTGGAACTTCGAGGGCTCCTTCAGGAACTCAATGATCTCAGCAAGCTCGACCTTCGCTTCATCGGCTCCCGCCACGTCGAGGAACGTGACCTTCGGCGACCCCTCGCTCAGCAACTTCGCGCGGCTCTTGCCGAAGGAGAAGATACCCCGCGGTCCCCCGGCGCCTCCCTGCATGCGGCGCATGATGATGAGCCAGACCACGAGTAGAAGAACCCAGGGGAGCGCGCTCACCAGGGCGCTGATCCAGGCGTTATCCTCTTTCTGGACCGTGAACCGGATGCCCCGATCGTTCCACTCCTTGATGACTCCGCTGTCGAGGATTGGCAGCGTCAGCGTGAACCGCTGAAAGGAGACTTCCTTGCCGCCGCGGCTGAGCCGTGCGGGCTCGCGCAGCGTGCCGTGGAAGTCGTAATTGGTGAACTCTGATTTCTTGATGACGGCGTCCGTGATCAGGTTCTTCGAGAGCAGCGTCTGGTATTCGGTGTACGACACCTCGACCTCCGTCCCCTCGGTCCCCTTGAACAGCGTCAGGACGACGAACACCAGCAGAATGATCGCCGACCAGCTGATGACGACCTTCAGTACCTTGTTCCAGTTGAAGTCGTCGTCCTGCCGGAACTGCGGTCCCGACCGCTTCCCCTTGGAAGGCGGACGGAGCCCCCGCCGCCTGTCGCCGTCGCCGGGCCGCCGCCCGTTGTCCTGTGATCTGTTATCGTCCATGGCCCCGAACAGTCTCCTCTCTTACGCCCGCGCGCCAGCGCGGTTCAGTTTCTTCTGCAATCGGTAAATTGCCTTCAGATTTCGCTCCCGCTGCGCGTAATCGAGGCCGTACCCGATTACGAAATCGGGCGGGATGGAAAACCCTATGTACTCGACCTGCGTCCCCGGCTTCACCGAGGCCGTTTTGTATAGGAGTGTAACAACCTTCAGCGAACGGGGGTTCTGCGGCTCGATCAGGTGCCGGATATATTCGACGGACAACCCGGTATCGACGATGTCTTCCACCATAATAATGTCACGCCCCTGCACCTGGCAGTTCAAGTCTTTCAACAGCCGCACGTTGCCCGAACTGATCTTCGCGTCCCCGTAGCTCGAGAGCTTCAGGAAGTCGACCTCGCAGTCGATTGTGACTTCCCTGATCAGGTCTGCGAAGAAAATGAACGAGCCGTTCAGCACGCCGATGAACACAGGAACCGTGTTGCGGTAGTCCCTGCTGATCTGTCGCGCAAGCTGCCGGACCTTGGCTTTGATCCGGCGCGCGCTGATCATCTCTACAAACTTGTCGCCGTTGACCGTGATCGGTCGGGGCATCTCAGGCGTTTTCGGTTGATGAGAATTCCAGTTTCAGCACGCGCCGGGTCGCTGCTGTGACCTTGAACCGGTCATCGATCCGGCGGCCGCACACCCAGACGACGCTGCCGTCGTCCGTTTCGAGAATGGGGACACGGTGCTTTTCGTGCAATGGTACCTTCTCATCCACGAAAAAGTCGCTGATCTTCTTTTGCCCCCGCATGCCGAGAGGGATGAACGCATCCCCCTCGCGCCAGCTCCGCAGTTGCAGCCGGCGTCCCGCGATGCGATCGGCGTCGATATATTCTGTCATTCCTCCGGTTCGCGGCAGGGGCTGGGGGAGCGGGACGAATGCTGAGGCGAACCGCCCCTCGCCCACCCGGTACTCTCGTCCCGGTTCCACCGGGAAGCTGAAGTGCTGGGGGGGAGCCGGCTTCTCAATCAGAATCGAATCTCTCTCCCGCATCGCCTCAAAGCCCTCAGGGAGCGAGACGCGGGCGCCTGGAGTGGCCGACATAAGAGCCGACACCGCCTCCACGTGCGCGCTCAGCAGCCGGACGCCAACCTCCTCGCCCGCCTTCTGGAGAACGATCTCACGGAGAATCGGAGGCAGACTCTTCAACTGCCGAAGCGCAACCTCCATCCCTCCTCCCGCATTGCGGCTCAGACATTCCCCTCCTACCCTCTGCGCCTCTGTGGTCAAATATTCAAAGAGAGCCCTTACGTGCTCAGTGGACCGGGCAACATTCTCCACCGCGGAAGGGTTGACCAACTCCTGCACCAGCGGAATGACTTTGTGCCTCAACGCGTTGCGCGTGTAATCGTCCGCCTGGTTCGACGAGTCGGTCCGGAACGGGATCTTCTGTTCACGCGCGTAGGCCTCGATCTCCTCCCGCCGGGCGAACAGGAGCGGCCTGATCACGCCGTCGTCCTCACGGACCGTTGGGATCCCCGCCAGCCCCCGCAATCCCGCCCCGCGGAAGAGATGCAGCAGGACCGTCTCCGCGTTATCGTCCGCGTGATGTCCTGTCGCGATCGCCTGGGCGCCCGTCGATGCCTTGACCTCGTGCAGGAACGCATACCGGAGGTTCCGGGCCGTCTCCTGAATGCCTGCACCACTCCGCGCCGCAGCGCCCGCGGTGTCCCCCCGTCCGCCGTGGAACGCGAGTCCGTATTCCCTGGCGCGGTCGGCAACCAGTGCTTCATCCCCGTCCGACTCGGGGCCGCGAAGCTGATGGTTGAAATGCGCCACGACAAGTGTCAGCCCCCGCTCGCGCGAGAGGAGGTCGAGGAGGACCATCGAATCGACTCCTCCGCTGACCGCCACGATAACACGATCGCGCTCCCCGAACAACCTGTGCGTGCGGCTGTACTCATGGAAGCGCGATGAGAGTGTTCCGGGGGAGGACATGGCGGCGCACCGTTGGACCGTGGTAGCGGGAGAGGGATTCGAACCCCCGACACACGGATTATGATTCCGTTGCTCTACCGACTGAGCTATCCCGCCGGGTCTTGCAAGATACCCAAAAACGCCCTAAAGAGCAACATGAGGCGGACTTCCCGGCGGTCGCGTCGCGTTGTGATTCGGAGGGATTTTGGATATATTTTTGCTCCCGGATGGTCGTTGTTAAGAAGAGGAGCGAAAGAATTTTCTCGTCCATTGACAACCGCGACGCCTTCAGGTACTGCGCGCGCCTTGCACGCGATCACTATGAGAACTTTCCCGTCGCGTCCTTTCTCCTGCCTCGGTCGAAGCGCCCGTTCGTCTACGCCGTGTATGCGTTTGCGCGGACCGCAGACGACCTGGCCGACGAAGGATCGCTTCTTCCCGCGGCGCGACTGGCTGCACTGGACGACCTCGAGCGCAGACTCTACGATTGCTACGAGGGGAAAGCCGACCATCCCGTCTTCATCGCCCTTGGCGAAACTGCGGAAAAGACCAAGGTTCCGCAACAGCTCCTCGTCGACCTCCTGACCGCCTTCCGGCTCGACGTCACAAAAAAGCGGTTCAGCGATTTCCGGGAACTCCTCTATTATTGTTCCTGCTCGGCAAACCCCATCGGCCGGCTCGTTCTCCATATCTTCGGGAACGTGACGGCACGCGCCCTCGATCTCTCCGATCAGATCTGCACCGGGTTGCAGCTTGCGAATTTCTGGCAAGATCTCTCCCTCGACTGGCGCAAGGGGCGCCTGTATGTCCCGCTTGACGATTGCGGCCGATTTGGTTATACTGAATCCGATCTGGCGAAGGGGATCGTGGACGAGCGGTTCAGGAATCTGATGCGGTTCCAGATCGACCGGACACGGCAGTTCCTGCTCGGCGGGACTCCCCTCGTGCATGAGACCTCCTCGCGCCTGAAGTTTGAGGTGATCCTGACCGTGGAAGGGGGGCTCGCCATCCTCCGGGCAATCGAAACATCGGGATACGATGTGCTCCACAACCGGCCCGCACTGTCGAAGGGGGCGAAAGCGAAACTTCTGGCCGCGGTGCTCCTGAACGGACGACGATGGATCCATCAGTAACGGCCATACCGAGAAGCAGCAGCACCAGCTTCTACTATTCCTTCTCGCTTCTCCCGAAACAGAAGCGCGAGGCGATCCATGCCGTGTATGCGTTCTGCCGGTACACCGACGACATCGTGGACGAAGGGACGGACGAGCGGACGAAGTTCCTGCGCCTCCGGCGGTGGCGCATGGAGCTCGGCCGTGCGCTTCGGGGCCGGTCGTCGTATCCCCTGCTGAACCAACTGAATGCCACAGCCCGCAAGTTCAACATCCCTGTCGATCATTTCTATGAGTTGATCCGGGGGATGGAGATGGACCTCACGAAGACCCGCTACGCTACCTTCGAGGAGCTGAAGGAGTACTGCTATCTGGTCGCATCGTCGGTCGGACTGATGTGCCGGCAGATTTTCGGGTACCGGAATGCATCAACCCGGGAGTACGCCATCAATCTCGGCATTGCGCTGCAGCTCACCAACATCCTGCGCGACGTCAAAGAGGATGCGAAGCGCGGGCGGATTTATCTCCCGCAGGAGGACCTCCGCAGGTTTGGGTACACCGAGGACGATCTGATGAATTTCCGCTACACCCCCGAGTTTGTCCGGCTCATGCGTTTCGAGTGCGAGCGGGCTAGTAGCTACTTCGACATGGCGCGCGACGCTCTGCGCAACGAGGACAAGCGGTATTTCTTCGCAGCGCGGATCATGTGGTCGATCTACGCCCACACGCTCAATCGCATCAGGAGCTCCAATTACAATGTGTTTGAACGGCGCATCTCGATCGGTGCCCTCATGAAAGTGCTCATCACATTCCGCTACTGGCTGAGCAACACGCTCAAGTACTCGTGGCTCGGCCGGTCGTGGCGCTCCAACCAGCCCACACCGCAGACCCGTTGAACCCCGTGGTGATCGCCGGTGCGGGCCTGAGCGGTCTCGCAGCCGGCGCAGGTCTTGCCGCACGCGGCATCCCCGTCACAGTCCTCGAACAGCGTCCCGTCCCCGGCGGCCGTGCCACCTCGTTCATCGATCAGAACAGCGGTGAGGAGGTCGACAACGGTCAGCATGTTCTCATCGCAGGGTACGCGCATACGCTCAGGTTCCTTGACACCATCGGCACGCGCGAATTCCTCAATATCCAGAAGACCCCTGAGCTTCCCTTTCATCATCCCGTCCGGGGATTTCAGACGGTCCGATTTCCCGCGCTCCCCTCTCCACTCCATCTTGCGGCGGGGATTGCCGGGACCCGACTCTTCACTGGCACAGACAAACTCAGACTGCTGCGCGCGGGAGGCGCTCTCCGTCGGATGGATGAGAAGGCGCGAGCCGACATCGCCGGCCTGACGGTCGAGCAATGGCTTGATGCGGTCGGTCAGTCCGAAGAAACGAAGCGATCGTTTTGGGAACCCCTTGCCATCGCCGTGATGAATGAGCACATCGGCGCTGCGTCGGCAGCAGTGTTTGTCCGCTCGATGCGCGAGGCCTTCCTGTCGGATCCCCGGGGGGCCTCACTTGCCCTTCCCTCCGTCGGGCTGAGCAGGCTGTATGCCGAGCCGGCGGCTGAGTCTATCCGGCGCCGCGGCGGCGCTGTACGGTGTGGGGCCGACGTGGTGGAAAGCATCGCTGAAGGAGACAAGATACAGGAGGTGCGACTGCGAAGTGGCGAGTCGATTGCATGCTCTGCGCTGATACTGGCCGTCCCGTCATACCGGGCCGCATCGCTTCTTCCCGCCGAATTGCGATCATCAGGTTTCCTCGACGCGATCGGCACCGCCCCACTCTCACCGATCGTGTCGATCCATCTCTGGTTCGACGCCGACTTCATGCCGCAGTCGGTCCTTGGCGTGATCGGCAGGCATGTACAGTGGTTGTTCAACCGGAGGAAGATCGCCCGCGCAGGAGGAAGAGGGGGATACGTCACCGCCGTCATAAGCGCGGCGCACGAGACTGTGGACAAGCCAAACGACGAGATCATTCGCATCGCTTGCGACGATCTCGCGGGGATTTACGGGACCTCCGCCCGAGAACCCCGCAGAGCTCTTGTGATCCGTGAGAAACGGGCAACGTTTTCATGTACACCGGCAATGGAGATACTCCGGCCGGCTCCAATCACGCCAATCGGCAATCTCTTTCTGGCGGGCGACTGGACGGCTACAGGCTACCCCGCAACCATAGAAGGGGCGGTTTTGAGCGGAGAACGATGTGTGAACCTCGCTGAGGGGTGGCTGCGCAGGCTGACGTGAATCATTGCTTTTCAATCGTCGATTCCTGATATTTCTTTCATGCTGAAGGACAAACTTGTTCTCCTCGTGGATGATGAACCCGCGATTCTGAAGGCCACGAGCACCGGCCTGAAAGAGCGGGGATTCACTGTAAAGGCAGTCGACGGTGCCGAAGCGGCGCTGAAGGTCATCCACAAACTGAAGCCGAGCATCGTCGTCTCCGACCTTGTGATGCCCGGGACCAACGGGTTTGAGCTCTTCCAGGAGATCAAGAAAGAGCACGAGTTCGAGCGTCTTCCCTTTGTGTTTCTCACCGGCGTCGACGATTACTACGCCAAGAAGTTCGGCAGGGAGATCGGCGGCGCGGCGTACATCACCAAGCCCGTTGACCTCGACGAGCTCGAGCAGATCATCAAGGACAAGATCGGCGAATAGGCGGCTCAGCCGACGGCCGCCCCCGGCTTGACCGTCCGTCGATACCCACCAGATGCAGGATCCTCCGACGTCCACCCCTCCCGTCCGCGGAAAGCGGGTCGAGTTTATCGACCTGCTGCGTGGCTGGGCTGTGATTGTGATGATTGAGACGCACGTCTTCAACGCGACGCTCGTCCCGGAAATCACCGACTCATCATTCTTCCAGGTCCTCAAGTTCATCAACGGCCTCGTGGCGCCGTCGTTTCTCTTCGCGTCAGGGATGGCCTATGCGGTGACGACGCGCCGGAAGCTGAATGACTACCTCTCCTTCGGAATGCCACTGTTCCGGCAGGTCGGTCGGCTTCTGTTTGTGATGCTGATCGGTTACTCGCTCCATATCCCGAAATTCAACTATTATCACCTCAGGTACGAGTCCAGCCCCGCGGCATGGCAGGTGTTCTGGCAGGCCGATGTGCTGCAGTGCATTGCCGTCAGCCTCCTGATCCTGCAGGCCATGCTGCTCCTGCTCCGCTCCGAGCGCCGGCTCTACACGTGGACGGCTGGTTTGGCAGTCGCCGTCCTCCTCGCAGCCCCACTCATGTGGGGGATCGATTTCTGGATGATCCTCCCGGCTCCCGTCGCCGCGTACATGAACGGCCTGCACTATTCGCTCTTTCCCCTCTTCCCCTGGTCGGCCTTCCTCTTCGGGGGTGCAGTTGCGGGATACGCATACCTGCGTGCCGGTGATGCTGCAAAGGAACACCCGGACGCCGATCCCATAGGGCGCACAATGCGCAGAATTTCCATTGTGGCTGTTACGCTCATGGTGGTTTCGTTTGTTCTCCATCCGATTGCCGCGGCTGTGTACACGACATACGATTACTGGAGGTTCAGCCCCTCCTTTGCGTTGCTGCGACTCGGAATCGTCCTCCTTCTCTGCGGGGGCATGTTTCTGTTCGAACGGCGGCGGAGCGTTTCACCGAACTCCGTCGTGACGCTGATCGGTCGCGAGTCGCTGCTTGTTTATACAGTGCACCTGCTGCTTGTGTATGGAAAGTTCGGCAGCACTTCGTTTGCCGAGAGAGTCAACAACACCTTCGGTTACGGCGAAGCCGCGGCGGTCACGATCGTCCTCTTTCTGCTTATGTCCGTGCTGGCCCTGGCATGGAGCCGGATCAAGAAGGGGCCGGCGCGACTCAAGCGCACGGTGCAGGGTCTGGTGCTTGCCGGATTCGCGCTGGTCTTCTTCTTCGGTCCGAATTGACGCGCCATTCGAGTTGATGTTCCGCACGGATTTTCGTATCCTCGTACGTTGTGTCGCTCTTCCGATCGTACCTCTTCCATTGACCTGAATTCCTTCACCATGACCAGGCTCGTCCTTCTTCGCCACGGCGAATCGCAGTGGAATCTCGAAAACCGCTTCACCGGATGGGTGGATGTCCCCCTCTCCGCTAAAGGAGTCGAAGAGGCGAATACCGCCGGCGAGAAGCTAAAAGGATATATCTTCGACCGCGCGTTCACGTCGGTCCTCCAGCGCGCGATCAAGACGCTCGACATTGTCCTCGATCTCAGCGGGCAGAAGGACATCCCGGTGGTGCAGAACATGGCGCTCAATGAGCGGCACTACGGCGACCTGCAGGGCCTCAACAAAGCGGAAACAGCGCAGAAATACGGCGACGCGCAGGTAAAGCTCTGGCGGCGAAGCTTCGACGTCCAGCCCCCCAACGGCGAGAGCCTGAAGGACACGCTGGCTCGGGTGCTTCCATACTGGGAGAAGGCCATCTTCCCCTGCGTGATGCGAGGAGAGCGCCTCATCATCTCGGCGCACGGAAACAGCCTTCGCTCGCTGGTCATGCACCTCGACAGGCTCTCAAGAGAGGAAGTACTGGAACTGAACATTCCGACCGGCGTGCCGCTGGTCTATGAGTTCGACGGGGACGGGACGCCGGTTGCGCACGCCTACATCTGATTGGATACGGCAATGCGTCGTTTGTTCATTCCATGTCTTCTCGCATTATGTACCATGCCCCTGAGCGCGCAAACCACATTCCGGCTTTCGCTTGACGGCACGTGGCTGTTCCACGCCGACTCGCTCCGGGCCGGAGTGAACGGCCGCTGGTACCTCGATTCCCTCGACCGGACAGGATGGGACCGGGTGCAGACGCCCGACTTCTGGGAGGCGTACCCGGGGATGGCGGCGTACGACGGATGGGGGTGGTATTTCAGGACGTTCACGCTGGACCAAGTGACCGAGCCCCTCAGTATTCACTTCGCCGGTGTGGATGACGACGCTGTCGTCTGGGTCAACAATGTCGAGGCAGGGGAGCACACCGGGTACAGCGATCCCTTCACGCTCGACGTGAGCCGCGCGGTGCGGACGGGGCTCAACAGCATAGTGGTCCTGGTGAAGGACTATGCCGGAGGAGGGGGCATCTACAAGCCGATCACCCTCATCCCCACCCGCGCGATCAATGAGCTGCTGAAGAGTCCCTTTGCCGAACTCTCCGCGATCAAGTCGGCCGACTGGGTGAAGGAGGCGACCATCTATTCGGCGTACGTTCGCTCATGCTCTCCGGAGGGCACGTTTGCCGGCCTCGAGAAGCGGCTCCCCGAATTGAGGGCAATGGGCGTGAGCGTGCTCTGGCTGTTGCCCATCCACCCAGTCGGCATGAAGAACAGGAAAGGCCCGCTCGGCAGCCCCTATGCCGTCCGCGACTACTACGGCATCAACCCTGAGTTCGGGACACTGCAGGACTTCAAGCATCTCCTCGCGGCCGTCAAGCGGCAGGGGATGAAGCTGATCATCGACCTTGTGGCGAACCACACGTCGTGGGACAGCAGGCTGCTCACCGAACACCCGGAGTGGTTCACGCGTGACGCACATGGGAACATTGTCCCCCCCAACTCAGACTGGTCGGACGTTGCTGACCTCGACTACTCCAAGGTCGGCCTGCGCCGCTATATGATCGACATGATGCGGTGGTGGGTGAAGGACGTCGGCGTCGACGGGTTCCGGTGCGACGTGGCGGAGCTCGTGCCGACGGATTTCTGGGAAGAGGCGCGCGCCCAGCTTAACCGGATCAAGCCCGTCATGATGCTCGCCGAGGGATCACTCCCCGAACACCATCTGCGCGCCTTCGACCTGAGCTATTCATGGAACATCTACGACGCCCTCGATCCCCTGATACAGGGGAAGCGGCCGGTGGCGCTCATCGATCAGATCCTGAGAAATGAGCGCCTGCAGTTCCCGGTCGGATCCCTCCGTATGCGCTTTACGACCAACCACGACAAGAATGCGTGGGATGCTCCTGCGGTCACGAAGTTCGGCGTTGATGGACTGCGGCTGGCGACGGTCCTGGTGAACACGCTGCCCGGCGTTCCGATGATCTACACAGGGGAAGAGGTGGCAAATGACAGGAAGCTCTCGCTGTTCCAGAAGGTGAATGTTGACTGGAAGCGGCCGCACGCGATGGGCGATCTCTGGAAGGTGCTCTTCATGCTTCGGCGGGACCACAAGGCGCTGTCGCGCGGCGATTTCCTGCGCATTTCCTCGTCTCCGCAGGATGAGATCTACGCGTTCGTGCGCGCGGCGGGAAGCGACAAGATTATCGTGGTGCTAAATTTCTCCGCCGAACCCCTCGGGGCGGAGCTGCAGACGCCCATGGACCGTCTCTTCCCGCGCCAGGAATCTGGCAGGGTGCGCGAGGTGTTTACCGGCAAGAAGGAAACGCTGCACGCGGGCGAGGCGTTGCTCGTTTCGATCGA
>JBFLYO010000051.1:0-12917 GCA_040756745.1 Bacteroidota bacterium
ATTCATATATCGTCCATACTGAATCATCGCCTCAAACCGCTCCCTGGTTCACCGGGAGCGTTTCAGGAGACACGATCAGATGCATTCTTCATCCCGGTTCGCGTGCACGATCGTACCAGGAAAGCCTTCAGATGCTGGGTGAGGCGATCACTCGCGTGTCGGGAGTGTCCCCTTTCCGCATCGTTGTCAGGGATTCCGTTCTCCTGATCCCCCTCCAGTGACCTCGCCGTGAGCGCCCTTCGCCGTCATGTTGGTGAGCACCTCTTTGCTATTCTGCTGGTGGGTGGAGTCCTCGGCGGCATCATTGTGTGGATATATCTCCCCGGTCAATCACCCGTCGGTGAGATTGAACGATACCTTGCCGCGGACTCGGTCGATTTTGCCGACCCGCTGCATCGGATGTTGTTTCGCGAGTCCTATGCAGAGCTCCGTGGGGCACAGAGCAAAGAACTCGACTCGCTGATGGGGGTTATTGAACGTGAGCGCCAGGCGCAGTTCACTGACCCGGAGAAGAAAGCCGGGGGGGGCAAAACGCGGCTGTCCTTCGCTTCCGTTGCCACCCTCCTGCCGATGTTCGTTTCGTTCCTTTTTGTGTATGCAGTTGTTCTTGCAGCCACCTTTCTCGCTGCACGGATCCTTGCGGTGTACCGGTTTGCGGCCGTGAAGAACAGGCGGGCGTCCGCTGAGCGTGAGGCGCAGCATAGGAAGGAACACCGCGGAGGCCGACCGATCTCCGCACGCGCCGTGGCCCTGGTCAAGGCGATCCTGAGGGGTGTTGCCACCCTCGTCCTGTTCTCCCCTGCGTATGTCATCGCCTACGCCCTACGGACCCGACTGGACACGGAAAATGACGCGTTCATGATATTCCTCGGAATTGTGTCCAACGGACTCCTCGTCAACTACGCAAACAAATTCTATGCACTTCTCGTTGCGGAGAGTCGGAAAGGATACGTCGAGACTGCGCTGGTCAAGGGACTTGGATCATCGTACGCCCTGGGATCCCGCCATGGCCTATCATGGGAAGCGATCCTGTTCCCCGTTGCAGGATCTCGTGGTCATGTCTTCCGGCACATCTACCTGAACGCACGCTTTCAGTTCATTCCGACACTGAAGGAACATGCCGCATTCCTTGTCACCGGTTTGGTGATCATAGAGATGGCTCTGAACATCAAGGGACACCTATGCTATACTCTCCTTCAGCATCTGTTGTACCGGGAATACGATCTTGTGATCGTTATTGTCTTCGGCATTTTCCTCGCGGTCAAGGCGACGGAATTGCTCGTCGATGTCTGGCACGATGTTCTCTCCCGCAGGTATGGCAATGTCGAAGAAAGCTGACCGTCAATTCCCTGCATTCGGGCTCCGCGCCATGTTCGCTGGCCGCATGGATGTCCGGTGGTGTGCCTTCTGGACCGGCGGAATGGCGATTCTCTGGCTCTGGCTGAAAGGAAACCTTAACCAGCCTGCCCTCACGCAGATAGAGACGGCATGCGTGAACACGCTGGTGGGCGCGCTGGGAGTGGTGACGTGCTCCCTCCTCCTTGGGTGGGGCACGGCGATGGTGCTCCATTACCTCGATCGTCCACGCCGGAGGAAGGCGTACCTGGCGGTGAGTTTCCTCCTGAACCTCCTCCGTTCCGTCCCGCAGATGGTGGGTATGCTTCTGGGATACGTGGCGCTAACCATCCTGATCCGCGGTGAGGTCCTCCCGACGAAGCTCGCCCAGCTCCTTGCCGTTTCCGGTATTACAAGTCTGTTCATCTTTCAGGAAGTGGCCGATCTGATTCGAGAGCGGATCCGCCATTTCATGCAATCCGATTTCGTTAATGCACTCCTGGTGTGCGGTGTCCCGGAAATCACGGTCATCAACCGTGAGATCCTCCGGAAAAACAGCTTCGCGTATCTTGTGCAAAAGGCCGTTTCCGTGTTCGGCACAGGCGTATTTCTCGTGTGCAGTATCGATTTCATCATCTCTGTCGGGCTCTCCACTGATGTCAGCCTGAGCAATTTTCCCGTCACGCTGGGGAGCATGCTTGCAAAACTCGACAGCAAGCAGGACATCCTCGTGATCGGCACGGCGCTGATAGAGCCGCGCTTGATTCCCACCCTCTTCGTGGAGCATCTGCAGGGCGTAAGCGTAGCGCTGATTATTGTCTTCACACTCCTGAGCGTGTACAAGATCTCGAACGGCCTGGTGGATCGTTATCGCCTATGACGCCCCCGGTGTTCGATATAGCAATACGCGATGGACGTCGTGTCCTGGTTGACGTCGCCGGGTTTCCCCTTGCCCCGAAGCAGATCTCCATCCTGTTCGGCGAGTCCGGCATCGGAAAGTCGCTTATCGGGAAGGCGTTATTCGGGATGGCCGACACGGAGGCGCTGCATGTGCGCGTCAACGGCGAAGGATACGCCGAGTACCGCTCACGGCCGCAGTCGGTAGAGTGGCGCAGGGACGGATTCTTTGTCTTCCAGGAGCCATCGACGCATTTCAACCCATTGCTGACGCTGAATGAACAGATACGGGAGGGAGATCTTGAGGGCGCTCCATCGCACCTGGGAGTCATTCAGGAGCTCTGGCCCGACAAGGATGTTCTCCCGCTCAGCGCGATCCTGAAGATCTACCCGAGCCCGTTTCGTCCCAGCGGCGGGGAGAAGCAGCGCATCCTCGCAGGTATGGCGTTTGAGAAGATGGATCTCACGGCCGCAGATCAGCGACGCTCCGGCGGTTTGTTCGTGTTCGACGAGCCGACAGGGAGCCTGGACAGGGAGGCACGGAACAGGTTTCTTGATCGACTGATCTTGCGGTATCGCCGTTCACGGGTGACAGTTCTACTGATCACCCATGACTATTCCATGATCGGGTATTTGCGACAGCGACACGCAGACCTCGGCACCGCGCTTCATTTTCTGGAGCTGGCGCGCCGGGACGGCGGTCAACAGGTCTCGGTGTTTTCTCCGAAACGCTATTTTGCGTGGATCGAATCAAGGCGCCCGTCCCCCTCCCACCCCACTCCCCCCTTCCTCACCGTTGAGAGTGGTCTCTCCGTCTTCGGGAAGACGTACCGGTTCACGAGGCACGGCGAACGTGCGGACCTTCAGGTCGGATCTGGCGAGCTGGTGTACCTCAAAGCAGGCAGCGGCATCGGGAAGACCACGGTGGTCAAGATTGTAATGGGACTCCAGAAAGCAGAGCGTTTCCGAATGGTGATCGGTGGCGTAAGGCTTGGAGAGGTCTCCCCCCTGCGCTACTGGAAGCATTCCCTCTGGGGGAAGAAAGTCACCATGGCATTCCAGCACGCGGATGAAGCTCTGAATCCTCATGCAACGGTTGAAGACTCCCTTGCTATCCTGCCGGCCGCGACCGTCAAGACCAGGGATCAGCGAGTCCACGTGCTCAGCTTGCTGTTTGACGCTCATTCGGTGTCAGGCGTCATGGCAAAGAAAGTCTGGCAGTTAAGCGGCGGGCAGAAGCAGCGACTTAACCTGCTCAGGGCCTTTGCGCTCTCCACGCCGCTAACGATATTGGATGAACCACTTAACGCCCTCGATTTTGAGAGCATCGGGCGGGTCATTACGCTGATCGAGGAGGAACAGCGATCCGGACATGGCATCCTCCTGATTTCGCACAACGAAGATATTTTCGATACGATCGTACCGCCTGAGCGGGTGTACCAGCTGGAGGTCGCTGGCCAGTGACGGAACGCAGACGATTTCGGTTGTTGTTCAGGGATGAATTCCCTACTTTTCGAGTCAGGCAGTTCCTTGAAAGATCAGACTGACACGTTCGATTCCAGGCTTTCATTCCGGTGAATTATCCTCTCAGCGAGTTCGTCGCGAAACGGGCCAGGTCGGCGGCAGCAGTTGCGCTGTTCCTTGCCAGCTTCGTGTTCCTCATCTATCTTTCTCATCACTTCAGCCCGACCGGGCTGAACCACGATGAAGCCTACCTCATCAACCTCGCACGCCAGCTGGCGGCAGGGAACGGATTTGTCACTCCCGTGCTCTGGCAGCTTTACCTTGATCCTGATGCGCTCCCGATGCCATACGGCGGCACGGCCGGACCGTTGCCCAGTATCCTAATCGCGGCGTGCATTCTGTTGTTCGGCGAGTCCTTCTTCGTCATGCAGCTTCCGGGGATGCTGCTCGGGAGTCTGATCGCTCCCCTCACCTTCTTGCTGGGAAACCGACTCGGCCTTTCCGAGTGGCGTGCGTTTGCGGCCGGCGGCGTGACGGCGATTCATCCGTTCCTGGCATACAACGCCAATGAGATCATGACCGACGTCCCGTTTGCCGCCTTCATCCTTCTTTCATTTCTGCTCCTGTATTCCCGGTCGACGGCGGCCTCCAATATTGCGCTCGGGGTGTCGTGGGGGCTGGCGTACCTCTGCCGCTATCAGGCAACACTTTTCATTGTCGTGTTGATCGCGGCGTGGAAGGTGGGAAAACAGCGGTCTCTTCGGGACATCGCCATTGCCACCGGTGCATTCGTGGTGACGGCATTTCCCTGGTTTGTGAGAAACATGCTCGTGTTTGGCAATCCGCTGTTCACGTATGCGTCGCGTTACTTCTGGCTTATCGCGCACGTCCCGGAACAGGTGCAGATCGTGCGGCGGACCACGCCGCCTCCGGACCAGATATCATTCCTGCTCGGCAATCTCAACGTGTACGTCTCCGCGCTGCTCGGACGCGTGAAGGCGCTCATGTTCTATGCCCGCGATGCGCTGGCACCCAACGCTGCCCTCGGGCTCGGATTGCTCGTGGTGCTCTTCCGTGAGCGCCGGGAATGGAGGATCGCGTTCCCGATACTCGTCTATGGAGTGATCGTCACGCTGTTCTTCCTGACAAGCTACCTTGAGCCCCGGTATTTGTTGAGTCTCGCTCCTTTCCTGGTGATCGGAGGAGTTGGAGGACTGGCGTATCTCAACCGTGAACACGATCCTCCCTGGCGTTTCTCGCGATTGATCGAGCCGGGGCTCGTCATTGCCGTGATCTGCGCGTACATGGTCGTCGACAGCATACGCCTGGCGGATACCGAAGGGAGGGCATCGTTCCATGGCCGGGCGGAAACGGCTTATAATACAAGGGAATTCTTCCAGGAATTCCCCCCGTGGTCGTTCGCCATCATGGCCACCGCGCCGGAGCACTTCGCCTTGTTCCACAACCAGTATGCGGTATCCTTCCCGTTTGACGTCGAAAAGGATCTTCAACGCCTCACAGCGAAGTATCGTGTTCGATTCGTCGTTCTTCAGGACGACGAAGCCGAGCAGTTCGAGCGCGTTCTGCCGGTGATCGGGGGAACATATGAGAAAGTATTCCGTGCGCGAAACGCTCACGTCTACGAGGCTGTTGCAGGTAAATTTGAAGACAAAGATTCGTGAGCCGGCGCGGGGTTGCCCACTTGCGGTGTGAATCAGTGCGGGAGTAGACCGGACTGGAGCAGATACGCTGCCAGCGTATCTGCGATGAGTTTGTGGCCGGCGCGGTTTGGGTGGGTGTCGGGGAGGGAGAGTTGTTCACTGTTTCGTTCGCGAAAAGAACTCCAGCAATTGACCGTCCGTATGCCGTGCCGTTCCAGTCGGGTTGCAAGACGGTTCAGAGCCGTATCCGTGTAGTCCGGCGCGTAGATCTGATATCTGTTGGGGAGGAGCAGACAGATGAGGGATCCTCGCGCGAGATGGTTCATGCGTGCGTAGTTCTCGATGATGACGTCCGTCCAGGGTACCTCCCGTGCAAACACCGAGTCATTTTCGACTGCGAGTCGGCGCATGTAGTCCCAGGTTTCCTCCTCTGACGGATGTGTCGTATCGCCCCCCCCGGCGCGGGCCCGCAGTACTCGCGCTCCATCAAGCCCTTCCGACCATAACGTGCCGACCAGCGTGAGGACCCGGGATGATTTCAGGGTGCGCATAAGCCATGCCGGAAGCCATGCCGGCAGGAATCGTCGCCCGGCGCCATTCATTCCCAGATCGTTATCTGCGACCTGACAGATCACCAGATCTGGATCGAGCGTTGAGCGGAGGCGGCCGAGGAGTATCAATTCTCTCCACGATTCGTATGAAGGGATCCCCGCGTTTATCACTTCTATGCGCCTGCCGATCGACCGTGTGAGAGACGCTTCCAGCCGCCTTGCATAGCATTGATCTTCCCTCACCCCCCATCCGAAGGCGTATGAATCGCCAAGTGAGAGTATGCGGAATGTGCCGGCCGGCTTCGGCGTGACGCTCTCACCATTCCGGAGCCCGAGACTGTTGATCCGGATCTCAGGGTGAACAAAATACGGGGTGCGCTTCCCGGTCAGGATGACATTCGGCCGCAGCCGATAGACGAGAACGTCATCGTAGGTCCGCAGGTCAGTCTCTTGAAGCTGGACACCGGTCGGGAAGGAGAACACCGCGAGGAGAATCTCCGCGGCGAGAAGGCCGATCGCAACAGCGACGAGACTCTTTAAGAAGGTCTTCATGAATCATCCAAACGGCGCTGGAACCGAACCATCAGAAGCCCACGCCGATGCTCAGGCCGGCCGCCGACGCTGAGAAATCGTTGTAGGCGTCGTTTGAACTGTTGCGCTGTAGAGTGACGGTGATCGTGAGATCCAATGACACGTTTTCTCCGAGGGGGAGCGAACGCGCAAGGGAGACCTGCACCGATCCCCGCATGTCCACCCTTTCAGGATCCGTTTGCACTCCGTTCAGGTCAAACGCAGGCGCGAGGTAACGTCTAAGCTGCACTTCCCCCGTCGCACTGAAGTGAAGTCCGAGAATCAGCTCCTGGTGACCGGAGAGCAAAAGCTCCGGCCCGCCATAGTTGAAATTGTCATTGTACAGATCGCCTCCGATCACTGAATTGTTCGCGACATTTGAGAGGAGTCGCGCATCCGAGCCGGGGTTGAGCCTGTAGGTGAGACCCGCGTCCATTCCTCCCCCCTTCCACTCTTTCCCCAACGAGACGCCTGCGGCAATCTGAACGCTGTTCACAGAACCCGAAGAGGAAAGAAGATATTGCTTCTTACCGGATGAGGATTGGCTCCCCAGTCCGGGACCCATACTTTTCCCTTTGCCATTGTTTCCCTTCCCAGACGAGTGCACAACAGCAAATGACCCGGTGTCAATGCTTGTTGTCGTGAAGTGCTTGATACCGAATGATATCGTGTATTGTGCGGCCAGTGACTTTTTGCTGCCCGAGGAGAATGCTGCCTGCACCGTGTTGTAGATGTTACTGAGTTCCTGCACGTATGGATAGTTCCGCAGGCCCGCCACATCGGACAGGGTGAAGCCCGGAGAGCCATCTTCCCACGCATAGGATCCACTGAGTTCTGCACCAAAGTTGTCGAATTCCTTGAACTCGGATTTATCGTGGCGACCCGCGATCGATCCGGCGAGGCGGAGCTTCTCTGCCTGAAAATCCAGTTTCCCTCGGTGTTCATAGTAGTTCCGCGGGGAGAGCTGTCGGAAGAACATCGCTCCCCCAATGTAGCCAAACGTCCAGACGCGAACGTCGCTTTCATCCGTGTACTTCAGCTCAAGGTATTCCTCGGCGACGGCATCGGGAACCATCTCGTAATTATACAATGGATTGCTGTGGGCACCGATGCCGGAGGAAATGTAGCCGGTGAACTGCGCGCGTGTCAGACCTGGGATCATGAGCAGCGCAATCAGGATCGCAATCCATCGCTGCATCACCGAGCCCGATTGGAGAAGGGGATGTTCCTTCGCGTACAAGGGGAGGGCTCAGAAGAGAGGGCTATAGAGTCGCATGGAGGACCTTTATGAGCAGGTCCTGCACATGGATTGACATGGTTCTGACATCGATAAACAGGGTGGCCATCTGATATGTCAGGAGGAAGAGCGTCGCATAGAACAGGCCTGGCGAGGTCCGCTCCCAGGGGAGCACATGTCCTGAAAGCCATGCCTTGACCCTTGCGGAATTCGTTGCGACGGTTGAGAGCACCGCGATGAGGGCGCCGAAGAGGATATCTGACGGATAGTGCATCCCGGCATACATGCGGGGCACGCAGATGACAAAGGTGACGAAGAGCGTGACGAGGATTCCAAGCCTCCGAGTGACGTAGAAGAAACCGGTCGCAAAGGCGAAAAACATCGCAGCATGATCGCTGGGGAAGGTTCCCCAGTCCCCCAGATCCCTCGGCTTCATCCCGTATGGCAGCTGGAACGCGAGAGCAGCATTGTCCAGCGGACGTGGCCGGAAATGCACGAACGTATTGAACAGCTTGGCAATCACCATCGACAGGAGAGCCCCGGCAAGAAGGGCGATCACGGTTTCGTGGGTATGCGTGATCCCTTCTGAGCGTTTGAACCACACGCACCAGAGGACCCCCACCACAACGCCCCCCTTGAGAAGAGTCGCATCAAGCAGGATCACCATGAACAGATCAAACTGCCGCGATTGCAGGGCAAAGTGATTGTACCAGTGAATGATGGCGTAATCGATCGGGTTCATGTGTGCCAAACCTGTCACGCACTGGCCGCGAACGGTCGCGGCCCAATTGATCAACCCTTAATATACGCAATATCCTCGAATCTAACGTGATATGACGCAAGTCCCCCAATCGTCGATCCTCCATGTTCGCCTGACCAACGACCTCTCCCCTTGCTTGACACTCTCCCGCCAAATACGTAGGTTCTTGCCACCGCATCTACCGTTTCCGCCCAATTCATTCCACATATCCCGGAGGATTCCATGAAGCTCGCACTTCCGATTTTGCTCTGCCTCCTCTCCCTCATATCGTGCGCCCCTCCACCCCCAGACGTCGCTGAGGTACGGAAGGCCATCGATGCGATGAACGAAGAGGGGAAGAAAAACATGCTCGCTGGTACCATGGATACGACAATGAAGCACTACATGGACGACGCCGTGTCAATGCCGAATCATGGACCCATGCTCAAGGGCAAGAGTGCCATCAGGGACTACTATTCTGGTATGTTCAAAGGGATGAAGTTTACGAAGGTGGAGTTTACGACCGAGGACGTCGGCGTCAGCGGATCATATGCTTATGAGGTCGGCAAGTACGCCTTGACGATGGAGATTCCCGGAATGGGTGAAGTGTCGGATGACGGGAAGTACCTGACAGTGTACGAACATGCTGCCGACGGCACGTGGAAAATCAAAGCGGAGACATGGAACACGAACAGAGAAATGCCGATGCCGGAGAAGAAGCCTGATTGAAGATTGAGGACGGAGGATCGAGGATGGGAGATCATGCACCTCGATCCTCCGTCACTGATGGCCTAACGCAACCCCCACCTACTGCGTTTTGAACCGTTCCTGGAATGTTGGCGTGTTCCCTGCCATCTTCAGGAAGATATCCAGCGGAACCACTTCAAAGTCAGAGCCCAGCCGGTCGAGAATGCTCTTCACCCGCCTGACATCGCTTGTCTCCCGCACATGCACAAGAAGGAAATAGGGCCGCTTCGGATTCACCCGGGCGAGTTCCTCGAGATCCGCCGCGGCGTCCGGTTCGGGGCGCTCAGGGGAGAGATAGTAATCGTACGATACGAAGGGCCTCCCGTTGCGTGAGGTGAACGTGTAGGAAGGCGCATACCCGTTGACAAACCCGATTGCTTCCGGCATGCCCTCGTAATACCGATCGATGATCTCCTTGGGGAGATCGGTGTTCCCCTCGACCGTCGCGCCTTCTGAGTAATCCATCGTCTCAAAGACGCGGAGATCGAGCTCCTTCATCTGTCCCCGCGCGATTTCGATCAAAGGTCCCAGGAATTTCTTCGGGACAGCTTTCGGGTAGAGGTACCCCGGACCGGACAGGCAGCCGATGAAATAATCGTTCGACGTCGCCATCGAATAGAAGTACTCGGCCATGCCCGGCGCCATCCATGTGTAGTTCATCAACACTTCCCAGGCATACGGAATCTCTCCCCTCCCGGGCCGCAACCATGCCCCGAGCCCGATGCCGTCGGTCTGGATACAGGAGATGTAGACCTTCTTCTCCGGTGTATATGTCTTCCCCGGCTCCACATGGTGGTTGTTCCTGAATTTGAAGCCGGGAGAGACCGGGATCTGAGCGCTAAAGCTCAGGTTCGGAAGCGTGTGCAATCCTTCGACACGGTGACCGAACGAGGAGGTGAGCGTGACGTGCTCCCGCTCGAGATCCTTTGCATACGAATGCCACCCCATCACCATGGACATCGGCTTCATTTCGGAAAGGAGGCGGCGCGCAAGTGCATACTCTGCTGAATCGGAGGGACGGCTGGAGAGGTCGTTGAAAAATACCCCCTTGACCATCCCCCAGTCGGCGACCGCGGGCTTCATGATACTGCCATGTTCGCCGCCGACCCAGATGATGAACTCCTTGCTGCAACGCTTCCAGTATTGATCGTATGCCCACGAATAGATCTGGGCATCGGACTGCCCGGCAAACTTCCCACGGAAGTCTCCAACCTTCTTCAGTCCTTCCTTCTCACAGATCGGCATCATATCCTCGCTCACGACGACCGCCTGCTCCAGACCTGCAAGAGTGTAGGCAACGATCAGCGATGTCCGCACGTTTTTATCCCACACGACATACCCTTTCACTTGCGAACGGAGCGTGTGGAGAGCCTGAGCAGGAGTCCTGAGCTCAGTGAACGTCCAGTGCCGTTTCTCTCGATAAAAGTCATACACTGAACGGACGTAGGTGAACGGCCAGTTTTCCGGGTACAGGAGATACACTTGCGGTCCGTTCTTGTTGGCAGCCCCTTGAAGGCTGATGTAGAACGCCTGCGTCGGCAGTCCTCCCATGATTTCCCAATCGTCCTGGACAGTAATGACATAGCCTTTGCGTGTGCCTTCACGCTTAAGGGCATACACCAGAGGCGGCCCGGAGGTTCTGGTCGAACGGTCAAGGCGCAGGTAGAGTACTTCGTTGTCCGGCGAGAGCTCATAGGTCCGCGTCACTCGTTCCGGGGTGCCTCCCTGGGAACCGCGCAGCGGGAATTCTTCAACCACGCGAAGCCGGTCTCCCTCCCATGTTCCTGTCACCCGGCGGTTCTCCCCTTTCGGCATCATAAGACCCATGAAAACATTTGACGGGAAGACTCGATTCACGATCGGCACAGAAACCGCCCGGCCGCCCAGGGGGAGAGAAAGCGAATCAGTGAAGCTCCGCGGTCCCAGTCCCCAGCGATTCACTACAACTGCAGCTGATCCGGTCCGCTCAATGCGCACAGTGAGCGTTCTGTAGAGGTCGATATCCGTGCTGTTCGAGGGGAGAAGCTCCCAGGAGCCCTCGAGGGGACTCTGGCTGAGAGCGCCTGGACTCCCGAGCAGGAGCGGACAGAGGATTGCGACCACGAGAGGAATTCGCGGGCTTTTGAGCATAGTCTCTTTCTCCAATGAAAATGTTGACGGTTCGAGTGGTACGAGACGCCCTATCGAGTTAGCGACGACACGCGACTACGACCTGATCGATGAATTCTGCCATCCTCACAACGTGTGATCCCTTCCAGTAGATCCGGTCACAGTGAGGGCACATCGTGAATGCGCTGTTGAGGATGCGGACCTTTGCCGGCAGTCGATCGACGATCTTCTCTTTTTGAACAGAAACGAGAAGGCTGTTGCAGAGTATACAGCGTCGAAAAGGCCGTGCAAACCGTACGAGGTCGAACCGCCGCAGAATTTCGACCAGCTGCTCCCGCGGATCATCCGATTTTACTTGGTAGGCCGCATTCACGCCGCTTTCCTCCACGATGGTTTTCCCCCGGCTGAGCAGTATTCGGTCATCGTCGCGTGCGAGGCGCGGTAAGTCAGGCCTGGTATAGTCATTCCGGTAGAGAGCGTCGAAGCCCAGCATCCTGAGGAGATGGGCCAGTTTTCCGAGATGAACATCCAGCACGAAGTTCATCCTGCGGGTCGGTCGGTCCACGATCTCTGTGATCGGACCAACGTCAAATGAGTCGAACACCGGAAAGACGCCTACGCGTTCGCCTTCCTGAAGAACGTGTGCCAGATCAACCGACTCTTTCCCCATGACGAGCAATTCGACCTCCCGCTGCGGCACGCCAAGGGATTCGATGGCCTCCCCGAGAGTCACGCCCTGAACGACGTCGTGGGCGAGCTCGACGTAACGCAAATCGGATGGAAGGTGCTCGTTCAATTCAGCATAGAACCGGAAGCGAACAGTTGGCATGCATATCTTCCTGCGCCCGTCATGGGGGTGGAAGAGGACGCCCGTCGCGACAAGGTCTTCAGGGGTGGGCGCGTTTGTTTCGCGGACTCAGATTCTCTTTGTGGTCACCCGGTCGAGATACTTCAACTTCTCCGTATCAACGTGGACGGTGTCACCGGTCTCTATGAACTGTGGGACGAGGATTTCGATCCCATGTTCCAGGATGGCCGACTTCATCGTGCTGTCCTGTCCGTCCCGGATACCGGGGCCGGTCGACTCGACATGCAGCTCGACCACCTTGGGGAATTGTATCGATACCGCCTCCTCGCCGACAAATTCGACAGTGATCTTCATCCCTTCTTTGAGGAGTTTCTCCAGTTTCCCGACGGACGCCTTTGGAACCTCGATCTGGTCGAATGTCTGCGGATCCATGAAATAGCAGGAATCCTTGTCCGAGAAGATGTAGTCCATCTGGCGTTTTGTCAGCGCGACCTCTTCGACCTTGTCCGCTTGCTTGAACCGGCGGTCGGAGAAATGTCCGAACCGGAGCTCTTTGAGTTTGAGCTCGATGAACCCGTGCATCTGGCCGCTGCCGGTGTGCCTGACGACCTCCAGCACCCTGTACAATCGGTCATCGAGCTTTAGTGCCATGCCCTCTTTGACATCGGTGACCAGTACCATGGCGGCTCCAAACGGGCGAAGGCTGAATTCAAATGAGACGAGTCCTTGCGGAAATAGCGGGAACCACTCTCAATCTATCCCTGAACAGGCAAAAAATCAACCGCCTCTGTAGTCCGCA
>JBFLYO010000052.1:0-12746 GCA_040756745.1 Bacteroidota bacterium
AGAATATCCCCCCCATAGCTGCACGTCTCTGAACGTGTGAAAATAGAAATACGACGTATACGCGTGGCCGATCTTGTCGATCCCGAGCGAGTAGTCGTGCAGAAATCCTTCCTGCACAAAATGAAACGGCTCCCGCGCCCCCTGCCACCAGTCGAAATACGAGCTGACAAGCGACCCTGCCAAAACTCCCCCCACCGCGACCGTCGCCGCCCCCTTCTTCAGCGTCCATCCATCAGTCTGCCGAAAACCCTCAAACACACGGGCACTATCTTGAGTTCGCACCAGGAGAGGTATGCAGAGAGCGACAAGAAGAACGGCCCTGCGAAACATCCTGGTCAGAAGTCGATGAAGAGGGAAATGAGGCTGGCGGCAACCGACTGATTGTAGAGCTGACCGCGCTCCTCGAACCCGGTGCGGAATGTGTATGCGAGCCTTAAGGCATATTCAGCCCTCGGGACAAACCTGAACCCAACCTGGTAGCTCTGCGTCGACCCCCAATTGACCTCCTCTTTTAGCTTGAGGTCGATCGCGCCATAAATCCACAACCACGAAGCCAGAGATGTATTCCCAAATCCACCCCCCGCCTGCAGCACCCACCGCCGATCCGGCAATGGCTCGGTGTGGTAATTGTACAATGCAGCGGCATATACCTCCCCCGCAATTATCCCGACTGCCCGGGCAACGCCCACCTGAATATAATCCTTCACCGCATTGATCGACCGACGCTGGAGAATCTCGATTCCATCATCCGCATAATGATTGCTGATATGCCCGTAGCCAATTCGTAGGACGATCTCTTTCAGCTTGACGTCCACAGGAAAATCGACCCTGTAATCGACCGTGAACACGGTGATGTGTCCGGAGGTCTTGATTATCCGATTAAACACTGAGGCCCCAATGCCGAATTGAACCGTCAGATCCCCGTCGGCGACATTGACGATCGGGACCTGTCCACCGATCGCGCCAATCCACTCGCGGTTGTCTGTGACTTTGCTCAGTGAAAGTTGATGCGCAAGCGCATCGGCGCGGAATCGGGGAAAGATCTTGTCGCCAGGAAAGAATTCTACCGAGGGCTGAGCCAGGCCCTCCACGCCAAACAACAACGGGAGCAAACACCGGCGAAGGAGCTCAGTGCTCTGCATGGACGGGGCGTCGGGAAGCGAGCGACTCCACTTCGCGCACGATCCGGTCGAGATCGATCATCCGGATGCATTCGAGGTTGTAAGGGCAGACCCGCAACCAGCATGGCGAGCACTCGAGTCCTTCCGGAACCAACTTCAAGCCACGGTCGAAAAGATCGATCTCGGTCCAGCAGCTCACACCGAACCATACAATGACATATTTCTTCAGCCCTATCGCCACGTGCATCCCAAATGAGTCGCCCGAAATGATGACGTCGCAAATGTTCTCGTAACAGACTCCCCTGCGCGCTCCTTCGGTGGTTGGAGTGCTGTGCACCATATCCCCCACCTGCCGCACAATCTCCGCGTTCCGCACTGTGTCTTCGGGGCCACCGACGAGCACAAGCCGCACTCCAGGGAGCGCATACATCCGGCTGATCAACGCGACGTGCTGGTCGATCGTCATCTTCTTGTTGGGGTAAAGCTCGGAACATCCGGTATTGAATCCGACGACCAGTTCTCCGCCATCCAGGCCGTGACGCGACCTGTACATTTTGCAGAATTCCTGCTCTTCTTCCGACAGCTTGAGGATGTACTCCTCCCGCCGGTAGTCGAGTCCTAACTCTTCGCAGAGGAGCTGCGGGACGGTCTTCTGGTTGACGCGGAACTTCAGGTGATCGTCAAGACCAAGAATGTAGTTCTCTCGTGCCTCCTTGTTGAGCGGCACGATCTGTCCACGCCCGTTGATGCCAAAGCCCAACTTTTTCTTGGCTTTCACGGACATCGCAAACGCGCCTGAGCGTTGGGACTTGTCGACATTCATGACCACGTCGAATGCCATTTGCCCGAGTATCAGCCAGCTTTCCGGATTCCACACCATGATCCTGTCGACGAGAGGATTGTGCTGCAACAAGGGGGCGGTGTTCTTTTCGGTGATCCAGGTGATCGTGCTGGTCGGGTATTTCCGCTTAATGGCCTCGAGGATGCTTGTCGTCACCAGGATATTCCCCATCGCGTCGAGATTGATAAGGAGGATCCGCGTTCCGATGGGGTTGTAGTCAACGCATTTCTCGTAGCAACGGGTCCCGGGGAAACAGGGCTTGTAGCCGGAGAAATGTTTGCAGTCAGGCATCTGCATCTGCGGCGACGGCTTCCTTGCGGGGGTCCGGCTCCTACGCGTTGATCGCTTCATCGATGCCTGTGCCTATTGCGGATTGTGGATTGCGGATTGCGGACTGGGTGCCCTCCCCCTACCCCCTTCCCCCTACCCCTTACTCCCTGCTTCAACCGAGCCATAAGCTCTTCCCCTGCCATAAACACCTCATCCACGCTGAGATTCAGCATGCACGGATGCCCGATCGGGCACTTCACCAGATTGCAGCCGAGACACGTGAGCGACTCGTTGCGCACGACTGCGTGAGGGACACCGTACGGTCCCTGAAGCTTGGGGTTGGTCGGTCCGAAAATTGCAAGGATCGGAGTGCCGACCGCGGCCGCGAGGTGCATCGGACCTGAATCGTTCGTGACAAGCAGGAACGATCTCCTCAGGAGAGCTCCCAGTTGGCCCAGCGTTGTCGACGGAGCGATCAACGGCGTGCGGCGCATCATCCGCCCGATGCGTTCTACCGCCTCCTTTTCTCCCGGTCCCCACACCAGCACCACTGTAGCGCCCCATGCTTTGGTGATCAGGTCTCCCAAAGCGGCGAAGCGATCCGCGCCCCACTTCTTCGTGTACCAACCGCCGCCTGCATTGAGACAGACCAGCCGCTTCCAAGCGAGACGGCCTCGCTTGAGAAACGCGTCAACGTACGTCTCATCGTTCGCAGAGGGGGTAAAATAGATAGTCCGGTCCTGAATTTCAATGCCGAGCGCTCTGAGCGCGTCAAGATTGAACTCTGTGTTGTGAACCCGATTGCCGCGCGGGGTGGCAACGACATTATATGCGTATGTTCTTCCCCTGAACCTGAATCCCCCCCTGATGCTCGCACCGCTGAGACGTGTGGCCAGTGCCGTTCGAGGATTGCCGAAGAGGTCGATCACCAAATCATACCGCTCGCGTCTGATGGCCTTGATGAGGTCCAGGCCATGCATCGTCGCTCGGTCATAGATCTTCACACCATCGACGAAAGGGTTCCCCTGTAAGACCGGAGCGCTTGGCCGCTCGGTGAGGTAATGGATGATTGCGCCGGGGAAGGTGAGACGAAGATTCTTGGTTACAATTGTTGAAAGAAGGACGTCTCCAATCGCGCGAAGTTTGATGACGAGAACCTTGCGGACAGACCCGAGATCAGGAGGCGCACCCATGGTCAGACGTTATCGAGGAGCATGAAATCATGGGTCGCACGTGACGGCATCCGCCGCAGGCGTGGCTCTTTCTTCTTCAACGGATACTCGCATTCTCCGTACAACGGGCAAATGTCGCATGCGGGATTGGCCGACCTGCACACTTTGCGACCGAACCTGATGAGGTTCGTGTGAAATGAATACCCCTTCCCCTTCGGGACGAGGGGCCGCATGACATCAAATGTGGTCTCAGGCGTCCTGCTCCCCCGGGCAAGCCCCAGACGCGTGCAGAGTCGATGGACATGTGTGTCCACCGGGAACACGTCCCTGCCAAGCGAAAAGAGCAGGACGCACGCCGCAGTCTTTACCCCAACGCCGTTGATCGAGGTCAATTCCTCCAGCACGCTCTCATGGGTCAGTGAGCGGAGACCGGCAAGCGAGTAGGAGCCAAAGCGCCGACTGATGGCCTTGAGAGTCGATTTGATCCGAACACTCTTCTGGTTTGCCATCCCGCCTATGCGTATCGCTTGCCGGATCTTCCCCACCGGGGCGTTGGCCACTCTTTCCCAGGTGGGAAAGGCACTCCTCAGATTTGTGTATGCGCGATGACTATTCTTGTCGTTCGTGTTCTGGGAGAGTACCGTCGCAATAAGCATATCCAGCGGTGGTGGCAAACGCGGAGGCTGCCGTGGCGTCCCGAGAGTCTTCTCGAGAATGCGAACAACCCTGCGCGTCTTCCCCCGCAAGCGGGTGATCGCTAATGAGTGCATTCAGAATTGCCGCGTGCTGTGAAGGCGGGCCTGACGATGTCGATGACGTTGGACATCGCCGCGGCGTCCTGGTTGGACGTGCCGCCGAACTTGATGACAATCATGCAGGGCGAGGTTCCGCGTGAGGGGTCGAGGTTGGAGCGCAATATAGAGAAACACGCGTGAAGAAGCAAAGCAATGCGCCGGCGCGGGGTTGCATTTTGGGCCGCACCTCCCTATTCTTTCGGCTGTCCCTCCCATTCACCACACCAGAATATGGCATCGATCGCTCAGTCGGACCCAAGTGAATCGCAACCCGCGCCAAATCTCCCCGGAGTCGTCGCTCGGTTCATGACCATTGAGACCTCAGGAAACCTCGAAGCGCTCGGCCAGATCGGCGGATCGGGGGACATGGAGGCAGATATAGCCCTCTGTGAGCTGCAAACCATCGAACCCGCGTTCCGTCGTCACCTGCCGCGGCAGGGGAGGATTCTTGAGGCGGGCTCAGGACGCGGCCGGTGGGTATTTTATCTCCGCCGGCTGGGGTACGACGTCGTTGGCCTTGAACTGGCCAAACGGGAAATCGAGGCGGCGAAGTCATTCGATCCCGACGCGCCGATTCTTTACGGCAATGTCCTCAAGACCGATTTTGTCACTTCTTCGTTCGACGCAGTGATCTCTCTCGGTGTGGTCGAGCATTTTCAGGAGGGCCCGCAAGGAGCGTTCGCTGAGGTGCGACGTATCCTGAAGCCCGGTGGGATCTTTCTGGTCACCGTCCCCACGCAGAATCTGGTGCGTGTTCTCTTCGTGAACAGGGTCAAATCGCTCCAGCTTCGCGTTCGTCGCGCGCGACGAGTGCCGCTGACATTTGAAGAGTACCGCTACTCGCGGCGGCAGTTTCGTCGGCAGCTGGACCAGGCCGGGTTTGAGGTTCTGGAGATGGTACCGGACGATTTCCGGCCGCCGAAGAACATGGGATTGTACACAGATTCGCGGCTGTTTCAGCGGTGGGGACGGCAGTGGGAGTTGAACGGGTTTGGGAAGGTTGTGAACGGCGTGCTGTCGTTCTTCTCGCCCTGGCTCCACTGCTCGGGGACGCTGTGGGTGTGCAGGAGATAACAATCCACAAGTGACAATCCACAATCCACAAGTGACAACCCCCCTGTAACACAAAACCCGCCCCTCTCATTGAAGGCGGGTCTGCGCTTGGGTGCGACGGGGGGAGAAGCTCAGTGGTGATGCGCCTTGTGCTTCCCCTTCTCTTCGCCGTGGTGTTCGGCGTGTTCCTGATACTCCTTCATCAACACCTTCTTACTTAACTTGAACCTACCCTGGTCATCCACGTCTGTGATCTTCACATCGAAGACATCCCCCACCTTCACGACGTCGGAGGGCTTCGCGACCCGCTTCACATCGAGCTGCGACACGTGGACCAGACCTTCCTTCCCGGGGAGGAACTCCACGAACGCGCCGAAGTCGGTCACCTTCTTCACGGTCGCGCGGTACACCTTTCCGACCTCCGGCACTTCCGCGATCCTCTTGATCGCGTAGATGGCTTTGTCGGCCGACTCCTGTGAGGTTGCCGCCACAACGACTGTCCCATCGTCCTCGATGTTAACCTCGGCGCCGCTGTCGGCCACGATTGCGCGGATGTTCTTGCCGCCAGGTCCAATGACCGCGCCGATGAGGTCGACCGGAATCTTGAACGATGTAAGCCGCGGCGCGAAAGGAGAGAGATTGGCCCGCGGCTCTTTGATCTCCGCGTCCATCTTGTCGAGGATGTACATCCTCCCTTCGAGGGCCTGCTCGAGGGCCTGTCGCATGATCTCGAGCGATATCCCCCGGATCTTGATGTCCATCTGGAAAGCGGTGATCCCGTCGCGCGTCCCCGCCACTTTGAAGTCCATGTCTCCCAGGTGGTCTTCATTCCCCAGGATGTCGCTCAGGATCGCAACCCTGTCCCCTTCCTTCACGAGACCCATCGCGATCCCTGCCACAGACCTTTTGAGCGGCGCGCCGCCGTCCAGGAGCGCCAGCGTCGCGGCACAGACCGTGGCCATGGACGACGAACCGTTGGACTCGAGGATATCCGAAACGATACGGACAGTGTAAGGGAATTCCGACTCAGGAGGCATGAGGTTCTTGATCGAGCGCTCGGCGAGGTTTCCGTGGCCGACCTCCCGGCGTCCCGTCGTACCTAACCGCCCCACCTCACCCACCGAGAACGGGGGGAAGTTATAGTGGAGCATGAAGCGCTTCGTGGAGTCGGGCAGAAGGCCGTCGATGATCTGCTCGTCCATCTTGGTGCCAAGCGTCAGTGTCGTGAGACTCTGGGTCTCCCCCCGCTGGAAGAGTGCCGAACCGTGGGTCCGGGGGAGAAGCCCGATTTCTATCGTGATCGGGCGGATGTCCTTCAGTCCGCGGCCGTCGAGCCGCTTCCCCTTGTCGAGGATCATCTCGCGCATCGCTGTGTATTCGAAATCGTGGAGCATCGCAGAGATCTCTTTCTCCCGCTCCGGATACTTCTCGGCGAGCGCCTGCAAGACTTCCTCCTGGATCGCGGCGGTACGACTGGCGCGCTCTTCCTTCAGCATCGGCGTGTTGGCCAGCGTCGTGATCTTCTCGATTGCATGCGACCTGACTTCGGCCGCGAGGCCATCCTCCGGCGCACCTGCCGGCGCCGTGCGCTTGGGATGGCCGATTTCTCTGGCCAGCTCCGACTGGAGGGTGCACATCTGTCTAATGAAGCTGTGTGCGAACTCCAGTGCGGCGAGCATGTCCTGCTCGGAGATCTCGCTCGCCTCTCCTTCCACCATCACGATCGAATCTTCCGTCCCGGCGACGGTGACATCCATGTCGCTTTTCTGGAGCTCCGTGAAGGTCGGGTTGATGACCATGCGGCCGTCGATCCTTCCCACACGGACTTCCGCGATCGGGCCTTCGAAGGGGATGTCTGAGATCGCAAGTGCCGCCGACGCGGCCACCGCCCCCAGCACATCGCCGTCATGCTCCTGGTCGGAGGAATAGACCGTCACGATCACCTGCGTCTCGCACCGGAACCATTCCGGGAACATCGGCCGGATCGGCCGGTCGATCAGTCGGGAAGAGAGTATCTCTTTCTCGGATGGCCGCGCTTCGCGCTTAAAAAAACCGCCGGGTATCTTGCCGGCGGAGGCGAATTTTTCGCGGTATTCCACCTGGAGGGGGAAATAATCGATGTCCGGCCGCTCTTCCTTGGATGCGACAACGGTCGCAAGGACCATCGTATCGCCGAACCTCGCCATCACGGCGCCGTCGGCCTGCTTGGCAAACCGGCCCGTCTCAAGCGAGAAGACCTTCCCTCCGAGGTTGACTTCCTTGGTTAACTTCATTGCGTTGTGCTTTCCTGCAAAAAATGACTCCGCACGCGTTCGTCCTTACTGACGTCCCGGTGCGGCTGTACGCTACTTTCTGATTTGGAGTTCGGCGATGATCTTGCGGTATCGCTCGATGTTCTTCTCCTGGAGGTAGTCCAGAAGACGGCGGCGCTTGCCGACCATCTTGAGAAGTCCGACCCGCGAATGGTGGTCCTTGATGTACTTCTCGAAGTGTGGCGCGAGGTCGTTGATGCGTGCGGTCAGGAGCGCAATCTGGACCTCCGGCGCACCGGTGTCCTTCGCATCCTTCCCGTACTTCTTGATGATCTCGGCTTTTTGTTCCTTCGTGATCGCCATCGTGCTGCTCCTTCGTGTCTCTGATGATTGTGCGGTACTGGTTTGCGATTTCGTCAGATCGTCATGTGCGCCACCGTCTTCCGCGCCTCTTCCATGTCCGCGCGAAGCTGGGTCGACAGCTCGTCAAATGAGCCGAACTTCTTCTCATCCCGCAATCGACGCAGGAATGACACCTTCAACTCCTGCCCGAGCAGGTTGCTGTTGAAGTCCAAGAGGTGAACCTCAATCGTCTCCTGCAGGTTGTCGGCTATGGTCGGCCGGACGCCGATGTTCATCATGCCGAAGTGCCGTCCGCCGCCGTGCTCGACGGACACGACGTACACCCCCCGGGCAGGGATAACCTTCAGCCGGGCGGTGGGGACAAGGTTCGCAGTCCGGAACCCCAACCGTTTTCCTCTGCCATCGCCTCGCACGACCTTCGCTGAGATGACATAGGGCCGCCCGAGGAGGCGCTGTGCCCTCTGGACATCGCCCGCGAGCAACGCATCCCTGATGCCGCTGCTGCTCACCGCCTCATCGCCCGACATCACAGGATGGACGGCAAACACCGAGAAGTCGAATTCCTGCCCGATCCGCACCAGTTCTTCGATACCCGCCTCCCGGTCACGGCCGAACATGTGATCGTAGCCGACGACCACCTCATCCACGCCGGTGCCGTGCACGATGTACTGCCGGTAGAAATCCCGGGAGCTGATCCGGGAGAACGCGTACGTGAATTCCAGAATCAAGAGCAGGTCGATATTGAGCTCGCCGATCAGGGCAATCCGCTCGTCGATTGTCGAGAGGAGCCTGACAGGCCCCTTTGACGGCCCAACCACCTCTCGCGGGTGGGGGTCAAAGGTGACGACAACGCTCCTCCCCTCCTTGACCCGCGCACGGTTCACCACGTCCCTGATGATCGCCCGGTGGGCCAGGTGCACGCCGTCGAACGTGCCCACTGTAACCACAGAGTTTGCGTCGTGGTTCACCTCATCGAGCGATCGCGCTATCCTCATGACGGCATCTCCCGGTAGCGATCCTGGTGGGCAATCAGGTCGTCGATGGTCACGGCGTCTTCAAGTCGGTAGTTGCCGATTCGTGTCCGCCGCAGGGCCGTAAGGTATGCTCCGCATCCGAGTCGTTCTCCGATGTCGTGCACCAGAGCCCGGATGTACGTCCCTTTGGAGCAGACGACGGTGAAACGGACGACCGGCAGGTCGACGACAGTCGGCGTGATGCTCCTGATGACGATCTCGCGGGGACGCCGCTCCACCTCCCGGCCTTTGCGTGCGAGCGCGTAGAGTCGCCGTCCATCAACTCTCGCCGCCGAGTACATTGGCGGGATCTGCTTCTGTGTTCCAACAAAGCCGGCCAGCGTCTCACGTACCAGCCCGGCGGTGATGCCCTCGATCGGCCGCGTTTCGAGCACGGGCGTCGCGGCGTCGTAGCTTGCCGTCCTTGCCCCGATGATCATCTCCGCCTCGTACTCCTTCTCCAGCCCGACGAATTCCTGCATTTCCTTGGTCTTCCGGCCGGTGCACACGAGCAAGAGGCCGGTCGCCAGCGGATCGAGCGTCCCCGCATGTCCCACCTTCTTCACGCGGAACAGACGACGGATCTTGTTCACCACGTCAAACGACGTCCATCCCTTCGGCTTGTCTAAAAGCAGGACCTCTCCCTCGGACAATCGCCGCTCACGGCTCAGAACCGTCATGGATCTTCTTGATCAGCGAATTGATCCTGTCCACGTGGTCAAGGGTCTCATCAAGGTAGAACTGCAGGGCGGGGATGAATTTCATGCGGAGATGCGAACCCACCACCTGTCGGATGTGAGCCCGGTCGGCCTCGAGCAGTTCCATCGTCTTGCGCGCGACCTCGGGGCCGCCCAGCACGCTGAAGTACACCCTGGCAATTTTCAGGTCCGGTGTCATAGTGACATCCGTGACCGTAGTGAAGCCGTGTGAACGGTCTCGGTATTCGCGAACCAGGATTGCGCCGATCTCCTCCTTGATGAGGGAGGCGACCCGCTCGGTGCGTATGGACATTACAGCTTCCTCTTTGCTTCAACGATCCTGAATGCTTCGATGACGTCTCCCACCTTGATGTCGTTGAAGTTCTCGAGTCCCAGACCGCACTCGAACCCCGCTTCGACCTCACGGACGTCGTCTTTGAACCGTCTCAGGGACGCGATGGTCCCCTCGAATACCTGGATGCCGTCCCGGATGAGGCGTACCCTGTTGTTCCGCGCGATCTTGCCATCCTGCACGATGCATCCGGCAACGTTGCCCACCTTCGGGACCTTGAACACTTCCCGCACCTCGACGGTGGCGACGATTTCTTCTTTCTTTTCAGGTGCAAGCAGTCCTTCGAGCGCCTTATGAATGTCGTCGATCGCGTCGTAGATGATGTTGTACGTCCGGATGTCCACCTTTTCTTTTTCTGCCAGCCGACGGGCGTTGAGGTTCGGCCTCACGCGGAACCCGATGATCACGGCGCCCGAAGCTGCCGCCAGGATGATATCGGATTCGGAGATCGTGCCGACGCCGCTGTGGATCACCCGGAGTTTCACTTCCTTGTGGGCGATCTTCATCAGCGAGTCGGACAGGGCTTCCACCGAGCCGTCGACGTCCCCTTTCACGATCACCGCCAGCTCACGGACCTGCCCATCCTTGATCTGCTGGGAGATGTCGTCCAGCGTAGTGAGGCGGATCTGGCGGAAGTCCTGCTCCCGCTTGAGCTGCTGGCGTTTCAGTGAAACCTCGCGCGCCTCACGGTCGCTCTCCGCGACAATGAAGGTATCGCCCGCCTGCGGGAATCCGTCGAGTCCTGTAAGCTGCACGGGCATCGACGGCCCAGCCGCCTCCAGGCGGTTCCCCCGCTCATCGTACATTGCTCGTACCTTGCCGCTGAAGATTCCGGCCAGGAACGGGTCGCCGATGCGCAGCGTCCCTTTCTGCACGAGGACGGTCGCCGTGATGCCTTTCCCCTTGTCGAGCTGTGCCTCCACGATCGTTCCGACTGCAGCCCGCGAGGGGTTCGCTTTCAAATCCAGGACTTCGGCCTCAAGGCCGATCTTTTCCAGAAGGACGTCGACGTTTTTTCCGGTGCGGGCGGAGAGCTCAACGCACTGGTATTTGCCTCCCCATTCCTCCACGAGGATGTTCTTCTCTGCCAGCTGCTGTCTGATCCGGTCGGCGTTTGCTTCGGGCTTGTCGATCTTGTTGATCGCGATGATGATCGGTACGCCTGCGGCCTGCGCGTGGCTGATCGCTTCCAGTGTCTGCGGCATCACACTGTCGTCCGCGGCGACCACCAGCACGACGATGTCCGTGAGCTGAGCACCGCGCGCGCGCATGGCCGTAAAGGCCTCGTGGCCCGGGGTGTCAAGGAAGGTGACGACGTTCCCCGAAGGGGTCGTGACATGGTAGGCACCGATGTGCTGCGTGATTCCACCCGACTCGCCGGCGACGACGTTCGACCGGCGGATGTAATCAAGAAGCGACGTCTTCCCATGATCGACGTGCCCCATGATGGTCACGACGGGCGGACGGCGTTTCAGGTCCTCCAGCTTGTCCTCCGCCTCGGGCAGGGCCTCCTCTTCGGTTACTTCCGAGAAGAAGCTAATCTCGAACCCGAACTCGTCAGCGACGAGGGTGATCGTATCCTTGTCCAGGCGCTGATTGATGGAGACCATGATCCCCAGCTCCATGCACTTCTTGATCACGTCGGCGACGTTGACGCGCATGAGGTTCGCAAGGTCGTTCACAGAGAGGAACTCCGTCACGCGCAGCTTCCCTTCCTCCTTCTGCGCCTCCTCCTGCAGGCGTGCCACCTCCTCTTCGCGCTCCTTCTTCTTGCGTTTCTTCAGAACGGCGCGGCCGGTTGCCGGCGTGTCGTCCATGGCCGCAAAGGTCCGCTTGATGGCGTCCTTGACTTCGGCCTGGTCGATCTCCTTGTGGCGGATCTTCTTCTTTTTCTTCTTCTTCCTCTCGAGCTCGTCAACCTCCGGCGCTTTCGCCTCGACGACCTCCTTGCCGCCGACCTTTTTCTTCTTCTTTTTCCTCTTGTGGTCTTCCTCGACCGCCGCCGGCTGAGCGACTCCGGCCACGGCCTTGGTTGCTTTCGCAGGCCCAGGGCGAGCGTGCTTGGTAAGGTCAATCTTCCCTTTGATCGTCAGGCCGACCCTGGCTCGCGCCTGTTTCTCAAGCGGCGAGAGGACTTCTTCGCCTTTCGGCCTGCGGGGCTTCGCTTCCTGGGCGGGGGGGGAGACAGGTTCGACGGTCTCGTGGCGCGCAACAGCCGGCGACGCGGGGGGTACCACTGCGACCAGGGGCTCCGTATCGGCAGGAAGGCCAACGACCGGTTCCGCGGGATGCTCCGGCGCAACGACGGGTCCCCCCTCTGTCATGGGAGCGGGCTCTTCGACCTGAACGACGTGAGGTGCATGAACTGCGACAGGGGCCTCGACGGCTTCTTCCGCCTTTCGCTCCGCCCGCTTCTTGGTCTCACGGATCTCCGCAATCTTGCGCTGGTGCTTCTCCGCGACATCCTTCTCCTTCTTGAAATGGACAAGGATGTCCTTCATCATGTCGTCGTCAACCGTCGACATGTGCCCCTTGACCTCGTGCCCCTTCTTCCGGAGAAACTCGATGAGCGTCTCGTGCGAAAGGTTCAGCTCAGTCGCGACCTTGTAAATCTTTTTCTTCTTTTCTGCCGTTTCGGCCATGGGTACCCTTTGTTGAATCGTCGGAGGATTAGCCAGTCGGGATCCGCACTATTCCTTTGCCGGCTCCTCCCTCGGCTCCTCCGCCTCCCCCCTGATCTCCTCTTCCCCCTGTCCCCTTATCTCCCCTTCTCCCTGTCTTCCTGTCTCCCCCTCTCCCTGTTTCCCTGTCTCCCCC
>JBFLYO010000053.1:0-12701 GCA_040756745.1 Bacteroidota bacterium
GGAGTTCGGGCTACTATTTCACCTGGTCGGGCGGCGCAGCGATTCCCGGGATCGAGAACAACGTCCAGTGGACCGACTACTGGAACTTCGATATGAGGATCACGAAGACTTTTGATCTGGGCCCCCTGAACCTGCAGCTCTTCGCGGACATTTCCAATCTCTTCAATTTCAGATACCTGACGACCTATGGATTCGCCACCGGGACCGACTATAATGAATACCTCCAGTCGCTTCATCTGCCGGCGTTCAGCGCAGACCTCGACAGGCAGATCGGCTATGTGAACATTTCGGGCGACGATCGTCCGGGCAATTACAGAAAGGATGGGGTCGCGTTCCAGCCGATCCTCGCGTATCGCACGTACAGTGCGATCACGCAGATCCAGAGCCCCCAGGCCAGGCCGTTCTATTACGCGGCTGACCAGAACCAGTACTATCAGTGGGTCAGCAACGCCTGGCAGCCGGTCGATCCCGCCCGATTGCAGCAGGTGCTGGATGACAAGGCGTATATCGACATGCCGAACCAGGAGACATTCTGGTTCCTTAACCCCCGGAGTATATTTTACGGGGTACGCCTGACGTTCGACTTCTGACAAAGAACAACGAGGACACAATGAATCGCTCGTCTTACAGGGTCCTTCTCGCCCCGGCACTTACGGCGTTCTGCATCCTCCTGGGGGGCGGCCAGGAGAGTGCATGGGCCCAACAGGCAGTAAAATGGATGTCCGCCGGATCACTGCACAACTGGTTCTCGAGCATGGGGTGCGAGATCGAGGTGGGACGCTCCGCCAACGCCGATCAGCAGGATGGCCTGCAGTGGCCGGCGTGGTATCCGTATCAGGACATGCAAGCGGCCAAGGGTCTCTGGCTGGGTGTGACGAACTACACCGATGCAGCCGGCACCAACTGGCCGTACAAGGTCGTCCATGTCGGACCGCGTGTGCGGGGGATCGGAGAGTTTATCCCGATCACCTTTGAGATGGTCAGCAAGTATGCCCCTCCGGAAGTCATGGTGGACGGCAATGTCTCCGAGGGAAAGACCGTGGAAAACGAACGGGTTGACCCGACGCAGAAGCCGGACCGGATGATCATCAACGTGGTGAACACGGCCATCGGCGTCACGATGACACGGAAGATCATGCAGTTCAGCAACCAGTATCACGACAACTACATGATCTACGATTACACGTTCACGAATACAGGCAACATCGATGCCGACCCGGAAATTGAGCTCCCGAGCCAGACCATTACCGGGTTATACGTGTACTACCAGTACCGCTACTCGGTGGTTGCGGATACGCGCTACGTGATAGGGAACCCGACGAGCTGGGGAAAGAATGCGATGAACGATACGCGGGGCGACGGGTTCATTCTGCCGACGACGGGAACAGAGGACACGGATGACGCCGTCACCGTGCTGGGCTACAGTGCGCCCCATATGCGCATTCAATACGTGTGGCACGGGAAGTTCCCGCCGTTCACTTCCTACGACAACATCGGCGGCCCGATCTGGGTTCCGTACTATGACCCCACCGATACGACGGGCCGGCTTGGCGCGGCGCAGTTCGTCGGGCACGTGACCATTCACGCAGATGCTTCCGCCACCGACAACAGTGACGACTTCTCCCAGCCGCGGACAACGTCGTGGGAGGGATCGGATGAGCCGAACACCTCCAACAACGATCAGTTCAACCTCACCCGGATGACCAGCGAGTACACCGAGTGGATGCAGCGCGGGCACAATCTTCCCCGCCATGCCTGGTATGTTGAGCCGGCCGGCAAATTCGACGAACCGACAGGCGATCCGGCGCCAAATACCCCTTGGGCCCCGAGCGGATCTGCAGGCGGTTATTCGAATGCCGACGGGTACGGACCCTATACGCTGGCTCCGGGACAAAGCATCCATCTCGTCCTTGCGGAGGGCGCGTCCGGGCTCAGCCGCGAGGCCTGTATCCGGATCGGCCGCTGGTACAAGGCCAACCGTGCCAGCAACGTTGCGCTCTACGACAAGGCGAAGAATGATTCGGTGTTCACCGGGAGGGACTCGCTGTTTAACACGTTCCGTCGTGCGATTGCAAACTTTCATGTCAACTACGATATTCCTGCAGCGCCGGCTCCCCCCTCGATATTCAACGTGACGAGCGGCGATCCGATCAATCTCTCATGGGACGTGGATAATCCCGGCGACCCCAATCTCACGGGATTCAGAATCTACCGGGCAACCGGACGGTATGACGCCGAGTACTCCCCCATCGCTACGGTCGGCCCTGCGGTGCGGTCTTTCAATGACGCGACCGCACAGCGCGGCGTGGCGTACTATTACTATATCTCAACGATCGGCAACCCCGCTCTCAACACGGGGGCCGGCCTCACGCCGCTGGATACGCTCTTTAGCAACCGGGTCTACACACAAACGTTCATCCCCGCCTACCTCAAGCTGAAACGGCCGCCGGGGGGTTCGATGAGCGAGATTCGTATTGTCCCCAACCCCTATATTGTCTCCTCGGATTCCAAGAACCTTCGGTTTGAAGGGGAACCGGACAAGATCGCGTTCTACAACATCCCCGGGCGCTGCAGGATCAGCATATATACGGAACTCGGGGAGAAGATCAATGAGATTCTCCACACCGACGGCAGCGGTGACGAATACTGGAATTCCATCACGTCATGGCGGCAGATTGTCGTAAGCGGCATTTATATCGTGGTATTCGAAGACCTGGATACCGGGCAGCGGGCGATCAAGAAGCTCTCGGTTATTCGATAACTATGACTCCGAGGGTCCAATGAGAATCAGAATACGCGGCATTCTTCTAATCGTCTCCCTCCTCGCGGCAGGGACGCTTCAGGCCCAGCAGAAGCTGGCGCAGACAGGCATGAAGTTCTTGAGCGTGGGGTCCGACGCCCGCGCAGTTGCGCTGGGTGAGGCGATGACAGCGATCGAGTTCGGTTCGGCGGCGATGATGTACAATCCGGCAGGGATGGCCCGGGTGGCCGACCGTGCGGACATCCGCTTGTCGAACCTCCAGTATATAGCGGATATCCAGCATTACGTCGGCAATATCGCAATCTCGCCCGCGAAAGGCGAGTATGGCGTGCTCGGGTTTTTCGTTCAGTACGTAGACTACGGAATGTTTGAGGGGACCATCCGATCTGATAATGCCCAGGGGTATCTCGATATGGGCGCGTTCTACCCCTCGGCCATGGTGATAGGGGCGAGTTACGCGCGCGCGCTGACCGACAAATTCTCCGTCGGCGGAAACGCAAAGTACGTCGAGCAGACACTTGGCCCGAGCGTCAACGAGCTCGATGCGAATGGGTATGCGATCTTTTCCAAGAACAGCGCGCACGTATGGGCGTTTGACTTCGGCCTCCTCTACCGGACCGGGTTCAAGAGTCTGAACTTCGGTATGGTAGTGCGGAATTTCTCGCAGGAGGTGACGTTCCAGGAGGAGGGATTCCAGCTCCCCCTCAATTTCAAGATCGGGGTCTCGATGAATATCTGGGATTTCGTCGAGCAGGAGAACGCTGACCATGCGCTCCTGCTGGCATTCGATGCCGAACACCCCCGTGATTATGTTGAAACGGTGAGATTTGGCATCGAGTACCGGATGATGGATTTCCTCGCTCTGCGGGTCGGACGGGTCTCTCCCCAGAGTGAGTACTCCTGGAGCTACGGCATAGGACTCCGAAAGCAGGCGGACGAGGCGACGATGGGGATCGGCTTCGATTATGCATATACGCCCTTCGGGTTGTTCGGCGATGTGCACCGATTCACTTTGCAGATTGCACTCTGACGGCTGCGTGACGTTTCGTCTATGTAAACAAACCACGACATTCCCATGAACACCTCGTCTTACTATATTCTCGGACTCCTCCTGGCGTTGGGGGCGGCCTCCGGCTGCAAAGAGGATGCGCCGCCGAGCCTGTGGGATCCCAACTACGTGAGCGGGCCACGGCCAACGGTAACGAGCATTGATCCGTCGGCGAATGCTCTGGCGGGCGTTACGATGCTAACTATCACCGGGACGAACTTCTCCGCGGTGCCCGGGAACAATCTCGTCTTCTTCGACTATCTTCTCGCGCCGGTCCTGCAAGCGTCCACCACGCAGCTGCAGGTGAAAGCTCCGATCTTGGCAAAGGACTCGATCATGGTGAAGATCGCCGTCTTACGTGCCGACCTCTACAGCAGCCCGTACCTGTACAGATTGCTGCCTGCTACGGAAGACAAGTTCGGGAACCTCTCGGGCGCAGAGGAAACGGTGAGTCTGGAGTGTGACACAGCAGGAAACGTTTATGCATCGATGATCAGCAGCGGGGCCGGAGTCGGCGTGTGGAAGTTCACACGCGATGGCGTTCGCGGCGGCGCAGCATATTCGCCGGTCTTTAGCCCATCTGTCGCGAGTTGGCGCGGAATGAAGTTTGGCCCGGGAGGCGCTCTCTTTTGTGTTGCGGGGCGGAACGTGATTTTCCGGATCCCACCCGGAGGGGGAGCTCCTGCCACCTGGCTCGTGGGGAGTGGTCTGTCGTCACTCAATGATCTGGATTTCGACCAGAACGGTAACATCTGGACCGGGGGATCGCCAGCAACGTCCGTCTTCAGGGTCAAATCCGACAAAACTGTGAAAGCCTTTCCGTTCGTGGGAACGGTCCGCGCCGTGCGAGTGTACAATTCCTATCTCTATATCGGCGGCAAACGCGATTCCCTGGAGAAAATCTGGCGCTTCCCTATCGTAGCTGATTCTCTGGGTGCGCAGGAGGAGTACTTCAACTTTTCTTCCCTGTATGGCCCCAATTCGTTCGGCGTGTTTGCCCTGACGTTCGACACGAACGGAGATATGTATGTGGGAACCAACGCTTCCGCTGGCATTGTGGTTGTTCACCCGACCGGCACGAGCGAGGAGTACTATCCCGGGCTGCTCTTCGCATCGACGGCATACCTGACGTGGGGGAACGGCGCTGACCTTTTCCAGAGCCGTACCGGCACGGCAGAACCCAAGGCGATGGTGAAGATCAATACACAGAAGTCCAGCGCGCCATATTACGGGAGAACGTTGCCATAACACGCATCAATCACAACAACAGGAGGATCCTCTGGAACCAAAACATGAAAATGTGTGAGCGCAGCGTAATCTTCATTCACTCATAATCTTTCAACGAACCCTGTAAGGAGGTGATTCTCCAGGCAAATTTGCTAGTTTGCTTTTTGTGTCACTAATTCACAAGTGTTCTAACACTTCACATCAGGAGGCAAGACGATGAAACCATACTCTGTGCTTGCGGTGGTCCTGCTGCTGGTGGTCGCTGTGAGTGCGAATGCACAATGGCAATTTGTGAAGGCCTTCCCGGACACAAGCTTCAAGCTGCCGTCTGGCGTTAACAATGGCATCGCCGTTGATCCGGCAGGAAAGGTGTGGATTCAGTCATTCAGTGGTTCAAACGACAGCTTGGCGCCCGGAGTCAAGACCGGTTGTATCTACGTTTTCAATCCGGATGGTACGCCGACCGCCTTCTCGCCGATCAAGGTCTTGAGCGGTGTGGATCAGAATGGTGCCGCGGTGACGGACACGCTGAATGGTTCCGGGTATGGTATGCGGGTGAACCCGGCGAATGGGAACATCCTCTCCGTGAAATGGAGTTACAGGGTCTGGGAGATTGACTACAACACGGGGGCGGGCATCAGAAGGATCCAGCACCCCATCCCCGGCTATACCAGCTCGCTTGCGAGCGTCGCTGCAGACAGTCTTGGGGAGATTTTTGTTGGGCCTGTCCTTCCGGGCGCCGGCGTTGCAATTCTGAATCCTGATTTCACGGCTGCCGGTTCAGTCGTTGCCTCAGTTGGTGGTTACGGCAGGGACATTCTGGTCTCAAAAAACGGCAACGATGTCTATGTGCCACGGTTCGATATGAGAAAAGTGTACGTGTATCACAGCGACAACGGCTCGCTGGGTCCCTATGCCCTGTCGGATTCCATCCTTACGCAACTCGTTGTGGAGACGATGGCCTGGCACCCGAAAACAGGCTATTTGTGGGCCGGGTCAGGCAACACGGTTTCAGGCCTGCCGGATACGGGCTACACCCCGTACGCCTGGTACGCCTACAATCTGAACACCAGATCGATCGTTGACAGCATTGTATGGAACGGACCGATCGACGTTGATCCGAGACCCCGCGGGATAGCCTTCAGCCCGGCAGGTGACACAGCCTATGTGGCTGAGTTTAACGCCAGTACGATCCCTTGCGTCCAGATGTTCCGCAGGGTCCCCACCAGCGTCGAACTGGTGAACAACCTGGTACCGGACGGGTATTCCCTGTCGCAGAACTACCCGAACCCGTTCAACCCGACCACCGAGATCGAATTCTCGATCCCGACTGCGGGCTTCACCACGCTGAAGGTATATGACCTCCTCGGCAAGGAAGCGGCGACGCTCGTCAACGAGCAGCTGAACCCGGGCACGTTCAAGGCGCGGCTCGATGGCTCGCGTCTCGCATCCGGCACGTACATCTACCGGCTGACCTCCGGCTCAGCGCAGATCTCACGGAAGATGCTGCTGCTGAAGTAATGTAGTTGCTGTGCGGTTGTCCACGTTCACGGAAGAGGCATCTGGCGCATTCCGGCCGGATGCCTCTTCAAGTTCTTGTTCTCGCCAGGGGAGTGTCACAGCAGAATGAAACACACGATAAAACGGTGGACGGCCCTGTTCCTGGGAGCGTGGCTGTTCCTCCTCGCTCATGACTCCGCAGCCGCCCAGATCCCGCCGAAGCGCGAGTTCCGCGCTGCGTGGGTTGCAACGGTGGTGAACCTCGACTGGCCGAGCTCCAACTCGTTGACAGTTCAGAATCAGAAGGATCAGCTCGTCTCGGTTTTCAGCGCCTTGAAGGCGAACGGAATCAGCGCGGTCATCTTTCAGGTCCGCCCGGAATGCGATGCACTCTATGACTCACCGTACGAGCCCTGGTCGTACTGGCTGACGGGAGTGCAGGGTTCCCCGCCGAACCCGTATTACGACCCGCTTACCTTCGCCGTGGACGAGGCGCACAAGAGGGGGATGGAACTCCATGCGTGGTTCAATCCCTACCGTGCCGAACGTACCGCAGGGAGCTATCCGACCGCGGCCAGCCATGTCACGAACGTCCACCCTGAATGGGTCATCCAAATCGGAACGCTGAAGTTTCTTGACCCTGGCTTGCCGGCAGTCAGGGAATATGACGCCCGCGTGATCGCAGATGTCGTGCGCCGTTACGATGTGGACGGGATCCACATGGACGACTATTTCTATCCCTATTCCCCGAACCAGATTACTACACAAGACGCATCCACGTTTGCGAACTACCCGCGCGGATTCACCGATATCGGCAACTGGAGGCGGGACAACATCAATCTACTCCTCCGTATGATCCGCGACAGCGTCCAGGCGATCAAGCCGTTCGTTAAGTTCGGCATGAGTCCGTTCGGAATCTGGAAGAACGGAGTGCCTCCCGGGACCACCGGCATGGATGCGTACAGCACTATCTATTGCGACGCGATCGCCTGGCTGCACGAAGGTTCCATTGATTATCTGACGCCGCAATTGTACTGGGCGTTCGGCGGCGGACAGGATTACGCAAAGCTGATGCCCTGGTGGGCTGATTCTGTCAGTGCCAATGGGAGGCACTTCTACCCCGGCCAGGCGGCATACCGCATCAACGACAACAACTGGGCTGCAACGGAGCTGCCAAACCAGATCGCGCTGAACCGCGCGAATCCGAAAACCGGCGGCAGTGTGTTTTTCCGCGCCCAGCAGGGCGTGAACAACAACCCCAAGGGGTTCGCGGATTCATTACGGTCTAACTACTACCGATATCCAGCCCTGTTGCCGAGAATGAACTGGAAGGATTCTATTCCCCCATACTATCCGAAAGGGATCCAGTACGGTGCACCCGTCGCGGGGGTACCGTCAGCACTGACATGGGAACCCCCCAATCCCGCCCCTGATGGAGACAGTGCCTCCCGCTATGTTGTGTATCGATTTGACCACCGTCCGGCCGCGTCTGAACTTGATGACGCGCGAAATATCGTCTCCATCGAGGAGACGCGGTCGTATACCCCTCCAGTCCCTCCGGCCGCGCCGGGCCCCTACTATTATACGGTCACCGCGCTTGATCGCAACTACAACGAAAGTGATACAAGCTTCATTCTGATTATCGGTCCGCCTCCGGTTCCCGTGCTTTCTTCTCCGCCGAACGCCTCCACAGATCTGCCGGAGAGCGTCCGGGTGGCCTGGCGGACCACCGCGTTTACCTCTCAATTCCAGCTGCAGGCCGGTACAGACTCCACTTTCGCAACCGGCATCCTGATTGACGTTCAGGGCATCGCGGATACCTTCCGGATCGTTACCGGGCTCGAGGGACAGACGACGTACTACTGGCGCGTGCGGGGACTGGGCGCAGGGGGAACCGGATCGTACTCGTCGCCGTTTACATTTGCGACCGGATTCCCGCGGTCCCCACTACTCGTAGCTCCGGCCAACATCCGGACCGATGTTCCTCTCGATACTGTTTTGACCTGGAGCGCTTCGCTCTCGACCCAGCCGGTCACCTATCGGGTACAGTATGCGAGGAGCGCCGATTTTGCCGCTCTCATCGTCGATACGTCTGGTGTGACAGATACTACGCTTCAAATACACGGACTCCAGAGTTTCACGATCTATTTCTGGCGCGTCCGGGCCGCGAATGCCATCGGAACGAGCGCGTGGTCAACCGTGTTCCGTTTCCGCACGATGCTGGTCAGCAGCGTGGAGGTACTGGAAACGCCAACAGCGTATTCGCTCGAACAAAACTACCCCAACCCGTTTAACCCCTATACCACGATCCCGTTTGAAGTCCCTGCCACAGGTCGGGTCACGATCGTGGTGTACGACCTGCTTGGCAGGGAAGTGGAAACGCTTGTCGACGAGGTGCGGTCTCCCGGACGCTACACCGTCTCATGGAATGCCGGAGGAAGGTCGAGCGGCGTGTATTTCGTCCGCATGGCCGCGGGCGGATTTGTTGCAGTGAAACGCATGATTCTGATTAAATAAGCGGATGGACCTTATGTGCATGCCGGTGCTCGCACTATGCCGCTGGCCTCACCTGATCACGGGTCTGGTGATCGGCCTCGCCGGTCCTCTCGCGATCACGGTATCCGGATGCAGGGAAGGAGCGCAGCGTGACGCCGATGCTCTTTTACAGGAGGCAAGGGAGAAACTCGCCACCGACCACCGCACCGTCGTGTTTGATGTCCAGGGGTCCGTCACCGGCGGCATGCTCACGCTGCGGGGAGAGATCCAGAATGCCTCCCTCAAGGAGGACCTGTTGAAGTACCTGAAGAAACATGGACACTTTACGGTGGTGGAAAGTCTGATGGTCCTTCCTGATCCTGCGCTGGGAACACGAACCTACGGGGTGGTCAGTCTGAGCGTCGCCAACATCCGGACATCTCCCGACCATGGCGCGGAGATGGGGACGCAGGCAATCCTGGGGACGCCGGTGAAGGTGTTGAAGAAACGCCACGGTTGGTTCTATGTTCAGACGCCCGACGAGTATCTTGGATGGACCGATGACCCTGTGGTGCGCATGGATGACAGCTCCTATCGTGCATGGACGGATCGGCCGAAAGTGATTGTGACAGCCCCCTTCGGCTGGGTCCGTGAAGCGCCTTCGGACAATTCGCAACCGGTGAGCGATGTTGTTGCGGGATCCCTCCTCGCGGTGGTGGGGAAGGGGCGGACGCATTATGAACTGGACTACCCGGATGGGCGGCGAGGCTTTCTCCCACTCCGTGAGGGCGCACCCTTCGATCATTGGCTGTCTGTAACACATGATACCCCCGAGAGCATTGTCGCAACGGCAAAGCAGTACAAGGGCGTCCCCTACCTGTGGGGAGGGACTTCAGCGAAAGGGATGGATTGCTCGGGGTTCACCAAGACGGTCTATTTTCTCAATGGTGTCCTCCTGCCGCGTGATGCAGACCAGCAGGCGAGCGTCGGCGATCCGGTGGAGGTCGCCGGGGGAATTCCAGAATTTCGTGCGGGGGACCTGCTCTTCTTTGGAAGGCGCGCCTCTGAGGGTAAGGGGGAGCGGGTAACTCACGTCGCCATCTCCCTCGGCGGCGCGCGCTTCATCCATGCCTCCGGGGACGTGCATATGAACAGCCTCAGTCCCGCTGACACAGACTTCAGCAACTATCGCTCGGAATCCTTCCTCCGGGCGCGACGGATCATCGGCGCAGGGGAGGCCTCCGGCGTTCGGCGTCTCCTCACCATCCCGTACTACCGCACCAATGAGCCCTGACCGACGCACGTTCCTCAAGCACTCGTTGACCGCCGGTGCGACCCTCGCGCTTCATCCGCGTTCTCTCTTTTCGGCATCACACAACAGGCAGGTGAATCGCATGAAGCTCCGTTTCTACCCTTACACCCTGGAATTGAAGCACGTATTCACCCTCGCTACGAGTTCGCGCACCACGACGCCGGTGATGATGGTCGAAGTGGAGCAAGACGGCATCATCGGCTACGGCGAGGCCTCGATGCCACCCTATCTCGGCGAGAGCCATGCGACGGCGCAGGCGTTCCTTGCGAAGGTCGACCTGTCGCGGTACGGCGACCCCTTCATGCTGGAGAAGATCCTCGGCGATATCGATGGAATCGAGCCCGGGAATCACGCCGCCAAGGCGGCCGTCGATATCGCCCTGCACGACTGGATCGGCAAGAAGATGGGATATCCCTGGTACAGGATCTGGGGACTTGACCCGGCGAAGGCGCCGGTGACCACGTTTACCATCGGGATTGATACCAGGGAAGTTGTCCGGCAGAAGGTCAAAGAGGCGGACGTCTACAGAGTGCTGAAGGTGAAGCTCGGTCGCGAGAATGATAAAGAGATGATCGAGACGATCCGGGAGGTGACCGACAAGCCCCTCCGCGTCGACGTGAATCAGGGATGGAAGGACCGGTCGTTCGCGCTTTCCATGATCGAGTGGCTCGCGACGAAGGGGATCGAGTTCGTCGAGCAGCCGATGCCGAAGGAACAGGTGGACGACATCGCCTGGCTTAGGTCGAAGAGCCCACTCCCGATCATCGGCGACGAAAGCGTCGTCCGCCTCCCGGATGTCCGCAAGGCCTACGGAGTGTATGACGGGGTCAACATCAAGCTGATGAAATGCACCGGCATGCGGGAAGCATACAAGATGATCGCTCTCGCTCGCGGTCTCGGCATGAAGGTCATGCTCGGCTGCATGACGGAGACCTCGTGCGCAATCTCCGCGGCGGCCCAGCTCTCGCCGCTCGTCGACTATGCTGATCTCGACGGCGCTGTTCTCATCAAGAATGATCTTTTCGCGGGGGCCACGATCGTCGATGGCAGGGTGACCCTCACGCGACTTCCCGGCATCGGGGTTACCAGACTCAAGGACGACGGCCATGGCTGAACAGTCCGCTTCCTCCCCCCGGCTCCAATCTCTCGATGCGTTCCGAGGCGCCACCATCGCCGGGATGATTCTTGTCAACAACCCCGGCTCGTGGTCGAATATCTATCCGCAGCTCGGACATGCGCCCTGGAACGGTTGGACGTTCACCGACTGGATTTTCCCGTTTTTCCTCTGGATCGTCGGCGTCGCGATGACGATGTCGTTTCGCAAACGGATGGAGGCCGGAGCCAACAAGGGGAAACTGCTTGGCCATGTGTTTCGCCGCGCCATCATCATTTTCGGCCTCGGGCTCTTCCTGTCCGGTTTCCCCTTCGGGATGGCGTTCGACCATCAGTTCTCCTTTGCGGCGTGGCGCATTCCGGGCGTCCTGCAGCGGATCGCGGTCTGTTATCTGATTGCCAGCATGATCGTCCTGTACGCGGGTCTGCGCGCTCAGATCTGGTGGACTGTCGGATTGCTTGCGGGGTACTGGGTCGCACTCATGCTGATCCCTGTCCCCGGCTACGGAGCAGGGGTTCTTGATCCCATGGGGAACCTCTGCCGGTGGGTCGATTCGAATCTCCTGGTCGGACATACCTGGTCAGGCGCGCCTGCGCCGGGCTTCGATCCGGAGGGGATTCCCAGCACACTTGGCGCAATCGCAACGACGCTGTTCGGCGTGCTTACGGGACACTGGCTGAGAACCGAGCGAACACCCGAAGAGAAGACGGCGTGGATGTTCGTTGCAGGGAACCTCATGCTCCTGGCAGGAGCAATCATAGATATCTGGCTCCCGATCAATAAGAACCTCTGGACGAGCTCCTACAGCATTTTCATGGCGGGCTGGGCGCTGGTCTGCTTCGCCATGTTCTACTGGCTGATGGACGTGAAGAAGCATGTCACATGGGCACTGCCGTTCGTCATCTATGGCATGAACGCCATCGCCGTGTTCGTCCTCTCAGGCCTCGTTGCTCGCCTCCTGATGCTTATCAAGTGGACCGGCGCCGAAGGAGAACCCGTGTCGCTGAAAGGGTGGATCTACAACACACTGTTCGTTCCATACTTCAGTCCGGTAAATGCGTCGACGATGTTTGCGGTGTGCTTTATTTTGGTGATGTACCTGGTGGTGTGGGGGATGTGGAAGAGGAAGTGGTTTGTCAAGATCTAGCAACGACAAGAGCGGTCAACTTTTGTCATGAATCGAAACCCTATCCCCTGGCCCCTTCCCCTTGGAAAGGGGAAGGGGAAGATCAAGGTCTCCCCTCCCTTTTCAAGGGAGGGGCCG
>JBFLYO010000054.1:0-11043 GCA_040756745.1 Bacteroidota bacterium
CCACGGCGACCGGTTTTGCATCCGAGCGGGCAAAGCCTGCTCCTGAAGGGTAGTCGGGATGGACGAGGTATTCGGTCTCACCCCACGCTCCCGTGTTGAGATCAAGCCGACGGACGTTCACGTCGAAGCCTGAGGCGCCGCTCCTGTTTGTGGTATCGACCCAGACGGCATAGGCGGCTGGACTTGAGCCGAAGGCGACCTCGGAGATTGAGGGATTACGTGCTTTGCCGCTCCCGCGGCTGAGCCTTATCTCGGGTGACCATGTGAGGCCGTCACTGGAGTGTGTCCACCAGATCTCGTGCTGGGATTCGTAAATAACGCTGTATCCCGCAAATGACGATCCATAGGTGCAGATCATCCGCCGCTGGGTGGTAAGTCCCGTGGCCGATGAGAGACTTGAAGCGAGGTTGGCTTTGTACTTCGCCGTTGCAACGGCATTGGCCGACTTGAACACAACCGGGGTCTGGAGGGCAAATGAATCCTGGAAGCTCGCATACGTGCCCGACCACTGAAGAAAATAGGAGGTAAAGCCGCCGATTGTTTGCGGGCTCGGCGCTCCGACGGAGTAGTAGGGTTTCAACGGATCGAACTGATCGTTCTCGTTCAAGAACACGCCCTTGTATTTCGTGGACGTCCCGAACGTGAAACCCGAGACCTCCGACTTAAACGGCGCGTTCATGCCAAGATTCCGGTAGCCGTACGGGTTCTCGTAGAATTGAGAGTCCAGAGTATCCCGGAGCCAAGGGTCTTTCAGTTGTATCGTTCCACCAGATACAGATGGAGCATCCAGTAGTGCTGCTTTGATGCTGACACCACCAGCACTCGTATGGAAGAAGGTGCTCACCCTTGGTGTTTGAGGGGGAGGAACAATCAGCCGGTGATATGGCAGACCAATCCTCTCTGTTTGCGCTCGGCCCCGCCTCGGTGCTGCTACACCGGACGGGGCTTTTGTTTTCAGTACTCTGTCAGTTCCTCCTTCCGACAGCCACGGCCGCCCGGTCACCGTCATAACCAACGGCGATTACGAGATTGCCTCGAACTGCCACAGCCTTGTAGTTCCCATCGACTGCCGTCTGCTGCTGAAAACTCTTCCAGGTATGCCCGTTAAAATGCACAACGTCGCCGTAGGCACCAACAATGAAGACATTGTTGAGGGCAGAGCCGCGGATCGCATTGCTGTAGTAGTTCGTGACGAGATTCGGGCCTCCTTGCCAGATCGTGGCTTGACCCACTGACTGCGAATAGAAGAATCCGCCTCCAACGATGTAATAAAGCGAGCCAGGGACGAACCAAATGCTGTTCAGGAATACATTCAACCCACTGTCTGACATTGCAGTTACCTGCGAGCCATCGATGCGCAGCAATTTCTTCCCTGAGGGATATGCGATAGTGTTGGACGCAACCGCGTGGATCTCGGTCGCTCCCGTCCGCTGATTCACTCCTCCCCAAATATCCTGTATCGGCACTGTCGTCCCGCTTGTGAGCTTCTGCCACGTGCCGGAGAAATAATGGGCCAAAGACCCGCGTAGGCCAACGAAGTACATGTCCGATGAGTTCCGTCCCCAGCACTTTGTGAATGATAGCGTATCATAGCCGGTTATGGCTCTTACATCATGTCCGACCCACGTGGTACCATCACCATGAATGGCCATACCAGCTGCGAGCCAGATATCTGAGGCAGACAATGCGTAGATACCATTTATGGGTGGTGTGATGAGATTCCCTCGGAATATCACTGTCACGCGCTTCAACTCCCACTGCCGGCCATTCCATTTCGCAACATTATATGGCAAAGGATCCCAATTCCCAAGGCTGTCTTGTTTGTAGATGGCGCCCACCGCATACACCAGAGTGTCATTGATAATTGTCACATCGTAGAGCACGCTGGAACCGCCATCCCCCAATGTGGAAAGGGTCCACGTGAAATCGTGGCTCGTCGTGTCGACGGGCGGAACCGGCGGTGGTGGCTCTGTCGTATTACAGGCGTCAAACCACCAGCTCATTCCGGAAAAACAGAGTAATAGAACGTGCATCTTCGCTCCTACGGTAACTCTTCTCCAAATGAGAGAGAGCGGGGAGTGGCGAAGCGATTTGTCCGGGCGCATGGGTTCGGTTGATGCTCGGGGGGAAGCCGATGGAAAGGAACGAGAGCCGCACGGGGTCCGGAGTTTCATAGCGTCCTCTCGTAAGCCGGGGACACGGCCTAGTGATTATTGGCGGGGGGTCGCAATAATATGATGACGAAAGGCGCTCCTGTCAATATTGAAAATCTCATCAGCGAGCGACATGGGTGACGGGCGGGAGAGAGTGAAGAGTGATGAGTTACGGCGTGATGACCTGGTGTTTGAAGCCTGTGATATCGATCTGTTCCATGAGCCATTTGATGAGATCGGGGCCGTACTTGTTCATGAAATAAACCACGTTGAGCTGCCGTTCCTGCAGGAGCCCCCCGGGTAACAACCCAGCCGCCGCCCGTTCAATCTGTCGGACGGCGGTTTCGTTCCGGCGCTTCTGCGCCGCCACAGCCTTTTCCCGCAGTACACCGATGTTGACGTCGATCTTCGCCGACATGTTCTCAAATGCACCAAGCAAGGTCGGGTCCACCTCGTTCAGTCCGAACTTGGCTTCACTCAACGCATCGTGGACGTTCCTGGTCACGTTGTTGAAGAGCCTGTCCAGCTTGATCTCCGCGATTTGCTCAAGGACTTTTTCCGTCACCCGATCGATATCTCCGAGGAACTCTGATATTTCCAATCCGTACTTCTCCATCGCTCTCACGAGATTGGCCTGGATGAGCGACACGCTCGCCCGGGGGTAGACCACCGGCTGCGGAACGCCAACCGCTTCATAGACCGGCTGGATCTGGGCATGGTAGGCCACTTCCGACGGCCCCGCCACGTACGCAACGGTGGGGAGAAGCAGATCCTGGCAGATGGGGCGAAGTACGACGTTGGGGCTGAGCTGGGAGGGCGTGTTTCGTGCAATGGCGAGCAGCTCCTCCTTTTGAAAGAATGCCCGCGTCCCCTTGAGACTGAAGTCGGTCTCGCGCGGCTCGATGAGGTACCGTCCCCCCTTGTGAAAGAGGAAGAGATTGATCGATTTCGGCTTGACTTGCGCGTGGTACTTCCGCTCGAGCTCTGCGCTCTGCGTGATGACGAGCTGTGAAATCTTGGGGAATTCTTCCAGCTCCTTAACGAAAAGAGGGGAGAGGATCGATTTCAGGCGGGGGTGGTTCGATGATATAAACACGAGCCCATGGTCGGCGAAGAGGTGATTCATCCACTCGGCGAATGCCCCGTTGAACGAATTGCCTGGCCGATAGCACTCTTTGAGCAGATCGATAACGGCGGACGTATATTCGGAGCGCCCAAGGGCGTTTTCGAGAGTCTGCTGGGTCTGTGCCACGGTTGCATCGAAGAGCATCTCTCCGACCGCCCCCACGTTCCGCTCAGGCATCACGCCCCCCGGGAGATACGATGCCTGGACCAGCGTGTTCTCCTGGTCGAGGACCATGGCGTGGTTCATCTCTGAGAAATCGTGGTCTTCTCCCTCAATCCAGAAGACCGGAACGAAATCCCGGCGGGGAAATCTGAGCTTCAGCTTGTGGGCAAGCTTGATCGCAGTGACGGTCTTGTAGACCGTGTAGAGTGGTCCGCCGAAAAGACCGACCTGCTGTCCGGTAACAACGGCATACGTCGACGGCTTCGTAAGCAACGCTATGTTGTCAAAGGCCCTGGACGTCGCGCGGAATGCGGCATTCTGCTCCTTCAGGACCTCGACGAGCGTGGCACGATCCGTCAGACGGGCATCGATGGACTTGAAGAGCGCTTCATACGATGAATCCTCCCGGAAATCTCCCGGGAAGTAGGAACGGACGCTGGCGAAGTCGTAGAGGTAATCGAAAAACAGTTCAGAGTACCCTCCGGCGGACGGCGGAATCTGCCGGTAGTCGAGCCATTCCATGGACGCGATCGTGACTGGCGTGGAAATCGGTGAGCGTGAAAGTGGCGATCAATATACCTGAAACGCGGAGAAGAATCAACCGGCGGAACGGCAGACCGGCATTGAGCAGGGAGTTGATATTTTATACACTTCGCGGCGTCTGCGCATGGAAATTATCTGACGAAGTGTCTGATGTGTTGACTTTCCTCAACTCCTTTTGTATCTTTATATGCTCGTTCATTGGAATAGTCTCGGCGGCAACGTCATCTCGGACAATCAGCGTTCGTCTCCATCAATGTTGCGGAGTTTGTGTCTGGTTTCCTCGTGTGTCTCCCACCAGCGTGCCGCCGCCCCCACCGCCTATTCCCCCGTTTCCCCCGGTTTACACCCCATGACTCCCGTGCGTCATGCACAGCAGGCGAACCGGTGCGCTCACCTGGTAAGGAAGATTCATGGCAGATGATCAGAACGTGACGACAGCTCCGCCCGCTTCCATGCCGCCACCAGTTCCGGCTCAGCCTCCGCCGGCCGCGCCGACGAAGACGTCCGCTCCGGAAGTCCGAAAACCAAAACAAGACAGGCCGCCGGAGAACGATCAGGGTATCTGGCGGATGAACAGGAAGAACTTCCTGAATGTGGCCGGATGGTTTGCGTTTTTCGGCTTCATCGCGACTGCGACCGTTGGTGCCCTTCGTCTCATGGTCCCTCGTGTCCTGTACGAACAACCGTCAGCATTTAAGGCGGGCTTTCCGAGCGACTATGTTGTCGGCGAGGTGAATGAAAAATACAAAGACGAATACCGGGTCTGGATCGTACGGGAGGCCGAAGGATTCTATGCCTTGTTGGCGATCTGCACGCATCTCGGATGCACGCCGCGATGGCTCCCCGCCGAGATCAAATTCAAGTGCCCTTGCCACGGCAGCGGGTATCACAAGGACGGCATCAATTTCGAGGGCCCGACGCCCCGACCGCTTGAGCGGCTGAAAATCACGCTTGCCGACGACGGGCAGATCCTCGTCGATCGCAACGTCAAGTTTCTCTACGAGAAGCAGGAATGGTCGAAGCCTGACGCATTCCTGAAGTACACAGGGTGACCCTGCTGCTGACGGTGGCCGCGGGCCTGCCCTTGCCGGTTGTCTTCATTATGTCAAAGTAGTCCTGTTCCTTCTCTATCAACGGGAGTACGATGCTCGGGCTCTTCGACACGATGCGCGAGAAGATGCAGCAGACGGAGGTCTACAAGTCCATCTTCCGCCACACGTACCAGGACACCCAGCGGAACCGGGCGCTCCAGATTCTCGACAACGTCTTCCTCCACCTCCATCCGGTCAGAATCACCCGGCACGCGACAAACATCGGGTTCACGTGGGGGATGGGAGGGATCACGTTCCTCCTGTTCATCGTTCTCACGATCACCGGCGTGATCCTCATGTTCTATTATCGGCCGGCCGCCGAATACGCGTACGACGACATGAAATATCTCATGAATGACGTCGCGTTCGGCCCGCTGATGCGGAACATGCATCGCTGGGCGGCGCACGCCATGGTGATCACCGTGATGCTCCACATGTTCCGCGTGTTCCTCACCGGTTCCTACAAACCCCCGCGGCAGTTCAACTGGGTCGTGGGAGTGTTTCTGCTGACCCTCACCCTCTTTCTCAGTTTTACCGGCTATCTTCTTCCCTGGGACCAGCTCGCCATCTGGGCGGTGACGGTGGGGACCAATATGGCGCGGGCAACCCCCTTCCTGGGCCATGAGGGGCCTTTCGGCGCCGAGCTCGGCATGCGCATCGACAACGATGTGCGGTTCGTGTTGCTGGGCGGTACGCAGGTCGGGCCGCCGACCCTTCTCCGCTTCTACGTCCTCCACTGCATCTTCCTCCCTCTGATCGGCGCAGTGCTGATGGCAGTGCATTTCTGGAGGATCAGGAAGGACGGTGGCATTTCCGGACCCGACGTAACCTCGAAAAAGGCGTGAACCATCACTTTCTCAGCTTGATGTGACGCCATGAATCATCTGATCACGATTATTTCCAAGCCGGACAATGTCCCTATCGTGGCCATGCTTGTCCTCATCATCTATTATACGTGGCTTGCGATGGCCAAGGCCCGGAAGAACGATCGCCAGGACATCTCGGAGGAGGCCCGGCTCGCCGACAAGGTGCAGGTCTGGCCGTATCTGGTGAAGGTCGAATTCCTTGCTACGATCCTCGTCATGGCGATCCTGACCGTGTGGTCGATCACGCTGAACGCTCCCCTTGAAGAGCCGGCGAACCCGTCGTTGACTCCCAACCCTTCGAAGGCTCCATGGTATTTCCTCGGACTCCAGGAGATCCTCGTGTACTTCGATCCCTGGATCGCCGGCGTGACAATCCCGGGGCTGATCATCTTCGGGCTCTCGGCAATCCCGTACGTCGACATCAACCCGAAGGGGAACGGCTACTACACCTTTAAGGAGAGGAAGTTTGCGATTCTCACTTTTTGCTTCGGCTTCCTCGTCCTTTGGGTTTCGCTCATTGTGCTGGGGACGTTTTTCCGCGGTCCCGGCTGGAACCTCTTCATGCCCTGGGAAGAATGGGATACGCACCGCGTCGTGGCCCTGACCAACGTCGACTGGTCGGAGCTGTTCGGGGTGCCGACGCGACTGGTGGATGATTCTCTGAATCCGGCTGCCATGGCAATCGGCGGTGCGACAGTGCTGGCATGGTTCAGCCTGGGCGCTCTGTTCTATTACTGGAAACGGAAGAGCGAGGTGATCCGAAAACTCGGACCGCTCCGGTATGCGGTCGTTGCAGGGTTGTTCCTGATCATGATGGCGCTCCCGATCAAGATCATCCTGCGACTGACGCTCAACGTGAAGTACATTCTCGTCACCCCCTGGTTCAATATTTAGCCTGCATCCTCGGAAGGACTCTCGGGTGTTCAAGTCACGTGCACAGGTGCCGATCGAACAGCGCAACTACAGCGTTGCCTACATCGTGTTTGCTGGCGCCCTGTTCCTGGGAACCATGTGGGCCGTCGTGGATGAAGTCTCGACGCGGCGTCCCTGGAAAGAGGTTCAAGAGGAATACGCTGCCCTTGCCAAGGCCAGGATCACGGAACGGCTCGATCAGGCAATAGCAGATTTCGATTCGACGACATACGTGGATCTGAGCGCGCAGCTGGCCGCAGCACAGGATTCGATGCAGGGACCTCTCTACACGGCGGTCAACGAGCAGTACACGGCCGTCCTGGAACTGCTCGCCACGGAGAACCGGGAGTACCAGTTTGCCAAGAGCCGGGGGGACGAAGCATACTACTTCTACAAAAAGTCCCTCCACGAGGGAGACGAAGACAAGAAGGAGAAGGAGCTGCTTGCAGAAAACGAAGTCCGGATGAATGCGCATATGCAAGTGATTACGCGCCTCGAGGCGCGGCGCGATTCCCTGGCTGCGGTCCTGAACCGCTACAAGCAGGATGCCCGGAACCTCCAGAGCGCCATCGGCGACCTCAGAAAAGATATCGACAAGTGGCAGTCAAAGCTCGCACGGGTCACGGGGTCGCCGATCGAGATCAAGCAGGTGATGATGCAGGACTACGACCGCAATCCCTTTAACGACCCCAAGGCGCGCATCGACCGGTGTCAGACCTGCCACCTGGGTTGGAAGGAGGATGTGATGGAGGACGCGCCGGAACCGTTCCGCCGCCATCCTCTTCCGGAACTCCTCGCAGTCCACAAGCCCGAGACGGTGGGCTGCACGACGTGTCACCGCGGACAGGGGCCGGCATTGACGGCAGGCGCCGCACACGGAGAGGCAGACCCGTACTGGGAAAATCCATTGTTGAAAGGAATCGAGGTCTGGGCATCCTGCAACGAATGCCACGAGAATCAGAGTCACCTCGACGGGGCACCGGTGTTTTCGTCAGCCAAACGACTGATGATCGAATCGGGATGCTTCGGGTGCCATGAGATTGCGGGATACACGGACCTCCCGAAGATCGGACCCGAACTGGGACGCATCGGTCACAAGACCACGCCCGAATGGATCTTCCGTTGGGTCAGGAACCCGAAGGAGTACAATTCCCACACGCGTATGCCGAACTTCCGCTTCACTGATGAACAGGCAGCGGCGGTCACGGCATTTCTGTGGAGTCTTTCCTCCAGGGAACCCTTCACGCTGCAGCGGGGAGCGGTGGCAGGGGGGGATCCGATTGCGGGCAGGAAAGTCTTCGAAACGGCCGGTTGTCAGGCGTGCCACGTGCTCGGGAATGAAACGAAAGTGCGGGAGGCGCGAGGAACGAGCTATGACATTGCGCCCGAGTTGACCCGCGTCGGCAGCAAGCTGGGGGCGGACTGGATCTTTGACTGGGTGAAGAATCCGCGGCACTACAATTCGACGACCAGAATGCCCAATCTCCGCCTCACGGACCGTGAAGCAAGAGATGTCGCGACGTATCTGACACGCCAAAAGGACGACCGGTCGTTTGATCCGAAGACGCTTGACCTTTCGTCGCCCCAGCAGATATCGCGTGGAGAAGCAATCGTCAGAGAATACGGATGCGCCGGCTGTCACGCCATCCCGGGATTCGAAAAAGAAAGCCGCGTGTCCGTCTCGCTGTCCAACTTCGGACGCAAGAGAGTTGAAGAGATGGACTTTGGCGACACCAGGGTGCCTCATACATGGCACGACTGGGTTGCCGCCAAGCTGAAGGATTCCCGGGTCTTTGCCACCGACCGCATCGTGCAAAAGATGCCGATTTTTTCCTTCAGCGACGATGAGATTGCGAAGCTGCGCCTCTTTCTCCTGAGTCAGACGAAGGACGCGCCCGACGAGCGGTACGTCGAGGCATTCAAGAGGAAGCAACAGGACATTGAGACGGGACGGCGACTGTCGTACGAGTACAACTGCCGGCAGTGCCACCAGCTCGAGAGGGAGGGGGGGTATATTGGCGCGATCATTGATGAGCCGGCGTACCTTCCCCCCATCATCACCGGCGAAGGGAAGAAAGTCCAGGAAGGGTGGTTGCACGATTTCCTGAAGTCGCCGTCGACGGTTGGCCGGCCCAACTCCATCCGCCCCTGGGTGCCGACCCGCATGCCGACCTTCTCGCTGACCGACGATGAGATCACGAAACTCATCAAGTACTTTCTCGGGCTGAGCAACCAGGATCTCGAGGTGCGGGACTACCGCGCATACCAGCCCGATCCGGCACTCGTCAGCGTCGGCAAGAGCATCTTCACGGACTTCCAGTGCCTGAAATGCCATCCCACCGGTGCGGCGGCCCCGCGGCCCGGAGAGGCAAGCACCTCCGATCTCGCTCCGAATCTCACCAAGGCACGAGATCGCTTGAAGCCGGAATGGATCGTGGAATGGCTTTCCGATCCCAACAAGCTGCAGGAGGGGACACGAATGCCGACCTTCTTCCCGGACGGGCAGTCCCCGCTGCCGGACGTGCTGGGTGGGGATGCGAAGAAGCAGATGCAGGCGCTGAGGGATTACCTGATCAGCATTGGGGAGCCACAGAGGAGCGTGGTGAGCGTAAGGTGAGAAGCAGAGAAGAGAGAAGAGAGTGATGAGTTAAGGAGAGGGAAAACATATTTCACAAGGGAGGAACAAGGATGAAACGCAACGTTGTTGCGGCGATTGCAATGATGGTTGTCTGTATCACGGGAACGATGCTGGCCGGCGACGTGATGGGCAAGGTCTCGTTTGAAGGGACGGCGCCGAAGGCGGCGAGGCTGATGATGAATGCTGATCCCGTCTGCATGCGCGCGCACAAGGGACCCGTCTTCGGTGAAGAGGTGGTCGTCAATTCCAATGGGACCCTCAAGAACGTTCTGGTCTACGTAAAGGAGGGACTGGGAAGCAGGAAGTTCGAGGCCCCCGCCGGCAAGGTGGAGTTTGATCAGGAAGGATGCGTGTACACGCCGCACGTCGTCGGCATCCAGACGGGCCAAGAGTTGGAGGTGGTCAACAGCGATCCGACGCTGCATAACGTCCATTCCCTCTCAAAAGAAAATCCGCAATTCAACATTGCCCAGCCGAAAAAGGGGATGAAGCTGACGAAGAAATTCGAGAAGCCCGAAGTCTTTAAGGTGAAATGTGAGGTCCATACGTGGATGGGTGCTTATATCGGCGTGTTCAACCACCCCTTCTTCGCCGTGACGGGTCCGGATGGATCGTTCACACTCAAGAAGCTCCCGGCGGGTGAGTATACCATTGAGACCTGGCACGAGAAGTACGGGACGCAAACGATGAAAGTGAAGGTGGGTGCGACGGGTGAGACGAAGGCCGATTTCAAGTACGCCGCGAAATAGCTTTCACAGCGGATCACCATCATCCGGGCACACGTCCCCGGGGAACCTTTGAAAGGACCAGTTCCGTGAGCGAAGTCACCACCAGAGCCGCCGCGACGGAAGCGCATACGCATCACGCCTCCGCAGACGCGGGGCACCACCAGGCCGGATTCTGGAGCACATACGTATTCTCGCAGGACCACAAGACCATTGGCATTCAATACGCCATCACGAGTCTTCTCTTCCTGCTGTTCGGGTTCACGCTGATGATGATCATGCGCTGGCAGCTTGCCTATCCGGGACAGCCGATTCCGTTGATCGGTACGCTCCTGGGGGAGTCGAATGCGCCGGAGGGCATCATGCTGCCGGAGTTTTACAACCAGCTCGGAGCGATGCACGGCACGATCATGGTATTCCTCGGCGTCGTGCCGCTCGCCGTCGGCGCGTTCGGCAACTATATCGTCCCGCTTCAGATCGGGGCGCCGGACATGGCATTCCCGAAGCTGAACATGATGAGCTACTGGGTGTACTTCCTGGGTGGCGTCACCATGCTGGCGAGCTTCCTATTGCCCGGCGGCGCGGCAAACTCGGGATGGACATCATATGCTCCGTTGTCGGTCATCGCGACGACCGGCCAGACCGTCTGGCTTATCGGAATGGTATTCCTCATCACCTCGTCGCTGCTCGGGTCGGTGAATTTCATCACGACGATCTTCCAGTTACGGGCCAAAGGGCTGTCGTTCATGAGGCTCCCGTTTTTTGTCTGGGCACAGCTTGTGACGTCGTTTCTCCTCCTCCTGGCGTTTCCTCCCCTTGAAGCGGCG
>JBFLYO010000055.1:0-10224 GCA_040756745.1 Bacteroidota bacterium
GCCTTATCGTGGCAGGCGGGGGCGCGTGGATTGTCCGCCGGCGGGTCCCGACGAATTGCGTCGGGACGGCGCCTGCCCGCCGCGGAGAGCCGTCATGGCAGGCGGGGATCCGCCTTCGGCGGACCTTTTGGGTAGCAACTCAAGGCGATTCCCCCCTGCTGCGCTCCATGTCCTTCCGACCTCATCGAAAGAAAAGAAAGTTGAGTTCGGGGTATTCCGTGCAACATCTTGTCGCGCCCCGCCTCCCCCGGGCTCCCGTGAGTTCACCGAAAACAAACCAAATATGCGCTTGCCTATCTCCTGCCTCCGGCTAGACATGGCAACATGCAGGAGCCGATTCTTTGCCATCTACGTTGACAATGTTCAACTTGAAAGGTATCTTTTGCGAGAGCTCTTGTCTGCTCCCTGACCTTGAGACCTATCGAGTAATTGCCCAGGCAAGACATCTCATCGTGTTGGCTTGAGCACCCTTCCCGCCTGAATTCCTCGCAAGAAACGCTGTCGGTCGACTTGCCGATCGACCTGCACAATACAAGTTTCGTGCATACATCTTTCCGTCCCAGTGAGGTGCATTAAGGGAAGTCCACGTTCTCGACCGACCGGGATCGCATCGTTTATTACGACGATGGTGTTATATGCCCGGGGAGAACTTGAGTGTCGTGATCACATTTCGGCTGATTCGCTCCTGTCTGGATGGTGTACATACGACTGAAAAGTAGGACCTACCTCGTGAATGCGATGCGGAAATCGTATGCTGTGGATACCCACATTGAGACTTTCATCGTGGATCTGAGGGGTGAAAAAGTCATTCTCGATGTCGATCTCGCTCGTGTGTACGGTGTTACAACGAAGGCACTCAACCAGGCCGTCAAACGCAATGTCGATCGCTTTCCTCCGGACTTCCTTATTCAGCTTACGAGATCGGAATGGTTGAGTTTGAGGTCACAGATTGTGACCTCAAAGAGGAGGCGCGGGGGGCGACGGTACCTGCCTTTTGCGTTCACGGAGCATGGTGCAGTTATGGCTGCTACCGTATTGAACAGCGAAAGAGCGGTGCAGATGAGCCTATTTGTGGTTCGGGCCTTCCTGAAGATGCGGCGCGCCATGGCGGGGAACGGGACACTCTTGAAAAAGTTGAAAGAACTGGAAAAGAGACTCACTCGACGGCTCGACTCACATGAGCAGGCGATTGTCTATGTCCTCAGTGAACTGCGGAAACTTATGGAACCCACTCAGCTTCCGGAGCCCAGACGCAGGCCGATCGGTTTTCGCCAAGAAAACGACGAGGAAAGCTAGTCAGTACCAAACGAAGTCCTTGAACAAAGGGGACGGTCGCGCTTGCGGCTTTCTTCCCTTGACTTTGTCTGGGAAACCCACAAATTCTAACGCAGCGGGAAGACGCTCATCGATTCTGAGCTGTGGGTCGAGCAACCTAACGTGGTGAACAAGGGGTCGATGCGTTTATTTGCCATTCTGCTACCTTCCGCTGACATACAACACTTTTAAGAAGATGAAAATCATCCTGTTCGCACTGATACTGCTCCTGGCGCCTGGCTGCCAGGATTTCTGGACCGAGATCCGCGCCGCGCTCCCTCCCGACATCCCCGTGGCCCAACTGCTGCAGGCGCCCGATACGATTACCGTCGATGGCATGCAACTCTTCCTCGCAACCGAGCTGTGGAGGGACTTCATGCCTATCAGTCCGCCCGATGGGAAACCGCTCATCGCGATTGCCTGGATCATAACCACGGACAGCTCTCAGATCCCTGCGACGGTCAGCGCTGATGCGATCTGGGTTGTGAATGGGAGCCAGGTCTGGCGGACATATTTTTCCGATGAACCAGGGATTGCCGGACCGGCGTATCGACTTGAGCGTATTGCCCGGAATGGCCCCAAATGGGGACCCCATGTCTACGTCGATGTGATTGTCCGGGTGTACGGAAGCGATGGGAATGGGAGGTTGTTGCGGGCATCAAAGCAATGGATTGGTCGGACCGACTGAAAGAGCGTCACAGAATTATAGAATTCTATTGAGGTCTTTCCTGTCAGTTTCCCAAATATCGGAGGAGTCTTACCGGAATCTGATAGAAGTTCCGCAATTGCTGCCTTTTTCAACATTTCCTCCCCTTTTAACTCGTGGCACATAGATTGTGCCCCTTCTAAGTGCGCAACCCCCGCGTACTGTATCTCCCTTGTCGGCACCAGGACTCTATCCGCTCCGCTTGAGGGCTGGAGTGTACCTCCCCCGTCTTGACCTGTCGCCGGAGACCACGCGGACACTTGGTGCGCACCACCGTCCGGATCAGGACATTCAAGCGGAGGTCTCATGAGACCCCTCGGCTCCCTCCCCGTGTACCCCCTGCTGCTCCTCATTCTATTGCTTCCCGCCAGGAGCGCTGCGCAAACGTATCTCGGAACCGACGTGTGCAAATACTGTCACGCCATTCACACGGTCGGAGGGACTCAGTATGATCGTTGGGCTCAAAGCCTCCACGCGAAGATTCTCCTGCCGCCTGACTCACTCTCGGTCAGGCCATGGAGAGGATTCGCTGAGGGCGACAGCATTTCGATGGGGCCGGGCTACGGGAATGCCAAGGTGTACATTCGGAAGACAGGCTCTCTGTTTGTAGTTCAGGTGGGAACGGGTGGCTCGACGTATGCCATCGCGAGGACAAACGGTTGGGCATACACGCAACGGTACCTGGCAAGAATCGATACGAGCTACTATATCCTTCCCATCCAATACAATCTCCCGGCATATCTGGACAATCCAACGTACGATCCGTCGAACTGGGTGCCGTACAATCCGAGCTCCTGGTTTAACACGGACGGGACCACAAGGTCGGTACGAACCAACGTATTCAGGGCGACCTCATGGGACAAGAACTGCATGGGTTGCCACGTCAGTGGCGGACGAGTGATGAAAGTCGTGAACGGTCTGGATACCTCGTGGTCACTGTCAATGGAAGGGGTGTATCGCGGCGCCGACATGGCGGTCGGCTGCGAAATGTGTCACGGGCCGTACCAACTTGGCGCATGGCCGGGACATCAGATGAATCCGGCAAAGCTTCCCACGAAGGATGCCAAACTCGAAGTGTGCGCCCAGTGCCACAGTCGAGGACAATCCCGGGGTGGAGCGCATGAATACCCCAGAGACGAAGCGACGGATACCTATTTCAACCCTGCCGATCGCAACAGGCCGCTATCGCAGTTCTTTGATCTCTCCAGGCCTCCGAGCACGGTTGGCGGGGCCGCGACCTGGCCGGATCTTGTGACAGCCCGAATGAATCATCAGCAATATCAGGAAATGATCGGTTCGGGGCATTACAACAACCCGAATGAGGAGATTACCTGCTTCACGTGCCACACCTCGCACGACACAACACCGAACAAGCATGCGATTGTCGACTCGCTGGAGGTCCCTCTCATTAGCGGCGGCAACCTCAGGTTGAAGGTCAATGACGAAGACAATACACTGTGCCTTGCCTGCCATGCGGGTAAAGGCCCTTTCGCTTCAATACCCAAGAGCTGGATTCAGAATGAACCGGCAAAGCGTGATTCCATCGGGAGAGTTGTCAAAAGGCACACTCGGCACGACAAGTATGACCCACTGAACCTCGGAAGAACCGGCGGCATCGGACGGTGCACCGTGTGCCATATGACGAAGTCGGCTGCGGTCACCGGCGGATACGAACTACGCACTCACACATTCAATGTCATTCCTCCGACCAAGACCCTTCGATATGCCTCCGTTCCGAAGGGTATGCTCAACACCTGCGCCGCGAGCTGTCACCGTAACCCTTCCGGCCCGACGGCAGACGTGGAGGATCTTGGCGTCGGCATAGACCCCAACCTTGAGGATTGGACGGAACCCACCGATATTTCACTCGCGGAAAAGCTCTGGAGGGAATGGGAAGATTGGGGGTTCTCTGGTGTCAGGCAGGTCGCCGGGGAGATCCCGGGCTCGTTCGATCTCTCGCAGAATTATCCCAACCCGTTCAACCCGTCAACAAGAATCACCGTTGCACTTCCGCACGAGGAAGAAGTTCGCCTCATCGTGTACGATGTTCTCGGACGCGAGGTAACCCGCCTGATGGACGGCGTCTATGCAGGCGGACGATATGAGGTGACATGGAAGGGCCGGGACGATCTTGGATTCCTGTCTCCAAGTGGGGTGTATATTTACCGGCTCCAGGCCGGAACTTCGTTCACCGGGACCCGCAAGATGCTCCTCCTGAAATAAGGACATTTGTCCTCTGTCGCATTGATATTGCCTTCAGCGCTGGGTATATTTTGTAATGCGTCCGTTGATCCGTCCTCTCCTGGCACTGACGTTTCTGAATGACCAAGCGAACCCGCATCATCCTCCTTGCCGGAGGAACGATACTCATCGTCGTTTTTCTTACCAGTCCGCGCCTTAAACCCCTGCTCTCGGTCTCGGGCGGCGGCACATCGAACGACGCCCGCGACCCGCGCCTGCCCGTCACCGCAGTCCGAGTCACTCCCAAACCCATCACCAACACGATTCTTGCGACCGGGACACTCCGAGCCAACGAAGAGGTGGAGCTGAAAAGCGAAGCGACCGGCCGAGTCGTGAACATTGTCTTCACCGAAGGGGCCAGGGTCCGCAGGGGCGAACTCCTGATCAAGATCGACGACTCCGAGCTTCGGGCGGAACGCGCAAAACTGGAGTCGCATCGCAAGGTGGCACAGGAAAAAGAACGGCGGCGCAAGCAGCTCTACGAGAAGCAGAACATCAGCTCTGAAGACTACGAGCTCGCGGTGAACGAGCTGAATGCCATCAACGCGGAGCTCGAACTGATCAATGCACGGATCAGGAAGACCGAAATCCTCGCTCCGTTCAACGGGCTCATCGGACTCCGCTACGCGAGCGAGGGGAGCTATGTGTCGCCCGCTATCCGCATTGCGAGCCTGCAAAACATCAGCAAGCTGAAAATCGATTTCTCCGTCCCCGAGAAATATGCCGGTGCGGTGAAGCGGGGACAAAAGGTCTATTTCCGCCTCGCGGGGCGCCCGCGACGGTTCGAGGGCACGATCTTCGCCATCGAGCCCAAGATCGACCCTCAAACCCGAAGTCTCCTCATCAGAGCCGTGTGCGCTAACGAACGCGAGAACATCCTGCCCGGCGGTTTCGCCGAAGTGGAGCTTGTGCTTGAACAAATCGCTGACGCCCTGATGGTGCCGGCCGAAGCCATCGTCCCCGACCTGCAGGGGCAGAAAGTCTATCTCTCCAGAAACGGTGTCGCAGAAGAGGTGCGCGTTGACGTCGGGCTCCGGACCGAATCGGAGATCCGCATCGTGAAGGGCATTCAACCGGGCGACACGGTGCTGACCTCAGGCCTGCTGCAGGTGATTCCGGGCACTCCGGTGCGACTCACGGAGGTGAAGTAGGCATGAGCCTGTCCGTAACCTCCATCAACCGCCCCGTCCTCGCCATCGTGATGTCGCTTGCGGTGATGCTGTTCGGCGTCATCGGATTTACCTATCTCGGCGTCCGTGAATATCCCAGCGTCGACCCTCCCATCATCACCGTCTCGGCAACCTACACCGGTGCAAACGCCGACGTCATCGAGTCCCGCATCACGCAACCCCTCGAGGAGTCCATTAGCGGCATCGAAGGGATCCGTACGCTGAAGTCCGTCAGCACCGAAGGGCGCTCCCAGATCACCGTCGAGTTCGAGCTGGGCATCGACATGGAAGCCGCGGCAAACGACGTGCGCGATAAGGTCTCCCGAGCGATGCGGAGCCTCCCGCCCGACACTGACAACCCCGTTGTGATGAAGGCCGACGCCGATGCGATCCCGATCGTCAACCTGAACATCAAGAGTGACAAGCGAAACCTTCTCCAGCTCACCGAGATCGCCAACAACGTCTTCAAGGAACGCCTGCAAACCATCCCGGGCGTCAGCGAGGTGCAGTTGTGGGGGGCGAAGACGTATTCGATGCGCGTCTGGATGGACCCCGCGAAGCTCTCATCGTACGGCTTGACCCCGCTCGATGTCCGCGATGCGATCCAGCGGGAGAACGTCGAGCTCCCCTCCGGCCGGATCGAGGGGGAGACCGTCGAGCTCACGGTCAGGACGATGAGCCGGCTCGCCACGCCGGAGGAGTTCAACAACCTGGTGATCCGCGAGCAGGAAGGGAGGGTTGTCCGGCTGCGCGATGTCGGCAACGCCGAGCTGGGGCCGGAGAATCTTCGGACCAGCATGAAGCGGGATGGGATTCCCATGGTCGGTCTTGTGCTGATTCCACGTTCAGGCGCAAATTTCGTCTCCATCGTGGATGAGTTCTACCGGCGCATCGAGGAGATCAAGCGCGACCTCCCGCCGGATATCGGGCTCGGCATCGGATTCGACTCCACCCGCTACATCCGCCGGTCAATCGCCGAAGTCGCCGAAACGATCGCGATCGCGTTCGCGCTGGTGTTCCTTGTGATCTACCTCTTTCTCCGCGACCTCCGGACGACAATCATCCCCATGATCGCAGTACCGGTGTCGCTCATCGGTGCGTTCTTCATCATGTACGTGATGGAGTATTCGATCAACGTCCTGACCCTGATGGCGATCGTGCTTGCGATCGGTCTCGTTGTTGACGACGCCATCGTCATGCTGGAGAATATTTACGCCAAGGTCGAGCGGGGAATGGCCGCCCGCGAGGCCGGTGTGCGGGGTTCAGGTGAGGTGTATTTTGCCATCATTGCCACGACCGTGGTGCTTGTGGCGGTCTTTCTTCCGGTGATCTTTCTGCAGGGGATCACGGGCAGGCTCTTCCGGGAGTTCGGGATCGTCCTTGCCGGTTCGGTGGCGATTTCCGCGTTCGTCTCACTCACGCTGACGCCCATGATGTCGACCCGATTCCTGCAGGGGAAACATGAACATGGCCGCCTGTACCGTGCGACCGAGAAGTTTTTCGCTTCGATGATCGAGAAGTACCGGTCGACGCTCGGCGCGTTCCTGACGAAGAGGAGCAGGGCCTGGTTTGCCATGGGGATCGCTGTCGCCGGAATCGTGGGGTTCTGGTTCCTCATTCCGAGTGAGCTTGCGCCTCTCGAAGACCGGAACAGCCTTCGCCTCAATGTGACTGCCGCCGAAGGGGTCACGTTCGAGTACATGACGGGATACATGGACCACCTGACCTCGCTTGTCGCAGAGAATGTTGCGGAGCGGGATGCGGTGATTGCGTTCGTGTCGGGCGGCTCCGGCGGCGCGAATTCCGGACGGATCAACCTCGCCCTTGTCGAACGGGAACAGAGGGCTCGCTCTCAGCAATCCATTGCAGACCAGCTCTCGACGCTCGTGCGACGTTCGACAGGCGCGAGGACATTCGTGGTGCAGGACCAATCGATCGGCGCGCGCGGGTGGACGCAGCTCCCCGTGCAATTTGTGCTCCTCGCGCCGGATTTCGAAAAGTTGCGTGCAATGGTTCCCCGGTTCATCGCAGAGGCGCAGAAACGGCCCGAGTTCCAGTATGTTGACGTCAATCTGAAGTTCAATAAGCCCGAATTGCGGGTGGGAATAGAGCGAGAACGAGCACTGGCGCTCGGGGTAAGCGCACTTGATATCGCACAGACGCTCCAGCTTGCGTACAGCGGTCAGCGGTTCGACTACTTCGTGATGAACAGCAAGCTGTATCAGGTGATCGGACAGATGACGCGTGAGAATCGCGACCAGCCCCTCGACCTCAAGTTCCTCTCCGTGCGCAACGACCGGGGAGAGTTGATCCAACTTGACAATGTCGTCTCCTTGCGCGAGCAGAGCAGCCCGCCGGCCCTCTACAGGTTTAACCGGCAGGTGGCGGCCACCGTCCAGGCCGGGATGGCAAAGGGATTCACGCTTGGCGATGGCATTGCCGCGATGCGGGAAACCGCCAGGGCAGTCCTTGACGAATCGTTCAACACTGCGCTTGACGGAGCGTCGAAGGACTATGAAGAAAGCTCCTCCAGCCTTGCCTTCGCGTTCGTGCTGGCCCTCATTCTGATCTATTTGGTGTTGGCTGCTCAGTTTGAGAGTTTCCGCGATCCCCTCATTATCATGGTGACGGTGCCGCTTGCGATGTTCGGCGCGTTGTTCTCGCTCTGGTATTTTGGGCTGACACTGAACATCTTCAGCGAGATCGGCCTGATCATGCTGATCGGGCTGGTGACAAAGAATGGCATCCTGATCGTGGAGTTCGCGAACCAGAGGAAGTCCGCCGGCATGCCCCTGCTGGAGGCCATTCAGGATGCCGCAGTGGCGCGGCTCCGGCCGATCCTCATGACAGCACTCGCCACCGTGCTCGGCACGCTCCCCATCGCACTCGCTCTCGGCGCGGGTGCCGAAAGCCGTACCTCCATGGGGGTCGCGGTCGTGGGGGGACTCATCCTGGCAACAGGGCTGACACTGTACATCGTGCCGGCGGTGTACTGCGTGGTGTCGAGGGAGAGTCTAGTGGCAGTCGTAAGTCCTTTGAGGCGGAGAGAAGTCAGTAGTCAGAAGTCAGTAGTCAGAGAGATGGATGCTCTGGATGGCGGGAAGTGAAGCCGAACGGCGGCATTTCTTTCTGGATTCTGACTACTGATTTCTGACTTCTCATGGCCGTTCCCCAGACATCCGCTTGACTTCCACCCTGAATGTTACTACGTTCGCCGAACCTACCCTCCCGGGGGGCTGCAATTCACTAACCCACCATTATGTCCAAGGAGTGAGCCATGAAGCAGAGAGCATGGTGCACGGTCGGCGGATTTCTCCTTGCCCTGGTCATCCTCTACGGGTGCACCCAGGACCATGTGGGAGTTCCCCTGCAAGAACCGGCTGTGGGCACAGCCGGTACGATGCAGAAGTCGGGTGCAAAAGGCGATCCCGTCATTCTGGCCCGACTTAAAGAGATCAATCAACAGCTCGCGGCACGCGGGCTGAATATCGCGGCCGAATCGATAGAGTTCTTTACGATCGGCCGCGGGAGACCGGGCGCGAGAATCCATCAGACCGGGATCCGTTGGGTTCCGAACGATCCGCGGCGGCTCGCTGAGGGGAACCACATCACCTACCTCGTGGACCAGAGCGACGGTGTCACCGCGAGCGGCCTCACTGCTGCGGAGACCAGCGGGGCCATCGAGGACGCGATTGACACGTGGGCGGCTTCCCAGCCGTTTCAGAAGGTCACTATCGTCAGGCGCGCGGATTCCGGAGCCGATCCCGACATCTTTGATGCGTTTTTCGGATTCGGCGGATTCGGCGATCCATTCCTGGCCGATATCGTCAACGCGGGATGGCTTCCGCGTGCGTTTTTTGAAGCCGTCGGCGGACCCGGCGGGGGAGGAGGAATCCTTGCCTTCTCGGTGAGCTTCATCTTTGTGTTCCCCGGAACCCAAATCCCCACCGACATCAACGGGGACAACTATCTCGACGAGGCGCTGAACGAAGTCTATTACAACAACACGTTCGGTGATCCGGGAGACGATCGGGCGGGAAATCCCTGGGGGATCAATATTGCCCTCCCAGGGATCGATGTGGAGACGGTGGCGCTGCACGAGAACGGACACTCGCTCGACCTCGGGCACTTCGGTCCGCCGCCCGTCGCCGTGATGAATCCGGTGTACGGCGGGATCCGGCATTCTCCCTATCCGGCCGATATCGCCGGCATGAACGCGGTCTGGTCAAGCTGGCCTAACCCCTGAGCAACAGATAGTCAATCTGACCCCCGGGAACTGCAAAGGGTATTCAGCGATGAATACCCTTTGTGTTTCCTGAACTCACCCCCCTCACTCTCCCCAGAAAAGGGAGGGGGAGACATCCTCCCCTTTCCCTTTTCAAGGCAAAGGGGACGGGCCTGCCTGCCGGCAGGCAGGGGATAGAGTTGTGTTGCAGAGAGGGGGAAAGGGGGGTGAGTTTAACCCCACAGCAAATACGCCACCACCAGCAGGACGATAATCACCAGCACAACGGGCACCAGCGAGCTTCGCGTTTCGCGCTTCTGGTATCTGACGAACGGCGTGAAGAACCGGCGGCTGGCCGACTGCCATGCCCCGGGACTCAAGTGATGTTTCGTCGACTCCAGCACATGTGCGAAATCATCGGCATCGCGATACCGCTCCGCGGGGTTCTTTCGAAGGGCCTGAAGGAGAACGTCATCGAGTTCATCGGGGATGTCATGTCCAACGACGGAAGGACGGGGTAGAGGAGCGGTGAGGATGGCATGGATCAACTCGTGCGGATTCTTCCCCTT
>JBFLYO010000056.1:0-9767 GCA_040756745.1 Bacteroidota bacterium
CGGAATCTCCGGTTTGGCAACCGAGAGATCGCCCTGAACACGCTGGTGTCAGCTCAGCGCCCGCGTGACCGGTCATCGTCAGGACCATAGCCTTACACCGAACTTGGACCTTTTGGGACAGGCTCTAAGTAGGATCATTCAGAGGCTGAAGAGCGATCCCGGGATCTCTTACGTCGTTCAGGGCGCGGTGAGTCCAAGGTCTGATGAGGGATTTTCCGTTTCACTTTCAGTGAATGCGAATGGCTTCAGGGTCGGGTTCGATGGCTGGCACGAGGAGTTTCAGTCCGAGACCGAAGCAATGGACTGCTTCGCCTTCGGGCTGAGTGATCGGTGCCGTCTGAGGGTGGTCAAGCGGGGGAATACAGTCTGCTCATGGACCGTTGAGGCGAAAGTTGAAAACTTCTGGCGAAGCGAGAGCACTACAGGCAGGTTCTTTGTCCCTTTTTGGCGAAAGAAGAGTGTTGTGTATCTTCAGAGCCCTGTGTTCAAGAACAGCGAACAACCGCCTGCAACGGACCGGCAAGACTAAACGTCGGTCCCTTCGGGTCGGCTGGCACGCGGTGGCCGACCGCCGATGCTCGCGTTCGGTGTGCCATGTGGAAAACTTATACTAATGGCGTCATCATTCTGGCCCTGTTCTTCTCGCCCCTTTGCCATTGCGGATGCAGGAGCCAGTGTGTCAAGCAGAATAGCCCCCCTGAGACCAGAGCTTCAAAAATTGAGGAGTCGACCATCGTCCATGACCCCATTGAGGGCGATCCTCGGTACAAGATCGTCTTTGCTAAGATAGACGCAGAGGTTGACGAGGCGCTCAAGGGTCATCCGTCCCGTGGCCGCATGGGGTTCTGTCACGTTTTCTGGGAGTACAAGAAGAAGCTTCTCCGAGACAAGTATGGCATATCCTGGCGGTCACCTGCGGAAATGAACCCTCACATACTTTTCGATTGAGGGTCTAGAGACGATACCAACGGACCGTGGCAAGTAGGACACCGAACAGCCGAGTGGAGGGGGCCGGCGGCATTTGACCGAGCTCGAGTAGCCTTTTAGGAAGGGAATGGCCGGCCGCTCACCCGGGGTGTTCGGCCTGAGGAGGAAACATGAATCGCAGCTTGTTCTTCATTCTGATCGTTGCGTCCATGAGCACGAGTTGCGCAAAAAATGGGTTCAGCCGCGGCGAAATGGAGGCCGCTCTCGGCGCGAACCGTGTTTACGTCAACTCGCGGCTGAGCGTCGAAGAGATCGAGAAGTTGAAGCCGCAAATCTCCCTCCCGATCAAGCTGGCGGTCGCACCTCCCACAATGGAGGCAATGTGGGGAGTGGCAGGGGACGAGCTGGATTCGTGGAGATCGGATGAAGTGGAGGAGATCGCCGCCTCTAAAGAACGCCGGCATTGTCACCGAGCTAATCGTCCTGCCCTCTATGCTCGTCGAGGAGTGCCCCTACAATGATCCGAGCTGTCTGCTCAAAGCGAGGCGCGCTGCGGCCGCCCGGGTGGGAGCAGACGCGCTGCTTACCATCACCGAGGCAACCGCGGTCGATGAGTACGCGAATGTGAGTGCGATTCTTGATCTCACCATTGCGGGCATATGGCTCGTGCCTGGCCATCATCGAGACGCACTGACAGTCGCCGAGGGGGCGATGATCGATAACCGCAATGAGTATCTATACGTTTTCGCAAGAGGCGAGGCTGAAGAGCACTTGGTCCGTCCGTTCGCCTCCTGGAAAGCGGCGCGGCCCTCGCGGTTGCGCGCCCTTCGCGCCTTTGGCCAAGAGTTCATCCGACAAGCATCGGAGCTAAGGAATAAGTGACAGGAATATCGCACTCTCTGTGCCGAACAAGGGGCTGCAGGCGACGCCCGCGGCGCCCCGGGAAGTTCCATTCGTCCGCGCCTGAGCCCCTGCGTTCGGCGGGCAGGCGTCGTGCCGGGGAGGGCCAGGCGGCAGGCATCCACTCTACACGAGGCAAGCCTCCCTGCGCCACGGGACCGTCCCAGGCTGGGGTGCGGAGTCGGCTGCGGGACCTCCGAGGTCGGGTCGTCGCCTCGTTTCAATGCCGACGCGGCGTGCCTCCTCGTAGAACGACGCGACCCCGTCGCGCCGCAGGCCCTCCACCTCGTCGACCCAGATGCGGAGCGGGGCGAACCTGCGCCCATCACCCTGCCCAAGCACTCTGTGCAGCTTGCAGCCGACTGCTCTGGCGTGCAGGTCACGATTTGCCTACCCGCCGGAATCGCCAATGATAGAGGTTACCGTCACGTGAACATTCTCTCCTATAACCCCGGCCACGATGGTGCTATCGCGCATATTCAAGATGCTCGCCTAACGATGTCTATCGAAGCGGAAAAGGATTCGAACCCTCGATACTCTCCGATCTCTAGCCCTGACCTACTAGACGGAATTGGCGAACTCGAAGGAACACCTGACGTCGTTTGCATGGGCGGCTGGTGGCCACGAGATCACCACGAGTACCTATACGGGTCGAAGAACAATGTCGGTTATCGCGGCGTATCGAATAAGGATGTTATCCTGGGGCAAAGGCGTTTCCTGAGGAAAAAAGTCAACTATTTTTCATCGTCTCATGAGAGATCGCACGTACTTTGCGCTTTTGGCATGTCAAATCTACCGAAAGGCACCCCATGCTATGCGCTGGTATGGGAAGGGTCAATTGGCGCTTTCTACGAGATCGATTCCGAACTGAACATTACGCTAGTTGCCGATGTTCTAAATCAGCCAGGGAATCGCTATGGCATGCTTTACGGCTTGGCCGACCCCACCTTTCCTAAGGACGGCCCCTATCCCCGCACCTCTGATGCGGGAAAGCTCATGGCTTTAGCGTCATTTTCAAATCGAAGCACGCCTTCAGTTGAAGAGAAGAAATTGCTCAATTTCCTGCTGGTCGGCCCGTTCCAGGCACTGAGCGCCTACGAGAATATTCAGAAAGCACCCCATTTTAACGTGGGATTGGATGATCCAGAATTTCGAAACTTCGCGGGCATCTATAGCAACGCAATCTTCGAATTGTTCTACCAATTTGCGAAGACCAACTTGAGGAAGAAACAACCACTAGTGATCGCAGGTGGATGCGGCCTGAACTGCGACTGGAACACGAAATGGAAGGAAACCGGCCTCTTCTCCGAGGTATTCGTACCCCCGGTCGCCAACGATTCCGGATCCGCGATCGGCACCGCAATCGATGCCCAGTTCCGCTTTACCGGAAATCCGAAGATCGAATGGAACGTCTATTCCGGCTTGGTATTCCGAGCAGACGGTTCATTCAATACTGGTCGATATGACATCTACGATACGGACTATGAGAAAATCGCCGACATGCTGGCGAACGAGATCATCCTAGGATGGGTGAGCAGCAGATACGAGATCGGCCCGCGCGCGCTTGGCAACAGGTCCATCCTCGCTGCCCCATTTCGAGATAGCACCAGAGTACGGCTGAACGAGATCAAGCAGCGCGAGCAGTTCCGACCGATCGCTCCTGCTTGCCTTCGCGAGGACGCTGAAAGATGGTTTGGATGCAATCATGAAAGTCCATACATGCTATTTACGCATCGTGCGACGACAGGCGCACTGCCAGCCGTCACGCATGTGAACGGCACCGCACGCATCCAGACCGTCACATCTGCGACCAACAAGAGTCTTTATGATCTGCTCGTCGCGTTCAAAGCGCGCACCGGTTACGGCGTCTTGTGTAATACCTCGCTAAACTTTAACGGGAGAGGCCTTATTAACAACATCGATGACCTTGACACTTACGCTGTAAAGCACGGCTTGGACGGGTTCGTGGTTGAAGGACGAGCACATCTCGTAAAGGATTCCGAGCGGTATCAAGTATATCTGAAAGCATCCGGTCCTTCCGCTACGGCGGCGCGCTCCGCTAGCAGCGTCTGGAGGCACCTTACGCCGCGCTCTACGTAGGAAAAAACATCGCCCAAGCTAGATTAGATATCTACAAGGACATTGCGAAAATGGACCAGTACCCGCTCGGCTTCGAGGAGGATGATCGCCTGCGGTCCGCTTTCATCCGGGACCTCACACTCCAGCAGCTTGATCGCCCGGCGACTTCGAGCAACGCCGGGCTGACCCAGTCGGCACTCATCCCCAGGATACTGATTAGGTACTGGCACGACCCGTTCGACGTGCCCGACGACGTGCGCGCCTGCCTCAACAGCTGGGACAGACTTGAGGAGGACGGCTTCGAGTTCCGCACGTTCAGCGACGCATCGGCGGCCGCATACATTGCGGAGAGGTACGACGCGCGGGAGCGAGAGGCCTTTGCGCGCTGCCGACATCCGGCAATGCGCAGCGACTATCTGCGGATGTGCTTCGTGCTCGCCGAAGGCGGCCTCTACGTCGATGCGGACGACGTGCTGCTAGGGAACGGCTGGAAATACATCTTCCGAGACGGCGGATTGAAGGTGCAGCCACTGTGCTACGATATCTCGTCCCGCGAGATGGTGCCGGCGGCCGAGATCCGGCGAACCGATCTCTCGACAGAAGGACGCATCTTCTACGTCAACAACGATCCGATCGCGGCGCCTGCCGACCATCCGGTTCTACGGCGTGCTCTCGCTCGCGCGACCGAGAGGCTACTCGACGAGGGTGGGCTCCCCGAAATCCAGTCGACCACTGGCCCCGGCAATTTCACCGCCGCCTTGGCCGCGCACGCGCGCGATTTGAAGATCACCGGCGCCCCCTTCGACTTCGAACTTCTACACGACTGGGAGGCCATCGCAGAAACGCGCTGGAAACTCTCCTACCGCGGTGATGCCCGCAACTGGCGCAACATGGACGCCGACTGAGGCCATGAAGCGGGGCAGGACGACTGGATGAACCTTCGGCAAGCATCAGGCGCGCTACGCGGGCTCGTATTCCGGATCTTACGCGCAATAGCGAGCATTCTTCCCGGCGGCCGGATTACGGCATTCGGCGCGGGCGACGACATGATCGGCTCGATCCTGATCGTGAACCTCGACCGCCAACCGCGGAGATGGCGGCGTGTGCTACGGGAACTCCGTCGCTTCCAAACGTCTGACGGTGCTACGCTATCGTCTATAGCGCGGCGGCTCGCAGCGGTGGATGCTCGCGACGGCCGCGCTGTCGCGGCGACGGCCGACGTCGACCCAATGTATCGCATCGGTGACCACCTTTACGTCCAGCCAGACGCAAGGCTGGCGGAGTGCTTCGGCGTCGACGAGCCGATCAGAATGACGCGGCAAGAGGTAGCGGTAGCGAGGTCGCACGTGGAGGCCTGGAAGGCCATCGCGACGGGGGCCGACAATCACGTGCTCGTGCTTGAGGACGATGTCTGGTTCAGGCGCGGCGCAGCGGCGGCGATCGACCGCGGCTGGCGCGCCGCCCTCCGACGCTGCCGCGCTAAAGGCGGGCCACGTCTACTCTACCTATCCTACGAGGACGCCGGAGGAACGGCAGGACGCGCCGACCTCTGCGATGCGCTTTTCCGACCGGTGCGGGGCCTCTGGTTTCTCTCCGGCTACGTGCTGTCGCGTGAGGGAGCGGCAGCACTCCTGCGAGCAATGCCCGTGATTGGACCCGTCGACCTGTGGATCAACTATCGCTTTGAGGAGCTCGGCGCGCTTGCGCTTTCCTCACCGGCGATCTTGCAGAGACAGGACAGCGCCTCAGACAATTCCTATTCCATCCTGCCTTACCTGGCACGGGCGGGGATCGTCGATGCTGGCTCGGGTCCGATGCCGCCCGATCGGACGCGCGCTGGCCCGGTACTAGCATGGACCGCCGGCGGCGAGCGGGAAAGCCTCGCTATGGCTCTGTCGATGCTGGGATTGCGCGTCCGGGTGTTCGACGCCGACGAGGAGGCTATCCGGGCGGAGGACTTCCCGGACCTCTTCGAAATGTTCGATGCCCTCGTCGATGCTCCGCTCGAGCCAGGCGCGCGCGCCGCCGCGATCGCAAGGACGGATGTGAGGTTCCTGTTGGAGGCGAACGCGGCGTTGCGGTCCGAGATGGAACCAGAGCGCCTGCCATTCTCACGGACCGCTGTTCTGTCGCACGACTGGCCCGACACCGGATCATGGGAGCCACTCTGCACGCTGCTCGGCCTCACCGAGCCCGTTCAAACCTTCCCCGTCGGAGCTCCGCGAGACTTGAGGATCTTCCGGGATGATCGTCCGGACGCAGCGTGTCGCCCTGCCATCCCTATCCGGCGGAAGTACTATCCGCTGGACGATTCGCCTTGGGTCCTGCCGCCGCGGAGTGGGTGGCAATCGAGGGATCCCACGGGCCGGCCTCTGCCGGTAGCAGGAAAGTGCCTCATCCACGCCGCGATGACGGCCTCGACGCCCGCGTTCGCCGGGCTTGTCCAGACCTTTCCGGGCAATCTGGCATTGTTCGCGCACGAGGGTCTCGTGCACGATGAGGACGGCGCGCATCTCGTCATGAGTAAAGCTGCTACTGGGAGCAGGCCATATCGTTCCGGCGCCTTCGCCTCCATGCACTCGTTCGAGCACGGACGCTTCGAGGCGGAGATAAGGGCCGCTTCAGGTTCCGGCCTCGTCACGGGCTTCTTCCTTCATCGAGACTCGCCACGACAGGAGATTGATGTCGAGCTGGCGGGCGACGACCCGCGACGCATGCTGGCCAACGTCTACTTCAACCCCGGTGACGATGGGGCTGCAATCGACTTTGGCTATCGGGGCTCGCCCTGCAGCATCCGCCTCGGATTTGACGCCACCTTGGACTTCCACCTCTACGCGATCGACTGGCGACCGGGCCGCATCGCGTGGTCAGTGGACGGCAGAATTGTCCACGAGCGTGTGGGTTGGGATCCCACTCCGCTTCCGCATCTTCGTATGCGCCTGCACGCCAACCTGTGGGCTCCCCGTTCCGAAGAGCTCGCCGGACGGATCGACGACGATGCCCTGCCTGCGACGGCAACGTTCAGAAACGTGTCGGTGTATGCCTGAATCTACGCGACGGCAGCTGCCTCAACCCGGGTCGGTCGGGGCGCCCCGTGCGTTGGGCAACGCAAATGGCAGTAATGACTCAGGCCGAGCTTGAATCGATCCTCATCGAAGCAGGCAATGAGATTGCTCCGCTGACTCCAAAGGAAAGACGGAGTATCGAGCAGTCGTGGCGCAGGACCTATGGACGTGTGAGGTACGCAAAGACTGGGAAGTGGTCAGATGGTGGGTTTTCCTGGCACTTCTTCAGCTTCGGCGAATCAAGCAGTAGAAAGGGGACAGTTGCACTGGAATTGTACGCGAGAGAACATCCGCCACAGTTCATAGTTCGTCCTGACGGTTGGTCCATTCGAGCGTATCGCTGTGCCGGAGGCGCCCTACCCGATTTCATGTCATATGACTTCGATGTTGAGGTGTTTCCGCCCGATCTTGAGTGGACGATGGCCTTCACGCACGAGAAGAGTATGGGGCTGGGACCGTATTATTCGAGGAAAGAATGGCAGCCACAGTTCGAGGAATGACCGTTCGTAGCCCAACAACGCGCTGCACGCGACGCGCGGGGCTGCTCGCGCATGAGCGCGCGCGTTATTACGTCTAAGCGCGTGGACTGTTCAAAGGAGATGACCGCTGATTAGGTCCATGGCATCTGTGGCACTTTTTTGCTTTGCGCTGAGCGGCTGCATCCCTTTCAACCGTGTAGCCGCGCCCAAGGTCTTTGGTGTAGTAGTCGATGCAAACTGCGGACAACCCATTCCGGGAGCCGTAGTGTACTTCGAAAAGTACCCCGACAAGCGAGCCGTTACTCGGGCAGGCGGGAGTTTTGATCTCCCACAAGTCCAAGAGCGGTATTATCAGCCATTGGGGACATCGATCGACTTCGCTCCTCCCTTGTCACTTTGGTGATAGAAGCCGAAGGTTACCAGAAACAGAAAGTGAGCGTCCTTGGGAAAGCCTATCCTACACAAGAGGAGCAGGCTGAAGGCGAAGGGGTCAGGGTTGGCTTGGAGAGAAGATAAGAGCTTCTTCTAATTGCGCTTTTCTCATAAGCGGCTCGGTCCCACTCTCCTGATAGTGAGCACTCAAGATCTCACCTTCCAAACATAAGACGAGACTGGCGCTACCCCAAATTGCATATTTTGCGATGCGATGGCGCCCAATTGGCCTGGACAGGAGACGAAGATCTTTCGCCCGCAGTGGAAGGGTGCGAGCTATCGGACTGGTCGCGGAGAGACCCATGATGCATCTGGAGGTGAAGTGAAAACCGGCAGCGCGGATACCAAGGACCTCATCTCTGCAGCGCTGGTCACGGATAGTGAGCTGGTCATTCGCAATGATCGAGTTGCGGAGGTGGCTGACTGGCTGGCGACCCACGGTCATCCAATCGTGTCCTGGGAGGGGTTGATCAGGTCTCCCGGAGGGAAGTTCACCGTGTCTCCCGAGTATTCGATGAGGCCATCAGCCGGAGCGAGTGCCCTTGGGCCGATGGTTATGGAAGATGTGAGGAGAGGGCTGGAAAACGCACATGGACGATTCATGCACGATCATGCATGTGATGGCTGCGATCTCTACTTCTGCATCAAGCTGATGGAGAAAACAGACCTTGCATACAGCAGAGTGTCCAGCCCAATGAGAGTACTTTGCGCACTGGTTGGCGTCGTTCTCGTCGGAATTCCGATGCTGGTAATCGTGATGGAACTGCTGGTGCAGGGAGGAATTTCGGAACTAGGAGACGAGCATTTGATCTTTTTGTTGGGTTCCCCCCTTTTGGGACTCGCATTCTTGTGGACGGCCATCAAGGGAAGAGGTCCGGGGCTGTTGGGAGATCCCAACTGGTCTCATAGGGCGGTGTTCCGCCTCGGAGTGAGAAATCCTGACGGCACGAGGAAATGGGGACTCTGGAAGTAGGGATCCGTCCTGCAGGCGAGCTCCCCCTGAATCCTGGATTCCGGCCTTCTAGGTTGTGTCACAATTCGTCATCCCGGCCCATGTGCGAAGCGCGACAGAGCCGGGATCCAGAAGGGTGCACCAAGACCCGCTGTGCTAACTGGGCGCACGGGCTGGATTCCGGCCTTCGCCGGAATGACGGAAATCATGCGGCCGCGCCTCCGAGTCCTCCGGAATGAGTGGTCGCACGAGGGTCTGACCGGATTTATGACACAGCCTCCTTCGCCGGAATGACGGACAAGAGAATTCACTTCCTACTTACCGCGATTGGAGCGTTCCCGGTCCTCTCGTCGAGGCCGGCCGCGGCTGCGCTCGTCAGCCGGACGCGTAGCTGTGAAGGCCGCTCAGCAGGAGGTTCACCCCGAGATAGCAGAACAGGGTGGCCGCAAAGCCCATGACGGAAAGATAGGCGGTCCTCCTGCCCTTCCACCCTCTCGCGATGCGGGCGTGCAAGTAGGAGGCGTAGATCAGCCAGACGATCAGCGACCAGGTCTCCTTGGGGTCCCAGGTCCAGTAGGAGCCCCATGCCGAATCGGCCCAGGCGGCGCCGGTGATGATCCCCAGGGTGAGCAGCGGAAAGCCGACGGCGATGATGCGGTAGGAGAACTCGTCCAGCAGATCGGCGGCCGGCAGGACCCGCTGTGCCCACCCGCCCTCCGCCGGGGCCTTGCGGGATTGCAGAAGATAGAGGGCGCTCACGGCCGAAGCCACGGCGAAGGCGCCGTACCCGAGGAAGCAGGTGATGACTGATCAACGTCAAGTATTCTTCCCGGCGACGACAATTAAAGTTCCCGTTCCCCTCCGTGGCACCCTCGGTCCCCCCCGGGGGGGACCGAGCCGGTTTTATAACAACGTTCATGTTTCCTTTGCTTG
>JBFLYO010000057.1:0-9091 GCA_040756745.1 Bacteroidota bacterium
CAAGACCTTGTAGATCTGGGGCGGCATCGAAGAGCTGGGAGGATGGTTCCTTTATAATAGAGAAACTCTGCGTGATGCCAAGGCGCTTATGATAGGCCGTCTGGCGGACTTCTGCATGCCACCGGTTCCCTTCCCTCCGCACCGGAACCGCGAGCGGCGCCCCGCCAAGGTTGACCCAATTTCCGCCGTGGGCGAGGTAATGCTCGATCTCGCTCCACGCCCGCTTTGGGAACGCAGAGCCGAACGGGGTGACAAGGACATCGAGCTCGCCGAGGGCGAACAGGCGGCCGAGCTGTTCCACGCCGACGAAACGCGCGTGAAGTTCATCGAGCGCTTCGTGCAGATGGGATTTGTTCAATTCAAGGCCATCAGTCGATGGAAAACCTTCTTCCCAGAAAACGGCAACGCGGGCGGGGGCCTGGGATAGGCTGGGAGTAGACAGTAAGGGGTAGGGAGTAGGGAGAAAGCGGTGCGTGCGGGCCGGTGCCGCAATGGACGTGACTGCAAGACTGCCTACTGTACCAAGGAAACGGCGGCGTGTCAGGAGAGGCAGACGGGGGGACATGGGGACGGGGGACAGGGAGACTTTGAATTCTGAAAATTCGAATTTTGAACTTGTTTGGAGCTTGGGATTTGGAATTTGTTTGTGATTTGAGATTTGTGATTTGTGATTTGGTGCTTCCGGGGGAAACCAGGGTTCTTGCAGACTGCTCATTCCGGTTCCGAGAACGATTACCGGGCCGCTGGTGCCGGTAGCGCTGATGACCCTGTTCCCCACTGATGATTCGGCTCCGGTCCCATGAAGAACTCCAGCGTTCCTCCTTTCATGATCTCCTCGTGACGGATGTAGAGGCGATCCAGGGGTCGTCCATTGAGCGATGCAGATTGGATAAACACGTTCCGGTCGGTCAGGTCGTGAGCAAGTACCGCGAACGTTTTGTGATTCCCGACATCAATGGTTGCAGACTCGACCGCCGGGCTCCCGAACAGGTAATTGCCGTCGGCCGGATTGACAGGGTAGAACCCGAGCGCGCTGAAGATGAACCAGGCAGACATCTGACCGCAGTCCTCGTTCCCTGAAAGTCCGTCCGGACCTGAACTATACAGCGTCCGCATGATGCGCGTGACCATCTCCTGCGTTTTCCATGGCTCGCCCGCGTAATCGTACAGGTATGCGATGTGGTGGCTCGGTTCGTTCCCGTGCGCGTACAATCCGATAAGCCCCGAGACATCCGGCGGGGCTCCAGTCCCTTCAAGGTTCGAACTCTGATTGAAAAGCGAATCCAGCCGCTCGACAAAGCTTGCGGCACCCCCCATCAGGGTGATGAGCCCCTGCAGGTCGTGCGGAACGAACCAGGTATACTGCCAGGCATTCCCTTCGGTGTACTCCGGCTGCATGCTTGTCGAGAACCGCGGATCGAACGGCGTCACCCAGCTCCCGTCGAGGTTCCTCCCTCGCATGAAACCTGTCGACCGATCGAAAACATTCCTGTAATAGCCGGCCCGCTCCATGAAGAGCGCGTAATCGTCTTTGTGCCCCAGCGCCTTCGCCATCTGCGCGATGCACCAGTCGTCGTACGCATACTCGAGAGTTTTCGAAACAGACTCCGGCTCCTTGTCGGCCGGGACGTAGCCGACGGGGCGCACAGGAAGAAGCGTGACGCCTTCCCGCGCAAGGGTCTTCTTCTTTGAACCCACGACCACAGTGACCGACTTCGGGGCGTTCACAGCGGGAACGCGAAGATGGAACGTGTTAAGACCCGGCATCAGCCAGACGGTTACCGGCCGCCCGTCCCCGACCGTGATGGTCGTCTGTTCCGGCGGACCGAGATGCTCCACGTGAGCACGGACCACCTGCATCTTCGTGCTTCCGGCGTTTTCGATCCCGAATTCGTTCTCGAGCGTCATGCGGGGCGCAAAGGGATGCATGAACGTCATGTACCAGTCGGGACTTCCACCGTTTTCCCCTGTGACCTGAAGGTCTTGAGAGCCCGACTGCAGTGCCGCGATGGGAACCGTCAGCGTCATCGTGCCGAAGAGATCACCGAACCAGTCCTGATACGTCGTGCGGAATGACAGCGACATGCCGTTGCGCCCATCGATTGACCATTCCCGCTTCCGCTCCGGAGCACTCGTCGTGAAACTGAGGGCATACTGGTGGTTAACATACAGATCGAACCGGTGAACCCCCCTGCCGGCCACCATCCCCGCGAACCAGACGAATGAGACCGTCTTTTCCTTCGTCGATACGGGAGCGGTCTTCCAGGTCACGGTCGAACGTCCGTCGGTCGCCCGTGCGATCAGCGCCTTTGTCGCTGAAGGGAAGCCGGAGTGATATGTGATCGTCTGACCCGACGTCATTGCAGCGAAGCCATTCAGCACGGCACCGGTCGGTGCACCCTTTGGAGAGTCGGTGCCGGCATGCGGTGCGGGCCCGACGGAGGCAACGGCTGGCGAGTAGTATTTCAGGCCACGGTGGTCTCTGATGGCACTCGACTTCATCGCACGGTACGCCGTTTCCGGGTCGAAACCGCGGATGCCCTTGAGCCAGGCATCCACGATCACCGGAACGGCGTGATAGCCGATCATGGTGTTCGTTTCACTGGCGGCGAGGGGCCAGACAGGGAGATGTCCGCTCTCGGCCGCAAACGCGAGCATCGCGTTCACCATATCATCGACCCTGTCGGGCTCTATGATCGTATAGAGCGGATGCGCCGCGCGGAATGTGTCCCAAAGGGAAAAGGTGGAGTAGTTCTCGAATCCCGCCCCGGCATGCACCTGATCGTCCCCGCCGCGATATCGTCCACTGAGGTCGTTGTAGATCGTGGGCGCCAGCATGGTGTGATACAACGCGGTATAAAACGTCTTCTTGAGGGATTCGTCCTCGGCGCGCAGGGTGATCTTGCGGAGCGCCTGGTCCCAGGCCTCCGCCGCCGATTGCCGGATGAGATCGAAGTCCCATCCAGGGATCTCCCCGTCGACGTTCTCCAGCGCACTGCCGGCACTCACGGCCGAGATCCCGACTTTGACGAGCAGCGGCTCGCCGGATGCGAATCGGAGAAGCGCTTTCACATGCTTGCCTCGTGCGACCCTCCCCGCGGGGAACGGGACGCCGTCAGTAATCAGGGCAACCGACGAAGGGGGCCGGGAGAACCGTGCGGCAAAGTAGACCCTCTGGAGCTGAGCCCATCCATTGGACGTGCGCGACCCCATCAACGCGGCATCCCCCTCCATGCCGCAGGACGACTCCGTCGTGACGTCCTCCTGGCCGTAGCCGAGATTCACCACAACGCACGCCGAGTCGCCCGGTGGAAATGTGTACCGATGAAATCCTGCCCTTGTCGTCGCAGTCAGCTCGGCGCGGATCCCGGAATCCCGCAGGAGAACGGAGTAATAGCCGGGCGATGCGCTCTCATCGGCGTGGCTGAATGGAGCACGATAGTCGTCGGAGTGGATCCGGGAAGAAACGCCGGGCGTGACAAGGATGTCACCGAGGTCGGCGCATCCCGTCCCGCTGAGATGAGTGTGACTGAATCCAGCGAGCAGCGAATCGGAGTAATGGTACCCCGAACACCAGTCCCATCCGCGCTTCCCGGCATCGGGACTCAACTGCACCATGCCGAAGGGGACCGTAGCTCCCGGATAGGTGTGGCCGTGCCCTCCCGTGCCGATGAACGGATTGACGTACGAGACCGGTGATTGGTCCGACTGGGCAAGTGTGTGAGAGGGGATAAGCAGCAACGCCATCACAAGCGGTGCGACGGAGCGGAACGGCCGCCGGAATCTCATCAGGGGCTGGTCCTTTCGGATTCGCGTTCGTTCGACGATGCGGGTACGCACCTGCCTGCGAAGCACGGTTCGGTTACCGTGGACTGACTTTCAATGATCGGATGATATTCTCCAGCAGCGCCAGGTTCGGCGCAAAATTCCTGCCCGGCAGCCTCTCCAGCCGGTCCACTGCATCTTTCAGCATTCGATCGTACGAGCGGGCGAATTCCGCCGGATTGTTGATCTTCCCCGTCGGGGGAAACCGTGGCGCCGTGACGGGGAAGAAGGCCGAGACGTACCAGTTGTTGTCGTCCGTCAGTCCTTGAAACGTGTAGACCAGGTCAGCATTATTGATGGGGGTCTTCTCCTGTTCGAACTGCGTGAGGAAAAGCACGCCGCGCCCGTTCCGGAACCTTACCGTCTTTCGCTTGCTGACCATCGCCTGGGAAACATCATACCATGGCAGGAATGGAACCCGTTCACCCCGCGGATGCGAGCGCCGTGAGAGATACTTGTTCAACTCTTCCACCGCGCCGACGGTCGTAGGAAAATCGGACGCAAACTCCTTGTTCGCGGGATCGCCTGTGGGAAACACGTAGATCCTGGCCTGGTCAAACTCCCTCCCTGCGCGCTGCCGCGCCGCTGGCACATACGAGTCGCGGAACGTGATGCGGATATGCTCCGGCCAGACTCCGTCGGGTTTCTCGGTCTTGTTGATCAGCGGTACCGCCTTGATGGTCTCAGCTACGAAGTCCTTTGCGAGCGACACGTCGAAGCTGAACGTTACGTTTTCATACGTGATCTCGCGTCGTTTCAGCGATTCCTGCGAGCCGGCGCGATCGGGCACAAGGAGGCAGACCAGCAGGATCGATGAGAATGCGATACGGAGGATTGGAGTCTCCAGGAAGCGGGTGGTCCTCTTCGGATGGGGCAAAGGGACAGACGTCAAGCGTCTATGCAGACAGGAGGTCACCATGGCCGGTTGATGACACCGCTGTCCGGTTCAGGAAGGAGAGCTTGTCATGTCTCTATAAAGTATCCCTTGAGCAGAACAAAGTCAACGAAGAAAGAGAATCCCGACTCCGACGACGGCGATGACGGCGCCGCCGATCGCCTTGGCTGAGAGTCGTTCCTTGTGGATGAAGTGGACCAGCGGGAGCATCAGGATGGGGACTGTAGCCATCAAGGTCGCGGCCACACCGACGCTTGTCGACGCGACGGCAATGAGGCTGAAGGAAATCCCGAGAAACGGGCCGAGCACGGCCCCCAGGGCGGTGAGCCCCAGCGCCCGCCGGTCAGTGGAAAGCACTCGGAACCCTTCGTGCGTGTGCAGGGCGGAAAGACCGATGGGGAGCATGATAACAAGCGATGCCAGGATCCGGACGAGCGTCGCTGCGAATCCATTGATCTCCCCTTCGCGAAACGCCATCTTGGCAAAGATCAGTCCCACCCCCTGCCCTGTCGCAGCCAGGACTGCGTAGATGAGTCCGCGCCACACGATGGTCCCGTTGCCGTTCTGCTCGTTCCGCTCGAGCACGACGAGGGCGACACCCGCCAGTGTCACAAGAATGCCGAGGACGCCGAAAAGCGAGAGGCCTTCATCGAGCAGGAGGTACGCCAGGACTGCCGCGACAGCCGGGGCCGTCGACATGATGAGCATGGTGATGCGCGGGCCCAAATCGCCGAATGCCCTGAAGAGGAACGAATCACCGACAGCGAGACCGATCACGCCGCTGATAGCGAGGAACCATGTCTGTTGCGCGGAGAGCCTCAGGTCGATCCCCCCGATCGCCACGGTCAGGCCCAGGTAGATCGCAGCGATGATGAGCCGGGCGACATTGACAGGCAGTGATCCCGCGCGGGCGGTCGCCGCAGCAAATACCAGCGCGCTGCACGACCAAAAGGCCGCGGTAAGCAGGGCGCTTATTTCGCCGACGAAGGGCATCGCGTCTCAATTTGCGCAACATCCGAAGTTAACAATCTACAAAGATCGGAGTGCAATACCAACGCCACAATGCTTTCCTCCTCGCAATTTCGTACATTACCTATGGCACGCCGTTCCATTCATAGAACAACCCCCTGCTCTCTCCGTGACACCCCGGGAACGATGGCTCGCCCTCTTTGCACGGGAGCGGCCCGACAGGATTCCGACGGACTACTGGGCCACCGACGAAGTCACTGCGCGGCTGCTCCGCGACCTTCGCTGCGCTGACATCGAGGCGCTCTACTGCCACCTTCACATCGACGGCATCATCCCGGTCGAGCCGCCGCGGACGGTTGAACATCATCCTGACGATCCGCTTGCCGACATCTGGGGGCTCCGCAAGAACCCGATCAACTATGGAACGGGGGTTTACGAGGAATTCGCCAATCATCCCCTCGAGTCGATGACGGAGGTCGAGGAGCTCGACCGGTACAAGTGGCCCAGCGCGGATGACCACGATTATGAGGCCTTCAGGAGGATGCTCATGCAGGTCCCCGGCCATCGCCTCGTCCGCTCGTGCATCTTCGAGCCGTTTCTGATCTACTGTGCCATGCGCGGACTCGAGCAGGCGATGATGGATCTTGTGGCCGACCCCGATTTTGTTATGACCGTGCTGAATTATATCTTTGAGTATCACTACAAGCTCGCTGAGCGGACGTTCGAAATCGGCAAGGGGAGGGTGGAGGTCACATACGTCGCGGAGGACCTCGGCGGCCAGACCGCACCACTCATGAGTCTCCCCCTCATCCGCAAGTTCTTTCTCCCGAACCAGAAAAAGATGGCCGACCTCGCGAAGAGTTTCGGCATTCATGTTTTCTATCACACCGACGGGGCGGTGAGGGAGATCATCCCTGATCTTATCAACGTTACCGGCATCGAGCTGCTCAATCCGATCCAGTGGCGCTGTCCGGGGATGGAGCGTCAGGGTTTAGTGAAGGATTTTGGTGACAAGATCATATTCCATGGGGCAATGGACAACCAGCAGACCCTCCCCTTCGGCACCGTGGAGGATGTAAAAAACGAGGTGCTGGAGAACATCCAGATTTTCCGCGGCGCGAGGTGGGTCTGCGCGCCGTGCCATAACCTCCAGCCCGTCACGTCGACGCAAAAGATCGTGGCAATGTACGAGACGATACACAACAACGGATCACTGTAACGATACGGAAGGAAACGAACGATGGCCGATCTGCAGAAACTGTATGACGCGATCCTGAACGGCAACAACAAAGCCGCGCGAGAGATCACCCAGCAGGCGCTGGCGGAGGGAGCTGATCCGCAGTTGCTGGTGAACAACACCATGATCCCGGCGATGAACGAAGTCGGCAAGCGCTATGAGGCGAACGAGTATTTCGTGCCCGAGCTCCTCATTGCCGCCAGGGCGATGAAAGCATCCCTGGAGCTCATCCGCCCGCTCCTCGCCGAAAAGGGTGCACAGCCGGTCGGCCGGGTCGTGATCGGGACGGTCCAGGGGGACCTGCACGACATCGGCAAGAACCTCGTGGCCGCGATGCTCGAAGGGGCGGGATTTGAGGTAGTGGATCTGGGTGTCGATGTCCCTCCCGAAAAATTCATCAACGCCGTGCAGGAGAAGAACGCCACAATCGTTGCTCTCTCTGCATTGCTCACCACGACGATGCACTCCATGAAGGGGGTCATCGAGAAGCTCAACGCAACAGGTTTGCACGGCAAGGTGAAGGTCATGATCGGCGGGGCGCCGGTGACGCAGAAATACGCCGACGAGATCGGTGCAGACGGGTACAGCAACAACGCGAATGCGGCGGTGGCGCTGGCGAGGAGGATGATGGCCGCGTAAGAGGGTATGTGCCCTTTGACCCTCACCCCCGTCCCCTCGGCCGTTCTGTACCCTCACCCCCGTCGCCTCTCCCGTTCCGGGAGAGGGGAGTGACGCTCTCCCCCTTCCCCCTCTCCCAAATTGGGAGAGGGGAGTTAGGGGGTGAGGGTAAAACCAAGATAGAGCTCAAGTGCATCCTATTATAACCCGACTCCTCTCCACTGCCCCCGTCATCACCGACGGCGCGCTGGGGACACAGCTTCAGGCTCTCGGCCTGCCTGCGGGTGAGCATCCCGATCTCTGGAATCTCACTCATCCTGAGTTGGTGCAGAAAGTTGCGGCCGGGTACGTCGAGGCGGGGAGCAACATTGTCCTTACCAATACTTTCCGCTCCAACCGGATTGCGCTTGCCGCGCATGGCGGAGCGGAGAAGGTGGAGGAGCTGAACGCCGCCGGGGTGCGGCTTGCGCGCGCGGCGGCCGGCAAGAACGTCGCGGTGTTTGCCTCCATGGGATCGAGCGGCAAGATGCTGATGTCGGGAGATGTGAGCGAAGAGGAGCTCGATGAGGCGTTTACGGAGCAGGCCGCGGCGCTGGCAAAGGCAGGGGTCGATGCGATCGCCATCGAGACCATGACCGACCTTGACGAAGCGGTGATCGCGCTGAAGTCTGCAAAGAAGACCGGGCTGCCGGTGATTGTCACCATGGTGTTCGACTCCGGCAAAGACAAAGACCGGACAATGATGGGGAAGACTCCTGAGGAAGTTGCACGGACGCTGACAGATGCGGGTGCCGACGTCATCGGCGCCAACTGCGGGCTTGGGATTGAGGGGTATATTCCGGTTGCACGACGGTTGAAGCAGGCCACGGAGCTTCCGATCTGGATCAAGCCGAACGCCGGACTCCCCGAGCTTGTCGAGGGGAAGCTGACCTACCGCACGACAGCCGCGCAGTTCGCTGCGCGGGTTCCCGAGCTGCGCGCCGCGGGAGCGGATTTCATCGGGGGGTGTTGTGGGACGACGCCGGAGTTTATACGGGAGATCGTGGCCGCGTTGAAAGTTCCCGGTTCATGACAAGGATTCTTCCGCGAATCCCTCTCTCATCTTCCAGCCCAAGACTGTGTTTCTTCTCGTCATTTGGATTTCGGAAATTTGGATTTGTTTGTGATTTGGGATTTGTGATTTGGTGCTTCAGAGCTTGCCTGTAGCTGGGAGAATGACCAAAATCCAAGCACCAAATCTCAAACAAGCATCAATGACCCAAAGTCGGAATGACCTAAACAGCTCCCCCTCAATCTCATCCTTGCTCTAACTTTGCCCTCCTCGGTCCGCATCCAGCTTCAGCCTCTCGGCGCTTCCTTTGACGCTCCTCGTGGTGTTCCGCTGCAGGACATTCTCTTCCCGTACGGCGTGGAATTCCCGTGCGGCGGCCACGCGCGGTGCAAGGGGTGCCGGGTCAGGGTAATTGCCGGGAATGTTCCTGTCACGCCAGAGCAAGAGCAAGTTCTATCGAGGCAGCAGCTTGATGCGGGCTGGCGGCTTGCGTGCA
>JBFLYO010000058.1:0-8632 GCA_040756745.1 Bacteroidota bacterium
TGGATCCCAGCGGTCGGGTACCATGACGGTGGGACTCGGGTATATCACGACCAAGATCCACGAAGACTCCGACTCCACCATCACGGTTTCAGGCAGGACCTCGTTCTCTGGGATCGAATATTCAACATCCATCCACTTTCACAAGAATCACCGACCGCAGCTGACAGGCCTGTCACCGCTGGGCATCCCCGAGGATAGCATGATGACTATGCTCATATTGGCGACGGATCGTGACGGCGATCCGGTGTCGATTCAGACACCTTCGTTGCCGTCGTGGTTGCGTTACGATCCGGCGACCGCAAGCATATCTGGAACCCCCCGTGGTGCGGATGTCGGCGATACTGTCGTGGCGCTGCAGGCGGTCGATTCGTGGGGAGCCCTAGCCGAGATGAGCCTTTCCATTCGCGTGGCTCACGTGAACCACGTGCCAAGGCTTCTTGAGCTTCCATTGCCTCTGGCTGCCGAGGATTCCGTGTACACTTCCAGAGTTGTTGCGAACGATCAAGATTCGGCAAGATTTGGAGATCGGCTGGTCTATCGGCTGGAGGCAAACCCGTATTGGATGTCGGTGGACTCCACCACAGGGATGATCCGAGGCAAACCATCCGCCCGAGACGTAGGCGAATACTCGGTAACGGCGAGAGTCGACGACGGCCGCGGGGGCTGCGTCACAGACAGATTTCGTGTGTCAGTACGGCACACAAATCACAATCCGATGATCACCTCCGTCCCGGACTCCCACGTGTCTGAGGATTCGTCGTACCGGTATCATGTCGCCGCAGTCGACTCCGACAGCGACCTCTTTGGTGATACGCTGAGGTATCATCTCATCGCGGGCCCGGAATGGCTTTCCATGGATTCGTCCAACGGCTTACTCTCGGGGACACCCGCCGCGGGTGATGTTGGCGCATGGAATGTGAAAATCCTCGTCGACGACGGGAAGGGGGGGTCGGTCACCCAGGACTTTGCGCTTTCTGTTCTCCACGTCAACCATTCGCCGAGATTTCTTTCAGCAATCCTCAAGGATCTCGTTGCGGTCGAAGATTCAGTATTCAGTGCCACGTTCGGCGCGCTGGACACCGACGTGCCAACCTTCAGAGATACCTTGCGATACCAAGCGATCATACTCCCGCACTGGCTCACCCTGGACCCCCTCACGGGCCAGGTCACGGGGTCGCCTCGTGAGGGGGACCGCGATACGGTTCTGAGCATCTCTGTCACGGATGGCTATTTCGGCGACACGCTCACCGTAACGCTCAGCGTTGCTCCTGTGAACGACCCCCCGGCCCTTTCTACGATGCCGTCATGGGAGGTCGATGAATTCGACAGCCTTACGGTGTCATTCGCAAGTCTCTCTCCGTATGTTCAGGACCCCGACGATCCGGACTCGCTGATGCACTGGGCAGTAAACGGAACCAGAGACCTGTACGTCTGCACGACCCCGGAAGGGATCCGCATCATCCCCCAAAACGGGTGGGCGGGGATTGATTCTGTCCGACTCATCGTCCGCGACTCCGGAGAGCTCGCAGATACGACTGATGTCAGAGTCGCGGTGCGGCCCGTCGATCACCCGCCGACGATTACATCAGCGCCGGATACTGTCGCTTATGCGGACCTCCCGTACCGTTGGGAAATCATGGTGCACGATATCCACCCCGCGGATTCAACCTTCAAGTATCACCTGGTTGGCCCAAGCTGGCTTTCGATTGGACCCGGTGGCTCTCTCGAAGGAAGACCCCGAACCATCGGCCGCGTCACTGTGTCGGTAAGAGTCTCCGACAGAGCCGGATTCTCAGATTCTGTCCGCTTCCAGATTGCCGTCCGATCAAACGACGAGCTGAAAGAGATCGCCGGCGCCGTTCCAACGACATTCGTCCTCAAGCCAAACTACCCGAACCCTTTCAACCCCGTTACGACGATCAGATTCGGCGTCCCGGAGAAAAGCCGCGTGACACTCCGCGTCTTCAATGTGATCGGACAACTGGTGGACCAGCTCGCGGACGATGAACGAGATCCCGGATACTATGAAGTCAGGTGGGCGCCCCGTACCCAGGCCTCGGGTGCCTATTTCCTGCTGATGGAGGCACAAAGCAGCACCAACCCGGGCTACTCTTATCGATCGACACAACGGATGTTGTTGCTCAAGTAAAAATCGGGAAGCCGCCCAGAAATTTGTGATCTGCGTCACTGTCGTTTGCTTCTCAGTTTTCGCTTCCTTACCTTCTACGCGTTCGCCGTTCCTTGCGGAGGGGGGATAATTTTCTCCCCTCACGTCTTTTAACGTAACCCATCTATGGTCAAAGGCATCATCCGCCGCAACTGGCGGACGTTCTACGCGTTCACTGCAATGCTGATCGACGCGCTCATCCTCGTGGGCGCGTTTCTCATCGCTGCAAAGGTCGAGCACCGCCACTTCACGCTCGAAGATATCCTCGTCTCCCATAAAAACCTCCTGATCTACTCGCTGGTCGTTTTCCTCGGCTTCTTCACCGCCCTCGGCGTCTATCGCACTGTCTCGTATTCTTCATTCAAGCGACAATCGTTCAACGCCCTGCGCGGCTACCTCTATGGCGTAGCGTTCATCCTGAGTTCCCTCTTCCTTGCCCAGAGCCTGTTCTATTCCCGGTTCTTCATGCTCCTCTATGTCATCCTCATCCCGGGACTCTATCTTCTCGTCTGGTCGGGCATCCGCACGGCCGTGAACTCCTTCCAGAAAAAAGGATACGGACGCTGGAACACACTCGCCATTGGATCCGAACGCAACCTCAAACACCTCGTCCACCGCGTCGAGGAATACCCCGAGCTGGGCTACGATATCGTCAGCATCCTCCGCGTGCCCCATACAGGCGACGACGCGGCGATGCATGTGAAACGCTCCGACGTGGAACAGGTGGTCCAGGAAAAACGGGTCGGGCTCATCGTCTTCTCCTCCGCCAACCTGAACGGCACGTTCGATCAGCTCGAGGAACTCTGCCGCACGAAACGCATCCCGATGCGCGTTGTGTCTCCCGAGTCGGATTACCTCTTCTCCGTTGCGCATGTTCAAGATATCGCCGGTATCCCCCTCTTCACGCCGAACCGGGAAAAAATTGATTTCCTGAAGGCCGCCGCGAAACGGGCGTTCGATATCATGGGCGCTTCGATCGCCCTCCTGCTCCTCTCGCCACTCTTTTTCGTCGTCGCGATCGCCACGAAACTGGAGTCGCCCGGCCCCGTCTTCTTCAAACAAAAACGGTCCCTCTCGGACCAGGACGAGCCGTTCGAGTTCTATAAGTTCCGCTCCATGTATCATGAGGCCGACGAGCAAAAAGAAACGCTGATGCACCGGAACGAGTCGAACGGCGCCCTCTTCAAGATCAAGAACGATCCCCGCCTCACCCGCGTCGGCAAGCTCATCCGCCGCTACAGCATCGACGAGCTCCCCCAGCTCTTCAACGTGCTCAAGGGAGATATGAGCCTCGTCGGCCCCCGCCCCCTCCCCGCACGCGACTTCGCCCTCCTCGAGGAAGAAGACCACATGGGCGGCTACTTCCGCCAGCGCGCCAGCGCCAAACCCGGCATGACAGGCCTCTGGCAGATCTCCGGCCGCTCAGACCTCGGCTTCCGCGAGATGGTGCTGCTGGATCTGTATTACATTGAGAATCAGACGATCCTGTTCGATGTCGAGATCCTGGCTCAGACAATTCCGGTGGTGCTGTTCGGAAAAGGCGCGTACTAGCGTGTATCATAGATGGAGCAGGGAGTAAGGAGTAGGGAAGGTAGGGAGTAGGGAGGAGAGAGTAGGGGCTGATGTATGGCATACGCAGGATACCGCGATTTGCACGTTTACCAGCTTGCCTTCAACGCTGCAATGGAGATATTCCACGCCTCCAAGTCATTCCCCCCTGAAGAACGATTCTCGCTCACCGATCAGGCAAGGCGATCATCGCGATCAGTAGCTGCAAATCTCGCCGAGGCATGGCGGAAGCGCAGGTATCCGAAGCTCTTCGTCAGCAAGCTCACCGAGTGTGCTGCGGAGGCCAGTGAAACAGAAGTCTGGCTCGAGATGGCGCTTGCCTGTGGCTATATCAGCAACTCACAGCACGAGCATCTCATGAAGGCGGACGCTCGCATCCACGGCATGCTTCATAGCATGATTCAACAGCCCGAGAAGTTCACCGGCTAGCCCCTTACCCCCCCTACCTCCCTACCCCATACTCCTGTTGCCTCTTCCGTGCACCTTACTCCCCGCTCATTCGGTGGCTCGCGCGCCAGGTGTGCCAGCGCCCGTTTGAATCGGTAAGCATTTTCGCTATATTGTGCTCACTTGCAACGTGTGCCAACTTGCTATGGTGCTTGCGTGAAGCTGAGCGTGATTGGAACCGGCTACGTGGGCCTGGTGGTCGGTACCTGCTTTGCCGAGTCGGGCAACGATGTGATATGCGTCGATAATGACATCAGAAAACTCAAGGCGCTCCGCAAAGGCGAAAGCCCGATCTTCGAACCGGGACTGACCGATCTCCTCAAGAAGAACATCGCGGAAAAACGGATACTCTTCACCGACAGTCTCGAAAAAGCCGTCCGCGGGGCCGATATCATCTTCCTCGCCCTCCCGACTCCCCAATCGGAAGATGGCTCCGCCGATCTGCAGCACGTGCTCGTCGTCGCACGGGAGATCGGCCGGCTCATGAACGGCTATAAGGTGATTGTCACCAAGAGCACTGTCCCAGTCGGCACCGCCGACCGGGTCCGCGAGATCGTTGCGCGCGAAACGTCGTTCGAATTCGATGTGGTCTCCAACCCCGAATTCCTCAAGGAAGGGGCGGCAATCAACGATTTCATGAAGCCGGACCGGATCGTGATCGGCACCCGGAGCCCCCGCGCCCTTGCCCTGATGGAAGACCTCTACGCGCCGTTCGTCCGCACGGGGAACCCCCTCATTATTATGGACGAGCGGAGCTCGGAGCTGACGAAGTACGCGGCCAATTCGTTCCTGGCGACGAAAGTCACGTTCATGAACGAGATCGCCAACCTGTGCGAGCAGGTCGGGGCAGACGTCGACCTCGTCCGGAAGGGGATGGGGACCGATGTCCGCATCGGGACGCAATTCCTTTTCGCCGGCATTGGCTACGGCGGGTCATGCTTCCCCAAAGACGTCGCTTCCCTCCTGAATACGTCGAAACAGCATGGTCATCCGCTGGAAATTCTTACCGCCGTCGATGCAGTCAACAAGCGGCAGAAACTGGTCATCGTCGAGAAGCTCAGGAACCACTTCAAGGGAAAGACAAAAGGACTTACCGTCACCCTCTGGGGACTCTCGTTCAAGCCGAATACGGACGACGTGAGAGAGGCCCCTTCGCTCACCATCATCCATGCGCTCACCAAGGCCGGCGTGACCATCCGCGCCCACGACCCCGCCGCCATCGGTGAAATGAAGAAGCTGACCGGGTCTGCAGTGAAATACTGCGACAACAACTACGACGCGCTCAAAGGGGCCGACGCGCTGATGCTGCTGACCGAGTGGAACGACTTCCGCCGCCCCGACTTCGACAGGATGAAGTCGCTGATGAGGCAGCCGGTGATCTTTGACGGACGGAATATCTATGATCCGAAGGTCATGGCTGAGCGAGGGTTTGCGTATTATGGCATTGGGCGAGGGAGCGGTAAGTAGAGAGCAAGGAGTAGGGAGGTAGGGGGTAGGGGGGCACGGCGCGAGACGAATTCAGATATCTGATATCAGATATCGGATATCTGAATTCGAATAGCTCAACCGAATGAATCAATAACCCAATATGTAAATGAACCAACCGCACTTGCCTGATGTCCGCTAAACACGCAGTCGTCACCGGCGGAGCCGGGTTTCTGGGATCTCACCTGTGCGACCGACTCCTCGCCGAAGGGCACCGCGTCACCGCGGTCGATAACCTCATTACAGGGGACGTGAGGAACATCGCCCACCTGGCCGGGCACGACCGGTTCATGTTCATCAAGCACGACGTCACGGAATACATTTACATCGACGGCCCCGTCGACTACGTCCTCCACTTCGCCTCCCCCGCAAGCCCGATCGATTATTTGAAGTTTCCCATCCAGACCCTGAAGGTCGGTTCGCTCGGCACCCATAAGGCGCTCGGGCTTGCCAAAGCGAAGAAGGCGCGGTTTCTGCTTGCATCAACCTCGGAAGTGTACGGCGACCCTCTCGTCCATCCCCAACCGGAGTCCTACTGGGGCAACGTGAACCCCGTCGGCCTGCGCGGAGTGTACGATGAGGCCAAGCGCTTCGCGGAGGCGATGACGATGGCCTACCGCCGGTATCACGGGCTCGAGACACGGATCGTCCGGATCTTCAATACGTATGGGCCGCGGATGCGACTGAACGACGGCCGGGCCATTCCGGCATTCCTCTCTCAGGCGCTGCGCGGCGAGGAGGTGACCGTGTTCGGGAACGGAACCCAGACGCGGAGCGTCTGTTACGTGGACGACCTCATCGAGGGGATTTACCGGCTGCTCCTCTCGGACGAGGCGGACCCCGTCAACATCGGCAACGCGAACGAGATCACGATGCTCGATCTGGCAAAGGAGATCATTGCACTGACGGGAAGCAAAAGCACGATTGTCTTCAAGTCCCTTCCGGAAGACGACCCGAAGGTGAGGCGCCCCAACACAAACCGTGCCCGGATCATCCTGAAGTGGGAAGCTGCCGTTGACCGGAATGAAGGTCTCCGCCGCACGGTGGAGTACTTCCGGAGCCAGATACGGTGAGACGAGCGCTGCTCGTTCTTCTTGCAGTGCCGCTGCTCGCCCGGGCGCAGGAACCCCCTCTGCAAATCCCTCCGAACACCATGCCTTCCCCGGATCCGGGGAGCGGACGCAAGATTGCCTCCACGGCCATGGTGGGTGCGATCTTTGCCGCCAATCTGGTTGATGCGTACTTCACATGGTGGAAGGACGCGCAGAAGCCCTTCTCGTTCTTCTCCGAAGATTGGCTCAACGGCCCGCATCTCGGCATCGACAAGCCGGGACATTTCTACGGGGCGTACAGCATTTTCAAGATCACCCGCACGATCCTGCTCTGGGGCGGGCACGACCGGTCGACGGCCTTCTGGTGGGCAACGGGACTTTCACTGTTCAACGGGCTGGAGGTCGAGATAGGAGACGGGTTCAGCCCCTACGGGTTCGACGTGGAGGACCTCCTGTTCGATTTTGCGGGGGTGGGGTACGCCATGCTGCAGTCGGAGATCCCGTATCTGGAGAATTTCAATTTCAAGTTCAGTTACTGGTCGGAGAAGGGGGTGAAGACGCCCGCAGCGTTTGTTGAAGATTACGACGCGCTGACGATCTGGCTCTCGTTCAATATGCACAACCTTCTGCCCGAACCGGTTGCCGGAGTCTGGCCGAAGTGGCTCAACCTTGCGGTCGGGTACGGCGTCGATGACAGAGTGACCAGAAGGGAATTCCTGATCGGACTCGATTTGAATTTCGAAGGGTTCGAGACGGAGAGTCAGGACGTTCTCCTGCTCGAACGGATCGGGAACGTCTGGCATGCCCCGGCGCCGGCGGTGAAGTTCACGACGGGAAGGGGGCCGAGGTGGTATTTGGCGCAGACCAGGTAGAGCGAAGAGTAGGGGGTAGGGAAGTAGGGAGTATGGTTACCCTCTCCCCCATTCCCCCTCTCCCGGAACGGGAGAGGGGGTGAGGGTAGACTTCTCACGGCAACTCCAGCGCCGCTCCAGCCCCGGCGTACGTAACTCGCCGATCAAATAGCGCCCCAAACACCTCCAGCCCGTTGTAGTAGTTGAGGGAAAAACGCACACCGGCTCCCCGCGCCTGCCCGAATCGTACGCCTGCTTCCACATTATTACTTCCCGTGATCGCCGGTATCCCGAGCACTGAGAAATTGTATGCAAGATACCAGGAGAGAGCCGAACGGCTGGTGATCTCGACTCCGTGCAGCGTGCTCAACGGCCGTATGGCCTTCGGCCGGACCCAGACTGCGTACGAGATGCCCGTGTACAATCGCGCACCCAACGAGGTTCCCTGCCACGAATACGCAACCGCGACCTCTCCATAGTTCCGCGTGTAGTTGAAGGGCTCGCGGCCGCCGGACCACGACTTCGATCCAAGGTCGTAGCTCCCGTCCACGAGATGAGCGCTGAGATGGACGGCACGGAACCGGGCGCTCCACGGCGAATCGTTGGTGTACGTGACATGCATCCCGAAGAGCCCGTCGGCTGCCGCGATTTTAAAGAGCACCCCCTGGATCGTGCTTGAGAGGGCGTAGGCGCACATCTCCGCTCCCCACCGCATCGTGTCCTGACCTGAAGTATACTGGAGGACATCCATCCCTGCACCAATGGAGATCCTCAGCCGCGAGCTGCCGAGCTCCTGCTGCAATGCCATGCGCGGTTCTTCATGGTGCGCGATGAATGGAAGAAACGCTGAGCGGTCGGGAAAGAATGTGACGGCAGTGGAATCACTCTGTGCGAGAGCGGCGTTCGCGAAGTGGCTCAGGAGGAGAAGAAGTGCAGCGGATCGCATGAGCGGCAAAATAGGCAAACGTGTGCTGAAATGAAACCCGCGTTGAACTTTGGGGCCGGCTTGAGTATATTCCCAATCAATGAGCCCCGCACCGTCGCGCCCCACTCTTGCCGTC
>JBFLYO010000059.1:0-8255 GCA_040756745.1 Bacteroidota bacterium
AATAGAAACTTAACTGAGGCAACAAGACCAGGGTCGAATAGAAACTTAACTGAGGCAACTAGGCGTTGCGGGGGTTAGGCCGGGAGTAGGCAGAAAGCAGTAGGCAGTAAGCAGAGAGCAAAAGGGAGTAGGGAAGGAGGGAGAGAGATCGCATCTCGGATTGCGGATTGCGGAATGAGAATGAGGATTCCGCGACGAGCTTTACTTCCTTGTGTCGTTTCCCTATAATTCCACTTCAGACTTCGCTTCGATCGCCGGCTGTACGCCACCTCCCGCAACCTCTATCTTGAGGTATCGAAAATGAACCCCCTGCCCTGTGTCATTCCCGTCGTGTTTGCTCTGCTGGTCGCTGTTGCCCAATCATCGAATGGATCTACACCCGCCGAGAAGCAGCGGGTGTTCACCGGCCAGTCACTCCAGGAAATCGCTTTCCCCCTCGGAGGAATCGGCACGGGGTGCATCTCGCTCGGCGGACGTGGAGACCTGCGCGACTGGGAGATCTTCAACAAACCCGCCAAGGGCTCACGGCTGGATTTCACATTCTTCGCACTCTGGGCCCGCCAGAAGGGCCACCCGCCCATAGCCCGTATCCTCGAGCGCCGGTTCATTCCCCCATACAGAGGCGGCGGGTTCGGGATGGCTCAGCGCCGGCTCTCTGGCCTCCCACGGCTGGAAGAGGCGGCGTTCCAGGGAAGCTATCCGTTCGCGAAAGTGAACTTCCGTGATAATGACCTCCCCGTGACTGTGTCTCTGGAGGCATGGAGCCCCTTCATCCCCCTCAATGTGGATGACAGCGCGCTCCCTGTTGCGATTTTCGCCTGGAAGCTCTCAAACCCCTACCTCGATACCGTGGAGGTGTCTCTGGCTTCATGCATTTCGAACCCGATCGGGAGCCGCTACACCGATGTCAACGGAAAGAAACCGGGCATCGGCAAAAACCTCAACGAATTCATCGATGAGGGCGATTTCCAGGGCATCAAACTCTCTTCACAAAAGGTCCCCAAAGACGACCCGAACTTCGGAACGATCGCGCTCGTGACGCCGCACCGGCTGGTGGACGTGCAGACCCGATGGTACCGGGGCGGATGGTGGGATCCCTGCCATATCTTCTGGGACGATCTGTCGGATAACGGCCGCGTGAAAGAGGTGCGGGACGCGGTTGTCTCCGATTCAACCTCGGCGGATGTGAGCAGTCTCGTCCTTCGTGCAGTGATCCCTCCTGGCGGCTCCGTGACGCTCCCGTTGATGATCACCTGGCATTTCCCCAACCGCGAGAACTACTGGAACGGCGAAAAGGAGGTGCGGGGGAAGCTGCTCCGAAATTACGTGGCCTCCCGGTTTACCGATGCGTGGGATGTCGCGCGGTACGTGGTGAAGCATGCCTCGCGGCTTGAGTCTGAAACACGTGCATTCCACGATGCGCTCTTCTCATCCACACTCCCGCTGTATGTTCTTGACGCTGTCTCCAGCCAGATGTCGACGCTCAAGTCGACGGTCTGCATGCTTCTGGATGACGGCTCATTCTTCGGCTTTGAAGGGGTTGCCGATGAGGGGGGATGCTGCCCGCTGAACTGTACGCATGTGTGGAACTACGAACAGGCGCTCGCTTATCTCTTCCCGAAGCTCGAACGATCGATGCGGGAGACGGATTTTCTCTATAACACGCTGCCCTTTGGTTACATGACGTTCCGGACCCTTATCCCGCTCGGCACGGCTCAATGGAAATTCAAACCGTGTGCCGATGGCCAGATGGGATCTATCGTGAGGGCGTACCGCGACTGGAAGCTCTCGGGCGACACGGGTTGGCTCAAGCGACTCTGGCCGAAAATCAAGAGTGCTCTTGAATTTGCATGGAAAGGCACAGGCCCGGTTACCGAGCCCGGGAAGGAATGGACCTGGTCGCAGCTCGCCATGCCGTGGGATTCCGACAAGGACGGCGTGATGGATGCGGAACAGCACAACACGTACGACATCGAGTTCTACGGCCCCAATACAATGACCGGCTCCCTCTACCTGGCAGCCCTCAAAGCAGGGGCGGAGATGGCTACCACTATGAAAGATGCTGATGCTGCGAAAGAGTATAACGCGCTCTTTGCGCAGGGGAGCAGGCGCTATGATTCGTTGCTCTGGAACGGCGAGTACTACACCCAGCGTGTTACCGTAAGTCCCGGCCTGCGCGTCCCCAAAGAGCTGGAATCTCCGGTTGAGGAAGAGTGTGACAGCGCGTGCGTGTGCAAGACCAAGCAACACGAAAAGGCACTACGCCCGGGCGAGGTTGTTCCAAAATACCAGTACGGGACGGGCTGCCTGGCAGATCAATTGCTCGGGCAGTACCTTGCTCATGTGGTGGGGCTCGGGTATGTCCTTGACCCGCTGCATGTCCGGAAGGCGATGGCCGCGATCGCGCGGTACAATCTCAAGACTTCGCTCGATTCGTTTGCGAATGTGCAGCGAGTCTATGCCCTCAACGACGAGTCGGGGCTTGTTCTCTGCACCTGGCCAAAAGGGGACCGTCCCGCTCTCCCGTTCCCTTACAGCGATGAGGTGTGGACGGGGATCGAGTACCAGGTAGCGGCAACGCTCGTCTACAACGGGCTTGTGGAAGAGGGAGCCGCGATCGTGAAGGCGGTACGCGACCGGTACGACGGGCTTCGTCGCAATCCGTGGGATGAAGAGGAGTGCGGGCACCACTATGCCCGCGCGATGTCGAGCTGGGCGCTCCTTCTTGCGTATTCAGGGTTCTCGTATGATGGCACGAAGGGGGCGATGGGATTTGCCCCGGCGGGTGCGGCCGACCATTTCACGAGCTTCTGGTCGTGCGGGACAGGATGGGGGACAGTGACGATGGAAAAAGGGAAGTCGACCCACACTGTGCGGATCGAACAGCGATATGGAAGTCTTTTGCTGCGCACGCTGGCGCTGCCCGCCCCCGGGCTCAAAGTCGCGAGGGTCCGTGCATCACTCGCGGGCAAGCCGGTCTCTTGCTCGGTCGAAGCGGAGAACCCGATGAGGATTCGATTCTCGACGGGGATAACGCTTCAGGCTGGGGATGCGTTGATACTGGAGTACTGATTCCGTTACCCTCACCCCCCATCCCCTCTCCCGTTCCGGGAGAGGGGAGTAACTACCACCTGGAACCCCCTCTCCCAAACTGGGAGAGGGGGCTGGGGGTGAGGGTAAGAACAGGCGAAGGGGTGCGTTGAAATAGTATTCTACCATATTCAAAGGACACAACAATGTTCCGCTCTCTCTTTCTGCTCACGCTCACCTTGCTGGTATCTCCCGCTCTACTCGCTCAACCCTCCGTCCCTCCCGACATCGACGCATACGCCCAGCGGGTATTGAAGCAGTTTGAGGTGCCCGGGATCGCCCTCACCATCGTCAAAGATGGCAAGGTGCTCCTCGCCCGTGGGTACGGCATCAGGAAAATGGGATCCCCAGACAAGGTCGACGACCGAACGGTCTTCGCGATCGCCTCGAACACCAAGGCGTTCACCGCAACGGCCCTCGCCCTCCTCGTTGAAGAGGGAAAGATCGAGTGGGACGCGCCGGTGATCCGCTACCTTTCCTGGTTCCGCCTCTCCGATCCGTACGTCACTGCGGAGCTCACGGTCCGAGATCTCCTGGTGCACCGGAGCGGTCTGGGCCTCGGTGCGGGGGACCTCCTCTGGTGGCCCGCCACCGATCTGAAACCACGTGAGATCGTCCGGCGGCTCGTCAATATCCCTCTCGCAACAAGTTTCCGCAGCAGGTACGCCTATGACAACGTTCTGTACATGGCCGCGGGGGAACTCATTGAGGCGGTGTCCGGACAGCCCTGGCACGAATTCGTGCAAACACGCATCATCGACAAACTCGGCATGCACGAGACCGGAGTCAGGCACTCGGACATCGCGCGGCTTCCCAACGCCGCGTATTCGCATGCCCGGATCGAGGGGAAGGTCAGACCTGTCAACCCCTACCTGAGCGAGAACGTGGATGCGGCAGGGGGAATCGTCACGAACGCCCGCGATATTGCCCAGTGGCTCATCGTGCAGCTCGACTCCGGCAGAACGACGACAGGAATGCAACTGTTCACGCCGGCCACCACGCGTGAACTCTGGTCGGTGGTGACGCCCATGCCCGTCGACCCCCCTGCCCCCGAGCTGAATGCCCTCCGGTCAAACTTCGCCGGCTACGGTCTCGGGTTCGGACTTCGGGACTACCGCGGCTACAAGCTCCTCACCCATGGAGGTGCTCTCCCGGGATTTGTCTCGCGCATTGCGATGATTCCCGAACTGAAGCTGGGCGTGGCGGTATTTACGAACCAGGAATCCGATGACGCCTTCATGTCGCTGAGCTGCCATGTGCTGGACTATTATATCGGCGGGACGCAAACCGACTGGGTGGGCGGGTTTGCGCGGCTCAGGGCGCGAACCGATTCGCTTGTTGTAGCGCGTGAACGCAAGACCGCTCTGGAACGCGACAGTCTGTCCCATCCATCACTGCCGCTGGAACGATATGCGCGTGACTATGAGGATGCGTGGTACGGCACAATCTCGATCGTGAAGGAGGGGAATGGGCTGGTCATGCGGCTTTCGCACACTCCCGGAATGGTGGGCGATCTCGAGCACTGGCAGTACGATACGTTCCGCGTCCGGTGGCGGGACCGGGAGCTGAGGGCCGATGCGTTCGTGACGTTCGCGCTTACGGCTGAGGGGAAGATCGACCGGGCAACCATGATGGCCGTCTCGCCCGCAACGGATTTCAGCTTTGATTTCCAGGATCTGGTGCTAAAGCCGAAGTAAGTCCTCGCCCGCATCACTCTTACCCTCACCCCCGTTCCCCCTCTCCCAAATTGGGAGAGGGGGCGGCAGGTGTGAGGGTCAATACGGCTTTACCTCAGCACAACCAGCCGTCTCGTCGCCACAAAGCTCCCAGCCGTAATTCTATAGAAGTATATCCCACTTGCCAGCGTCTTCGCTTCAAACGTCACTTCGTGTCGCCCCGCGTCGACCTCGCCGTCCACCAGCGTCGCAACCTCTTGGCCGAGCGTGTTGAATACGACCAGCAGCACGTGCGAACGATTCGGCAGATCAAACCCGATCGTGGTCGCAGGATTGAACGGGTTCGGATAGTTCTGCAACAGGGCATACTCGGTCGGCATCTCCGGCGTCGGGTTATCCACGGCGGTAATCGTTCCGCCGTCACCCCAGAACCCCGAAGCAACCCAATATGCTCCGCCTACGACCCGACCGACAGCCGACTGTCCCACCGTCGCTGATCCCGAATACGTTGCCCCTGACGTGTATCCTCCTCCGCCCGCAACGACGCCGCCCTGAAGCTGAACCTGGGCAAGCGTCGCGCTCACGCCACCAAGGGCGAGCAGGAGCGTTGCTGCCTGCATTGACATTCGTCTGGCTCTCATTGTCGTCACCTCGTCGGTTGTTCAGGAGGCCGTCAGCGAGGATTCGGCCGCGTGTCGTCCGACCCTCGCTTCCCAAGGACGGGCGCCAATTCTTCCCTCACGCCCGAAATGGTTCCCATCACCGTCGGGACGTAGAGCGCAGTCGTATAACTTGCGTAAACATTCGAGCTCGTGCTTGAACCTGAAAGGTACCAGGCGTTCAGGTAATACCGCTTTGCCCCAGAGCTGACTTCCTCGTACGTCCTGCTGGTCGCATACGGGTATTGGTAGACGTCTGTTGGTGCAGAGGCCGGAGCGTTGGCCAATTGAGCGCCCGGATCGGTATAGTCCGCCGTTGCGCGTGACTTGCTGATGGCGACAACGATCTTCGTCGCGGTTGCCGTTGTGTGGAAGAGGTTCAGATAACCGCATGCGCTGACCATGACCATGCCGTCGGCCGGAATTGTGATGTCAACCGAATCGATGGTGTACACAATGTTTCCACCGTTGAGGACGGCCCCAGACGGGTCAAAGGACACCGAAACTCCGGGTTCATCGAGGATGTCAGCAGCCGTAAGGGTTGAACCGGCGACATCCGCCCCGGTGATCGTGCCGTCAGCAATCTTCGCGGAAGTGACCGCATTGTTGGCGAGCATTGCGGTTGTGATTGCTGCATCCGACACTTTCCTGGCCGAATCGGCCGTCACCGTGTGCAAGCTGTAGCAGACGCCCGTCATTTCAATGCGAGGCGAGAGCTCGGGATCGACGCCGATCTGCAGGCTCAGCCAGTATGCGGTATTGAACGATGCAGGGAGAGGCGTAATCTTCCCCAGAATCGCATTGAACACGCCGTTGCGCGTCTGGACGAGCTGGGCCTCGGTCCACGCCGCACTGCCACCTGACGGCGCGGTGTAGAGTCGGAACGTTACATTGTAGTTCCCATCGGGGACGGGCGTCCCTCCGGTCCCCAGCGTTCCCTGATAGTTCAGGGTCCTCGGCACCTGCGCATTGGCCGCGACCACAGCCATGAGGCAGAGAATCCAGGCGAGGTGTTTCATGGCGTTGTTCCTTTGGATGGTGGATGAGGATGCATACAGCTCCGGTCACGGGCGTCCCGGCGAACACCTTGCCGTGCCCTCGCCTCTGCGTGGTGCGATCCTCACTGGGTCTGCTGCCGGCCGAGAAAAGCGGGGAAGAATCGCTCTCTCAACGGTCGACGGAAGGTGCTTGCCCTGGGTCAGCGGGTCGTTGGTGGGAAAACGAGGAACGGAACTCCATCAGCGGCTCGATGGCCATGGGAAGCCATCGTGTGAGCGCTGGATGAAAAGATAGGGAAACAACCCACGATTGTCAATCCACGGTCTTCAACTTGCGACCCATGTTGATTTGACTCTGGCCCGTAGGCGTTATATCTTTCTGCCAGGTGTGGGCGGTGTGGATGATGAAGAGTTGGGATTGGATGATCTTCTCAGAAAGGTATCCCCTATGCCAAAAGCAAGTCGTGTGACATACTTCAAGGCACGCCTTGAAGACAAACCCGGTGCGCTCCTTGCCGTTGCCAAAGACCTGAAAACGGGGAATCTGGGACTTGTGGGGATTTGGGCGTATTCGAAGGAGCAAGGCCAGGCCGATCTCTACGTCGTCCCCAAGAATCCGGACAAACTCCGCAAGGCCTGGAAGGATGCAATGCTGCTCAGCGAGGAAGGGACGGGATTCCTGGTCAAGGGAGCCGACAAGACCGGTGCCCTTGTAAAGACCCTCGAGTCACTGGCCACGACAGGTATCAATATCATCGCCCTCGAGGCTGTGGCGGCCGGAGGGAAATACGGTGCGTTCCTCTGGGTGAAGCCGGAGGATGTCGAAAAAACCGCGACGGCGCTGGGCGCGAAGTAGGATTGTCGTCGCACAACTGACCTGTCAGGTCGGTGATTTGCCGGTATCAGACTCCTGCCCCCTTTGGGCCCGGGCACGCGCCTCACGAGCCGTCATCTTTTCTTCCTGCCATGGAAAGCGGAGGGGTTTCTGGCGTCTGCTCGGTGCCAGCGACGCATTGAGGATCAGCGCGCGTCGGGGAATCTGCGACCGGTTTGGACCGGTGTGGTGGAGCATGTACGGCCCATGAAACGTGGCACCGCCCGCCGGCAAGGGGCATCGCACAATGTCTCTGATCTGCTTTGCCTCATCCGGATGAAGCTCCAGACCGTGGATGCGGGGATCGTTGTTGATGCTCTGGTGGCGCAGAACGTCCAGCGCGTGGCTTTCCGGGACAAACTCCATACAACCGTTTTCCGCGGACGCCACCTGCAAAGGCACCCAGATGCTGATTGCCCGATAGCGCAATTCCGGATTCCAGTACGCGGCGTCCTGGTGCCACGGAGTCTCGGCGCCATAACCCGCAGGCTTGAAAATCGCATGAGCAACCTCACACGTCGCCTCCGGGCCGAGAAGCTGCTTTGCGATGTGCGTGGCGTTGCGAAGAAGCAATGATTCGTTCATCTCCGGGGCGTATCTCGCCGGGTTCAGGATCTGCGGGAGGGCTTGCCGAGCCCCCTCTTCGTCCGTTCCCGCCAGGTCAAACTGGTCTCCACGTTCCCGCCCCCTGCGCTCCATAAAAATCCGATCGTAGGCCTGTCGAAGAATTGCCACATCGTCGTCCGAGGTAAGCCGAGGAATGGCGAGGTACCCCACGCGATCAAAAAAGCTGATCTGCTCTTCGCTTAACGCAATCAGGCCCTGCCTCACGGCGCTGTTCCAAGGATGAACGACCCTGCTTCAGGCAAGGAAATCTATAAAGGCGGGTACAGAGTGTCAACTGGTTCGAGGGATGTCAGACCGCGTAAAATGCGGCTCATTGCGGGATCTCCCGTTC
>JBFLYO010000060.1:0-7865 GCA_040756745.1 Bacteroidota bacterium
GAGCTATCTTCTAATGTTGTGTAAACATCGCTCGATGAATTTCGGGTAGAAAACAAAGCGGCGCATCCGTACCTTGAGGTGCCTTTTGATGAACTCTCAATCCCCAAGGAGGATACGCCAATGGCAAAGTACCGGAAACAGAGGTCACAAGCAAGTGCTTCCCGGGTCGTCTCGAGTTCGCTGCGCGAGCTGATCCTGCATCATCTGGAGGAGTGGATCCCGAAGCTTGTGGATGAAGAGATTGACGAGTATCTGGGCCGGGGCCGCTACGAGCCTCTCGCTGAGGGCCAGGCGCGGCAGTATCGCAATGGGTATCACAAAGAGCGCTCATTGACAACAGGAAGTGGGACTGTCCGACTCCGGCTGCGGCGCTTGCGCCAACCGTTTCAGTCGCAGATCGTCCAGCGCTACCAGCGTACCACGGATGATGTCCATGCTCTGCTGCCTGAGCTGTACATGCATGGGTTGGCCACAGGGGATTTTCGGGACGCCCTGGGGCTCCTGTTGGGGGATCAGGCACCTCTTTCTCCCGCCAGTATCGTCCGGGCCAAGGCGGAGTGGGAAGAGTCCTACAAGCAGTGGCGGCAGCGGAAGCTGGAGGCAGAGTATCTGTACGTCTGGGCCGACGGGGTGTACCCCAAAGCAGGTCCAGTGGACGAGCACATGGCCGTCCTGACCCTGGTAGGCCTGAACCGCAAAGGGCGGAAAGAGGTCCTGGCCGTTGCCGAAGGCTATCGCGAGAGCTTCCAGTCATGGCGCGACCTCCTGCATGAGCTCAAACGGCGCGGTCTCGAGTGGATCGGGTTGCTCATCAGCGACGGTGTTCCGGCTCTGGCCAAGGCCTTGCGCGAGGTCTACCCGTTGGCGAAGCGCCAGCGATGTTTGGTGCACAAGATGGCGAACATTCTGGATAAGGTGCCCGATAAGGCCCATGACGAGGTCCTTCAGGCACTGCGCGAGATCTATCACGCCAGGAACCGGGAAGAGGCCCGTGCCCGGTGTCGAGCATTCCGTGGGCGCTATGGCCGATTGTATCCCCAGGCGGTGCGCTCGCTGCAGGAGGCTGGTGAGCAGCTCTTCAGCTATTTTGACTTCCCGAGGCAGCACTGGAAAAGCATCAAGTCGACGAATGTTATCGAATCCCTGTTCAATGCGGTCAAACTCCGTACCGACGCTGCTCGACGGATCCCGAGTCGAACATCAGCGCTCTACCTGGTCTACAAGCTGCTCCATCGTCAAGAGCATCGGCTTCACAAGATCGCAGCATACAAACTCGTTCCAGCAACCATCGACCAACTCAGACAACGTCAGCGCACACGGGAACGGAAAGCCGCTTAGAGGATCTTTACACAACTATTGACAATAGCTCTCGGCTTTTCAACTCTCAACTAATAACTCATCACTCTTCACTCTCCTCTCTCTGCTCTCTTCTCTGGTTTCGGCACCAGCGTCACCCTCTCTGCAAAGAAAATCCAACTGAGCACGAAGAGCGCCGCAAAGCCCGCTGTCACAACAAGCTCCACAAGCCCAAATGGTATCGTGGCCCCCTGCCAGAGGAAGGGGACCACGGCAATAAAGCGTTCAATGAACAGGGCGCCGAGAATGAGTACTCCCATTACCAGAAGCGCAGCAGGGATCTCTTTCACCCGCCTGCTGAGGAACACGGCCAGCGGAAAGAGATAGGCGAGGATGATATAGACCCACATAAGCGGCTCCCAGGGCTGCGTGTAGAACCGCTTCATGAGGAACGAACTCTCCTCCGGCAAGTTCCCGTACCAGATGACCAGGTATTGAGACCAGAAAAAACCTCCCGAGAGCAGGCAAAAGCCGAAAACGAATTTGCCCATGTCATGCCACTGTCCTTCCGTAAACGCCCCCGCCGTACCGAACCAGGGGCGAGAGAGAATGGCAAGGGTCATGACCATCACCAGCCCCGCAAAGAACGCATGCAGAAAATACAGCCAGCCGAAAAGCGTGCTAAACCAGTGAGGATCAAGCGGCATCACCAGGTCGAACCCAATCAGACTGTAGAGCACCGCAAATGCGATGAGCAGTGCCGGCGTGAGTCTTGCCAGCCGACGGCCTGACTCCAGCGATTCAGTCTCCCAACCCCTCCAGTGTTTCATCAGACGATGTACCAGGCCGGATGCCGGCGCCCCACCCGTTCCCGAAGGCGCTTGCCCTAGATCGGGCCGGATTGAATAATAGACGTACGTCCCGCTCAGCCACATCAGCACAAGGAATACCGCGCCGTCACGACCAAAGAGGAATGGTGCGCTCAACCATGCTTCCTTCCCATGGACGGGCTCGCGAAGCCATGGGAATATCTCCTGTCCTGCGATGACGAGCACAAGATAGAGAACGAAACTGACGGGGAGGAATGCCACCATCCCTTCTCCAATCCGGCGAAAATGGTCACCCCACCGCGCATTGGTGATGCGGTACACCGCCGCCATCACTACCCCGCCTTGCGCAAGGCCAGACCAGAATAGAAAGTTCACGAAGAAGATCTGCCATGCACGAAGCCGGTCGCCGCCAAGGAGTCCCGCAATGAATGCGACGATGCCGACCGCAACAAGGACGCCAAGCAACACCTTGAGACCCCCCGGCGCGTTCCGGGGAGGGAACGCTGTTTGAGCTGCGGTTGTGCGTCCGGATGTCATCGTCGTTGGAGGCTCCGGAGGTGGGAAAGAATCAGCCACCGTTCCCGGGCCGTGGTGTTTTCGTCATAGGGGGGCATGACCCGGACGCCGTAGCGGATGACGGTGTACAGATACCCGTCCGGAGCAGCAAGATACTTCCGCGTCGTGAGGTCCGGCGGTGTCTGGAACTTCGCAGCCACCGGCCCGTCCCCCTTCGCACCGATCCCGTGACATGGAGTGCAATACGTTTCGAACAGGATCCGGGCCGTATCGGCCGAGGATCTGGTGAAGACAAACGGATTGACCAGGTGAGAAGCACGGAGCGAATCCCTGATCTCCGGCTCATACCCGACCGTCCGCACCGTACCTTCCACCGGTGGGCGTGGATCCTCATTGTGCCGGAATGAGGGCTGGGTGTACATGTCGGTCCGGAGCTGGTACGCCTGATCCGGCTCATTGCCGGTGCACCCCGAGCATGCGAGTGCAAGGGAGAACAGAGCGATCCAGGGGGTCGTCTGTTTCATGATTCAATCTTTCGGATTTCGACGGCCCCCCTGCTCTTCAGGAGACGGCTCACACGATCTGATTGTGAGGCGTCGCAGCGTACCTGGATACCGAAGTGGTCAGACGAAACGCGCTCATCGTATCCCATCGCCAGGGTCAATTGCGGGAGCCGCGTATTGATCACCATGCCGATCAGCGTCGCCACGGCGCCGAAGAGAATGGTGCAGATATACGCAACAACGCCGAATGGCGGAATGGAGACAAGCGGCTTCCCCCCCACGTGCAAGCCGTAGTTCCAAAGGGGCCCGATGGTGATGCCCCAGCCGACCGCCATGCCGATCAGGCCGCCGGCAAGGGTGAACACGCGCACAGGGCTTCGTCGTTTCCCCAGTGCTTCTTCAATTGCGTGATGTGGGACCGGCGAGAAGACCTGGAACTCTTTTGCGCCGGACTCGCGGAGTGCACCGATCGCTCCAACAAGCTCATCGACGTGGGCGTACACCGCAAACAGATATGATCCGCCGGGCCGCTTCATCGTGACCCTCCCTTGACGGGGGCCTCCAGTTGTTCTTTCACCTCCCACATCGAGACCGCAGGGAGCACCTTGACGAAAATAAGAAAGAGGAAGAAGAACCAGGCAAAGCTCCCGATCACGATCGTCGAATCGATAACAGTCGGTTTGTACAGCCCCCAGGCCGAGGGGAGAAAGTCGTGCGCCAACGACGTCACGATGATGACAAAGCGCTCGAGCCACATGCCGATCTCGACGCTGACACAGATTGCCACGAGCCAGGGGATGCTCGTGCGGATGCTCCGGCTCCAGAGCAGCATCGGCATGACAACGTTGGTCGTCAGGAGCAGCCAGAATGCCCAGGCGTAATCGCCGGTCATCCTGTACAGGAACACTGCCTGCTCGAATTGCTCGCCGCTATACCAGGCAATAAACAACTCAACGACGTACGCGAAGCCGACGACCAGCGCCGTGAAGATAATGAACTTCGCGAGACTCTCGAGGTGATGCATTGTGATGTACTGCTCGATGCGGAACGCCTTCCGCAGCGGGATCAACAGAAGAACGACCATCGCAAGACCCGAGTGGATCGCCCCCGCGACGAAATACGGCGCGAAGATCGTGCTATGCCAGCCGGGGATGATGCTCATGGCAAAGTCCCAGGAAACGATGCTGTGCACCGAGATGACGAGGGGTGTTGCCAGCGCCGCGAGAAAGACATAGGCCGCCGTATAGTGCTTCCATTGCGTGTCCGTCCCCTGCCACCCCTGCGCGAGGAACCCGTACACACGCTTCCGCCACCCGCGCACCCTATCGCGGACGACCGCGAGGTCGGGGAGCATGCCGACGAAGAAGAATGTGCTGCTGACCGTGAGGTACGTCGTAATCGCAAGGACGTCCCAGGCGAGCGGCGAGCGGAAATTCGGCCAGAGGCCGCTAAAGTTCGGAACGGGGAGGATCCAGTGGGAGACCCAGACGCGTCCCAGATGAATGAACGGGAAGAGTCCCGCCGTCATGAGACCGAAGACGGTCACCGCTTCTGCGCTCCTGTACACGGCCGCGCGCCATCTGACACGGACGAGAAAGAGGATTGCGGAGATCAGCGTGCCGGAGTGGGCGATACCGACCCAGAAGACGAACGTCGTAATGTACACCGCCCATCCTACCGGACTGTTTTTTCCGGCGAGCCCGACGCCTGTCTGGATCTGCGCCCACCACGCACCAGCGCCCGCAAGGACAAGGATGAACAGCCCGGCAAGAGCAAGCCAGTAGGACCTCCCGGGAGGCCCCATGGTGCGCAGCAGATCGGTGTCGGTGTCGCTGTAGCTGAGCCTGTATTCCATGGCCGTAGTCGGGGGTGCCTCAGGTCGTGATCTTCTTTAGATATGCCACTGCCGGCCGAGTGTTCAGCTTTTCCAGAAGATGGTAGGGACGGGGCTCGTCCGGCTCGGACGCACGCGACACTGCGCTGGCAGGATCCTTCAGATCTCCGAACGTGATCGCACGGGCCGGACACGCCTGTTGACATGCGGTCAAGATCTCGCCGTCGGCCAGCGCCCGTCGATCGATGCGGGCGTTGTTCTTCGCCTCCACAATCCGCTGCACGCAAAAGGTGCACTTCTCCATCACGCCCGGCGAGCGGACGGTGACGTCCGGGTTCAGCTGCCAGTTCAGCGGCTCCGGGATCTCTTGATTGAACCAGTTAAACCGCCGCACCTTGTACGGACAATTGTTGGCACAGTAGCGGGTACCGATGCAGCGGTTGTATACCTGGCCGTTCAGCCCTTCCTCTGTATGATACGCAGCGTAGACAGGGCAGACCGTTTCACACGGGGCGCTTCCACACTGCTGACAAATCACGGGAATGAACCCGGCCCGCTCCTTCGCCGGCTCGTGAGCTTCCCCTTGCTGGTCCGCATAGTACCGGTCGATCCTGATCCACGCCATCTCCCGGCCGTGTGCTACTTCCTCCATCCCCACAACAGGGACGTTGTTCTCGGCATAGCACGCGGTCACGCAGGCACTACACCCCGTGCACTTGTCGAGATCGATCGTCATGCCCCAACGGTGAACAGGATAGGTTTGACCGGGATACAGCGACGGTTCCTCGTGCGGTTCGATGACGGGGTTCGCGATGAGTGTCGTCAGAGGGACTTCCTGGATGATCTCCCGGTCATGCTGCGACTCCGCCTCCTGAACGGATGCAACGTGGATCTTCCCTGGAAGTCGAAGGAGCTCCACTGTTGTTCCGAACCAGAGGAGTCCTCCGGAGCGGTCCGGTGATGGCTTGGGATCGAGAAGGTCGGCAGCATTCACGCCAACGCCCGTCGCATAACGTCCGTAGTCATGGTGCCCTTGTCCAAACGGTATGGCGACGAATCCCTTTCGCATGCCTCTGTACACGTGTGCAGGAAGTTCGAAGCGCGCATAGGGGGACGTCACCTGAACCCGGTCGCCGTTGGCAATGCCGAGACGCGATGCATCCTCCGGACTGATTTCGACCCAGGAACCCCACACAAGGCGCGTCATCGGGTCGGGGAGTTCCTGCAGCCAGGGTTTGTTCGCGCCGCGTCCGTCGTAATGCGCGACGGAAGGATAGGTGATCAATGTGAACGTCTCCCCTCCGCGCGCTGGAGTTTCCGAAGGTCCTGCGACATCGGCAGCCGTCAATTCCCTTCTGAGCGTCACCGGCTTGCTTCCCCGGTGCTCCCATATTCCCCCGCGGGCAAGTGTTTCAATCCAGAATGTTTCAAAGGGCAGTGCCTTGCCGAGCCGAGCATGAATCGCTTTCCACCGCTCCTTCACATACGCGGCAAAATCCGAGTAGAACGCCATCCGGGCATTCCCGAGGGATTCGCCGGTCTCCAGAAGGATATCCCCCAGCATCTTCGTCGCGAAGACAGGCTGCATCACGGGTTGCATGAGGCCATGAACGCCGCCCCGCGGCTCATAGTCCCCCCACGACTCGAGCGAATGATGGAGCGGGAGGATCAATGTTGCACGCGCCGCTGTCTCGTCCATCACGCTGGCGCAAGCCACCACGAAAGGCACCTTGGCCATCGCCTCGGCGAATCCCGACGAGTGCGGCATCGTAAAGACCGGGTTCACTTCCGAAAGGAACAACGCGGGAACGCCGTCCTTCTCCATATCGCGCGCCAGACGATCCATGTCGGCATAGCTGTTCACGCGTGATGCGCTCTGGAGGGGTCCGAATCGTACTGATCGGCCCATGTTGCCGCACACGTAGTTGAGCAAGAGCACCGCGCCCAGCGTTTGCGTGCCGAACTCTCCTTCCACCACGGGACCTCCCGCCACAGCGAGGCTGCTCTTCGATGCCCCGAATTCGCGGGCCAGTGTAACGATCCGCTCCACCGGGAGACCCACAGGCCAGGAAACCTGGTCGGGAGCGAATCCGCGCAGCAACGCGCGAAGGCGATCGACGTCGGTTGCAGGAACCGCTGCCAGCCCTTCATCCAGGATCACCCGGACCATCGAGAGAGCGAGGTTTCCCAGCATGTCGGGATGCACGTCCAGCCGATGGTCGGCCGACGCCGCCGTCATGGAGAGTCTCGGGCCAAAGTAGGTGAACCGGCATCGCCGCTTCGGGTCGGCAACGCCTCGCCCGCCTGCAAACTCGCGGCCGAACTCCACCGGCGACAGCCATGTCTCGAGGAAGTCAGAGCCGAACGAATAGAGGGTGTCAATGCCGGTGAAATCAAAGGTGGGAATCTCTTCGAGGTCAAACATCCGTTTGCTTGCCGCCTTCAGCCGTTCGTGGGCAAGGGGTTCGTAACGGTATCGGCGGCGTGAGCCTGTGATAGCGAGCCACTCATCCACAAGCGCATCGAGACTGCCGGTGAGGGCAGGTGTCACCCATACGATGTCCTCCCCTCTCCCCTTTGCGGCGATCTCGCGCATGCGCGTGACGATGACGGACTCCGCCTGCGCCCAGGTCAATTGATCGAAGCCTCCGGCGGCGTTTCTCAGCAGCGGCATCTGGATCCGATCAGGGTTGTACAGCCCCTGAAGCGATGCCTGACCGCGCGCGCAGAGTGCTCCCTGGTTCACAGGATGCAGCGGATTCCCTTCCGCTTTGGTCGCCCTCCCTTCGCGCACGCGAACGGTCATGCCGCACCCGGCGGGACATTCGCGGCACACCGTGGCATACCACACTGAGCGGCCGGGGATGATCTCCTCGTGCGGAATCA
>JBFLYO010000061.1:0-7676 GCA_040756745.1 Bacteroidota bacterium
GTTCTCGTCCGAGCGTCCGTCGGTTTCCAGTGAGGCTGTCGGGCCTCCGCGCCCGACGGTGTACCGCGATGCTCAGGGGCCTCCGCGCCCGACGCTGTACCGCGATGCTCAGGGGCCTCCGCGCCCGACGCTGTACCGCGATGCTCAGAGGCCTCCGCGCCCGATGGTGTACCGCGATGCTCAGGGACCTCCGCGCCCGACGCTGTACCGCGGTGCTCAGAGGCCTCCGCGCCCGACGCTGTACCGCGATGCTCAGGGGCCTCCGCCCTTGGGGTAGTCGGTCACGATGTCGCGGAGAATCGAACAGCTCTAATAGCCGTCCAGCCCTCTCTGAGTGTGGAACCCGCACTATCGTCCCGAGTCAAGTGGAGTGCCTCCACCGGCCTTTCGTGGGTGGGTTACGACCGTCGCCGAACACCACATCCACCTGTACTGTGTGAGGGTCGGCCACCTCTTGAATGGGTTTTGTTCGACGTACTTGAGCGTTCGGCTGAGCTCCCTTCTTGATCTGATCAATCTCTCGTAATACTCATTCTGCCACACCTTACCATGTCTCTTTGACCTCCGCTGAAGCTGGTTTGCTGTGAAAGATTTCCAGGAATGGACAACATCCTCAAGTCTTACCCCAGGCTTTGGCAAGACGACGACATGAACATGATCGTCCATTACCGCGTACCCCAGGATGTCGTAACGTTTGGTCGAAAAGTGCAAGATTGCCTGAACAACTAGCTCGCGCTCAGGATCGCTCAGAAGGCGTTGCAATCTGTGCAGGCGCCAGGTGACGAAATAAGGATGACCTGGAACGCGCAGATGCGGTAGGTGACGGCGGTAAATCCTTATCGGGCCAAAAACCCTTGGATCCCCGCGCGGCCCAAATTTTGCAGCCGTGATCATTCCACGGAAAGAGGTCGGGGAAAGCAGTGTCTTTTGATTGTTACTCGGTATGGGACGATTTTACGAATACATTCGACCATATGGCCTGGATTGGGACGGGCACGGAGGCCCGTCCGCTCACTTTGCTATGGCCTGGATTGGGACGGGCACGGAGGCCCGTCCGCTCACTTTGCTATGGCCTGGATTGGGACGGGCACAGAGGGCCGTCCCTACGGCGAGCGAATAGCGATGATGGCGATGGTTAATCCCTCGCTTGAATCTTCGCCTAAAACCTGCTATCTTGGAACAAATTACATCACACGCCAGTGGGGACGCATGATCAAAACAGCTGCCGGGGTGCTTGCCGCTTCCATAGTGCTTTTCGCTGGCTGCGCAAACGAAGAAACGACAACCGCCCCCCGACGGCAGGTCGTGCATGCCCTGCCGGATACAACTGTTTCGCCCCCCTCCGCCCGCCCTGCTGATCTCACAACCGATACATCGCACTTCATCAACGGGGAAGCTCAGCCGGAGACTACTGTCTCCGATTCCCTCGTCGCCGCGCTCCTCGAGCAGGCACGCCAGCACTATGTGTCGGCCATCGCCGCGCAGGAAAGCGGCGACTCCGCACGGTCCGCTTTCCAGTTCGAAGAGGCCATCGCTCTCCTGAACGAGCTCAGCTACATCCCCGACGCCGACAGCAACAAGGACTTCAATGATCTGAGCAAGGCCGTCGTCGAGGATTACGAGCAATACATTGCACGCATCGACAGCCTGAGTCCGCAGAGCTCCATCTTTGCCCTCCGTGAAAAACTCAACCAGCTGACGGAGATCGCAGATTCCGCCGACACGGGCGGCACGACCGCGGTCGTGCAGGGGACGACAGTTCCGCTCGTGATCAACAACCTGGTGGAACAGAACATCAGGTTCTTTCAGCAAAAGGGGAGGGATCACATGGAGCGCTGGCTCCGGATGGCTGGACGGTACTTTCCCCTGATGAAGAAGGTGATGCGTGAGGAGGGGCTCCCCGAGGAGATCGTCTACCTCTCGATGCCCGAAAGCGGCCTCAACCCTGTCGCGCGCTCCTGGAAGAAGGCCGTCGGCCTGTGGCAGTTCGTGAAAGGGACGGGACGGGTTTACGGCCTCTCGGGGAACTTCTGGTACGACGAGCGTCGCGATTTCGAAAAAGCCACGCGGGCCGCGGCACGCCACCTGCGCGACCTGTATGAGGAGTTCAACGATTGGTACCTTGCGCTTGCCGCCTACAACTCCGGCGCGGGACGCGTCTACCGGGGGATCAGGAGGAGTGGGTCAACCGACTTCTGGGAAATGCGGCGCCGCCTCCCGCGCGAGACACGCAACTACGTTCCCCAGTTCATCGCCGTCACGGTGATCGGACTCAACCCCGCCGCCTACGGGTTTGAACAGATCGAACCGGAGCCGCCGCTGGAATACGAGACAGTCAGCGTGGACGATTGCGTGGATCTTGAGGTCCTGGCAGGGTGTGCCGGCACCGATGTGGAGACCATGAGGATGCTGAACCCTGAGCTCGTGCAGTGGTGTACCCCGCCCGGCGCCAGAGGGTATGGCTTGCGTGTTCCGGTTGGTTCAGCTGCGGGGTTCCGCGAGCGGTATGCGGAGATCCCTGAGTCGCAGAAGCGCGACATGATCGTCCACACCATCCACAGGGGCGAAACACTGAGCCAGATCGCGCAGCACTACGGCATTCCCCTGAGCGTGATCCAGGAATCGAACAGGATGGCGAAGGCACGGAACCTCAGGGTGGGCAAGACAATCGTCATCCCCGTCCCGCGCGGGTCACGACGCTTCGCGTCGCTTATTACATCCTCTGCCCGCGTCGAGCCGTCGGCAGGTCGTGCGGTTGCGGCTGATGCACGGCGGACCAACGGTAAGGCGAAAATTGCGAAGGCGCTTGCGTATGCGCAGAAGCGCCAACCGCCGGACGCGGCAGACAAGACCAGGTGTACCTACCGCGTGAAGAAAGGGGACACGATCGGCCATATCGCCGAATGGTACGGGGTGCGCGCGGCGGACATCAGGAACTGGAACGACATTCCGTACGGACGCCCGATTCGTGCGGGGGCGGAGCTTGAGGTGTGGGTCGATAAGAGTGAAGCCCCGCAGTTTGCGAAGATCGACGAGATGAGCTTCGCGGAAAAGCAGGCGTCGGTCGCCCGGCTGCGTCCGGCAGCGGAGAGCAATGAGAATGGCGGCGAGGGATCGCAGCACTACACGGTGAAGCGGGGTGACACGCTTGGGCGGATCGCCATGTCGTTCGGCGTCTCTATCGAGCAGCTTCAGCGGTGGAACCATCTCAAAGGGAGCCGGATCGTTGCAGGTCAGGATCTGGTGATCCATGCCGATGCGCAGGCGGTTGCCCGGATGCCGCGTCGCGTCCAGAAGCCAGGCGCAACGCCCCAGCAGGGGGAGAGGGTCCTCGTTTACAGGGTGAAGCGGGGAGACACGTTGTGGGACATCGCGCGAGCCCACAATGTCGAGCCGCGCGACCTGAAGGTCTGGAATGACATTACCCGCAACAGGATCTATGCGGGACAGGAACTCATCATCCGACTCGGCCCGGCCGATTCGCAGCAATAGCTGCTGTTACCGTTGTGACCCGACGGCGATGAGCCGGTGCCAGTATTCCCGGTGGATGTAGTGGGTCGTGATGGAGGTGAATTCCGCGACGAGTTCCTGCGGCATCATCACGTAAAGCATCGAAGCCTGCTCACGCAACCCCGCGTTGTGGTCGAGGAAGACGTTGTACTCCTCCAGCGAGTCTTCCGAATCCAGGCTCTGCCTGTCTTCCCGTATCAGGCCGAACACAATCCTCCTGTACTTCGGATCGAACCCGATGAGGTCGGGGCGTTTGTTCTTTGCCGACCCGAAGCCGGTGTTCGTGATCTCCGGAGGGAGATCCAGCCCCTCGATCCCGCGTGCCCCCTTGATTTCGATCCCTTCGCCCGTCAGCAGGTCACAGAGCTCACGGAGGAGGAGATCACGGGAGCGGGTTGTAGGCGTGGTGGACATCAGAATCAAGAAGAGAAGAGAGATGAGAGATGAGAGATCTCTCTCATCTTCTTTCTCCCAAGCATAACGCCAAACTCCTAATGGCGGAGGGGGACCGACTACGTCCCTGGGAAGCGGGACTTCGTCGGTTAAGACCCGACTACGTCCCTGGGAAGCGGGACTTCGTCGGTTAAAATTCGTCTTTTGAGTATTGCTCTCCCCGATCCGGTCTTGAAATATCTTTCAAGCTTTCGGGCCGAGGCTTCTGTTTGGACAGCGACATATGCCAGGAGCTTCAGGGGGCGAAAATGCTTGGTTGATCTTACACTGCCACCAGCATGTTCATCAAGTCGACGGCCCAGATTGATCGTCGAGCCGACATAGGTGAACGAGTGATTGACGCTTCCCAGGACGTACACGAAACAGCATCGACTCTCGAATGATCGGAGAATTCCCCCGTCGAGGTCACTCAGTATCTGCCTCTCATCCATCATCCCACCCTTGGTATTGAATGCGATCAATCCAGGTGGGAAAACGGAGATCAATCTCTCAAACTCTGAGGGCATGCTCAACGAAGTCCCGCCCATGCTCAACATGAGCGCTCTTGTGCGGGGCGGGACGCAGTACCCTTGAGCTTGCTCAACGAAGTCCCGCCCATGCTCAACATGAGCGCTCTTGTGCGGGGCGGGACGTAGTTGAGCGGAGGGGGAGAGATTCGAACTCTCGACAGAGGTTTACCCCCTGTGACGGTTTAGCAAACCGTTGGTTTCGACCACTCACCCACCCCTCCGGTCGATCAAACGCAAATATAGGCAGAAAAAGAGATCAAAACAATCGAAACTGGCGGACGCGCTGTTGATTCTTTACACGGTTTTTTGCATGTTGCGTCATATACATTCGTTGTAACTCCTTATACTCCTTGGAATAATCGCTGAGCCAGAAACTCGGGAAGCCCTGCCGCGCGGATCGCGCGCGCAGTCGTCTGAATGTCGTACGGCACGCGAACCATCGTGAACTCCTGGTTCTCGGTGTTGAACATCCCAAACGCCGCCTGCGCGTTGCCGTCGCGCGGCTGACCGACGCTCCCCACATTGATGATGTGTCGGCGTCCAGCGGCATACTTGTTCACCGTCCCGTCTTCGCCGATGATGACGGGAACGTGGGTGTGGCCGATGAAGCAGAGGGGGGTCGTAAAGGCGGCGAAGTTTTCTTTGGCTGCGCGCATGGTCAGGACATAGGTCCATGCCTCGGGATTCAGCGGTGAGGAATGGGCGAGCGTGATCCCGTTCTGCTCCGTCGCGCAGGGAAGTCCCCGGAGGAACTCCTGGTTCTCCTCCGTCACTGCGGTGCGCGTCCATTGAATGGCACTCAGCCCGTAATGGTTGAAGTCCGACAGAGGCGTGTCGCCGACAAGCCCGCTGTCATGGTTCCCCTTCAGAATGACCGCGCAGCGGTCACGCACCAGGTCCACGCATTCGTTCGGAAACGGCCCGTAGCCCACAGTGTCGCCGAGGCAGTAGAGGACATCGGCCTTCATTTCACCGGCCGTCTTCAAAACCTCCTGCAGCGCCGGCAGATTACCGTGAACGTCCGAGAGAATCGCAATGAGCATGAGCGGGATTCACAACTTCATGGGTGGTACAATTAATCACATGGCTTCCCAAAAAACAACTCAGAACATTCTGTCGTTCCGCTTCTTCTCGGTTCTTCTTCTTTCGCTGATTGTCGCGCAGGCGGGAGTGCAGAGTCAGACACGGGAGCAGGTCCGCGCCGAGGCAGAAGGCACCCTGCAGAGAATGACCCCTGCCGAAATCGAACAAAAGCTCAAGGACCTCGGGCTCACGCGGGATGAAGCGGTGGCGAAGGCAAGGGAGTACGGGATCAGTCTCGAAGACTACCTCTCCCGCCTCCGGCTCGTCCAGGAGGGGGAGCCGGGCACTCTCCTTGGCAGGGGTGACCAGCAGCTGCGATCGGATCCCCGGCTCGGCGCACACCGTCCAAGCTACATCTTCCTCGGCGATCTCGACACGCTGGTTGCCGGGAAGAGACTCCCGAAAGCCCGGCAGCGGATCCCCGTGCCCGGCTTTGAAGCGCGGTATGGCGTGGACAGTCTCTTGCAGCCGTACGGCTTCGACCTGTTTCAGAATGAGTCGACATTCTTCACGCCATCGCAATCGGCGGCCCCTCCCCCATCCTATGCTCTCGGACCAGGCGACGAGATCACCATCACCCTCTGGGGGGAGACCCGGTACTCGTTTCAGGGGGTGGTGAACAGAGAAGGGAACCTCGTTGTCCCGGATGTCGGCCCGGTCAGTGCGAGCGGCCTGACGCTTCTCCAATTTCAGTCGAAGCTGCTCAACAGGATGTCGTCCGTTTATGCGAGTCTGCTTGGCGGCCCGCGCGCCCGCACGCACCTCGACGTGTCGCTTGGGAAACTCAAGAACATCCAGATCTTTGTAACGGGCGAGGTGATGCGGCCGGGGGGGTATTCCATTCCTTCGATGTCGACTATCCTCACGGCGCTCTACGCTGCGGGGGGGCCCACCATCAGCGGAAGCATGAGGAACATCCACATCATCCGGCGGGGGGAGAAACACCTGACCGCAGACCTCTATGAGTATCTACTCCGGATGGAAACTGCCAGCGATCAGCACCTCATGGACGGCGATATCATTTTCGTCGGCCCCGCCGTCCGCCGCGTCGCGCTGGTGGGGGCGGTCGTGCGTGAAGCTATCTACGAAGTTGCCGACGCGGAAACGCTCGGAGACCTGCTCCGCATGGCCGGCGGGCTCCGGTTCTCTGCTTCGACCAAACGTGCCTACCTTGAGCGCATCGTCCCGTTCAGGGAGCGGAAGCTGTACGACAAGGACCTTGTCCACTTTAACCTGGAATTCCCTTCGGTCGACGACCTCCTTGCGAGCAAGGAGAAGCTTGAGAACGGCGACGTGGTGCGGATCTTCACAATTGATTATCTCCCCTACAACCGTGTCGATATCGCAGGACCGGTCTATAAACCGGGGCGCTACGCATTGACGCCGGGGATGCGCGTGGCGGACTTGATCCATATCGCCGACAGCCTTCGTCGAAGCACGTTCGCCGAGCGCGGGACCGTTTCTCGCCTCCTCCCCGACCTGCGCCGGGAAATCCTCCCATTCAACCTCCGCAGGGCGCTCGAGGGTGACGGCAACGAGAATCTGCTCCTGAAGAACGAAGACAGCGTCATCGTCTATGCCGAAAGTCTTTTCTATCCGCAGAGGAACGTGACAATCACCGGCGCTGTCCGCTGGCCCGGCAAATACCTCAGGAGAGAGCAAATGACCGTGGGGGACCTGATCGTCATGGCGGGAGGGCTGACGGAGTCGGGCACAGTGTCCGGGATCGAGGTGGCGCGCATGGACACCGTGGAGGTGGGCAAATACAGCAAAGTATACAAAGTCGACCTGCCGCGCGACTACTGGACGGGGGGCGCTGAGGATTTTCTGCTCAGCGATCACGATATCGTCTCGATCCACGAAAACCCGAAGTACACTCCCCCGAAGTCCGTTGTGATTACCGGCTATGTGATGCTGCCGGGGACGTACGCGATCAGGTATTCGGGTGAGCGGCTGGCCGACCTGTTTAGACGCTCAGGGGGACTTCGCGTGGGGGCGTATCTCGAGGGGTCGCGACTCTTCAGGAAGTTCAACAATGCGGGCCTCGTTCCGCTGAATTTCAATGAGGCGCTCGCTGACGAATCATCCCGCGATAATGTCGTCCTGTATGACGGCGATTCC
>JBFLYO010000062.1:0-7570 GCA_040756745.1 Bacteroidota bacterium
AGAGGAGCTGATCTTCGTTCTCGACGGAACAGGGGCCCGCAATCACCGCCAGACGCGGGCCCCCGATGGGCACGCCGGCGACATGAACGATTGTGTCTTCCGGCCGAAATTCCCTGCTGGCCAGCTTGTACGGCTTGAGGATCGGGATGACGTCTTCGACGTGTGGAAGGAGCGAGAGCTGTTCCTTCTTGATCAGCCGTTCGTCGCCGATGACCCCGATGATGGTCCGTTCCACCCCCTGCGAGAGATGGGCCTTCAGGCCGAGCTGTTCGATGCGTTCGATGACGTGCCGGACATCCTCCCCGGTTGCCCGGGCCTTCATGACAATGATCATGCGTGATTCCCTATACCCCTTTGACTATAACGATCGTTTCGTCGTCGTGCTGGGGTGCCTCCCCTGCAAACGCGCGCACGGCGCGAAGCAATTCGTCGCGGATTGCGGCAGCCCCGGAAGGCGCCGACGCGGTGAGGAGGCTGATGAGGCGTTCCTCACCGAAGAGCTCACCGCTCAGGTTCTGCGCCTCCGTTACGCCGTCGGTGACAAACGCCAGCACGTCCCCCGTCGCATACCGTACGATCTTTTGCTCCAGCTCGGAGGAGAAGAGGCCGGCGTTGTTCAATCCAAGCCCGAGGCCGCGTGGAGTCACTTTTTCTACGGCGCCATCGGTCAATTTGAAATGGTACAGCGGGAGATGTCCGGCGCGCGCGAGCACCACCACACGCGCCTGGGCGTCGAAGGCCGCGCCGACCGCCGTCACGAACGACTTCTTCTCCAGGTCGCCGCACAGGAGCCGGTTTGCGCGGATGAACAGGTCGCCCGGCGAAAGCCCGAAGTCATGAAGCGATCGGAGGATACCCTGGATCTTCGACATGTACAGGGCCGCGGAGGTTCCCTTGCCGCTGACGTCGCCGACCACCAGGGTCATCTTGTCCGCCGTTCCGTTCAGGTAGTCGAAGAAATCTCCGCCGACCTCCATGGCCGGGACGGAGATGCCGGCGATGTCCAGTCCCTTCAGCGAGGGAGTCTCCTGCGGGAGCGACGCCATCTGGATGCGCCGTGCGATTTCGAGCTCGTGTTTGAGGCGTTCCTTTTCCGCCAGCTCCTCGTAGAGGAATGCATTCTCCATGGCAACCGACGCCTGCTGTGCCGCAGCAGCGAGGAACTCGTAATCCTCTTCTCTGTAGGTCGCCTCAGAACGTTTTTCGCCGAGGACGAGAGCCCCGAGGAGCTGGGCCTTGGAGCGCACCGGCACGAGGAGATGGAACTCGTAGGACCGGAACTGCTCGTTCATCGGCGCGGGCAGATACTCGCTGCGGAGAGACGTCGACGCATTGCGCAGCGCGGCAAACAGTCCCTCTTCCACGGGAGTGCAGAACGCCGCCCAGCGCTCGTGCTCGATGCCGTACGCCTCGTGACAAGCAGAAACCGAACCATCCCGGAAGAAGAACACGCCCGCACGCTTCACCTGCATGAGCGCAGCCAGGCGCTCTGCCAGTCCCCTCCCCAGGTCGGCCATGCTCAGCGTCTTTGCCAGAACCGCCCCCAGTTCGCTCACGGCGCGCCGGTAGTCGTATTGGGTGCGGTAGTATTTACGGTCGATCCATGACTGGCCGGCACGCCTCAGTTTCCAGAAGCCGTACCAGAGCGCGACGCCAAGCGCCATGAGCACAAACCGGTTCGTCCACTCCGGCGGGGTGCCGGCATGCGGTTCGGTCACAACCTCGACAGACGTCCCGCGGATCACGATAGCCGGAAAATGCAGCTCCCTCGCCGAAAACAGCACGAAGAGTTCAAGCAGTCCGTATGCCAGCAGGGTCCCCCATGCTACGGAGACGAGCGTATACTGGATGTTTCGCTTTATCCTGACTTTCAGGTCGAGCAGCCGGTACCGTCCGATCGTGTAGAGGTACGACAGCGGAATGGCGGCAAGCGCAAGGCCGATAACCCAGAATATCCCGAGCCGGCCGAAGAATGGGGCTGCGACCATAGAGCCGATCGAAACGACCGCCACTGCAGCTCCCGTGAACTTGATCGCCCGGCTGAGCCGCTTGTGTTCCGCCGTCGCTCCCTTCCTGTAAACGATCCGGACGGCACCGTAATACATGACAATTGCCGCCAGGCTTCCGAGCATGGCCAGGTCGCCCAAGAAGCGCGTTGCGGTCAGCCCGGCGAAGGCGAGGGCGTACCCGCCCCAAGGGATCCATTTCCGCGCTGTCAGGTCGGGCCGCTCGCGCGGAAACAACGCCATCGACCACAGCAGCATCGCCGTCCCGAACAGGATTGATACAACGACCATGGCGTTTCGGAGAAACACGAAGAGGTCCACCTCCGGATCGCGGCGGATCAGAACGACCGTCACGAAGTAGCCCAACAGGAGCAGTCCCACCCCAAGTGCCCGCGCCGCGCGGATCCGCGGGCGCCTGAGCGCGATGAACGCACCGACGCCGAACGTGAACATGCCGGAGAGACTGAAGACAAGGAGCGAGACGGGAAACCCGAACTGCGCGAGCGTGACATGGAGCGCCAGCCGCGTGTTCCTCCGCAACACTTCGTACGTGATGGCCTTGCCCGCCTGACCCCGGCGCAGGATCTGATCTGCCTCCTGTTCATTCCTGAATCCCTGGCCGTTAATCCGGAAGATCAGATCGCCGACCTTCATCCCCGCGCGGTCGGAGGCGCCGCCGGGCGTGACGTCCGTAACCTCGATGAAGTCGCTGATCTCCGTTACCATGCTGTCTGCGACCGCCCGTCGCTCTACCCTGTAGGGAATGAACGCGCCTCGTTCGGCGCGATAGATCGTGAGGACCATCGTTGAATCGGGTGGAGCCGCTGCAAGCGCACGCGCAAGCTCGTCGCGCGTGTACACTGCCGACGTCCCTACAAGGTTGATGAGATCCCCCGTGGCAACGAAGGGATCGGGAGATTCCTCGCCTGCGGCGTAAGGAGCGCCGGTGATCCGTTTCAGCGGAATGGCAGGGATGTTCTCGGTGACATACAGGTTCATCTTCGCCTTCGTGCGGGCGAAGACGTTCTCATCCGTCGGCGAGCTCGCGTAGTTGATGAAGGTGGCCACTGCAGCCACAAAGAGGAGCAGCGTCAATAGCGCAATAAGTCCCCTGATCAGCCCGGTATGTGTTTCAGCTAGGAGCATGTGTTGTAGCAGGATTTAGAGTCCGGTTCCTCCCTCCAAGACGTTATGGTGCGTCAAAAGTTGCCCGCCGTTGTGCGCACTTCAATCCACAATCACATCTATCAGCTACTTCTTCCTCTCTTCTCTCTTCTCTCTCCGTTCCCCCTTTGCCCCTTCAAGGTCTGAACCCCTCCACCGCCTCTATCACGCGCTCCTGCTCATCTCCGCTCAGAGTATTGTACATCGGGAGACGCAAGAGCCGGTCGCTCACGGATTCGGTCACGGGGCAGTCCCCCGGCTTCCCGCCAAACAGTTTCCCCATCCGCGACAGGTGCAACGGGAGATAATGGAAGGCACTGGCGATTCCGCGCGAACGGAGATGCGCGATCAGCCCTTCGCGCGCTGCAAGCGACGGGAGCAGCATATAGTAGAGGTGATACGGTTGACCGCAGCCGGGGGGGACGACCGGCAAACGGACATTGTTTCGGGACGCCCACGTCGATAGGCGCTCATCATACGCGATCCAGATCCGTTTGCGCGCCTCCTGGATATCGTCTCGTCGCTCAAGCTGACCCAGCAGGAACGCCGCCAGGATGTCCGACGGGAGGTAGCTCGAGCCGACATCAACCCACGTATATTTGTCCACCTGCCCGCGGAAGAACCGGCTCCGGTCCGTCCCCTTTTCGCGGACAATCTCCGCGCGTTCCACAAGAGTCTGATCGTTGACCATCAGCGCTCCCCCTTCGCCACACACAATGTTTTTCGTCTCATGGAAACTCAAAGTCGCCAGGGTACCGAAAGTGCCGAGGGGTTTCCCCTGGTAGGTACCGAAGAGTCCGTGCGCATTGTCCTCCACCACTGCAACCCCGTGGCGGGCCGACACCTCAAGAATGCGATCCATCGTGCACGCGACCCCGGCATAATGGACAGGGACCACCGCGCGGGTCTTCGGGGTGATGAGCGCTTCGAGGCGCGATTCGTCGAGATTCAGCGTGTCCGGGCGGACGTCTACGAAGACCGGCCGCGCCCCCCGAAGGACAAAGGCGTTCGCAGTGCTGACGAATGTGAAGGACGGAATGATCACCTCATCCCCCGGTGCGATTTCCAGCAGCAACGCCGCCATTTCGAGCGCGTGGGTGCACGAAGTCGTCAGGAGGACCTTAGGAGCACCAAGGATATTTTCGAGAAGGGCGTTGCATCTTCTGGTGAACGTGCCGTCGCCCGACAAATGAGCACCGCCGACCGCTTCACTGATATAGGCAAGCTCGCTGCCGGCCACGGATGCACGGTTGAAGGGAATAGTCCGGGTCATTCCATCGGAAGGAGAATGTAACACGCAATCAAGCAATAAATCGCCTGATATGCAATCAACGTCGCCCCCTTGTTTCTCCGGCATCGAACGCGTATAATTTCCCGAACCGGCACTGGACGTCCATCGTTCCACATCTCATGTCCCCCTGGAAGACGTTGTCGCGCACCCCCGTACTTGTCCGGGGAAGGTATCTCACCGTTGAAGATCACCGCATCCAGCTTCCGGACGGGCGCGTGATCGATGACTGGCCGTGGCTCGCGATGCCCGACTACGTAAACGTCATCGCGGAAACAGCCGCCGGCCGGTTCATTCTGTTCCGTCAAACAAAGTATGCCGTGGGAGCAAGCGAAACGCTCGCACCAATCGGTGGGTACTGCGAGCCCGAAGAACTGCCGGAGGCAACCGCCCGACGCGAGCTCCTTGAAGAATCGGGTTATGAAGCCGCAGAATGGATCTCGCTCGGCTCGTACGTTGCTGACGGCAACCGGGGGGGAGGGAGAGCGCACCTGTTCCTAGCCCGGGGAGCGCGACAGACATCGTCCCCGCGCTCCGATGATCTTGAAGCGCAGCGCCTGGTAACCATGACGCGGGCCGAACTCCGCCACGCATTGAGCAGGGGCGAATTCAGGGTGCTTCCCTGGGCTGCATGCGTTGCACTCGCCCTGCTCGCACTCGAAGCCAACACCACACGTTGAGAACCACTGCAAGGAGGATCATGCACGGACACACTACGAGCCGGCTCCGGCGACCCTGGATGGGAATAGGTTGGGCGGCAGGAGCGCTTTTGCTCGGCACAATGCCCGCGACACAGGCAGCGGATCTACCTGACACTTTGCTGCTGAAATCATTCAAGGCGAGAAGCATCGGCCCTGCCACGATGGGGGGAAGGGTATCTTCGATCGCCCTCGACCCATCCGACATCTTCACCTTCTACGTCGGCCTCGGCACCGGCGGAGTGATGAAAACCACCAGTAACGGTGCGACGTTCGACGCAGTCTTTGAGAAACAGCCGGTCGCCGCGGTGGGCGCCATCGCCGTCTCTTCAGTGAACTCAAAGCATGTGTGGGTCGGCACCGGCGAGGCGAACGACCGGAACAGCTCGAGTTGGGGCAACGGCGTGTATCGCTCCACGGATGCGGGAGCAACGTGGAGGAACGTCGGACTGAAAAACAGCAAAACGGTCGCCCGGATTGCGATCCACCCCCGGGACACGAGTACGGTGTACGTCGCTGCCATGGGGGATCTCTGGACTCCCGGACCTGAACGGGGCCTCTATAAGACGACGGATGGTGGCGGATCATGGCGGTTGGTGCTCTCGGGAACGGGCGACCTCGCCGACAAGCTGGGGTGCGGCGACGTTGCGCTCGATCCCGCTCACCCCGACACGGTGTACGCAGCGCTCTATGCCCGCAGGCGCACACCCTGGTCATTTGACTCTGGTGCCGCCGCAACCGGCGGGCGCGACGCCGGGGGGATCTTCAGGAGCACGGACGGAGGAGCCACATGGAAAAAACTGGGTGGCGGATTGCCGGGTCTCACCGGCCGGATCGGCCTCGACGTCTACCGGAAGGACCCCCGCATCGTCTACGCCATTGTGCAGAGCGAAGAAGGGGCGCCAAGTTCGATGGATAACGTGCTGAGCCGGGGGGGCGGCGTGTTCCGCTCGGACGACTGCGGCGAGCACTGGAGGCGGCTCAGTCGCCTTAACCCGCGTCCCTTCTACTTCAGCCAGATCCGCGTCGATCCGGAGACTGACCAGCGTGTCTACGTGCTCGGATACATGTTGCACGTGTCCGACGACGGCGGCAAATCGTTCCAGGAAGATTTCTTCAAGAGCGTGCACGCCGATTGCCACGAACTGGTGATTGACCCGAGGAACACACAACGACTTCTTCTCGGCACGGACGGCGGAGTGTATCAGAGCTTCGCGAAGGGGAAGAGCTGGGTGTTTCTCGACAAGATCGCGGCCGGAGAATTTTACAGGATCGCCGTCGATATGATCCGGCCCTACCGGATCGCGGGAGGACTACAGGACAATCTGAGCTGGGTCGGACCGAGCAGGACGAGGTCGAAGGAAGGGATCCTGAACACAGATTGGTTCAACCTCGGCGGCGGCGACGGGTTCTATTGTGTGTTCGATCCGACTGACCGTGACATCATCTACGCGGAGTCCCAGCAGGGATATGTCCACCGGACAAACCTCCGGAACGGGGAGATCAAAGGGATCAGGCCCGAGCCGAACGAGGGACAGCAGTCGTTCCGTTTCCACTGGAACTCACCGCTGATTCCTTCACTCCATGATACCGGTGCGCTTTATCTTGCGGGCAACCGGGTGTTCAAGCTCACACACCGGGGAGAGCACTGGCATCCGATCAGCCCGGACCTTTCGACCAACGACCCGGCGAAGATCCTCACGGCGGGGAGTGGAGCGGAGAACTACGGGGTAGTGTACACCCTGGCGGAGTCAGCTCTGCGCAAGGGTATGCTCTGGGCCGGGACTGATGACGGAAAGCTCTGGGTGACCACCGACGAGGGAGCGCACTGGGCCGACCTGACGGAACGCCTGCCGAAAACCATCCGCGGACAGTGGATCGGCCGCATTGAGGCAGGGCACCATGACGCGGACGTGGCCTACCTTGCGGTCGCTGCGTACCGGACGGGCAATTATGCCCCACTTCTGTTCAGGACCCGGGACCGCGGCAACTCCTGGGAGAGCGTCGCGGGAAACCTCCCGGCGGACGGGCCGGTCAAGGTCGTGCGCGAAGGGGTGAAGAACCCTTCCCTACTCTTTGCCGGCACGGAGTTTGGTCTCTTCTGCAGCCGCAACGGCGGCGCCACCTGGTCGCCGTTCGGAGGACTGCCCACCGTGGCCGTGGACGACATCGTCATCCATCCCCGTGATCTGGACCTGGTGATCGCGACGCACGGCAGGAGCATCTACATCGTCGACGATATCTCCCCTCTCGAGGAATCCGGCCTCACGCTCGACGCCTCGCCTGCGACGCTCTTTCCCATCCGGCCGGCCGAAGGATACATTCCATCGGCAGGGTGGGTGGAAAGCGCCGGCGGCGCGGGGTTGCGCGGCGCCCACCCACCCCCACGAGCCCCGCTAACCGATTAAGTGGAG
>JBFLYO010000063.1:0-7570 GCA_040756745.1 Bacteroidota bacterium
TGCTTTCCCTCTGCGTGGTGCATTCTATGGAGGCAAAGTGAAAGCGACTCTTGCTTTTGTGGTGGTTCTGCTTGCCTGTGGGTGCGGCCGGGGTCGGGCATGTGATCCGATAGTGCAGGAGCGCTCCGAACGGAGCGCCGATACCGTTCGAATCTACACAACCGAGGGAGGCTACGTGATGGAGCCGAAGATCGTCAAAACGGAAGAAGAGTGGCGCAAGCAATTGACCCCCATGCAATACCGCGTCACGCGCGAGAAAGGGACTGAGCGCGCATTTACGGGAGAGTACTGGAACACGCACGACAAGGGGACTTATCGATGCATCTGTTGCGGTACGGAACTGTTCAGCTCAGATACGAAGTTCGAGTCGGGCACCGGCTGGCCAAGCTTTACCGCTCCAATCGCAAAGGAAAACATTCGGATCGAAAGCGACCGGACGTCTGGCATGGTGCGTGAGGAGGTGCTTTGCACCCGTTGTGATGCGCACCTGGGTCATGTGTTCGATGACGGGCCTGCGCCGACGGGACTCCGCTACTGCATGAACTCGGCGTCGCTGAGGTTTGAGAAGAAGTGAAAGCCCACCCCCTTTGACCCCCTCAGTCGATTTCAGATATCAGATATCTGATATCAGATATATGAATTCGGGCCGCCCTTGGCGGCCCGTCTTGCTTGTTCCCGCCGTTTCCCGTATCTTTTCCGCGATCCCCGTCACCAACACCGCCCCGGCCACGCTTGTCGCGCGTGAAGATCCTCGTTACCTCGACGTTTGTTACCCCCTTCATCACGCAAGACCTCGAATTGCTCGGCAAGCATTATGACGTCGAGCACCTCGTAGGCTCAGGCCCCCGCGCACCGCTGAGCATCGCCCGGCGGGTGCATATGGTCGATATCGTGTTTGTCTGGTTTGCGTCGACGTATGCCTCGGCCGCCGTGTTTGCCGCCCGGCGATTTGGAAAACGATCGCTGATTGCCATCGGCGGAGCAGACGTCGCCGCGATCCCTGAGCTCGGCTACGGCCTTTGGCTCTCCCCCTGGAAATCTCTCCTCGCGGGATATGCGCTGCGGAACGCCGACAAGGTTCTTGCGGTCGATACCTCGCTCATGCGACTCGCGGCACGACGCGCGCAATACGACGGCGATAACCTCGAATACCTTCCGACAGGATTCGACGCTCAATTCTGGACCCCCGAGGGGGAGAAAGAGCCGTTCGTGTTAACCGTCGCGGTGTGCGATACCGAGGAGCGATTGAAGGTGAAGGGGATCGACATGCTCGTTGAAACGGCGCGCCGCCGACCGGAGATTCCTTTCCGGATTGTGGGTATTCATGACCGACTGCTTCCCAAATTGCGAGCCAGCGCCCCCCACAACCTGACCATCCAAGGACGGGTTGAGCGCTACGAATTGCGCGAGCTCTACAGGAGGGCGAAGGTGTATTGCCAGCCCTCGGCGTTCGAGGGACTCCCCGGGGCGGTCTGCGAGGCAATGCTCTGCGGCTGTGTGCCTGTTGGCACTGATGTCGGAGGGATCGCGACTGCCATGGCCGACGTTGGCTTCGTTGTCCCGTACGGGGATCTTGGAGGGCTCGTCTATGTCATAGAATCGGCGCTCGGCGCTTTGCCCGTGCAAGGGGAAAAGGCGCGTGCGTCGATCGCAGGTAGATTTACCATGGAGCGGAGGGAACAGGGGCTGCTTGGTGTGATCGAGGAACTCAGCCCATGAAAGCGCCGCTCAAGAATATGATCGCAGTTCTTGCCGGGGACGTTGGAAGTCGTGCGATTTCGTTCCTCGTCACCGTCTATCTGGCCCGCATACTTGCCCCTTCAGCGTTCGGTTTGATCAACATCGGTTTGGGTGTGCTGGGATACCTTACGCTCCTGAACAGCCCCGGCATTCAGGTCCTTGAAGCCCGGAACGCGGCGGCAACGCCGGGTGGAATGATGCCCCGAGTGGGTGCCATTCTGTCGATGCGCCTCTTCCTGGTGCCCCTGCTTCTGATCATGACGGCCGCGGTTCTGGCACTGACAGGCACGCCCGCCGAAACCCGGAATGTGGTGTTGATCTACGCCGTTTCGCTCATCCCCATGGCGATGTCGTTAGATTGGCTCTTTCAGGGGAAGGAAGATTTCCGGCTGATCACCGTTTCCCGGCTTCTGAATGCGTTGCTCTATGCAATTGTGGCGGTCCTGCTGGTTCGATCGGCGGCGGATGTCCGGCTGACCGGCGTGGCGTTCCTCGTGGGAAACTGGGCGGCCGTCGCCTACATGGGGGTGAAGTATCGCTCGCGGTTCGGCGTTCCACCGTTGCGATGGGATCCCGCGGCATGGGGCGGGATTATGCGAGAAAATATCCCGGTGGGTGCAGCGATGTTTCTCACGCAAAGCGTGACAAACTTGCCTCCCATCGCGATCGCCATGATCATGTCCAATGCGGACGTCGGCATTTACAGCGCCGCGATGAAACTGGTCTTCGTCGTCCTGATCATGGACAGAACGCTGAACGCGCTGTTCCTCCCGATCGCAACACGCTATGCCACGTGGAAGCCCGGCGAGTACCCGGTGCTGCTCTCAGTAATGCTCAAGACGATGGTCGTGATACTCTTCCCGCTCACGATTGCAGCGATCATGCTTGCGGAACCGGCGGTCGGCCTTGTGTTCGGTTCCGGCTATGAGGAAGCTGTGCCGCTCTTCCGGATGCTCATGGCATACGTGGTCGTCACGATGCTAAACTCGTTGTTCGTTTGCACGCTGATGGCCTTTGCCAGGACGACGGACTACGCTATCGTTGTGGGGGGCGGCGCGCTCCTGATCTGCGTCGGAGTCTTCGCTTTCACCTGGCTCCTTGGCACCCCTGGCGCTGCGATCGGGATTGCGGTGGGTGAAACGGTTATATTGCTTTTTTTGATCCGGAAGTCGATGGTGGTCACGGATATCCCATCGTGGACCACGTTGCTGAAGCCTGTTGTCGCGACGGCAGTCATGGCATTGACCGGTTGGGCGTTGATGAATCAAACCCGGTTCATCGGTTGGGGGTTGATTTATCAAACCCCGATAATCGCCCTCTGCATCTCTGCTGTTATTTATATCCTGGCCCTCACCCTTATGGGCGGGATCCCCAGGGAAGAATTCCGTTACCTGAAGGAACGCCTCGCATGAATCTCCGGGTTGGGATGATAGGTTTCTCGCTCGGTTGGGAGGAATTGCTGCGACAGGAGGGAGTTCCCTATGGCGCTGTTCCGATCGGAGAAGGAGGACCGTCTGAATTCAGCGTCATCATTGCGGCGCGTGTGTTGACTCCGCATGAAATCGCGTACCTAAAAGAATTCCTCCGCTCCGGCGGTGCGGTGTTAGGATATGCGGGGTTCATAACAGGGCTTGTAGAGTCAACTCCAGATCCGGTCCGGCTCCGATACCTCTGCCAGGACGAGAGCAGCCTGATGGGCGGCATCTCCCTCATGGATATTGAGACCGAGGGCGTCTTACCGCGCGAGGCAAATTGTCTGCGGACGCAGGAGAATGTCTTCTGTGTCTTCTTCGGCGAGGTGCACGGAGGGTGGGGGGTGGTGTTGCCGTTTGATCCCGCCAATGCCATCGAGGATTTCAGGGCGGCGGAGCGCTATTTCTATGCCCGTCCGGAACGGCTTCCCTCTGAACGGGTGTCGAGGGTGGGAAAAGGTGAGGTGCAGCATCTCATTCACGCTGCGCTCGAGAATCTTCATCATGTGCGAGGGCTGCCGTACGCACGGCTCGCGCAATTCCCGGCAGGATGGAGGGGGGTCTTTGCGCTAAGGGTCGACACGGATGGCTGTGATGAGGTTGAGGTTAAGGAACTCAGCTCAATAGCGGAGGATTCCGGGCTTCGGTTTTCGTGGTTTGTGGATGTGCGCAGTCATGAGTCATGGCTGTCGAGATTTACGGAGTTGCGGGGGCATGAGGTGGGATTGCACTGCTACGAGCACAGAATATTCCTGGATGGACCCAGGGATGCGGAGAATGTCAGGCACGGCAGAGAACTGCTGGAAAAGTCGGGGGTTTCCGTTTTGTCGTACGCCGCACCGTTCGGATTCTGGAGTCCAGATCTCGGCAGGATAATTGACGAGCAGGGCTTCAGCTATTCGTCTGAGTTCAGCTGGGCGTTCGACACGGTTCCTCAGCGACCGGTGATCGGGGCGATGAGGTTCAAAACGCTTCAGGTGCCGGTGCATCCGGTATCGATTGGGAATCTGCGTAGGGCCGGGTTCACTTCCGCACAAATGTCGGCGTACTATTCGGACACGGCTGAGCGGAAGATACAACGAGGGGAGCCTCTCTTTTTCTACCATCATCCAGGTCATCGGGAGTGGGATGTGGTGCGTGAATTATGCCGGTTGTCAAAGGGGAACGGCATCCTTCCCCTGACACTTGGCGAATACGCCCAATGGTGGCAAAGACGGGAACTGATCAAACCTGTAATTCAGATCGACGGCGCGACGATTGCGGGCTCGGACGCCGGCGGGACGAGTCCTGTGGATATCCGTTTTGACGTCACTCTGGCCCGAGGGAAGTCGGCGCTTCTCCCCTGCGGCGCCCATGAACAACTGGACCGTCTGTCCTGGTCCACCGCTCCGGCCTTTCGTCCCCCTTCAGACATCAAGAGGATCCGCGAATTCGATCTCCGCGGTGAGATCGGCCGGCAGTTCACCCGTCTGCAACGGAGGTTTTTATGAAAGTGATTCTCGCAGGATACCAGGCGGTCTCGATCCTGCATGGGGGACCGAGCACGCAGATCAAGCAGACGGCGAGACATTTACCCCGTTATGGTGTAGGGGTCGAGTTCTTCGACCCCTGGAAGACCCTGCGCAAGGGTGATTGCGACATCGTCCACATCTTTGCGGCAAACATCGGGACATATCACCTGGCGAGGGAGATCCATGCGCTGGGGATTCCGCTCGTCGTCTCGCCGATTATTTACAGTCGGCACACGCCGCAATTCGTCAGGCGGGCTCTCAAAATATCCCGATTCATCCAGCGTTACGCCCGGGGGGTCTGGTCCGATTATAGCATCGCGGCGGATATCTGCGGATGGGCGGATCGCGTATTGCCGAATACGAACGCCGAGGCGGAATTAATCGTGTCGGGGTTTGATTTGTCAAACCCCAAAATCACGGTCATTCCCAATGGCGTCGATGAACGATTCTATACGGCCGATCCCACGTCATTCGTTCAGAAATACGGGGTGAAGGATTTCATCCTCAATGTCGGTCACACGGGTCACGAGCGCAAGAACGTTCTCTCATTAATAAGGGCTCTCGCGGGGATCGGCCGCCCGGCCGTGATCATCGGAAGATTCATAGCTGGTTCATACGGTGACGCATGTCGTGCCGAAGCGGCGAAGAACAAGAAAATCCTGTTGATCGATGGTTTGGACAATGCATCAGAGATGCTCGCCTCGGCGTATGCAGCGTGTGATACATTTGTATTGCCCTCGCAGTTCGAGACTCCGGGCATCGCAGCTCTCGAAGCCGGCCTTGCGGGTGCGAAGGTCGTGATCACCCCGCACGGCGGCACTCGCGAGTATTTCGGGGAGCATGCGTGGTACGTCGAGCCGGGCTCGGTTGCGTCAATTAGAGATGGTATCCTCGCTGCATTGAAGGCGGAGAAGACGCATGCGCTCAGGGAGCATATCAGGAAGAGCTACATGTGGCAGAAGGTGGCGGAGGCGACGGCGGCGTGTTACAAGCTGGTAGCTGGGAGAAGTCAGTAATCAGAAGTCAGAAATCAGAAGTCAGAAATCAGAAGTCAGGGGGGGACAAGGGGACATGGGGTGTGGAAGACAAGGGGACCGGGAGGCAAGGGGACTCGGGGAATAGGGGAGCGGGGGACTTGGGGAAATTGGTAGTGGCATGATTCCATCCAAACCGTCATTACTCTTCCTACTCTTCACGTCGACAACGGCGCTGGCGCACGCGCAGGATGCCGATACGCTCTGGCGCGAGTTTACGCGGGCGTTGATGCGCGATGAGATCACGGCGGAACGCATCCAGCCGTATCATCCTTCCCTGACCGAGCCGCTGCTCGGATACCTCAAGGCCTTCCGCGCCGGCATTCCTCTTGACCAATGGGGGAAGGAGCCCGAAGCCCACCGTGTCGGTGATCTGATCCACTATATCACCTCGTTTCCCGTCGGAGCCGATAGCTCGTCGTTTTGCTTCACTCTAAGGACAGAAGCCGGCCAATGGTACTTCGTTCACCTGGAAAATGTCTTCATCCGCCTCGACAAGCTTGCTGCTCCGCCCGTCAGTACGTTCCCTGATCTTCCCGAGTCGAATAAGGCGTGGATGCGCGAGGAGAAGTACTGGTCGTTCATTGTGCATCTGTACAACACGATCAGCAAAGAAAAGGAGAAGGAATACGCGCTGAATCTGCTGAAGGACGGGCAGGGCTATTTCCTTGAAGCGAAGGCCTGGGTCCCGTTCGTCGCCCCGCGGAGGGCTTTTGTGCTGTACACGTGCTGGGAGCAATCAGTTCTTCGGGGAAATCAGGTGACTCTCGAGGAGCTCAGCGATACGCTCACGAGGATTACCATGACGCCCGCCTATTTCCAGCTCTACTCCCGCACCGCGCACCTCAAGAGTCAGATTGCGTTCGATGACTACCGGCAGATTTTCGAGACGATCTGGCGAGATAGGGCGGAGGCAGCGGGGTGGAGGATCGCGATCGAACTGTTGAACAACGAAAAGTGTCTGCTCAGACTATGGTGAACGATCGACAGACATTCGCACGCTCCATTCTTGCCCACGAGCTGACCATTCCCTCCCTGCTTGCGCTGTTTCAATTAGTGCTTCAGATCGCGTTCCACGGGAACTACGACTATTTCCGGGATGAGCTCTACTACATCGCCTGCAGTGATCATCTTGCATTTGGATACGTCGATCAACCCCCACTTTCGATTGCGATTCTCTGGGTCGGTCGGATGATACTGGGCGACTCACTTCATGCTCTCCGTTTCCTCCCGGCTGTGGCGGGTGCAGTGGTCGTTCTTTTGTCGGCGTTGATGGCTCGTCGACTGGGTGGATCGAATCTCGCTCAGGGTTTTGCGGCACTTTCGGTTGTCGCCGCGCATGGCCTCATCGGGCATGGGAAGTTTTTCACGATGAATGCATTCGATGTGCTCTTCTGGGCGCTCGCCGGATACATCGTGATTGTCATTCTCGGCAGTGATCGGCCGAAGCTCTGGATGCTTTTCGGTGCAGTCATTGGTCTGGGGCTGATGAACAAGTACTCGATAGGGTTCATGGTGATCGGGCTCGTGGTGGGATTAGCTCTCACCAGACAGAGAAGGCAGCTCGCGACGCCGTGGTTCTGGGTGGGAGCTCTGATTGCGGCCCTCCTGTTTCTCCCTCACATTATCTGGCAAGTTGCAAACCAGTTCCCTTCCGTAGAGTTCATGCGAAACGCCAGCGAGAACAAGAACGTGAGTCTCGGGTTTGTGGATTTCCTGCTGGGACAGCTCCGGGACATGAACTATCTTAATGCCCCGTTGTGGCTGGGGGGGATCTACTTTTTGTTCCGGCACGACGGCGGGCGGTATCGTG
>JBFLYO010000064.1:0-5959 GCA_040756745.1 Bacteroidota bacterium
GTCAAGGACTTCCATCCGGAGCTGCGCGTCACAGTCCCTAAGCGACAACCAGGGAGGCAAAGATACAAGAGCCGTAAGGCTGAAAACAAGAGAAAAAAGTAACCGGACAAATGTCCTAATAGTAAATGATCCACTGTAACTCACCATCATTCACAACAAGAGGGCACCTCGATGAAACGCAACTGGATCTGGACGGTTCTTGCTGTATGCAGCATGGCCGTCTTCGCGCTTCAATGCGCCCAGCCTGCACCTGATACCCGCGCGGCTGATGAAGCGGCGATCCGCGCAATCAACCCGGTATGGTTCAGATCGTACAACGCGGGGCACGTGGATAGCATCGTTGCCCTTTATGCGGATGACGCCGTGTTGAACCCGCCGGGAGCGCCGGCAGCCCGCGGCCAAGCTGCGATTCGTGAGTATTTGACGAAGGACGTCGCGGCTGCGGCAGCGGCCGGTGTGACCCTCAATGCCGGCACGACCTCTGATGTCAGCGTCTCGGGCGACCTCGGTTGGGAGTGGGGGACGTTCACCGTGACGGACAAGTCGGGTGCCACGGTCGACAGGGGCAAGTACGTGACGGTGTGTGCAAGAAAAGACGGGAAGTGGCTGATCGTCCGTGACATCTGGAATTCCGACGGACCGATGAAGCCCGCTGGCACGCAATAATCGCTGAATGGCGAATGCCGCACCGCAACTCAGGAACGAAGCGCACGAAAGAGGAATCGTGCGCTTCTTTTGTTATATTGACGGGCAAACACGGTCCCTCCGGCTCAAATCGGCTGGCGTGTTGAACCGCCCCGACATGAAATCGGTGATATCTGCAGCGATCGACCGCGCCAAGAACCCGCTAAATACTTTGGGACGCGGGAAGCTCATCATCAAATCGGTGTCGTCGAAGCAGAGCCCGAGGCGGGCGCAATTGACCGTACACTACACCTCACGGGAGGATCAGCCATGAACTTCAAGAAGTTTGCCACCGACTTCGTGCTGACATTTGTTATAGTCCTTGTGGTCAGCATCATTGCCACATACCTGTATGGCTTGATTGCTCACGGCCAGGGTTATGTGGAATGGGAAACGGCCATCCGGCTTGCGATCATTCTCGGAATCGTGCTGCCGTGGCTGCATCCCCGGGAGCACAAGCAGTAGCAACGCTCAGCGGTGCCCATCAGAAGTAGGACGAGAAGCCGAACAGGAATCCCCCTGTAACTTCAGAGGGATTCCCAAGGAGGTCCCGCTGTTTCTGGATGCGGTAGTTCAGGCGGATAACCGTCCCCGGCGTCGGACGAAAACTCACCGCCGGCATGACGCTCCAGAGATCGTCCGCGATGTTTCCCCCGGTCTCGCGAAAGGTGCCGACGTTCCAGTCGACGTACTCGACCCGGCATGCAAGGTTGAGGAGGGAAGCCTCCCAGCCGAGTATCCCCCCGCGGATGATCGGATGCACGAGATCGACAAAGCCTCCCCGTTGTCTCTCTCCGAATTGCTGCGAATAGGTCGACGGGACATCGACGAACACCCAGGCCCACTCCCCGATGATCTGTGTCCCGAACGGCAGAGTGGTGTTGAGATCGACATCGAAGACGTCGCAACGTCTCTTCGTATCGATCGTCAGCCCATCCTCCTGCCATTTGTTGTACACGCCCCCCATGTATGATATGCCGAGCTCTGCGGCCTCCGAGTTCCTGGCCGCGATCTTGGCGGTGATGAGAGGCTTGCCGCTCGCGATCTCTTCGAATCTGTCCGGGTTCTCCTTCGCAGCGGGCAGAGATGTCCTGTTGCTGCTGTTTGCAATAATGGAATTGTCGAATCCACCCGAGAGGTAGAATTCATACCCGAATAGCCAGTCGCCGGTGGAGTGCTTGCCGTACAAGCCGATGCCTGCGTTGCTCCAGGTCGCGGGAAGCATCTCCGTGGCGGCGATCGGCCTGTCGACGAATTCCCACTTCGGTCCGTCGTGGTTCTGGTTGAATCCGCCGATCGGGTTCACGATCATGCCGCCTCTCAGGTTCATCAACGGGTCGAATTCAACATCGATCGCAGCAAATTCCACCGCGATCTCTTTCGCCCCATCTTCGAATTCGATCTCCGATAGGAACCGGATGCGCTCGGTGATGCTTGACGACACAAAGAGCGTCAGGCGCCTGAACTGAAATTGGTGCCCCTCAGTGACGCCATTTGTGCCGAGGTGCTGCCAGCTCACCTCCATGTAGCCGCCGAGGGAAATCGGGGATCGTCCGACCGACATGAAGGGCCGGCGGTAGGCCGCGTCCATGCTGAGCGCTGCCGCCGCGGTATCGACGGCGGTGCGTCGCAGGAGGGTGGAGTCGATCTGAGCCTGAGCGAACGCCGTGGCTGCGAACATTATCGCAGCCGCTGCAACCGTGTGTGCTTTTGTCATCGAAGCGATATCCTCAAGTGGATTGTTGAGACGTCCGTGGGGAGAACCCTCAGGTCCGTGGCCGCCGGCCCATGAATCACCTTTCCGCGGTTGTCGAACTGGCTCCCGTGGGCGGGACATTCCAGGTGATCGCCGAACACCTGAAGCTCCGTCCCCTGGTGAGTGCATCGCATCAGCAGCGCAGAGTATTCAGCCGCACCGAACCGGTACACACAGACCGGGTACTGGAGAAGCGAATGTCGGACTATGATGGATTCCCTGTATTCCGCCTCGCCTTCGCCGGCGATCCGGAAAGCCGACAGCGGCACCACGAGGTCCGAGCCGTCAAGGGAGGCACGGACGGTCGCGACGCCGCAGCCCTCGAGCAGTGCAGCCATCGCACTCCCCGCTGCGCATGCCGCACAGCTCGCAGCGATGAATTGCCGTCGGTTCATCGCTAGAGGCTTTCGAGGAATCTGATGAGCTGCTGCCGCTGCAGTGGTGTGAGCTGGTTGAATCTGGTGACGGCGCCGGCGGCTTCCCCACCATGCATGAGGATCGCTGCCTCGATGCTGTGCGCTCTGCCGTCGTGCAACAGGAAGTACTGCCCCCCCTGCGACTTCGGCGAAAGTCCTAGCCCCCACAACGGCGTGGTTCTCCATTCGCTTGTCCGCGCACTCCCCTCCGTGTAGCCGTCGTCTAGCCCCGGACCCATGTCATGAAGGAGCAGGTCGGTGTAGGGAGAGAACGTCTTCTCCGACAGCGCCTCGATCGGTGAGCGCCCGGTCGCGAGTTGAGGGCGGTGGCAGCCCGCACACTGGACGTCCGAAAAAATCTGCTTACCAGCCGCAACGTCTGAATTGTTCCTGTCACGCTGCAGGGGGGCCTTCAGGGTCTGCAGGTAGAACACGACGCTGTGTATCGCGGCATTTGATACCTCCGGGTCGATGTCGCGACGCGAGTAAACGTCCGTGGGAAGGTACGCTGACGCGATGCCGATATCCTCGCTATAGGCGGAGACGGTCTGCTGAAGCAGATTGTGCACGCTTGCCTTCTTGCCAAACCGGCCGAGGTACCATCCTCCCTGCGTGATGGCTCCTGGTGATGGGGTTATATAGGCAGGCAGTGAGATCCAGTTGGGCTCGCCGGAAATCCCGTCGCCATCCAGGTCGTTCGGGTCGGCCATGGCGAGGATCACGCTATCGGGCATTGACTCAAGAAAACCCATTCCCGTCGTGATTGGCGGCATGAAGCGCGCGTACGTCGCTCCGGCCGGAATGGACTCCGGCATGTAACCGGGGATGGCACGGTTTTGCAGCTGGGGACCGCCGAGGTCAAGAAATTGGTTTCCGCCGGGGGCTGGCTGGCCAAAACGGACCAACGTAGTGAATGGATGCCCCTTGCCATCCCCCGCGTGACAACTCCTGCAGCTTGTGGCCACAAAGACGGGCCCCAGTCCCGTTTCGGGGGTGAACACCTGGCTGAAGTCGGCATCCCCCTGAGCATGCCGGGCTGCCTGCTCATACGTGAGCCCTTCGACCGTCCCGTCGAGCACCTCATCGTCTGCCGGGCCGGCCGGCTCCAGGTGCTGACACGATCCGATCAACGCTGCCATGCCCACAACCCCCCCTGCAATTGCCGCGAGACCTCGTCTCATGCGTCCCCACCGAAATATGTTTGACCAGTAAAGAAAAATAGTTAGATTAATCTAACACCTTTCCAGAAAACTGTCAAGTTTGATCTGTTTTTTTCATATCTTTCGGGTATGAACACCCTGACCGAAGAGAATTATCTGAAGGCGCTGTTCTCGCTTTCCGCGGAATCGGGCAATATCACCGTCGCGCGTTTATCGAAGAGGATGGGGGTGAAGATGCCGACTGTAACCAGCATGATGAAAAAGCTGGCGAGGAAAAAGATGGTCCAATACACCAAGTACAGGCCCCTCCTGCTGACCGAGAAGGGGAGGCGGGAGGCGCTTCTGATCATCCGCAGGCACCGGCTGGTGGAGATGTTCCTCGTGAAGACAATGAACTACGGCTGGGATGAGGTCCACGATCTGGCCGAGCAGATCGAGCACATCGAAGCGCCGGAATTCTTCGACCGCATCGACCGGCTTCTCAACCATCCGGAGATCGACCCGCACGGCGAACCGATCCCTGACAGATCGGGCCGGCTCGCGGCGACGCCATACGCGACGCTTAACGGTTGCAGGCCCGGCGATACCGTGCGAGTTCGCGCGGTGACGGATTCATCAAACGGCTTCCTGCAATACCTGAACAAGAGAGGGTTGCGGCTGGGAGCCAGGGTGCGCGTCAAGGCCGTTGAGCCGTTCGATGGAAGCATGCTGGTCAGCTACGGGACACGCCGCTCCGAAACACTGGCGCACACCGTATGTGAAAAACTGCTCGTGGAACGTGTCTGACCTCCATCGTCTCACAACTCCGTGATTCTGCGATGAACATGCGAGCACATAGGGCATGCATCGTAATCCTCGCACTGACGTTGCGCGGTTGTCTCAATTGCGCATCGATCCAATCGGTCGAGGAGAACCGGAGGGCATTTACCCTGGCCCGGATACAGAGCGATACCCTCTTTGACAGCCGCCAGTCGATCAGCATCCTGACTCTCCCCTTCGAATCTCTGAGACGCTACGTAATCGTCATCGGATACAGTGATTCAGTGCCGGTAAGAACCAGTGCGTTTGCAGAGCGATATCACGCCGTAGCAGCCCTCAACGGGGGCTTCTTTGACATGAAACATGGCGGCAGTGTCACGTACTTCGAACTCAATGACTCGGTGATAAGCAGGACACAGCGGACAGCACCCGATTGGTCCAGACCCGATACCATGATGAATGGGGCCGTTGTCTTGACAGAAGACGGGATGTTTCACATTCTACCAGCTCAAGCCGACAGGTTCTACGAGGGCTCAAGGGCTGAGGCTGCGGTCCTAGTGACCGGCCCTCTGCTCATCCACGACGCAAGCCCCTCGATCCTGCCGAGCGCGCGTTTCACGTATGACCGGCACCCGCGCACCTGCCTCGGCAAGACCTCAAACGCCTTGCTGTTCGTCGCTATTGACGGGAGAACAGACAGCGCCGCGGGGATGAGCCTGGTCGAAGCGCAGAAATTCCTGCTCCGCCTGGGATGTGTCGAAGCTGTAAACCTCGACGGCGGGGGATCGACCACGCTCTGGACAAAGGAGCAGGGCATCGTAAACCACCCAAGCGACAAAACCGGCGAGCGGCCGGTCGCAAATGCTGTATTGATAATCAAGAGGTGAATTATCTCGTTGCCATCATCTGGAGGCACTCATGAAAGGCAGAAGCATTATACACTGATTGTCGTGGCCGCACTTTGCTCGTTCATCGTCGGCTGCGCCACCATGAGCGACTTCCTCAAGAGCAAGGATGAGGGGACGGTAATGACGTACCCCGTCGCATCAGACCAGGCCTGGGAGATCGCCATGACCGTGCTGCGATGGGAAAGGTGCGAGACGATTGAAGAGCATCGCACCTCGGGCCACATGCTCACCACAGTGGGCGAAAACCTCATCTCCGCCGGCCGACACCCTGTTCCG
>JBFLYO010000065.1:0-4263 GCA_040756745.1 Bacteroidota bacterium
GTATCCAGCATCCTCCTCGGCTGCCCGTTCGGCTTTGAGGTGTCCCACACGATCTTCCCTTCGAACTTCGTCAGCTTCGCGATGAGATGGATGAGATCTTTGATTGAAATCTCGAAGCCAGCGCCAAGATTCACCGGATCGGGATCGTTGTACCGCTCCGCCGCAAGCACGATCCCCTCGGCCGCGTCATCGACGTAGAGAAACTCCCGCGTGGCACTCCCGTCCCCCCATACCACGATCTCCTTCTCCCCCCGATTCCTCGCTTCGATGCATTTCTTGATGAGCGCAGGAATCACGTGCGACGACGAAGGATCAAAATTGTCCCCGGGCCCGTAGAGGTTCACCGGCAAGAGATAAATCGCGTTGAAGCCGTACTGCTGCCGGTAGGCCTGCGCCTGCACCAGCATCATCTTCTTCGCTAACCCGTAGGGCGCATTCGTTTCCTCCGGATACCCGTTCCATAAGTCGTCCTCCTTGAACGGCACCGGCGTGAATTTCGGATACGCACAAATGGTCCCAACACCAACAAACTTCTCAACGCCGTACTGCCTCGATAGTTCCATGAGCTGGATGCCCATGACGGCATTGTCATAGAAAAACTTCCCCGGGTTCGCCTTGTTCGCCCCAATCCCCCCCACCACCGCCGCCAGGTGAATCACCATCGTCGGCTTCGCCGCATCAAAGAGCCGGCGGATGTTTTCCTCGCGCCGCAGATCGTATTCCCTGCTCCGCGGCACGACTATGTTCTGGTTGCCGCGCTCCCGCAGCTTGCGCACCACCGCCTGGCCGAGAAAGCCGGCGCCACCAGTGACGACGATGGAATGCGACTCCCAAGATTTCATCGGTGAGAGGTTAAGGTCAAGGTTAAGGTTAAGGGTTTGGAATGGTCATGTTTTGGAGCGCTTTGCGCGATCTTTGAGTGTCACAACCAACTTGTTAGTATCGTGAACAAGATTCTCGAGCCGGCCGGTAAGAGCTTCCACATCATCGGCCGGGAAGTATCCAACCCGTAGCCCGTATTCCAGGTGGTTCTGTGTTTCTGTTGCTGACCCGATTGAGACTGTATAGAACCTCGCCTTTTCGAGGGGGTGAGCACGGCCGAACCCTTCAGCGAGATTGGCTGAAATGCTCAGTGCGGCCCGACGAAGTTGGCTTGTCAATCCGTAATCTTCCCTCTTAGGCAAATTGTTCGTCAGCTTGAACACAGTTTCTGCAATTGCCATCGCCTCCTGCCAGACTGGCATGTCTTTGAACGACCGGAACATGATTCCTCCCTTCACCCCGGCCCTTCATCGATTTCATTCTCATCCTGGCTTCACCCCTTAACCTTAACCTGCTCCACCCCTTAACCTCTCACTGCACAATAAACTGAGCATTGCGATTCCTCGCAGCATGCGGATCATACAAGAACTTGCTCTGTATCGCCTCCGCGAGCTCCTGTATCCCCTGCTCCACCGTCACCTCCGCTTTGTAGCCGAGCACCCGCTCAATCTTGTCGAACGACACCTTGATGTCCCGCATGTCGCCGCCGAAGGTGATATCCTTATACTCGATGGTCACGCCGGAGACGTATTTCTGGATCATCCCGATCAGTTCCTCTTTCGAGTAGTTGCCATTATTGGAACCGACGTTGAACACCTGGTTGCCAACCTTCGCGATGTCCGCCTCGAGAGCCATCACGAGCGCCTTCGCGATGTCGCGGATGTGAACAAACGAGCGGTTGTAGTTCTTCTGATAAATGATCAGGTGCCGCTTCTCGATCGCCTCAAGAACGAACTGGTTGATGATCAGGTCAAACCTGGTCCGGGGCGAAAGGCCGAAGAGCGTCGCAAATCGAAAGAGCACCGGCACGGTGTCGGAATTCTTCCCCTGCTCCATCAGGTATCTCTCCGCGGCGATCTTCGTCTCCGCATAGATCGACTGCGGATTGAGCGGCGATTCCTCCGTCACCGGTGCGTCCGACTCCGCAATGCCGTAATTGCTGTAGGTGGATGCAAAGACGAACCGCTTCACCCGGTTCTCCCGCGCAAGCTCGTAGACGTTCTTCGTCCCCTCCGTGTTGTAAAGCCACGACACCTTCGGCCCGACCTGCTGGCAGGCAGGAAAGCCGACAATGGCAGCGAGGTGAATGACGAAATCGACCTCCTTGAAATACGGCCTGATAACTTCCTTCTCCGTGACGTTCGCTTTGTGAAATCTGAAGTGAGGGTGACTGATGTAGGCAAGCAGCGAATCTCCCCCGAACAGAAGATCGTCGATGACCGTTACGGAATACCCCCTCTGCAGGAGGACGCCTGTGAGCAGCGACCCGATATACCCGGCGCCGCCGGTGATGAGGACGTGCATAGCGTGTAATCTTGGTTGGTTGTATACAGCGTACAACAAAAACGCGATTTTGTCCGAAGACACCCCCGTCCGGAGTCCTACGAAACCCCATCCCCGGCCCTTCCCCTTGAAAAGGGGAAGGGTGTTCGACCCCCTCTCTTTTCACGGGAGGGGCTGGGCCTGCCTGCCCTGCCTGCCGGCAGGCAGGCGGCAGGCAGGGGTGGGGTTACTCAAGACAGGAAGGGAAGAAAGCCCGCTCCGCCCAATAGCTCCCCGAATTCAGATATCAGATATCTGATATCTGATATCTGAATTATTTTCTCGCCTTCATCCCCTCCACAAACCCCCCGATCCTCTCCCCGTACAAATCCTTCACGGCAAAATACCCGCCTGCTCCCAGCAGCGCCAACAGGAACGCGATCGCGGCGTTGGTGGCGCGCTTGGGGTGCTCCTTCCTGACCGGCGCGCGCGCCTCGTCGAGCACGTTGATCGTCGTGACCTGCTTGATCTCCTCGATCTTCGCCAGCTCGGCCTGCTTCTTCAGCTCCACGTCGATCGTCCCCTTGATCTGCACGTCGCGCAGAAGCCGCTCCTGCTGCAGCATGAGCTGCGGGGAATCCCCGACCCGGCGGTTCCTCTCGCGGAAACCCTTGAGCCGCTCTTCGGCCTCACGCAGCTCCTGTTCCACCTGGACGAGGCGCGATTCGATCCACTTCCGCTGTTCGGAAGCACTCGACATTTTCTTCTCCCGCAGGAGGTTGTCGAGCTCGCTCAGGATGGTGTTCAGCACTTCGGCTGCAAGCTCCGGCTCGCGCATCTCGAGCCCGACCGTGACGACGCTGGTCTTGTTGTCGAAGCTGACGGACATCAGGCCCTTCAGGGTCTTGAGGGCTTCATCCATATCCTTTGCCGGCGACCCCTCGTCGAGCTTGAAATACTGGATGAGGTCCACCGAATCTTTGAACCGCTCCGACGCGTAGCGGTGCCGGATGACGTTCGTCAGCACGCTCTCGCTCGTGAGCATCACCGGGTAGAGGCGCGCCACGTCGCCGGACGGGACGTTCACTCCTGCAAGCGACGCCAGGCCGGCGAACTGGCTCATCATCCCGAGCTTTGTCTTGTCGGTCTCGGGGAGGATCACGGCCGTTGCTTTGTAGTAGAGGGGGAGCAGGAAGTTCACACCGAGCGTCACAAGGCCGACAGCAACGGCGATAATCGCCACGCGCTTCCGTTCTTTCCAGATGGGCGTGAGGATGTCGCGAAGCGTTAGCTCGCGTGCTTGCGAATCTGGTGATTCTGGCATTAGACTAGGGTTTCAGTCGCTGTGTCATTGCGTGCTCTGAGAAGTCAGTAGTCAGAAGTCAGTAATCAGAAAGATGGGTTTGACTTCTCACATGGCAACGCTCTCTGATTTCTGACTACTGACTACTGATTTCTGACTTCTGCCTTCTGCTACTTCGTGACCTGTACCATCGCAACCGTGAGCGCCGCCAGGCTCGCCAGGATCGTCGCTATGTCGCGAACGAGCGGCAGCGTCTTGTCCTCCCGCTCGATTTTCTTTGGCACGAAGATCGAACTGCCCGGCAGGATCCCGTCGCCTCCGAACAGTCCTCCCCCCTCCCATTTCTTGCCGCCGGGAAGCAGAACCACCGTCCTGTCGTCATCCGCCTGGTCTTTCGTCCCCCCCGCCTGGTCGAGATAGTAGCTGAGCCCCGCTCCCTGCTTGTACAGGACGGGAGAGGGAACGAACACCTCCCCGCTGACATATACCACGTCCTCGGTCAGCGCGACATTAATGGAATCGCCGTCATACAGGACGACATTATCGCGGGATGATTCGTCAGCGAGCGCCTCATTGAAATTCAGCGGAACGAGGCCCGCATTGTTGAACTTCCTGAAGAGTCGCGACCCCTCGAGATACGCTCCTACGCGTAGCCC
>JBFLYO010000066.1:0-3564 GCA_040756745.1 Bacteroidota bacterium
CGAGCCCCGGGCGGTTCAAGGCATGGGTGTAAACGATTCCGCAGGAGAGCGGAATCGCACGTGCCGCAGGCACGCCCGCAGGGCGAGGGCCACAGACGGGCCGAGTGAACATGGTCGTCGAGACGTCCGCGTGGCCCAGGAGCTCTTGGACCGACCTGATATCGGAACCGGTCTCCAAGAGGTGGGTAGCGGCGATTTCTCAGGAAAGAGAAATCGCACGTGCCAAAGGCACGCCCGCAGGACGGGCCGAGGCGGGATGGCGAGGGCGGCCGAGACCGTCCAGAGGCTGCTCGAAAAGTGAAGAGTGTAGGTCTGACACCCTGGATTTCCCAGACACTCGGGAGGCGGGATGCGGAGTCCATATGTAGACACCGGAGTGCCTACATATGGACACCGGTATCCATATGTACGCACTTGAGAAGGATTCTTTTGACGTCCAATCTATGTTAGCGCTCAAAGGCAGCACATGGCGGATGATCGATACATCAGGTGGCAAGGCCTAGCAATAGCTCAGCTATCGGTAGCTGTCGCTCTCATTTCTGGTCTTTCGGTGTCCGGCCTTGCTGTTGGTTTCTCCCTTCTACAAAACGACGAGTTCGTTCCTTGCGGATCTTTCAAGGTAATGTTCGCTTGGTCATTTCCACTCTTACTGCTGGCTGCCCTGTTTAGTTGTGCCGCCGTTGTCTCACGAGTGCTGGATTTTCGGCTTACCGCCCGTAAGGTAAGAAAAGGTCAAAAGCCAAGCTACTCACGCCCGCTGAAAATATTCTGGCTTGGGCCGGAAGCGTATGGCCGTATCACATGGTTCCTATTCTGGCTTGGCTGCATAGTCTTTCTTGTTGGCGTAGTTTTGCTCTTTTCCTCTATCGGTGCCACATATGCCAGTCGCCTGTAGTCATAGTTTGCACGCTAACACGGCGCTCAACACGGACGCGGCAAAAGCGCCGCGCCGGTTAGCTTGGCGTTGGGCCGTTACTTCAAACGAGCAACCCATTCGTTGACTACAGTGGGAAGCCGCTCGACCACCTCGAATCCGAAGAAGACTTCATCTACATAACCCATGTGAATCATGTCAATAAGTCTGCAAAGATACGATCGGCCGCAGTCCCACCATGTGTATCTTGCATCTACCATTAGGTAATGGAGAACGTCGATATTCTCAACAGTGCGCAACTCCTCCAGCTCCATACCGTCAAGCAGGGACTCGTATACGCCATCTGCGACACGGCTTCCAAATGTAGTCGTGTAGTAGTATTCCTTAATCTCCCAAACGGCGATTGGATTTACGGCTGATGGAAATGCCCCATCTATCCGTCGCGCCAGAGTCCTAAGAGGGAGACCATCGCGGGTTACAGTGGTTAGTTCCCTAGGGTCGTAATCGCAAAAAAGTGCGCCTATCTCGTGTTCTATTAGCATATTGACGATGCCAGTTAGGAAATTGGGAGCCTTCTTGTCGCCCTTTTGCTTGTTCATGGGCAATGGACATCGCGGTTTCAACCTTCTTTTCAACTTCTGATATTCGGACTTCGCCCGGTCAACGTCCATGAGTCGCGGCTCGACGAACGAATTCAGAACCTCCGCACGGTAAGCACAGTAGCTAATGATCTCTGTAGCATAGTCGGAAATGGCCTCTTGCTCATTCCTGAGACGTGAGGCATCAAGGCCCAAAGAGCCATACGCCGTCTCTATCTCGTTGATCGTCGGAATTTTGATTTGGCCCGTGCCTCTCTTGGTGTAGCCGCATGTTTGGCCTATAGTGCGGATTGCAGCCCAAAAAGACTTTGGTAAACCAACGAAATCTCTATTTGGTTGCATCTTTCCATCCCTGGTAAGCGCGCATGAAATCCACAAGATCAACGGCCAATGCTCGGCACACCTCGCCGACTTCGACAAAAGAGAGGAGCCTTTCGCCTGATTCCACCTTGCTGACCCATGACTGAGGGACACCCAGTCGCGCGGCGAGTTCGCCTTGCGTCAGACCCGATTCCTTGCGACATTGCCGAAGCAAAGCACGGAGTCGTTCGTTCTCTGCGGAGTAACGGGCGGCCGACATGGGTTCCGATTCTAGGATACGTTTGACAAAAATCCCAATTCCGGATAACGTGACGTCATGCGCGCAACACAAACGACACTCGACTTGTTCGCCGGGACCGAATTCCGAACGATCCCGGCGTTCAAGACGCAACTACTGAAATGGGTAGGCAACAAGCAGCGGTTCGCCCATGAGATAGCTTCGTTCTTTCCGGCCCGCTATGGGACCTTTTACGAGCCTTTCTTGGGTAGTGGGGCCGTTCTCGGGACCCTGTGGCCACCAAGCGCTGTGGGCTCGGATGTCTTCCAACCCCTTATTGAAATTTGGCAGACGCTGCAGCGGGATCCGGAGCGCGTCGTTGGCTGGTATCAAGACCGGTACCGTCTCTACCACTCGATGCCGAGGCCTGAGGGGTACGAGGCAATTAAGGCTACCTACAACGCCAAGCCGAACGGTCCCGATCTTCTTTTCCTTAGCAGGAGTTGCTATGGCGGCGTAGTGCGATTCAGAAAGGCTGACGGCTATATGTCCACGCCCTGTGGGGTGCACGATCCCATAACGCCAACCGCGTTCCGCGACAGGGTCAGGAAATGGCACACTAGAGTTAAGAATACGACTTTCTACTGCCAAGATTTTGAAGAGACCATGGCAACGACGAAGGCCGGAGACCTTGTTTATTGTGATCCACCTTATGCGTGTAGTCAGGCGATCCTGTACGGGGGGCAAGACTTCAGTCTTGCCCGCCTCTTGCGGGCGATTGCTTCATGCAAGAACAGAGGCGTCAGGGTCGCGCTAAGCATTGATGGGAAGAAGAAATCTGGGGGTATAGTATGCAAACTAAACATTCCAGATGGGCTATTTGAACGGGAAGTATTTATTGCATGCGGCAGATCAATGCTTCGACGTTTTCAACGGGAGGGAGAGACGCTGGAAGACGAACTCGTCGAGGACAGACTGTTGCTGAGCTACTGAGGCGAAAGGCCCAACAAACGGCTGCACAGCGGATTGGCTCCAGCGCTGAGGTGCGTAATCCGGGCCATGCCGAACATCCATTCCGGCGCATGCCGAACGGCCGTTCCGACGGATGCCGAACGCCGGTTCCGCTCCCATGCCGAACGACTTCGGCACCGCGGCCGGAATCGCTGTTCGGCTTCCGGATTGCGTGGGGGGGGCGTGAGGGGACGTAAGGGTGTCACGGATCGCCCTAATGGAGCCACGCATGATCGGCTAATGGCGCCACCGGAAAGGGCCCGATTTGGGTCTCGGACCGGGGTTGGAATTAGCCCTTTTTGGCCCCTTTCGCAAGGTCGGTTTTCGAGTCTGTGAGAGGATGCGTGAGGGGACGTAAGTGCAACAGTGCATTGCTCGGTACGACCGAAGGATGCGTGAGGGGACGTAAGTGCAACAGTGCATTGCTCGGTACGATCGGGCGGGGTAGGGTGCGCGCATGCCCAGGCAAGCGAGACTCGACGCTCCCGGAACGCTTCACCACGTGATCGCGCGCGGGATCGAGCGCCGGAAGATCTTCCTCG
>JBFLYO010000067.1:0-3404 GCA_040756745.1 Bacteroidota bacterium
TACGCTCGTATCGACGGGATGATAGGAAGCCAGGAGCAGGCGCAGTGCGACCCGCCCCTCGGGGACGAGGACATGCTCAAGCGGCGCGAGGCCCACCTCCCTTCCATTGATCCAGACCTGCGATCCCGGAGGGTCGGAACTGACAGATATCCACTGCCCCCCTTCCTGAGCCTCCCGCCGAACAAGGAGTAGCGCCGCCGCAACGAGAACCACGATGGCAACTCCCTTCCAGAGAATCCCCTTGCGCGCACCGACCGTCGCGGCGCGTCCTGTCCACCGCGAGGAAGCAATGCCGCGAACAGTCCTCCCCGCCGTCCGCGCCACGACTGTCTCGTGTCCCTCCTTGAGGGCTCCGAGCTCTTCAATGATTTCCCTCATCCCCGCATATCTGGCCTTCTTCTCCCTCGCAAGACATTTCATCACAATGCGCCCAAGTTCCTCACCGACCTCCCTGCGTCTCTTCAGAATCGGGTCCGGCTCCGAGTTGACAATCGCATACATCATCCCCATGGCATGCTCGGCCTGGAACGGTGTTGTCCCCGCCAGCATCTCATAGAGCACCACGCCGAACGAGTAGACGTCCGATTGCTGATCGATCTCTCCTCCCTGGACCTGTTCGGGCGACATGTATGCCACCGTCCCGACGGTTGCTCCGGTCCTCGTCAGTCTCGACTCGCCGACCAGCTTCGCAAGTCCGAAGTCCATGATCTTTGCGTGGTCTTCGTCGTTCACCATGATATTCTCGGGCTTCACATCACGGTGAACGATTCCCTTCTTGTGAGCTGCTTCGAGTCCGCTGGCAATCTGAATTCCGAGCGTGAGAGCATCCCGGATCGGCAAAGCGCTGGCATGTGCTTGCGCTCTTTTCCGTGCAGCCCACTTCCTGAGGGTTACCCCCTCGACGAACTCCATGACGAGAAACTGCTGTCCCTCGGCCTCTTCAATCGCATGCACAACACAGACATTCGGATGGCTTATCGTCGCCGCTGACCGCGCCTCGCGCAGGAACCGCTTGCGCTCCGCGGCGTCGGCGGGAAGCGCCTTGGTGAGGAACTTCATCGCCACAGGACGGCGAAGGAGCGTATCGGTCCCCTTGTAGACTACCCCCATCCCTCCTTCCCCCAATTTCCCTTCAATCACGTAGTGCAGGAGCTGACGACCGATCATGGTGATTGTCACTTTCTGACGAACACGAATTCCCCGCTCTCGCTCCCGACGTCGCGTATTTCTTTGTACTGCGGCGTCTGCGGCGCATTCAGACCCACAGCGACCTTCAACCGCTCATACACCTGGGAGGTGGAGAAGCACTCGGCATCGATGTCACGCATCGCCTTAAGGAAATAGTAGGCGAATACGGAATGGCTATCCTTCCCTTCATCGACCACCGGCTCCACTCCTCCGGATGTGAGGGCGCTTCGCGAGAGCGGTTGAAACACCTTGGTCAGGTATTCGGGGGAACTGGGGGAGGCAGCGGGCAGCATGGTCCCTCTTAGAAGTTCGCCCGAGAAACAGGCATCGGCCACGACGAGGAGATGATGCACCTGGAATCCGGCAATCCTGTCCTTGAGATCGGAATGCGAGATATACCTGGCGGTCGACCGCCCCTCCGCATCTACAGGCACCCAGAAGCCTCGCTGTGAGCGTTCCTGGAGCACGCCGTGCCCTGAATAGTACACCACGAGGTTGTCTTCGCGGGTAAGGGTGTTGGCAAACTCGTCAAATTTCTCAAGAATATTGTCCCTGGTTGCCTGCTCATTATAAAGCGTAACAATCCGCTCGAACCGGAAGGAATTCCTGAACAGCGACTCCACCGCTTTCGCATCCCGCACGGCGTTCTTGAGCTTCTCCCAGACGCCGTGATAGTCGTCGATCCCCACAATGAAGGCATAGTTCCTCGCGGCAGTGTAGTCAAAGGTCCCGCCCGCCCGACGCCGCGGAAGGACAAACTCCCGGCGTGCTATGTTGCCGGCGTTATCCACCGCAACGATGATTGCGGCGGACTCCTCAGCCCTGACCGGCAGAACCGTCGTGAACACGCTGTCGAGAGAGAGGCGGACGATGGTATCGTTCACACTCACCGTCCGAATCCCGTACTCGTCGGTGACTCGCCCTTTCAACGTCAGCGTGAGTGTCTCGATGTGGCGGATGCCTCGTGTCTCGACCAGCTTCGGTTCAAGGATTTCGATGACCGGCGGAGTAACGTCGCGGATGAACTGGAGAGATCGCTCGGCCTTGTTCCCCTCGTTGTCCTGAGACGTAACGATCACCGGATTGACACCTGCGTGAAGCGCCAGCTCGACCTCGAAGGCCCCATCCTTGCCAATGGACACGGAGACACCATTGACCAGTACTGCCTTAATGCCTGCCGGGTCGCTCGTCGAACCGCGCACAATGCATTTGTCTTTGCTGACGACGATGGGCAAGCCCGGGGTCGACCGGGGTTCCACAATCGTGAGGATCGGGATGGTCTTGTCTCGCTCAACCTTCAGGATGATTTCCTTGCTGTCGAAGGTCGTGACCTGGCCGCGGGCTGCGGTCAGTCCCGCCAACAGTAGAGTGGCAAATACTCTGATCGGTTTCATCGCACACACTCGTACGAGTTTGTTTAATTCCTATTCACCGTGCCGGGGGGAGCGGATTCGGCACGACAACGGGAGTCATTGACGTTCCCGCCGGTTTGCCCTTAACAATGAGGTATGTCGCAATGCCGCCTGCGAGCGCACCACCGCCGACCCAGTAGTACCATGGGGTCCCGGCGGTGTCAACGACAATCCGGAATACGAACGGTTCCCCTTCCTGGATATCCGCGAATTCCTTCATGTTCCAGAGGATTCTGCGGACCTTTCCGGCGAACTTGCCGGTTCCGACATGCCCGCTTACCAGCTGCAATTCGCGCGAGACATCCGGCCGTTTGCGGGAGATGAGAAAGACACGGACCTCGTATTCCTCGTCCGGCTCCCCCCGAAGATTGTACGTGATAGTCACCTCGCTTCCGTGCACCTCCACGCCGATCACCTCGCCACTGGGCTCCTCCGCGCGAGAAGGAGAACAGATCAGCAACAGGGGCAGAAGTGCCACGAGGCTTGGGGCCGCAAGCCGCGCAGCGAAAAGGAATCGTTTCATGTGACACCGTCCTTTGTCAAGACAAGTGCTCATTTGATAAGGTTCATCTTGCCGACGAGTGTAACGCCACCATTGACCGACAAGCGAGAGAAGTAGACGCCGCTCGACAGCGTGGCTCCCTGAGTGTTCTTCCCGTCCCAGGCGAAGAAGTGTCTGCCCGGAGATATGTTGCCATCGTGCAAGGTAGCCACCAACTGCCCGAGGACGTTGTAGACCTCAAGCCGAATCCGGCTCTCGCGTGGTATCGCGACAGGGATGGTCGTAGTCGGGTTGAATGGGTT
>JBFLYO010000068.1:0-3064 GCA_040756745.1 Bacteroidota bacterium
CCTCACTCCCAGAATCTTGCGATCCACCAAAGACATGGACGATGTCCGAAGAGGAGTTTTCGAGGGTTTCGATTGGATTCGTACGCTGCCCTGAGGTTGAGTGTCAGCGGTGAGTCGTAACGACAACCGAAAATTGCTACAGCGTCATTCTTCGGTTGCCTTGCTCAGAGGAGCGCGGAATAGGTGACGCAACTCAGTCTCCAGCCGCTGCCAGGAGGCGGTTCTTCATGCCATCAGTCCGCACCAATCGCCTATCTGCAGGAGGGAGAGAGGCACTGGCAATGCATGGAGAACGATGAAGCTCGGTTGGAGTAGCAATTTCACCGGCCAATCGCCTGCGGCTATCCTCCGCGTCGAGCTGGGCGAAGGCGTTGGGTAGCTTGTCGATGCTTCCGCAAACGATCTCCACGTAGTCGTTGTGACGCAGATTGCGAGCCAGCGCGGCCTCTGGAGGCAGATGTTCAAAGTCCTGCGTGAGCACTTTTCGGCCGCTGCGGCGTCTCTCGTCGTGCTTGAGGTCTCGGAAGAAACCTTCGAGGTCGTTGTTGGTTCGTACCACCAAGCGTGTCCCGCCTCCCTGTTCAGCAGGCAATTGAATCTCGTGTCCCCAAAGTGACTCCCCATGGTCCTGGATGTGCTTTAGGATCATATTGATGGCCTTGCGAGTATCTGAGTCTGCCTCGCACTGCTCACGTCGTACCTTCAGGGACCAGACCAGCGTCTCGACTTCCTTGCGTATGTTTCGCAGTTCTCCGACGGAAGTCGCGGTCTCAAGGAACCGGACATTGTCCGCCCGCTTCCCGGCCGAAGGCGGGACGAGACGCAATGCACTTCTCAGCTCGTCAAATAGCTTGGCGCGCTCAATCAGGGACCGCACGTGCGGATGCAACGGTAGTTCGCAACCCACCGGCGCCAGTATTCTTTGTAGCCGCTGAAGGGGCTTGAGAACACCCTTTTCGCGGGGAGGTGCCTTAAGGAAGCCCTCGACTGCCCGAAGCGCAAGTGTGCACCGGTTGTACAGATCCAGATACGGTCGATCGAACGGGAAATCCTCGCCACTGCTGTCGCTCTGGTAGTCCAGAACCCACTGGGCCACGGCACGAACGGCGCCGATGCCCGCGGCCCGGCCCTTGGGAAGATCTCGATATCCCACCTCCTTTTCCAACCAGGCGCATACGTCCTGCCGTGTACTGTCCACCGTACGGCCAAGTTTGCGCCCAAGGTCTCGTGCCAGCGAGCGTAGGCGAGGCCTGACCTTGAGGTTGCGAAATGCAGCCCGTAGCGCGGAATGGGACGGCTCCAACAGATCCTTCCCGATGTCTTTTAGAAAATGCGCATGACAACCCAGCACGGGGATCTCGATCCCTTCCGCCGCCAGCCACTCATCCACGGCGCGGGTCATTGCACGCCCAAGGTCCCGGACCACCGCACGCGGTATTCCAAATCGTGCCGCCACATCCCGCAGGCACGGCTCGATGGCATCGGCTCGTTCCGTGGGAAGCTTCCATGCCCCCAAAACCCACCGACGCCACCCTGAAAACGCTACGAACAGGGTCCCTCTTCCATCCTCCCCAGTCGCATCTACATGCAGCGGCCAGCCACCGTCGGCCTTAAGCGCCGCGCTAAGCTCCCCGGAGCGCTTCGTGTGCAGCCGCAGCAGGTATTCGAGAAACAGCCTTGCCAGGTTGCTCACCTCTCCGCATGATAATGAGATCCCATACTCTGCCAGAAGCGCCGCGCGAATCTCCTCCCGCTGACGATGCTCCAGGTAACGTTGCATCCCAACAAACACCATAACGTCGTAGCCTACCATCCGCCTCGGAATGAGCTCCTCGACCAGTGCGGAGGCTCGTAGCGTAACGCGTTCTCCCGACGGATACCGGCACCCCGCGGCGCATACGTCCACAGTTTCCCACGCTTCGAACTGTCCGTGTCGCAACGTTCTGCCTTGTCGGGGACCACTTTTCCGAACCCGACTCGGCCCACCACACACCGGGCACACTCCACCCTGCCTCGCCACTCTCACCTTCGCACCTCGAAGGGTCAAACATTGCTCCTCCAGATGTTGCTCCACCGCCTTGGCCAATTCCCTTATCCCCTTGAGCGCTTCGAGCCCGGCACCGTTTTTTTTCCTGCCGCCACCCCGTACCGCCTAAATACCTCCGCCACCTGTTCCACAATCACATCCAGCCCTCGCGCCCGCAAGCGCCCTGCCACCAGAGCCGTTGACACCCTAACCCGGCCGGCCTTCAACGCTTCCGCCAAAACATCGATCACCGTTGTTGTCGGCAAAGGCTCCGGTCCAGCACATCCCCGCGACGCCTCGGCTCGTCTTTGCTTTTGCTCATCCCCGCGCTCTAGCTTCGCGCTGATGTACAGGTATGTGCCCTCGACTGAACTGCGCACCACACGCCCCTCGCGTACCAAGTCCAAGAGTGTATTGTGGACCCGCAGGTGCAGTAATCCCTCGATCTCCTCGTGGGTGAAGCCGCCTGGCTCCGTATCTGCCAATGCGATCAGCGTTGCCTTGAGCGTCCCAAAACGCGAGAACCCAATCTCTTGAAAAAACCAAAGCCCCCGCTCGTCGAACTTTGGAACATCCAAAAGCGTGTAGTAGCGGCCTGCATGAGTGTAGCTCGACCGATAGCCTACCTCGCGGAGCCGTCGAAACACGCTCATACGGGATCGCGTCTCGAGGGTCCGGAAAAGCTCCTCCATGTCAGTGACAATGGTTCTGCGAAAAAGACTTTTGAGAGCCTTGGCAGATAATAAGCTGTCGAGCATGACCACCTCCAGATACAATTATGACTATGAGCCCTGTTTGTGATCATAATTGTATCTGGATTCCATGCCATGGTCAAACGCAATATCCCGTAAAATCCACTACTTCCTTAAAAGACACTCCCAACCCCACGGCGCCACGTGGTACAATTGGGACCTAAATTCAGTTAAAATACCGTGCGAAAACCATCACTTACACAATCCAACCGAAAAATGACGCTGTAGGGAATTTGAGTTTGAAAAGGCATCGCAGGTACCGGCACCCTTGATCCGCAACCTGGCT
>JBFLYO010000069.1:0-2512 GCA_040756745.1 Bacteroidota bacterium
CGCGCGCGCGGGAAGAGACGGGGCTCGGGATCGTCACCGAAGTGATGGAGTCGTCCGAGGTCGAGATCGTGGCGGAATACGCGGACATGGTCCAGGTGGGAGCGCGCACTATGCACAACACCAAACTGCTTCGCTCACTCGCGCGCATCAACAAACCGGTGCTCCTGAAGCGCAACTTTTCCGCCACGCTCAACGAGCTGCTGATGAGCGCTGAGTATCTTCTCTCCGGCGGCAATCCCAACGTCGTCCTCTGTGAACGGGGGATCAGGACGTTCGTCGAATACACGCGCAACACGCTCGATCTGAACGTCGTCCCTGCCGTCAAGCAACTCTCACACCTTCCTATTATCGTCGATCCCAGCCACGGCACCGGGCGCCACGACCTGGTCCTGCCAATGAGCCTCGCCGCCATTGCCGCAGGCGCCGACGGATTGATCGTCGAGGTCCATCCCCGCCCTGCCGACGCCTTCTCCGATGGGGAACAGTCGCTGACCCCTGAGGTATTCGACCGTCTGATGCGCGAGGTTGCCACGGTTGCACGTGCGGTGGGTAAAACGACGGCCCTCACGGCATGAAACTGGGTGGCATCGTGCTGATGGGCACCGGGTCTGCCCCGGGTCAGTAATTCACGGAGTGACTAACAGTCGTCTCCACGGGTATGCGGGCCGGGAATTTCGATCCCGGTGCGGACCGCAAGGTTGTGGTTGTCCACAAAGACAACGACGGGGTGGAACGCGTCGATCATCGACTCCGGCACGTCTGAGAACGACGCAATGATGATCCGGTCGCCTGGGCTCGCCAGGTGTGCTGCGGCGCCGTTGACGCATACCTGCCCCGAGCCGCGGATACCCGTAATGGCATAGGTCTCGAACCGGGTTCCACGGTTGACGTTCCAGACCTGGACGGCTTCATGCTCGCGGATGTCGGTGAGCTCCATGAGTTCGGGGGGAATGGTGAGGCTCCCCTCGTACTCGAGGTTCGCGTCGGTCACGATGGCGCGGTGGATCTTCGCGCGGAGCATCCTGCGGTACGGTTCCATGAAGTCGTGTTCTTCTGGTGCGGCGCCGGTCGTTGTCAATTGGCTGCGGCGCGGAGCACAAATTTCGGGATCACGATCGTGAACAGCTCACCATCGGGCCTTTTCATGAGATAGGTTCCCTCCATCGTCCCCTCGAACGTCTCAAGCACGGAGTAGCTGCTGTATTCGTGCGCCTCGCCGGGATCGATGACGGGCTGCTGGCCGATCACTCCTTCCCCTTCGACTTCCTTCAGGTTCCCCTCGCCGGTCCGTACATACCAGTGCCGGCGCATCAGCTGCACTGGCTCGTCCCCGTCATTCTGAATCCGGACGAAATAGGCGAAGACGAATTTCCGGCCCAGGATGTTCGACTGTCCGTCGAGATACAATGGCCTGACGGTCACCGTGATGTTCTCGGTCGTCGCGATGTATGCCTGCATATCTGCTCCAACACCTTCCCTCAGGCGCGGGGTTCCGCGCCAGATCCAATATATGACTTGGTGTGCAGATTCTCAATCGAGTGCTCCGGCAGGCGCCGAACTCACGGACGCCAGAGCCACGCCTTGTTGGTCGCCTGAAGGGTATCGTCGTAGCCGCCGGCGATGAGCACGGTCCCGTCGGTAAGCGCCGTTGCCGTGGCGTAGTAATATGATTTGTCAAGCATACCGACGACGGACGACTCGTCGCTGACCGAGGAGAATCGTTCAACGGCCCGGTCGCCTCCCGCGATCAGGAATGTCCCGTCGGCGAATCCGACCACTGCGTCGGGGAGTTTGAAGCGCGCGTACCGCAGGTCTGCTACCCGAAGGAATCTCCCGCTGGCGAGCATGTACCGTTCGATTGTCGCGAGCTTCCCTTCCCAGTCGCGTTCATCGCAGCCCCCAAACACCAGCACGCTCCCGTCGTTCATGTCGATTGCAGCATGCTTGTAGCGCGGGCCTGCCATGCTCGAGGTCGAGGTGAACCTGCCGGTAGCCGGGTTGTAGATCTCCGCGCTCCCGAGGACTGAGTTGCGGCGAGATCCGCCGCCGATGACCAGGACCATGCCCCCGGGGAGCCGAGTTGCCGTGTGCGCCATCCGGGGTGTGGTCATGGCACCGGTCATCACAAAACTCTTCCGTGCCGGGTCGAACAGCTCCGCCGATGCGGTCGCTTCCCGGTCGCCGCCGCCGCAGAACAACACCCGGCCATCGAGCAGAAGGGTCGCGGTGCATCCCCCACGGCGTGCGTTCATATTGCCAATGGGAGTAAACGACCCGTCAGCGGGGTTGAACAACTCCGCACTTGAGAGGACGCCCATTGCGCCGAACCCGCCAGCCACGAGCACCAGGCCGTTCGTCAGCAATGTCGCGGTGTGGCCCGCTCTGTTGAATGTCATGTCGGCCGTGGTGCTGAACTTCTTCGCTGTGGGGTCATACATCTCTGCTGAATTGAGAAAGACCTGCCCCCGCCCCTCCTCACCCTTTCTGAACCCGCCCGCAATCAACACCCTGC
>JBFLYO010000070.1:0-2339 GCA_040756745.1 Bacteroidota bacterium
TCTGGTGAAGGATTTCCTGCTCGTCACAAGTCAGGCAAAGACCCAGACGGGGCTCGGATACGGGGGAGACAATGTCAACAACCAGGTTGTGCAGTGGACCCGCCAGGACGACAGGATCCTCCTCAGGAGCGTGCTGTTCTTCGCCGTCGCGGCAGACTCGCTCCCGATCAGCTATGCCGTGCGGAAGGCAACGAACCCGCCGATTCTCATGTCGTTCGATATCCAGTGCTATAACAAGGACTCGAGCGCGGTGGTGATCGACGTGACCGACCTGTTCACCGCAGACATGACGGAGTTCGGGCTGAACAGGTTCCAACGCGAACGGTTGCGCGTCCGCCGGCTGGACAAGGGCCGCTCGTTCGTGGAACGGATGCGCTCGTTCCCGGACAACCTGGAAACGGAAGTAACGCTGACCTACGATGCGGGACAGGTGCCCATGGACAATTCCCTGAGCACGATCTCGATTACCATGCACCACTCGATGGTGCGCCTCCCGGAAAAGCCGATGATGTCGCGGCTTTGGGATGAGCGGGTGGGCTTTTTCGGGGTTTTCCAGTACGACTACGGCTATGACTCGCAACGTGCCGAGCAGCGCCGCTACATCGCCCGCTGGCGGCTCGAGCCGAAGGATGAAGCCGCATACGCCCGGGGTGAGCTCGTCGAGCCGATAAAGCCGATCGTGTTTTACATCGACCGCGGCGTGCCTGACAAGTGGCGCCCGTACCTGAAGAAAGGGGTGGAGGACTGGCAGCAGGCATTCGAGAAGGCGGGATTCAAGAATGCGATCCTGGCGAAAGATCCGCCGCCGGTGAAGGATGACCCGGACTGGAGCTCGGAAGACGTTCGCTATGCCACTATCCGGTGGCTTCCTTCGGAGATTCAAAACGCCTACGGGCCTCACGTCAGCGATCCCCGGAGCGGGGAAATCCTGGATGCGGATATCGGTTTCTTCCATAATGTGATGAACCTCGCGCGCAATTGGTATTTTGTGCAGGCAGGCGCGACGGACCCGGCAGCGGCAAAGCTCCCCCTCTCCGATTCACTCATGGGGGATCTCCTCCGCTACATTTGCGCGCACGAGGTGGGCCATTCGCTCGGCTTCCCGCACAACATGAAGGCGAGCTCCCAGTTCCCCGTGGACAGTCTCCGGAGCCCTTCGTTTACCGCACGTTACGGCACGGAAGCGTCCATCATGGACTACGGGCGGTTCAATTATGTTGCCCAGCCGGGAGACGGCGCGCACTTCGTTCCGAAAATCGGCCCGTATGACCTCTTTGCGACAGAATGGGGGTATCGCGTGTTTCCGGGAGTGAAAACACCAGATGAAGAGAAACCGGCGCTCGGCAGAATCGCTGAGCGCCAGGAGAAAGAGCCGTACCTGCGCTTCGGCAGCGCCGATGATATCGACCCGACCGCGCAGACGGAAGACCTCGGCGGCGATCCCGTTCAGTCAACTACGTTGGGACTCAAGAACATCAATCGCATCGCTGGGATGCTGATGAATGCAGCCACGAAATCGGGTGATGACTACTCCACTCTGCGCGAGGTGTACTCCTCGCTCAACGCGCAGCGCAACCGCGAGCTTGGCCATGTCGCGTCCCTCGTCGGCGGTGTTGTAAAAACGTCGAGGGTCGCGGGAGAAGAGGGGAGAGTCCATACTCCCGTCGCCCGCGAACGGCAGAAGGAAGCGATGGCGTTTGTGGTGAAGGAGGGCTTCAGAACGCCGACGGAGATGCTCAATCCCGATCTGCTGGCACTTATCGAGCCCTCCGGTGCAGAGGAACGGGTGCTTGCCGGTCAACGACAGCTTCTGAATATTCTGTTGAACAATGCCCGGCTGGGACGGCTGGTGACCGGCGCGGCACTGCCGAACGGGAAGGCGAAGCCCTATACCATCAATGAGATGCTGACGGATCTCCGGCAGGGCGTTTGGAGCGAGCTGCGCCAAGCGCAGGTGAAGACCGACGTCTACCGACGAAACATCCAGCGGGTATATCTCGACGTCATGGGGACGAAGTTGAACCCGCCCCCTCCGGCTCCCCCGCCCGCGGGACTTCCGCCGGGTTTCGTGATTCCTCCTCCCCCGCCGTTGCCGGGCGAGGCACGGTCGCTCATCAGGGCTGAGCTGATGGAGCTCGACAGGACAATCGCGGCGGCGACGCGAAAAGCGGCCGACAGGGAGACGCGCGCGCATCTGGAAGATGCGAGGTACCAGATCTCGAAGATCCTGTATCCCGAAAAAGGCAGGTAGGGGGCGCGTTCCGCGCCCCTTTGTAGGGGCAGAATAAATTCTGCCCTCAGGGGTAGGGACGGAATACATTCTGCCCTTAGGGGTAGGG
>JBFLYO010000071.1:0-1866 GCA_040756745.1 Bacteroidota bacterium
AGGGCGAACATCGTCCGCAGCTTCCTCATCCACAACGGGGTGGCGATGAACCCGAGCTTGCTGGCGTAGGCAAGAGGCGAGAGGCGAGTGTGCCTGCCCGTCAATTCGGCGGGCGGCACTCCTTGAGGAAGACGAAGCTCGTGGCCTGGGGGTTGCCGGGTACGCCCCTGCCGTTCCAAGAGTTTACGCCGCGATTACAGAACCGGTGGGTTCCTGCGGTATCTTGCGAGATGGCGAGCATGCCCCCCCCCCCCCCAGACGGAGGGGTTGGAGGTCGGGATGGACAGAGATGTTGAGCGTTTCACACCCCGCGAACGGGAGGTTGCGGAGCTACTCTCCGCTGGAAAGAGCAACAAGGAGATGGCTCACGCATTGGGAATAGCGCCATCGCGGACGAAGGCGATTGTGAGCGGTATGCTCAAGAAGCTTGACGCACGGAGCCGCACCGAATTGGCGGTCGCATGGGTTGAGTGGAAGAACAGCCACACTGAACCGGCTGAGACGCGAAACGACTTGCCGCCAGATGGCACGGGCCGAAAGAACCTCTAGGTAGCCGCCAAGCAAGGCGTGTACCCTCATGCACGCGAGGCGCGGAGAACGTCAGTCTCGCGTGCGGTTCGGTGGCCACAGTTCCTCCTGCTCGCGGCAGGGGATCCCGGCGTGATCCTCGGCGGATGACGGCGGAGATTTCCTTGCCATATCAACCGAATAGGAGCCTTCAACATGGCGATCAGACATACCCTCATTCGTTTGGCCGTTGGGCTTTCCGCAACAGTGGTCGTGGCGCTGGCGATCACCGCAGCTAGCGCCGCCAACCCCACGGACATCTTTCCTCCAACTGGCAATTCGTCTGGGTCAGCGTTCCCGTCACAGACCGGTAATTACTGCTTTACGCAGCAGTACAACTGGGACCACAGTCTGGGATACAGCATCGAGACATTCTCCTCCCCGAAGCGGATTCAGTTCAAGTATGTCGATTTCTACGACGGCGACACCACGCTGGACCTTTCGGTAGACTATAGACTAGCGGTCGGCTGGCTTGTCGATAATACGAACGCCAGTAACTCACTGCAGCTGACAGGTTTCCTCGGTTATAGCTTCTACGTATACGACGTCACGCTTTGGCCTTAGCACTACATCAATTGGGCTTACGGCAAGCCTCCAATGGTTCAGATCCTCTTTGGTCTTTACGAAGGATATGGACAGTTCAACCTGAACTGTACATCGACATCCTACACTCTGTTCTGGCCATCTGGATCGTACTGATCCGCAAGCATCAGATTGCCAAGGATCTGGAAGGAGATAACTACGATGTATTTCACCCGGAAGCCCAAACATTACCTTCTCGCTGCGGTGGCAGCTGCGCTCATCGGGGCTGTAGCGGCCGTCGCGATCCTGCTGGCGTCCCCCGGAAGTGGCAAGGCCGCTCCCGTGGAAGTCCGCAGGGGGAACGAAACCGTCCAGGTGGGAACCCTCGCGGAAGCGCTGCGGAAAGCGTCGGAACTTGCGGGTTTCGAGGTTCGCGCTCCCTCCCACCTGCCGCAGGGCTACTCAATCACTGCAATCTCGATCCCACCGTCCAACCAGTTCGGGCCGTTCATGTCGGTCGAAGCCCAGGTCATGGGCGCTGGCAGCGGGTTTACGTTCGAGCAGACGTCCACCCGGTTCGTCGTGAGCGCAACAGCACAACGGCTCGACAGTCCGAATCCCCGTGTCGAGCTGTTCCGGGATGAGGTTGACTATGGCGTCGTGTATACGCTTCTCACGCCGTCCCGGGGGTATTCCCTGAACATGGTGAAGCCATTCGTCTTGCCGCAAGAAGATGCGGTGAAGGTCCTTTCCTCGCTGCCGGCCGATTGATCCCGC
>JBFLYO010000072.1:0-1842 GCA_040756745.1 Bacteroidota bacterium
CTTCCGGCGCATTCCCGATGGAAATCGCCGCAACAACGCCCCGGAGGGAAAGGAGATTCAGCGCGTACCTCGCATCGGCAGAGAGCACAAGTACGGGAACGCTGCCGATACTGTCCTCACCCCCTGTGGCGTTCCCGGCGAAGAAGGAAGCGCCCGCTTCGAGGCCTGCGACTGGTGAATAATCGACTCTGCCGGTGAGCGACGGGTTCACCGGGTCGCTCTCGAAACCTTCCTGTCGTCCCCCGCGGATGCCGTTCGCCCCATCGAACCCGGCAGCCTTAAGCCCGGCAGTGCAATAGAGCTGGTAGCGAAAGCCGTCCATCGGCGCGCCGAACACGCCGAACCCCGCCTCGCGCCATGTCGTCGGGATCACCGCCCTGTCGATTGACGGCCGCTCCACGCCATGGAACACGGGGGGTTCGTGATAGAGGTTGGTCAGCCCGACCGGCGCAAGCAGGATGCCAGCCCGGAGCCCGATCGCGTCAGCGAGCCGGAATTCAAGATAGGCCTGCTCGAGCGCCACTTCGCCGCCGTTGGAACTCCCGGCTTCGATCTTTGTGTGCTCGATTTCCAGCTCGGAACGGAATGAAATCTTTTCGGTGAACGCATGCCCGACGTAGAGGACGAACCGGTGGAAATCCACCTGGCCGCGGCGTGAGCCGTCGGGTTCGTTGTAGTGCAGCTCGCCGTATGCGCCCACGGTGGTAAGGGGCTCTTGCTGCGCCGGGGCGGTCGCAACGGGCAGCATGGAAACGAACAGGAAGGGAACGCATGGTCTGAACATGGTGTGCTCCGTAGTTGGTCATTGAGCAGTTGTCGACCGCGCCAGCCGCTTGACATACGGGTCACCTCTCAGTATATTGAATCTGAAAGGTTGCCCCGCGTCGCCGCGGTGCAGTCTTTTGCATCAAGGCGCGCCCATCAAACCTTTGGCGAGGTTGGGCGCGCTTTTATTGTTTTGAGGAAAAGATCTCCGGTGCCCCGGAGCAACCACAGTCTGACCCGCATGCCCGCGTCCTGCCCCTTCGTCGGGAACGGATCAGATGCCATCCCATCAACATTGCCGTCAGCGCTACTATCACGAGCGCGGCCGGCTCCTGCCAGCCTGCCGGTATCATTATCGCTTCTCCATTGTCAACCGAGCCCCATCGCCGTTCCTCCCCAATGGACGAGCGCAGTGACCAGGTACGCAAACCCGGTCATGTAGCCAAACTGGAAGAGGGGCCATTTCCATCCGTTCGTCTCGCGGCGCATGACGGCAATGGTGGAAAGGCACTGCATCGCGAGAACGTAATACACCATCACGCAGATCCCGGTGAGCGCAGTGAACGAGGGGAGACCGGTGATGGGATCGCGTTCCTGCCTGATCTTGTCTGCAAGCGAGACTCCTTCGCTGCCGTCCCTCCCTTGCTGAATGTTGTACATCGTTCCCATGGTGCTGACAAAGACTTCCCGCTGCACGAGCGAGGTCACAAGCCCGACGCCGATCTTCCAATCGAACCCGAGGGGCCTGATCAGGGGCTCGATGATTCTCCCTGCGCGCCCGGCAAAGCTGTGCTTGAGCTGGTCTGATGGCGAGCCGCCGTCGAGTTTCGGGTAGGTCGCAAGGAACCAGACGATGATGGATGCGCCGAGGATGATCGTTCCCGCCCGTTTCAGGAACGCCCACGCGCGTTCCCACATCAGGATCAGGATTGAGCGAAGGGAGGGGACTCTGTAGGGGGGAAGCTCGATGATGAACCCGGGAGCTGCGGCGCGCACCAGCGTCTTCTTGAAAATCCATGCCATGAGAAGCGCCATCGTGAGCCCCAGCAGGTACATCGAGAGCATCGTCAGGCCGGG
>JBFLYO010000073.1:0-1514 GCA_040756745.1 Bacteroidota bacterium
GTTCATGCGCGACGGCAAAGTGCTCGCTGTGCATCACCGCGGCATGGGCGATCGCGATCGCAACGAACCCGTTGACAGCAGCACGATCTTCCATTGGGGATCGATCACCAAAACACTCACGGCCATCGCGGTCATGCAACTGCGCGATCGGGGCCGCCTAACGCTGGATGATCGCGTTGTCAATTACATTCCCGAGTTGCGCCAGGTGCATAACCCGTTCGGGTCGATGGACGGGATCACGATCCGCATGCTCCTGTCGCACACGTCCGGCTTGCAAGATCCGACGTGGCCGTGGGATACGGCGCAGGAGTGGGAGCCGTTCGAGCCGACGCGTTGGGAGCAGCTCGTGTCGATGATGCCGTATATGCGTCTGCGGTTTGCCCCGGGCTCCCGTTATGGCTACAGCAATCCGGCCTTCATTTATCTGGCCCGGATCGTGGAGCAGCTGAGCGGCGACCCGTGGTCGCACTACGTTCAGAAGAACATCCTCACACCGCTCGGATTGACGCGCAGTTATTTCGGTACGACGCCGTATCATCTGGAGCGGTACCGCTCGAACAACTACACGGTGCGCGACGATTCGGCGGGGCGTGTCCGCGTGCGCGCGAACGGGCGGGATTTCGATCCGGGGATCACGATTCCGAATGGCGGCTGGAACGCTCCGCTCGGCGACCTGGCGACCTATGCGGCATTCCTGACCAATGCCTCGTTAGGCGACTCGGCGCTCGCGCGTATGTACGAGGTGGTGTTGAGGCGCTCGACGCTGGAGGAGATGTGGCGGCCGGCCATGTCGTACGGCGGCGGTGACGGGAAGCAAGGGGACAGCATCGGGCTGTCGTTCTTCATTCATCCACGCGGTGAAGACACGATCATCGGGCATACCGGGAGTCAGGCGGGATTTCGGGCATTTTTGTATTTCAATCCGAAGACGCGGTCCGTGATCATCGTTGCCTACAACACGACGAACTATTCGCGGAGCGCGCCTCAAGGAGCGTCGACGGCGATTATTGATCTGGCGCGTGGACTCCTTGCCGGGTCGTAGATCGACGCCTGTCTTTTTGAACCGCAGAGGACGCAAGGGACGCAGAGGTTCCCTCATCGTTCTCTCAGTCTGTTCACCATGCGCGTTATGCCGTTTTTGAAGTGAATTACGTGGAAGTTCATCAGCAGGCCCAGGGAGTATCCGCTCAGCTTCAAATACGAGAGCAACTGCGCCTCGTGGATTGGAAGCAGTTTCGTGACCGCTTTTAGTTCGACGACGACTGCATCTGCGACCAACAGGTCAATTTTGAACCCTGCGTCGATTGCCACACCGTCATACACGACCGGCAATACCACTTCGGGTCTGGCATGAAGCCCGCGCTGACGGAGTTCATGCAGAAGGCACAATTGGTACGCTCGCTCCAACAGGCCCGGCCCCAGACGCGAGTGTACTTTCATGGCAGCATCAACAATCTCGCCCGACACCTTATTCAAGTTCATTGTTGCAGTCCTCTGCGTCCTTTGCGTCCTCT